>NZ_NMOK02000004.1:330385-554927 GCF_003399985.2 Paenibacillus sp. ATY16 | reverse complement strand
GATCTTGGTACACAGACTATTTTACGTCATCTACACTAGCTACTCTCTTACCCAATAAGACCCTCACAGGGTCTTATCTGCCCGTCACCCCACCATATTCACTCTCCCAGCAGCACTTCCCAGTCGATAAGACCCTACCAGGGTCTTATCCTCTCCAAACTAGCTACTCTCTCCCTCTATAAGACCCCCGTAGGGTCTTATCCATCCGCGACTCCACCTTTTCCCTACTCCAAACTGCCACATCCATTTAATAAGACCCTGGCAGGGTCTTATCCCACCTACACTAGTTAGTTTCTTACCCAATAAGACCCTCACAGGGTCTTATCTGACCGTCACCCAGCCATATTCTCTCTCCCAACCGCCACTTCTCATTCGATAAGACCCTACCAGGGTCTTATTCCACCCAAACTAGCTACTCTCTTCCCCAATAAGACCCTCGCAGGGTCTTATCGAGTCCTTCGGGCCGATGTCCAGCCCCCAACCCCCAGAAAACACAAAAAATCCCGCGTCTACGACACGGGACTCTATTATGCACCTGTAACCAGACCTGATCTGACTTCGGCCGCCTGATGGCGGGCCGCTTTTCACCGGGTTCCTGCCTCTCGCATGCAGCTTTGGTCTGCCTTCGATCGAGCCCCTCGCCTCCTGCGCGCCGATTAGGCCCAGCGCACTTCGCGTGTGAAAAAAGCTAGCCCGGCTACAGCGTTACCCAGCCATATTTGATGGATTGAATAACCGCTTGCGTGCGGTCGTCAACCTCCATCTTTTGCAAGATGCTGCTTACATGGTTTTTAACGGTTTTCTCGCTAATGAACAAATACTCGCCAATCATCTTATTGCTCTTGCCTTCCGCCATAAGACGCAGCACTTCCGCCTCGCGGCGAGTCAGCGGATTGTCTTCGCCCGCTATGAACTTCACGCCTGGCTCCATGCCAGCCGCAGCGCCCGAAATCACGCCCATCTCATCGAGGTAAGTCATGCGGCGGAGCTGATTGATCAGCTTGCCTGTCACCTTCGGGTGAATATAAGCATGCCCGTTCACGACGGAACGGATCGCGTTAATAAGCGACTCCGCTTCCATGTCCTTCAGCAAGTAGCCGGTGGCCCCTTTGCGGAGCGTCTCGAATACGTAGCTTTCATCATCATGGATGGACAGAATAATGACTTTTACGTCAGGGAAAATCGTCTTCAGCCTCTCGGTCGTTACAACGCCGTTCTCGATAGGCATGTTAATATCCATTAACACGATTTCCGGAATCGTGTGGTTGCAAAACTCGAGCACTTGTATGCCGTCTCCGCATTCCCCAATGACCTCGAGATCGTCTTCCATGTTCAAAATCCGTTTAAGCCCTTCGCGGAAAAGTTGGTGATCATCCGCTAGCAATACTTTTATCTTGCGCTTACTTCCCGGCGCAGCCTGGTTCATCGTCATCTTACTCCTTTCTACTCTCTACGGTAATTGGGATGTTGATTATAATCTTCGTCCCTTGTCCTAATTTTGAGTCGATTTCCATCCTCCCTTCAAGAAGATCCACACGCTCGCGCATGCCAATCAAGCCGAAAGAAGAGTTGCTCTGCGCATGGGCTTCCGCCTGCTCGCTATGGAATCCAATACCGTTATCCACGATCGTAATCGTGACCGTCTCTGTCGTAAAAGCAACCTCCAGCGTAACAAAGGATGCTCTTGCATGCTTCTGTGCATTGGTGAACGCTTCCTGAACGAGACGGAAAACACCAGCCTCCATGGCTGACGGCATCCTGACTTCTTTACCGTTAAGCTCAAAGATTGTCCGGATCTTTGTCTTATCTTCAAAGTCGTGAGCGAACTTGCGAAGTGCAGGTACAAGACCCAAATCATCCAAGGCCATCGGACGCAGGTTGAAAATAATTTTTCTTATTTCCTCCAGTCCGGAACGAACCTGACCTTTCAGATCTAATAATTCGTCCTGCACCATTTGAAATTCCTTCTTTAGTAGCATTCTTTCCACAATTTCTGTTCGAAGCACGATATTGGCAAGCGATTGAGCCGGTCCGTCATGAATTTCGCGAGAAATTCGCTTCCGTTCCTCCTCTTGCGCCACGATGATTTTTAGACCTATCATCTGTCTCGTCTTCGCCGACTCCAATATGCGCGATACCTGGTTCAGGTCGCCGGACAAATACTGGAGCACCACATTGATTTGCGAGGCAATCGTCTCCGCCCGCTCGATCGACTTCTCGACATTGCGGACCCGCTTCTGCAGATCGTCCCGGCGAGTTTTCAAATACGCTTCCTTCTCCCGGTAGACCATCAGATCGAGCTGAATTTGAGTCGCCTTCTCGTAGGCGGTTTTGATGTCCTCTTCTTTATATCGAACAAAGTCTTTGCTAACTTCAGTCAGTCGAATGCGAGCGCGCCGGTAGTCCTGCTCCAGTTGGTCTACTCTTTCGATTGTCGTTAACGTTTCCGCCAGTACAATCTCGAGCTCTTGACCAAGGGATTCAAGCTCCTGGCGCGCCGATTCGCATATTTCGTAAATTTGCAGTTTGCTGTCCTCCATGACGGAGATCGCATTCGTAATCACTCTATTAATATCGACTATGTGCTGGTCCAAAACAATCGGCAACCTTTCTTACCACATCAGAAAGTATAAGTTTTCGAACTCGAAAACTAGCTTTCTGATTGGGGATAAAAACTACCACTGAAACGCGGCCCTTCATCTTCGAAGTACTTCGATAGAAGTTTTTCTCAAATTCTAAGAATATATAAGTTTCACCTTATAAATAGCGCTTAGAATTCTCGGAATGAAACACCACCCGCTCTCCAAGGAAAGCGAGGCCGTTTCACCTTGTTAAAGGCTATTCCCCTTTATCATAACACAGGTTGGTTGCCGCTCGTCCACCATTAATCGATGGCAATCTTTTTCGTTTTGTTATCGTAGGTGACCTTTAGACCCAATTTTTCGGAAACGAGACGGATCGGAATCAACGTTCTTCCGTTCTTGATCATTGGAGCAACTTCCGTCTGGGAGAGCGCGCCGTTGATATTAATTTCCTTTTTGCCGATAACCATTTCAAGCATTTTCGAACCGTTCAGAACGGTGACGCGATTGAGCTTATTGTCCCATTTCAGGGTAACGCCCATCGCATCGGTTACAAACCGAATCGGTACATAAGTCGTACCGCCCGTCTCGAACGGAGCTACTTCCATTGCAATGGTCTTGCCGTTGGATACGGCCGATTTTTTGCCAATCGTCATTTCGATATGGCCCTTAGTTGGTGTTGTCGTGGAAGACGCATATTGCAGCTTAATGTTATCAATGCCAACCGCGCCTGTTGCGGCACGCTCATCCTGACCGTCCGGCGTTGTCACCACGTAAACGCGCTTCAGCTTAACCGGATACGCCATTCCTTTGGCAGACAAGTCGGCTTTAACCGATTTCCAGCCTGTCCAGTCGAGCTGCTTCGCCAGGTCTACGAGGTGGACCGTGCCGTTGGCATCCACAAATTCGGCACGCAGCCAGTTAAGGCTCTTATCGCCGTATACGTCCATGGTCATCGATACCGGCGAGCCGTCGATCGATTTTCCGGAGCTGCCGTTAAACTGCGCGTATACCGCTTTTGTACCAGTTCCGGCACTAAAGTCATAGGAAATTTGCAGCGCTTTGCCTGACGTTTGGCCCGGCAGGTCCGTAACCAGCTTCACGCTGCCCGTTGTTGTCGCAGCAGGCGTCACCTGCGGATTAATCGCATAGGATACATTTTCGAATGTTTCAAACGTTTTCTCGGAACCACCCTGCGTGAACGGAAGCATAGTCCCATATCCATCGTAGCGGCCAATCGCGTAGCCCGTTGTCGTGCCCGGATTGACGGAGTTAACCGTAAGCGTGTCTCCGCTTGTTGTTGCGGTAAAACCAGTGAACTCCCATTGCAGCGAGTCGCCGGTCAGCTTGTAGGTTTTGCCGTTCTTCAAGGTAACTTTTACCGGAATGGACACCGTTGCGCCCTTCGACAGGACGCCTGCCGCCGTGTCGAGCTTCAGCTCCGCAATCTGGTCTTTGCCGATAACCTCAACCGGATAGGTAGCCGTTACGGAGCCGGATTTTACCGTAATGTTGGTTGTGCCCGGCTTGGAAGCCGTAAACGTATTGCCGCTGAACGAGCCAACGCCCGTAGTGCTGCCCCAGCTTGCGTTCGTTCCGTCTACCGCATAAGGATTGTAATACGTATCATAGCCTTTTACCGAGAAGGTTGTCTTTTGCCCCACAAAAAGAACGTTCGAACCGCTAATCGCAATCCCTTTCAGATTGCCTTGCGGCGCCGTTGTGAATACCCCAATCGAATTGGAAATGCTGCGCTGCGTTGTATCGTATTGCGTGGAATGAGCCAGACGAAGCGAAGTTTCGCCAAGCGGACGCTCAATCATCGTTGTTGAACCGCCGCCGTCGAGGTTGATCCCTTTGTATACGCCAAGCTTCACCATAACCTGCTGCAATTCTTTCAGATTAAGCCCCGTGCTGTCCCCGTAGTCCTCGCTTGTAATCAGATAAACCTTTGTACCGTCTTTGGAATAACCAACCGCCGTACGGGATACGTAGGAAGAGCCGCTTACGCCCGTAATATCGCGGGAGAAAGTCGCAGCCGCACCGTTATTAACGAGAATCGTATGTCCGCCTACCAGCATTTCAAAGGACGTAGGATCTACCTTTTGCCCGGATGTGGCGGATACGAGCGAGTAATCGGATGTTACGGACTGACCAACCTGCAAATGCTCGAGAATAAATTGTGCCGCAGTCCCGTGACCGCGCAGGATATAACCGTCTGCCGGAATCGCCCCGGTTAACGGCTTGCCGTCCGAAATTTGCTGAACAACTCCGTTTACGACAAGGGCTTCCGTTGGAGTCGTAGACGAGTTCTTAGGGCGCTCCGCGCCGCCCCAGGCGCTATTGTAAATATAGAGAGCGTTAAGATGGCTGTAGTTCGAAGAACCGCCCTCCGGAATATAAGCGGACTGGTTCAGCCCTGCCAGCGTAAAGCTGGAGCCGTCTGCGGACGTCACTTTACCGTCGAAGGTATAACTGTCGATGACCGGCTTGCGGTCTTTGGTCACGGCAAAAGCGTACATGCCCTTAATTTGCATCGGGCTGGTCATAAGCGTTCCGCTTGTTACCTGCGCGCCCATCGGCGAGCCTTCCGTTGTCGTGATAAACACGTCGGCGTTGATGCCCGCAACCGCGCCGTTCTCTTTCGTCATATTCATAACCGTATTCAGCTTGCCTACGGTATCGTTCTTGCCGCTCATCGTGTTCAAGTTCACATAAGGATTGGTGAGATCGACTTGAATGACATGGATATTCGCTTTAGCAGCTTTTCCGCTGCGCGTTGTCGTCCAGAGATAGTCCATTCTTTGCGCGCCAGCCGTAATATACGACTGTTGGAGAAGCTTGAGGGATGGCTCTGCCGTAGCAGCAGCCGCTGTACCTGCTTGGAACGGATTCAAGTCTAAAGATATAGCTGACGAGACTGGCTGAGCCAGCAATGTGCCACCGATTACGACAACCGCGATCTTTTTGCCTAGACTTCCCGTCTGCCGGACTTTGCTGTTATGTACCTTACTCATCGTTATAGCAACTCTCCTAATCTATTAATCTATCTATTATAGACTATTAGAAGGGGAGAAAAGTTCCGAGTATAAAAATTTCTTAATAAAAATGGGAGGATGGTCGTGCTGTAGTGTGGTAAAAAGGTAGGGCAAGGCTGCGAGAAAAGGTCATTCTTCCGATCGCTGTTGCAGACGAAATCTTTGAATTTAACGATGCTATCGTTAGATTTCGTCCTGAAAAGGCGAGCACTTCGTTTCTCCAGAATGACCTTTTCTCTCCGCCCCCTACCTGCCCCATCCCCAGCACTTGGGGGGATGGCCGAAAGAAAATAGGTCATCGCGTGGGCCTACTACCACCCACTGATGACCCACAGGTTCTATCTCTTAAGGCCCCTAGGGCCTTAACTAATTCTAAAGGTCCCTTAGGGACCTTTACTTCCCGTGCTACCCCACGGTTCCACCATTTCCAGCATCCTCTAGGTCAATAAGACCCTGGCAGGGTCTTATCCACATCAATCTAGCTACTTTAACTGCCATTAAGACCCTCGCAGGGTCTTATCACGCTACATCCCCACCATTTTTTCGCTTCCGTCAGCCTTCTCCCGGTTAATAAGACCCTGGCAGGGTCTTATCCACTCCAAACTAGCTACTTTCACTACCATTAAGACCCTTGCAGGGTCTTATCACGCTGCATCCCCACCATTTTGTCGCTTCCGTCAGCCATCTCCCGGTTAATTAGACCCTGGCAGGGTCTAATCCACTCCAAACTAGCTACTTTCACTACCATTAAGACCCTCGCAGGGTCTTATCACACCATAATCCCCACCGGCCGGCCCAGAAGACAGAAAAAGCCCCGTCGCAGCGACGGGGCTTTTAAATAGATTAAATTAATCTAATAGATCTACATACTCGAGCAATCGTTTAATCATAACGATCGCTTCGGCGCGAGTAGCGTTTTTGGTTGGACCGAAGGTGGTTTCGGTCTGGCCGGTGATAACGCCCATATATACGGCTTTAGCCAGGTCGCTTTTCGCCCAGGACGCTACTTTCGTCCGGTCGCTGAATTTGGACAGGTAAGTCGTTTCCGACTGTGGAAGCGAGATCGTAACCGCAGCAGCCTTTGTCGCGCGGGACATCATTACCGCCATCTCCTGGCGGGTAATCGGGCTGTTTGGCTTAAACGTACCGTCAGTATTACCCATTACGATACCAGCTTTGGAAGCAGCGCCGATATAAGCGGCTGTAGCGGTTCCCCCTGCTACATCCTTGTACTTCGAAGCATCGCTCCGGCTTCCGGACAAACCGAGGCCTCGAACAATATAAGCCGCGAATTCAGCGCGAGTAATGGAGCTTTGCGGATCAAACTTCGTTGTGGATCCCGAGCGGCCTTCGATAATGAATTTGTTCGACATCATCTTGATCGTTGAACCCGCCCAATGCGAGCCGATATCGGTAAACTTCGATGAACCGCTGACCAGAGCATAAGAGCTGTTGCCCTTCCGCTTGAACGATACCATATTCGTACCGTTCTCCGTCGAGAATGTGGTTGGTACGTACGACAGCTTGCCGGTTTGCGGATCCAGCCATACTACTGCACTGTTCGTAGCATTCACGGACGTCAGAGACTCAAAGCTCCGTTTCACATAGCCGCCAAATTCCGATAGATTCTTTTCGGTCGTCCCATTCACGACCGAGGTCTCAAACGTGATCGGCGTCGACAAGAGGGATGCTCCTGCTTTGCTGATAGCCGAAGTCAGACCGCTGGTATTGGAGTTAGAACCTTTTTCAATCTTAATCAAAAGGTTGCCGGTTGTTGAGCTCGATCCCATAAGAGAAGCCATGCTCTTGAAGGCTAGTGCGCTAAGCGGAATCTCATAAGAACTTGTTCCGTACTGGACCACAAAGGACGCGCCGCTACTTGAACGGTAAGCCGTCTCCAATACCGTTAACGGAACGGATACAACTGCCGCTCTCTCGGAGCTTGGCACCTGGAAAACAACGCGCGCATTGCTGATTCCCGCGCCTTTTGCTGCGGTATAAGCGGTAGACAGCTTATCGGCTTGAATCGTATAACGGGTAGTTGTGTAGCCAGCAGGCGAAATATCCGATGTCTGCGTCGCCATCGATGTCGTTAATCCAATACCTCCACCGCTTGCTTCTTCATAACCGCCTGGCAGCGAATCAATAAGCGTTGTCTGATTGGCAACCGTCACATTCGTAAAGCTGTTGATAACCGTGCCGTCTGACGTACGCAAGCTGTTAGTAGAAGTTGCGTAATAAGTAACGGTTACCGCATCGCCAACGCCTGGCGCTTTGGCAAGGGTCAATACGGCAGTATTGCCGCTAATGGTTATATTAGTAGCCGGATCAGCCGAATTATTAACCTTCACCGAGAAGTAGGCGGAGGAAGGCACATAAGAAGAGCTGAGCGTTTTCCAGAAGGACAAGGTCAATTTGGTTCCTTTGACAACCGCCCCGTATAACCCGGTATCCGAAGACGAACCGTTTCCTACCGAAGCCGTTGCATTCGTAAAGGCTGCCGCTTCATTGCCGGACAAATCAGCCACAGCTGTGTATAACTTGGAATAAGACACCTTCACCGATGAACCGGTTGGAATATCCGGACTTACCGTAAGAAGAACCTGTGAACCTGAGACGGTTACTTGCGTTACGCTGCGCAGCGAGTTGTTAACAATCACGCTGTACTGGCTGGTTGACGGTCTTCTGGCCGAATCCAGCGTTTTATTGTAAGTAATGATGATAGAAGTACCGTATGCGTCAATGGTTTGCACCGTGGGCAGCGATGTATCTACCGAGCTTGATAAGGAATAATTGCTGAAATTGCTTACCTTGTTGCCTGCGGCATCCTGCAGTGGGTAAGATCCGGCGCTGTAGGATACTCTAACGCTCGAGCTTGAATCGATTGAAGTATTCACAGCTAGGATAACTTTATTTGCCGTGCTATACACAGATGTTGGCGTGTAGTAATTACCCCCAACATAGACGCTGAATTGTGAATAAGCATAGCTGCTGACCGAAGCCAGATTTTTCGAGAAGATCAGAGTTATGATTCCGCCTGCAGCGGTTCCTCCCGTCAGCTGAGGCAGGGTTGTGTCCACAGCGGTAGTTACCGTCTGGGAAGCCAGGCTGAGTGCCTGGTTGCCCGAAAGATCCCGAATGCCAAGCGTTGCAACCGAAGGCTTGGAATACGACAGCTTCACTTGCTGCCCGTCTACGATGTTACTGGACAAGGTCAACGTGACCTTTGGTCCGGATACCGAAACCCCGATAACGGAGCGGTATGCGCCATCAACCGTGATATAGAAGCTTCCTGCCGTAGGAATCGAATTCTCCATTAGATCTTCGTTATAAGTCATTACAATCGTTGATCCGTTGGCTTCCAGTTTCGATATCGCCGGAGGAGTCGTATCTCCGCCAAGCGTCTTGAATGCCCATTGGTATTCGTTCTGAATACCGTTAAACGTATTGCCCGCAAGATCGGCTACCGCATCCGGGTCAATAACGACATAATAAGCCGTTCCTGCCTGCAGCGCCTGGTTTGGCGTAATAATGAGCTTCTTGTTGTTCAGCGGATCTACGGAAAACGAAGTTCCTACCGAAGGTGTCGCGCATTGACTGCTGGTGCTGCTCACGCACTGAATCCAGATCTGTCCGCCGCCCGGTTGTACGGCTTCGCTAAACGTGGCGGACATAGTCCCCTTAGGATCAGCCGAGGTTGAACTATTAGCCGGTGAAGTAGCGACCAAGGTCGGCTTCACATTATCTTGCGTAACCGTAAATCTCCAGTTGGATGAACTCGTTAACCCGTCATAATACAATCCTACACCGTCTTTAAAAGCACGGCTTCCGACAGTGACGTAGTATGCCGTATTATTCACAAAAGCTTTTGCGGACTCGCCGCCGTAAGCGCTTGTTGCGTCAATGGTAATCGTGTCCGTACCGCCGCCGGATACCCGGCCCGAAGTAACCGGAATGGAGCGGAACAACGTGCCGCTTGTTACCGTACGGATCTCGATCGTACCGCTATCCTGGAAGACAGGCTCCGTAAACGTTAATACAAGCTTGCCTGTTGTAGCGGTCAGAATACCGCCTGCTGTTGGCAAGAGGCTTTTAAGAGCCGGCTTGGTTGTATCATTGCCATACCCGGTTGTAAAATTCCACGCCGCAGCATTAGCAATTCCCGGGAACGGATAATTAAAGCCCGAATCCGTCTCGACAAAAGCTCCTGCATCCACAAGCACATAATAAGAGGTGTTCGCGTTAAACCTAGGACTTGCCGGCAAATTAACGGTTGCTGTCACTCCCGTAATCGCCACTTGAGACGAGCTTGTTTTGATTCTGGCAAAAGTCGTGTTGTTCTTCACGTCTCTGATTTCAATATACTTTTCGGCTCCGGCCGCAATGTTATGGTCGAACGTCATGGTCAGCTTATCCGTCAGGACGGATACAGAGGTCGCATAATTGGCGGGCGTAACCGTGACGATATTAAGAGGAGCAAGATCCGTACGGAAGCCCCAGCTTACATAAGAAGCTCCACCCAATTCCATCGCATTGCCCGCAGCATCCTGAAAAGCGGTTCTAGGGATCGTAACCGAATAGTCGGCGTTGGAATCCAGCGGAGTATTTGGCGTAATCGTGATGGTGCTTGTACCGCTGCCTTGCACCATGCTTGAGGTTACCGGAATATTTTTCGTATCCGTTACGCTGCTTAGCGTCACGCTGCCGCTTGCCGCATAGACAGGCTCGTTAAACTGAAGAATCATTTTACTGTCCACAGCCACTTTGGTTGCGCCCGAATCCGGCGACTTCGCAAGGATCGACGGCCCCGTTGTATCGACAACCGCTGCCGTTCTGAAGTTCCATGTTGTCGCACTGGAAATACCGGCATAATAAGCACCGTTAGATACGTTGGCAAAAGCGCCGTAATCAATCAACACGTAATAATCCGTATTTACATTTAAGATGGCATCCGGATTAATGGTTGCCGTGCGGCCTGTGGCATCGAGTCTGATTTTGTAGGAAGACATCGGAATGCTCTCGACAATATCGCTTGTATTATAGTTATAAATGGTAATAACGGCTGAATCGGCACCTTTTGTTACGGCCTCGTCAAACGTCAGCGTCAAATCGCTTGCAGGCGTAACGCCAATTGCATTATCCGCTGGACTCATGCCTACAACGATAGGTCCGCTTGATGCAGCTTGTGCCACGCGAGTGTCCACTGACCAACCCGAAAGAACGAGTTGGAGCACTAATAAGACAGCTATCATGAAACTTAATCGGCTTCGTACTAACATTTCCCGCAATCACTCCCCAGCTAAATACACTTGTACCCTATTTGTCGGCAAATCAACTTGAAAAATTTAGGCTAACTAGGTATTAGTCGAGGATCAGCGCGAAAAGGTTGCACTTTCCAGATAAAAAGAGTAAACAAAAAGCCCCGAATCCGAGGATTCAAGGGCTTTGATGTGAAAGCAATTATTTCGCAGCAAGTGCATCTGCTTTAAGGTTCTCTGCTTTGTCCACGCGCTCCCAAGGGAGATCCACATCCGTACGGCCGAAGTGACCGTAAGCAGCGGTTTGAGCGTAGATTGGACGGCGAAGGTCGAGCATTTTGATGATGCCTGCCGGGCGAAGATCAAAGTTCTTTTTGATCACGTCAACCAGAAGCTCTTCGGATACTTTGCCAGTGCCGTAAGTGTCAACGTTAATCGATACTGGTTGCGCTACGCCAATGGCATAAGCCAATTGGATTTCGCATTTGTCAGCCAGACCTGCGGCAACGATGTTCTTAGCTACATAGCGAGCTGCATAAGCTGCGGAACGGTCAACCTTCGTTGGATCCTTACCGGAGAATGCGCCGCCGCCATGACGTGCATAACCGCCGTAAGTATCAACGATGATTTTCCGGCCAGTCAGACCAGCATCGCCTTGAGGACCGCCGATTACGAAACGGCCTGTAGGGTTAATGAAGTATTTCGTTTGCTCATCGAGCCATTCAACAGGAACAACCGGCTTAATAACATGCTCAAGGATATCCTTTTGGATTTGCTCCAGCGAGATCTCTTCAGCATGCTGAGTCGATACGACGATTGTGTCTACGCGAACCGGTTTACCGTCCACGTACTCGATTGTAACTTGCGTTTTGCCGTCCGGACGCAGGTAGCCCAGCGTGTCGTTCTTACGAACTTCAGACAGGCGGCGAGCGATGCGATGCGACAATGCGATTGGCAAAGGCATCAGTTCAGGAGTTTCGTTCGTAGCAAAACCAAACATCAGGCCTTGGTCACCGGCACCGATATCTTCGTTTTCCTTCTGAACGTCTTTCCCGTCGCGGCTCTCAAGCGCAGCGTTAACGCCTTGCGCGATATCCGCGGATTGTTCATTAAGCGATGTCAACACCGCACAAGTGCTGGAGTCAAAACCGTATTTTGCACGCGTATAACCAATTTCTTTAATGGTACGGCGAGCAATAGCGGAAATATCGACATAATCAGCACGGGAGCTGATTTCTCCAATAACAAGTACAAGACCAGTTGCAACCGAAACTTCACAAGCTACGCGAGCGTAAGGGTCCGCTTCCAGAAACGCGTCCAGAACAGCATCCGAGATTTGGTCACAAATCTTATCCGGGTGGCCTTCTGTAACCGATTCCGATGTAAACAAGTGACGACCTTTTACAGACATCCGTATCAACCTCCTACAGCTAGTATGAAATAAGTGCAGACATCCTACACAAAAAATGAACCTTTTCCCGTAGGAAAAGGTTGTTAGACAACTCTCTAAAACAGTATAATACCGAAAATGTCGCTTGGTGTCAACGGATACCAATTTTTGATACAATATAAGTTTCCGGGCTAAAGTGAAAACGGCTCCGCCGTCCTTAGGCGGCAGAACGCGTTTCAATCCGGATAATTCTAAGCCATATATATAAGAAGAAATTTATAATCGCTTAGAATTTAAACGTAGCCGTTTAACACTTTTTCGGCTTGGGCAACCAGACGCTGCGTAATGCTGCCACCGATCGAACCAACATCGCGGCTTGTTACTTCCCGCCATTGAATGCGAGTACCGCCGCTTACTCCGCCAAGCTCGTCTGCAAACTCTGTGTCAGCACCTACGCTCACACCATGAGAAGCAAATAAGCCAAGCTCAGCTGCAAGTTCATACTTCATTTGGTTTAACGCTTCCTTACACTCAGGTACAACCACTCTGTTGGAAGAACGACGACTCATAATAAGAACACCTCCATTTATATTTAGGAACGTGGCTTTATTGTGTGTCCTTCCGGGCGGTTTGAAGCGTATAACTTATTTACTGTACGGGTAAAATGTTCTATAACATCCAAGCTTATTGAATTACGTAGCTGCCGCGTACCAATACAGTTAACGAACCTTTATAGGTAGGAGCAGTAGTAATACCACGCCCTGCGCGCGGGAACAAAATGTGATGGTTTGCCGTGATCGACTTGCCGTTGGTTAAATCTTTGCCATCCGTTAAATCCGCAATACCATTCGCGTCCGTACTATATACAACGGCTTTACCTGAACGCACGACTACCTCGGTACCTTCGTTCGCAATGAGGATTTTACCGTTAGGGACAGATACAACTTCAAGCTTTGCGCTTGCACTGCCTGTTTCCGGCTGCGTTGTTCCGCCGCCATTAGAACCGGAACCAGCCTTGGCAATCTGTTCATCCACATAGCTCTTGGTTACAACCGGATCATCGGCAGAACCTGGCACTGCCGCATTTGATTCCGCCTCAAGGGTTGTCGGCCAGTTCACCCCAGCAATAATGCCTGCTCCTACAAGAACAACAGCGAGTACAATCCGTAGTGCATACTTCTTCAATTTCGACAAGCTCCTTTCTTAACGCAATTACGCAAAATTACGCAAACAAATCTAGTATCTTCTATTAAGATACTAGATTTGAATGGGATTAACCAGTTATTTCTTACTTTAAAATTTCCTCATAAACTAGATTAGTTGTTTGTTTCAGCCAACCAGTTATACGAAGGAGCAAATTTCACGTCTTTGGAGAACAGCTTCTTCTTGTTGCCGTTAAACACTTCATACACATTTAATGTATAGTTGCTCCAATATTTATTATCTTTTTGTGTTTGAGTAATCTCGTTTGTATTATTACCGACTTTCCATTGCAGGCTGTTATCTGCTTTGCCTTCCAGGCTAACATTTTGCGTCCACAATACATCACCAGTTGGTTCATATACCAGTTCATATTGCAGTTTCGATTGTGTGAATCCATCATAGTTGTAATCACGGTTAACTGTGCTAGCCAGATTGATAACAACATTGAGTTCATTTTGAACAAAGATGCTGAATTGGGTAAGATCTACGGTATAAGGGCCGATTTTAATTCCTTTATTGTTGTTAAGCGTTGTTGTTTCGGCTGGAATTCCAAACAAAACCCCACGAATATAGCCGGTGGGTGTTCCTGTTGCACCTTTAAGCAATCCGTTTGTATCAATAGCTTCACCCATTAATAGTTGAAGCCCTTCTCGACTTACATTAGAAGGTAACTGAGTGTAAGCGATAACCTGCTCTTTATTGCCTGGAGAGATTGTCGTAGCTGTTTTCACAAAAGTAACGTCATAATAATTACCGTTTGCTGATTTGAAATATCCAGTCCACTGCGGCATCGTTTTACTCCTGGATTGATTGTTTGTCACATCGAGATACACGGCATAGAGATCATTTGTATCTCCGCTGTAAGTACGAACATCCGTTACTTTGACGCTCATTTCAGAACCAATCGATTTTTGAGTATAAACGCTACCGGATGATACCGAGTAGATTGGTGTAACATCAGACTTTGTAACCTCGGCTACCTCGACCGTGTCATTACCGGATTTCTCGTTTAATTGCAGCTTAAACTTCTTCCAGTTGTATCCGGTTTGCAGTTTGCCGATGAAAGTCATCGTAGTAGTAGCGCCTGGTGCGATACTGATATCTCCGGCATTTTTAACCGTTTGGCTAGTCAGTGTAATCGAATCATCAAGCAGCATGGTACCTGTAAGATCAGGCAATGGCAGGTATGTTGTACCACTGTTCTTCACTGCAAGCTTAGCTACTACGTTATCTTCATTATTCCAAGGCATGCGTTGTACAGATTGTAATTCAACGTTATAAGTGCCATTAGCATCTGTGAATGTTTGTTTTGCTGTGCCAGTGCTTGTATTGCCAACGGATACTGGTGTTACAAAAGAAACGACAGGCAGTTCAACTTGCGTATTATCAGCAGCCGTTACTTTTTGGGTAACAATGAATTTCCATCCTGATGTCGAGACCGTGTTCGGAATCGTGCCTGTCAATTCAATTGTATTTAGTACCGATGGCGCGAGAAGCAGATTTTGATCAGCCGTATCTTTCAACGTCAATTTATAAAGGCCTACCGATGTTTTGATATAGTAGTTATACTCCGGGAGATTAACTCCAAATTGGCTTGTATTGCGTGCTACATAAGTAAGATTAACCGAGTAATTATCCACCGTCTTGCCTACCGTTGTTTTATTAACTCGCATGTTTACGCTGGAACCGCCAACTTTAACTGCTCGATAACCGCCGGCCTTTACGTCATTTGTGTAGCCAGCAGGGAATGTAAATTGGCCAATCGTTTTCTCATAGCCCGAAACGGAGAAGTCAAATTTCACAAAGTTAAGAATGAGTTGATCCATTGTTACTTTCGAGCCTACCGCACTGTAGAAAGTAAGAGTTGTACTAGACTTTGGACTAACTGTTTTTTTGGTTGCTTTGTCTAGCAGCGTAAGAGTATATTTTGTGCCGCTTTTTGTTTTCAAACGTGCCCAATAATCAACAAGATTAATAGGACTGCTGCTTCCGTTATAAAATTCAAATGTGAAGCTGGCCGTAGCGCCGTTAACACTTGGGATTAAGCTGGCATCCGTAAGCTGCACATAGGAATTACCTGATATGTACACCTTCTTATTAACCGATGATGCCGTTGTCGCTGCCGCGAAAGATACCGGAATGGCACTTAGAAGCATCACAAAAGCGACGAAGAGAGATACGAGCATTGTCGATCGTTTAAAGCTTTTCCGCATTGTCACATTCACTCCGTATAATTAGATTTACTTAAATAGACGAGAATGGAATCCTATAAGTTTCGGCACTTTCAAAAATGTTTCGCCCTCTTCACTCTGAATCCGCCTATACAAGTAACTATAACGTGTTTATATGAACTATGTATGAACGATTCTTAGAAAATAAAAAGAAAGCTGAGAGCAAAGCTCTCAGCTTTCTTTTTTATTGCAATATTAGTGAGCGATGACGTAGATAACGCCAGCTTCATTAACATTGTTGTAAGTGTTAATGCTGCCTTGTACAGCAACAGTGTACTTACCTGCATCTGTTCCATAGCTATCCCATGCAACAAGTACGTCTGCATAAGTAGTTGCTTCAACAGTACCATCTGTTTTGTAGATGAAGTATTGTGTAGCAGGTGTTACAACATATTTCGTAGCTGTGCCACCTACAGTTGCAGTAACGAAGTTATTGCTAAGATCTACAGTAAAGGCAGTAGCCTCATCATCTGTAGGTCTTGTAGCAGATTTGCTTGTTTTAATAATGCTAGCATCATCATATTTCGAATCGCCTGTAGCAGCGTCTTTCAGCAATACGATGTCATTTTTAACTGTCAATGCATCGTACACAGCTTTAGTTACGGAAACAGTCTTAACTTCACCTTTAACGTTAACATTAACGCTATAAGTAATATCCGTAGCCGAAGTAGCAGTGCTGGATTTGCTTACATACAAACCTTGAACTGCATCAAGTCCTGCAGCTTTGTTCGAAAGAATAACAACGTATTGAGCAGTACCGTTAGTAGCAGTTTGAATCGCTACTTCGCTATTCTCAGTAACATCAGCTGCAGTAGCAGTTGTTACAGAAGAATTGTCGACGTTGTTTACATCAACCGTTGCTTTCAGATAAACTGTGCTGCTGTCCAGACGGTAGCTAGCAGTAGGGTTAGCTTGACCCGGAGTGTTAACTGTCAGAGCGGACGAAGATACCGATTTAACAGTTACCGCAGTAGCAGAAGATCCTGCTTTAAGTACGCTAACACCAGCAGAAGCCAGATCAAGAGTGCCGTCAGTATTGTAAGTCAGTTCTACCAACTTACCTTCGCCAACTTCAACTCCACCAACGATCAAGTTTGCATTATGTTGAGTGTAGATAGTTTGCTTAGTGTTATCCTTCAGAGAGAAGTAAACAACTTTAGTCCAATGCTCAGACACTTCACCGTCTTTAATAATTGTTGTATCAGGTGTAATGCTGTTGATGATTGCATAGTTGCCACTTACAACTGCGCCAGTAGTTGCATACCAAGCAGCTTTACCGCTAGCATTCAGATAGAGTGTGTAGTCAGTTCCTACTGCAGCTGCTCCAAGAGCATCCTGAGTACCAACATACGAGTAAACTTTTCCGCCGATAGTAACTGTTGCGTTACCGTCAACGTCAGTACCGAATCCTTGAATTTTACCACTTGCTGTGTTACGAGTTGCCGTAATTTTCAGCGCAAGGTGGTCAGCATTCTCAAGGACGTTCAGAACGTCATTTTCTTTCAGGTCAGCCAGTGTAGCAGCTTTGCCATCCAGAGTGATTGCTGTGTTAGCATCAACTTTAACGTTGTAAGAAGTATTGCCTTTAGCAAAAATTCTGCTGTAACCACTGTATGCAACTACATTGTTCAACACATGGTTGTCAGTAGAATCGCTAATTACGATTGCTTGAACTTTACCGCTAGCATTCAGGATCAAATCAGCGGTTTTATCATTAGGAACAGTGTAGTTGTAAACTGCCGATGTACCAGTACCCGATTGAGTTGTAGGCAATTCTTTAGTGTTCAGGTACACTTTCAGACCAGGTGCAGTTGTATAAGTAGCAGCACCATTGTTTACTTTGAATGTTGCGCCACCAGCAGTTGCCAGTGTAGCAGCGTCAGTGGAAACAGAAACGATTTTGCTTGCAGCTGTAACATCAGTTACTGCAATAACTTCACCGTTTTTGTTTTTCAGAACGCTAACCGTATGACCAAGCAGTTCGGACAGTTTTTTACCGCCTGTAACAAAGAAGCTAGAAGCAGTAGGAACATCAGTGCCATTCAGGCTGATTTGACCATTGGAGTTCAAAGCTACAGAAGTAGAAACGTCTGCTGCATCAAATGTACCCAATTTGCTGATGAATGGTTTTGCAACATAAGCGTCGATCGTGCCGTTACCGTCAGTATCAACACCATTTGTCAATGGAACCAGGTTGCCGTCAGCATCGTAAGATACCAATTGTTTGTCGAGAGTATTAGCTGTCAGTTCAGCAACAATACCGCGGTTAGCATTCGTACCACTTTTAACGTCAATGCCTTCGAACAGACCAACTGTGTCAGCTTGAAGCAGGACGTTGTAAGGCCACGAACCGGACAGGTGTTTGTCTTGGTAACCAAGAGCACGAACCAGGATCGCTACAACTTCTTCAAACTTGATAGTGTCGTTAGGACGGAAGTTGCCGTTATAACCTTGGATGAAGCCTTTAGCAGATGCTGCATTGATGTAACCAGTGTACCAAGCACCTTTTTTAACGTCCTTGAACGAAGGAGCTGTGTTAGCCATCAATGTTGCTGCACTTTCGTTACCAGTAGCAACGATAACGATTTTAGCCAGTTCAGCACGAGTGATCGTGTTGTCCGGTTTAAAAGTACCGTCAGCATAACCTTGAACGATACCCAGTGCAGTGAGTTGTTCAACTGCGGATTGTACTGGTTTGCCAACTACATCAGATGGAGTAGCTGCAAATGCAGGAACTGCCAAAGCGGAAAGCATGGAGCCAGCGAGTGCCAGCGAAAGTAAACTTTTTTTCATAACCTTTTTTTCTCCTCCTCTAAATACCTTCGGTTGTTGAGAGTTTTGTTTAGAAAATGAATTGCTCGTTTTTCTCATAGCCGATTCACCCCCTTCCCCGAGTTAAGAGCATAAATTAATAAATGAATATAAATGATGTCTGCTTCCATGCTTCAACCCTATGTAAGAACATGTCGCAGAAACTCGTAAACCTACGAAAAAACCATATAAATATATTACTAGAGAAGACCTACCACTTAACATTATACAATGGGCTACTCACAGCGTAAAGAGGAAGTTGAGAAATCATTCCACTTACAGGAATAATAGTAGTCCCAAGGTACTACATGCCTCGTTTTTGCAATGTCATGTAATTAAACGCACAGTAGCTCAAAAAGTTGCGCTCAGTTCAAAAAACTTCTGAGATTTTTTTTCGATTCGGTTGTTTATGTATTGTTACCCTTCCCTAGGTATGTACTTAGTATAGCTTGGCCTATCAGTCTCGTCATTGCAAAACATTTTCCATGGATAAACTTACTTTAGAAAATATTGCTTTAGAAATTAATAGTAATTAGTAAAAATTAATAATAGAGCAGACCGGCCAAAAGCCGATCTGCTCTGCCTCATTAATTCGCGTAAATTGCTGGCAATGTTTTGTTGTTTGCCATAACTTTGGCCATTATGATTGCTGCATCACTGCGCAAAAGTCTGGCTCTAGGTTCAAATACATATCCTGCCTTCTTATCATTCGGATCAATCATTGAACCCTGAATGAAGCCTTTCTTTTGAATGGCAAGAATGGATGGGATAGCGTAATAATCCGTATTCCCCGAATCTTTGAAAGCTTTATCCAAAGCTGCTTTTGCTTTAGCTGCATTGGTCTCAAGCTTCAGGTTAAGCGCCTTAGCAAGGATAACCGTAGCATCCTGACGTGTCAAGCTTGAATCAGGCTGGAAGCTCTTAGGTTGTGTGCCTCTTACAATCCCGGCTCTTGCTGCTGTTTCTATAAACCGATAGTCATAAAGTGCTTTAGGATTAATGTTCGTATCCACAATGACATCGCTAAAATGCTGCGTTCCCGCATAATTCAGAGGAATGTTGAGCGCCTTAACAATCATTCGCGCAAACTCGCCACGGGTCACATATTGGTCAGCTCCAAAGATACCGGTTGGATCTGAAGCGTTCATAATCCCTTTGGAGAAAATGGCCTCCATCGCTTCACGGGCATAAGGATGATCATTGATGTCGTTATAACCGTAAGTAAGCTTGCTTACCACATAGTAACCGAATTTGCTGAATGGAACTTTAATCGTATGTTTCTTCTCATCAACTGTACCGCCGATATTCTCCCACAAATCTTCTACGGGATCGTAACGGAATACGGTCACGGCTGTACCTGCTCCCTGCGCGATACTTGGATCATAGGACAATGTTAACGAACCAATCTGAGAAGGAACAACTTCTCTATTGTTGTTGCGTCTTAGGAAGAATTGCTTATCCGGATCACCCTGTACCAAAGGATACGGATAAGGATCTAATCCCGTCGTGATAGGGTCATATCCAGATGTGCTATTATCATCAGCTTGTCCACCGTCTATCCAGAACAGCGGGCTGACTTTAATAAACCGTTCAGAGAAGTATTTGCTCATAATGTAACTACCGGTTTGATTTTCCAGCCAGAAATCCGCAGGCTGTTTCCGATATTCATAACGATTGACAATACCGTCAGTTGGATTGGCAATCCCGAACAGCAGTTGATTACCGCTGTAAATCTGGCTGGAGTTGCTAGCCGTCGAATTATACGAAGGACGGATCAGCTTTGTATTCTTAGGAAAAGTAAGGGCTACGCTGCCATTAAAAGCCTTGTGTGAAGTCGCCATTGTTTCCGTGTATTGAGCTCCTGGAATATTAGCAGGCTGATAGTTTACTTTAAGCGTATCGGTAATCTTGTCTTTACCTCTCGTAATGACAATTGGGATAGCTGTTTCTTTATTCTCTTTCAATCCCGTTACGCGTACCTTAAACGATTCAATAGGCGTCGGATTAACCGGATCATTAGAATAATCCAAATAATTAACTTTCTTCGCCGCGATCTTGTTGATAGTCATCGTTTCCGCGCCAGGCGATGTGATAATTACATCCACATAGTTCTGATTTAGATTACGCTCTTCCATGACAGGCGCGAGTACCGTATAAGGGATAGAGATCGGATCCACCTGCAGTCGATACGTCGCGCGGGGACCGGTTTTGCCTGTATTAAATACGGTAATCAGATAAATCTGCGAACTTCCGTCATCCGGAACTTCCTGATTGTCCAAGATAAAATAGAAGTACTTGCCGTTCACGTCATAGAATACTTGCAGATTCGGTATCGTGTTATCTTGACTTGGCGTGCTTGGATTTATAATTTGAATTCGTGTGCCGTTGGACACCAATGTGAATTCCTTCGACAAATCCCATTCGATATCGCTCTTAAAATTCGGAGAGCTGATTTGCAAAATGTAATTGGTTTGGGATCCACCCAAAGCCGTTACTTTACCCTGGATAAGATCCGGTCTTTCGCCCAGGTCAAGAAAAGCAAATGTACCATATACCTTCATTTGAGCTTCCTTCGTGGAGAAGAAGCTTGATACCTTTGTAAAATTCGGATCGTTGGGTAAAGGTTCATTCCTGCTGATGCTGTATGGATAAACCCCATCCGTATTCGGTGCCGGAATAGTAGGTAAATTAGTCGGCACGATATTAAATTTGACTGTATTCTCGTAGTTGTTCTTCGCAGTGGTGAATACAATTCGAATCGTATTCTCGCCCGTCTTATTCAAAATATTAAAGGCAAGTTCCTCGTCTGCAGGATCTATCATGAATTGAGACAAGGATGAATTCTGAGTCAAACCGATTGCAACATTGTTCAAGTAGAAATACACGGTTTGCGGCTTCGTTGAAGTTGCCTGTTTCGAATATACGATGTCACTCTCATTAGCTACGTTGGAGAACTGTCCTGCAAATTTACCTAGTTGACTAAGCAAAAAGGTCTTCCCTGCATCATCGCCCAAAGTTGTATCATACTTAACAACTAATCCATCATAAATACTGTCGTACTTCGCAAAAGGACCATACAGCAGTTTCACCGCTACTTGCTTCATGCCATCCTTATCACCGTTCAACATAAAATACAGATTCTGCGTGCCAGCAGACGGCATCTTGGATATCTCCATAAATATGCGAAGGAAAGGGCGCGATACTCCATTAACATTGCGGTAAACAACTTGTTCAAATCCTAGCTGACGGAAACCGTCCGTTAACTTAACGCCCGATGAGTTCGCGAGGCTCATAATATCCGTATAAGAACCGCTTAAAGAAGAATAGTTGCCGATTAGAACTTCAACCCCCATCGGGAGCGCAAAAATATTAGCGTTTTCGATATCCGTACCAACAAGCGACTGAAGCTGCGATGCCTTCGTACTCATATCGGACGTATACCCATTCAAATAATTGACGTCGTAAATATAGGGCTTGGTACTGTTATGAAGCTTGAACGTCAACGTATCGGACTGTTCGGTCTGCTTTTTTACAACGTTATAACCTTTCAGATTAAAAGTGTAATTTTTTTCAGCAGTAAAAGCGTTAATACTTCCAAGGTTCGCCGAGAACTCGACTGTAATAAATTTGTCCGTTGGTTTGTATGTTACTGCATCCGGCGTAGTTCGGGTTACGGTAATCGTCGGAGTAGTCGTAAATTGAGCGTCAGGTGCGAATATAAACTTCGATACAACATCGGCTATATCGGAAACCTGCTGAACAGGAACAATCGCTTTACCTGTTAGTGATAACGAGCCAGTACTACTCGTATCAACGGAAAGATCCGGTCCTTGAGAAAGGTCAGCCGTAGTGGTCCCGTCTGTCAAGTTCACATCGTAGAAGGTGACGCTGCCGTTATAGAAAGCAAGCTCTCTTGTCGTTTCGATCGTCTGACTGTCATTCGAGACACGAATCGTGACAATGTTTTTACCCGCCTTGATATTGAGCGGTGAGGCGATAAACTTATAATCTCCCGAGTCGGAAACCCGATATTCGTAGCTCTTGCCATTCATGACAACAACAACTTTCGTTGCATTCGGCGCTACACCGCTGATGGAAATATCTTCGCTATCTTTGCCTTCTGACATTGGAGATTGAAGAATCGTTGTTGCATCCTCCAGAATGCTATATTGAACGCCGCGGATATTCGCAGTCAAGTCATATAACAACGGGTTATCTCGATATTCGATATAAATGGATTCGGTAACAGTTGACGTACCATATATCCCTTTGAACGTAATCTTGTTCAGACCCGGATAAAGTTCCAAGTTAGTCACAGTGAGATTATTACCAGTCAGCTTGATGTTGGAAGTCTGGTTCTCAATACTTTTAACTGGAGCTTCTGTCGGATCATTCCTCTTAATATTGTAGACACTATAGCTGATCGAGTTGCCTACAACACTATTAATCGTACCCGTCAGTGTGATGTACTTATCGGTAGTCATACGTGCGTCCTTAGCTGCGTACATCTCGTTGTTGAACATAAAATACGTCCCCGCGGCGGATGCTTTGTGCGGTGTACTAAACGGCGGCAGCAGCGTAATTAGAAGCGCCAGTGACAGCACAAGGGATAATAGCTTTTTCAAAACGATGTTCCTCCTTTATGTAATGGCTGTTAGCGTAATGAATAAATGAACGATCGACGGTTCCAACTGGTTGACATTGCAATTAGAGGTCGATTGTAAATAAAGCTGTATGTTCCGATTTCCTTCCTCCCTCACACTCTTCGCCCGAAGAATAGTTCTGTACCATTGTTATCGGTCCGCCAGCCCTAAAATGTTAGTTCATTTGGCAGATTGGAATGATAAAGAAATTTTAATGATCGCACAAAAAAAAGGCTGTCCTGAGCGGACAACCCTTTAATCTTACTTGTATGAGTGAATAGCATAATTATTTCGAGCTTCTAGCATCGACCTTCGAGCGAAGCATGCGGTTCAAGAAGTTGATAAGCGGACGACGCGACTTATCTACGATACCGATAAGCTCCGCGCCAATCTGAAGGCTGAAGATCACCAGACAGATCACGATAAACGTAATCCAGTTCGCGGAGGAAGATTGCACGACGGTTGATTGCAGAACCGCAAATCCGCCGAACACCGCAGCCACACTCCAGATGATAAGAACGGTCTTGCGATGGCTGAAGCCAAGCTCTTGCAGACAATGATGCAGATGTCCTTTGTCCGGCGCAAAGATCGGGCGCTTGTTCACAAGGCGACGGATAATCGCGAAGAACGTATCGGACAGCGGTACACCGATGATAAGCAGCGGGGTTACGAACGATACGATCGTAATCTGCTTGAAGCTCGTCATCGACAGCATCGCCAGGCAGAAGCCCAGGAACAAGGAACCGGAGTCACCCATAAAGATTTTGGCCGGATGGAAGTTGAAGTACAGGAATCCAACGATACCACCCAAGAGCAGAACGCTGAGCAAGATAATCGGCACATTGCCCATAATGATCGCCATCACGAGGATGGTTCCGATCGCAATAGCGGATACGCCGCCTGCCAGCCCGTCCAGACCATCGATCAGATTGATCGCGTTCGTTACGCCCACGATCCAGAAAATCGTGATCGGAATGGAGATCCAGGCTTCAATCGGCTGCATCGTTGCGCCAAACGGCACGTTCAGCAGGTCGATCTTCACTCCGAAGCCGAATACCACGACGCAAGCCGCAGCGATTTGCGCTACCAGCTTCACCTTGGCCGACAGCTCGAAGCGGTCGTCAAACGCGCCAATGAGGATAATCATCGTACCGCCAACCAGAACGGCGCGGATCAGATTCTCTCCCTCATGGTTCAGCAATCCGTCCGGAATGAACGGCATCAGAATGAGAAATCCGACCGCGAAAGCAAGATAGATCCCGAGACCACCCATACGGGGCATAATCCGCGTATGTACTTTGCGGTGGTTCGGTTTATCGATCGCTCCAACCTTGAAAGCGAATTTTTTAACTAGCGGTGTCATAACTAGAGCTATTATTAGAGATATGATAAATCCTAGTGTGTACAGTAAGCCTGCTGGCATATTGTGCAGCTCCCCTTTTTCTTTCTACCGAAGTGAATTATACTCCGACAGAAGAAGAAACTCCAAATCCCGTTTTCACTTATTTTCAACGGTTTTGGGAGGTTATTACGTAGTAGGGCGTGGTTTCTTGACGTTTTCTTTATCGCGAACCACTTTCACGACGAATTTCGGCAATACCATCATTCTTGGCAGCCTTTTCGGCTCCTGTAATAACCGGTAAAACCACTCCAAACGCAGCTTCTGGAATAGCAATGGCGCTCTTTTCAGCTTGCCTGCAATAATATCGAAGCTTCCTCCAACTCCCATAATAAGCGGGACTCCAAGCTGCTTCTTATATTTGGCAATCCAAGGCTCCTGCGTATCCGCGCCCCGTGCCACAAACAGTAAATCCGGTGCTGCCTGCCGAACCGCTTCGATTACTTCCGCGTCCTGTTCAGGGCCAAAGTAGCCGTTGCGGCAGCCTACGATGCGAACCTGCGGATATTGCAGCTGCAGCTTCTCGGCCGCGGCTTCAATAATTTCCGTCGATGTGCCAAGCAAATAAGCTGTCCATTTCCGTTTTTCGCCCTCTTGCATAAGACGATGCAACAGGTCAAAGCCCGTTACGCGTTCTGTCACCGGGGTCCCCACATAATTGGCCGCCCATACGACTCCCGCACCGTCCGGTACGATAAGCTCGGCTTTTCTCATCATCTTGTAGTAATCCTGGCTTTCGACAGCCGACATTACCATAATCGGATTAGCCGTAATGACATGCGTCTGGCGCTTGTGTTCGATTGCTTCTGTTAGATATTTGACCGTCTCGTCCATGCTCATCTTGGAGAATGGAATTCCGTAAATCGGCACCGTTGGAACTTGTTTCGACAAGTGAAAATCACCTCGATATGGTATGACGCAATAACTGCGCAATTTGTTGCGCTGGCTGCTGCGATTGTTGTCTTAATCGTTCGATCGCTTCGCGATGCTCCTCTTTCCAGCCGTTTGCGTCGTCCAGCAGCCGCTGGGCGCTGTCCGCGAAAACGATTGGATCCAGCTGTTCCGTCGTGCCGACCGGCGTTAGACCGAGACGGTGAAGAAACTGATCGATCTTCGGATCGTACGATAAGCCAAGCATCGGAACCATCTGGTTCGCCGCGTAGATGAGCGCGTGAAGGCGCATGCCGAACAGCGCATCGCAGCGGCTTACCTCCAGCAGCATTTGCTGGGGATCGTCGCCAGGGGCGGCCAGCTCAGCCGAGCTTCCGCCGGCCAGCCTGCCGCTGAGCCGTTCCATGACCACCTTCGACGCTTCCGCATCGTCGGGGGTATGGAACGGTAAGAACCTCAGCCGCACCGGGCGGCGGCTGGCAAGCTCGGCCAGCGCGTCTGCCGCGCGGCCAAGATCGTCGCCGTCCTTGCGCCAATGCCGCAAGGACACGCCCAGCACGGGCACAGCCGCGGCTTCGCCTGCAGCGGCTGCAGCCCGCCCCGCTGCCGCGCCAGCCGGCAGCGGCAGCCCCATTACCGGATCGGGTACAACCTCGATCCGGCCAGCCGCAACGCCAATCCGCTTCAATAGCTCAGCGGATTCGGCGTCCCGCACAGACACATACGCGCTCTTCCGCATGCTTGAGCGGATGAGCGGATCCATCCAGCGGCGGTTCACCGGCCCGATCCCTTGCGAATAAATAAACGTCGGCTTGCCAAGCCATTGGGCAAGCTTGATGATTCCGGTGTAATACGGAATCGTCTTTGCGCTTGTGGCGTCCTGCAGCAGGCTTCCGCCGCCGCTGATCAGCCCGTCGCTTGCGCGGAGCGCGTTCAGCACGTCCTTCGGGTGCATCCTCCGGACGGCTTCCACACCGTACATGCGGCTTGTCCAAGCCGGGTCGGCCGACAGCACGACCGGCTGAATTTGAACACCGTTAGCTTCGCCCTGCTCGGCTAACGCAAGCAGGATCGAGCGGAGTACCGCTTCGTCTCCGCTGTTGTGAAAGCCGTAGTAGCCGGAAATCACTATTCGGTAATTTTTTTTATCAGTCCCGGTGACCATTTACGCCATACCCCTTCCACCACTTGCCACACGCCGATCAAGATCAGGCCGATAATCGCGCCAAGGCCAAGACCGAGGAATACGCGGATAATCGAAATGTACAGCGGCGTATGAATGTGAGCGAACGTATCGACCATCGACAGCTGTCCGATCGAGCCTACAATAATGAACACCCACGCTGCACGGTAGCGAAGCGCAAGGAACAGACCCGCCAAGAGCAGCGGATGCGCCAAGAGGAATTCCTTGCTGCGCGGACGAACGCCAAACGTCTGCTCCAGCCAGTTGCGGAATGTCAGCTCCAGCGAAGAAGCCGAACCTTCGTTGCCTGTCCGGGACAGGTAGTACATACCTACTACGGCAATTACCACAAAGGCCACAACCATAAACACCGTAATCGGCATATTGGCAAATTTGCGAATACGGCGTACCGGAGAATTGCCGGTATAGAGCAGCACGTAAATCGCCGTTAAGCCGATAGGCGCCAAATGAAGCAGGCTGACGCCGCGGAATTGCTGCAGCACCATGCTATACGTAATATTGTTCAGAAGACCAAAGACAAAAGGCACCGCCATCAGCGAAATCAGTGCGGTTACGATAAACCAGATCACCGCAAGGCCAAGGCGGCGACCTACCGTCAAGCCTTCGAATACCCATTTGCCTTCGCCAGGAGCGCCGGCTCGTCCATTCCAGGCGGCTCCGCCCACCGTGCGGAGGCTGCCCTCGGTACGGGAATAGACGCGATTCATGACCCAGACAAGCGCAAGGGTAGGAGCACTGATGCCGGCTCCAAGCGCCAGCGCCTGCTCGGCAAGCGGACTGTTAATCTGGAACAGGCCCGCAGCCCCAACGAGACCGATCAAATAAAGCGGAATCAGCGTACCTGGGATAAATACGTTAATGAGCAGGGCGATCAGAGCAACGGCGCCTGCAGCTACGACCATCTTAAGCGGCTTGATGTAAGACGGATGCTTCACGTCAAACGGCTGAGCCAGATTCGGAGAGAAGCCTTCATCGGTCATGCGCTGAACCAGGCCGTCCTTGCCCTTCATCGTGATATAGAGATTATCCAGACCGCTTACGACGGCCGACTTCTCCAGGCTTGTCTGCACGCCGGCATTCAGGAAGAACATCCGAATGTTGCGGTCCTTCGCGGCAAGCAGGAAGCGGTCGGTAAGCACCTCCGGCGATTTGCCGATAGCATCTTCAGCCGACAGGGAGTACAAGCGTACGATATTATAATTTGTAATATATGCTAATTTATTTATGCCGGATTGAGGTTTTTTCAAGTTCTCGATCGTTGCGATACCCATGCCGTATTTGTTCAGCAATTCAGCGAACGAATTAAGGCTATGAAGCTCGACTTGATCCTTAAAGCCCTTCACCGCAGCACCGTCAAACAATACGCGGGTTACGCCGACTTCCTTCAGACGGGCCAGCTGCGCATCCGTTGCGGACTCATCGTAAGGCAGCACGCGGTCCGAGAACCGGGCCAGAATGTGAAAACCTTTGTCGTGCAGGGTCTGAAGCGTAATCGGGTCAAAATCCATCGGCTGCAGCAGCACGGACTGCAGCGGCATTTCAACAACAAGTCCGTTGCGGCCGTCAAAGGACCAAGGACGGTACGTTGCACCGGCATGATCCATTGCCTGACGGACGATTGGTCCAATCTTCTCTTCCTCTTCTGTGCCACTGAACAAAATATAAGTAAAGTTCTGTCCTACCGGCTCCAGCTTGCTTTGAAGAAGAGCGATATCCTTCGAGCTGTAATATTTCAGGCGTCCGGCCTGGGAAAGCTCCTTAAGGGAGCTTTCGTACAGGGACATCGTCGTAATGCCGGCGCCTTTCATTTTCTCCAACTGCTCGTCGATAAACTGCTGCGGCCGCGTCTGGTATTCCGAGATTTCAACTAGATCGCGATAATCGAATACGTATTCCACGGATTTCGAGGATGCTTCCATATTCATTCGATTCATACCGATCGGCAATGCGGCGATTACGCCAATAATTGCAATAACCCACAGCCAGAGTATCGCTTTGCGGTTCCATTGCTGCCAACGTTGAAGCACAATAATCCTCCGTTCAATCTCTTGCGAATGTAATCCCTATCTGACAATAACCCGCCTCGGCGGATTAAGCTTTGTTGTCTACGCGTTCCATAACGGCTCCGCGGAGTTTTCCAAGCAGCTCGGCTGCATGCTCCGTGGACTCCCCGCGAACGGCGAAATACACTTTAATCTTAGGCTCCGTACCGGATGGACGCAGGCAGAACCACGATCCGTCGGCGAGCATGTATTTCAGCACGTTCTCCGGACGAAGTCCGTCAAGTCCGCCAAGGTAATCAAGCACTTTCTCCACCTTCACGCCGTTGATCTCGGCAGGCGGATTGTTGCGCCAGTCATTCATAATGCCGGCAATTTGCTGCACGCCGTCAAGACCCTTCAGCGTACGCGACTCAAGACCTTCGAGATAGAAGCCATGCTTCGCATACAGCTCAAGAAGAACGTCGTACAACGTTTTTCCTTGACTGCTATAGTATGCCGCCGCTTCGCAAATCAATAACGAAGCCACAACCGCATCTTTGTCGCGGGCATAATCGCCAGTCAAATAACCGTAGCTTTCTTCATAGCCGAATAGGAAAGTATGCTCTCCCGTTTGCTCGTAAGCCGTCATTTTCTCGCCAATATATTTGAAGCCAGTCAATGTATTCTCTACGGCTGCGCCATAGGAACGAGCGATATCGGCCCCCATCTCGCTGGTAACGATCGTTTTGATCACGACGCCGTTAGCCGGCAGCTGGCCGCGCTCCTTCAATTGACTGAGCACATATTCGATCATCAGGGCGCCCGACTGATTGCCTGTCAGGACGACATATTCGCCATTGTTGTTTTTAACAACCGCACCCATGCGGTCTGCATCAGGGTCCGTACCCATAATAATGTCGGCATTAATCTCTTGAGCAAGCTTCATCGCAAGCGTAAAAGCCTCGCGCTCTTCCGGATTCGGGGATTTGACCGTGCTGAAGTAACCGTCAGGCGCCTCCTGCTCGGCTACGATATGAACATTGCTGAAGCCCGCTTTGCGCAGCACTTCGCGGACAGGCAGGTTGCCCGAACCATGAAGCGGCGTAAAGACCACTTTGAATTTCTCGCCAAGACCGCTTTGCAGCAGCTCTTTGTTCAAGCTTTGCGCAACAACGGTATCCGTGTATTGCTCGTCTGCTTCCGCATCAAGCCATACAAGAAGGCCTTGCGCTTCCGCGTCCTCGCGGCTCATTCTTTTCACTTGATCAAAACCGGTTACCTGGCCGATCGAAGCAATAACTTGCTCTGCGTCTTCAGGGATCAGCTGGCAGCCGTCCGCGCCGTAAGCTTTATAACCGTTATATTCCGGCGGGTTGTGGCTGGCCGTAATCACGATACCCGTCGAGCAGCCAAGCGCGCGTACCGCGTAAGAAAGCTGAGGCGTCGGGCGCAGCGATGGGAACAGATAGGTTTTCACGCCGTTTGCGGCAAGCACCAGCGCGGAGTCAAGCGCAAACTCTGGCGAGTTGTTACGCGAGTCGTGAGCGATTACCGCGGATGGCTGACCCTCTACTCGGGAGAGGATCCAGTTCGCGAGACCTTGCGTAGCTTTGCCTACGGTATAAGCATTCAGACGGTTTGTGCCTGCGCCCATAACACCGCGAAGACCGCCTGTCCCAAACTCAAGATCGCGGTAGAAACGGTCGGTAATTTCCTTCTCTTGTCCATCAATGCTGCGAAGCTCTTCCTTTGTAGCCTCGTCGATAAGCGCATCATTCAACCAAGCTTGGTAACGTTCAATTGCTTTTTCATTTTGATTCATTAAACAGCTTCACTCCTTTTTTATAAAAAGATGATTTTGCTTTATGAGAAAACCTCTATCGAAGCCATTCGACGATGAGCGACCGCGTTTAAAGGTAGGTTTTATCGCCAAATAAAAATTTCAAACTCCACTATCCTGGAACTCATGAAATTTTATTGTGGTGAGAAAACCTCTATCGAAGTCATTCGAAGATGAGCGACCGCGTTTAGAGGTAAGTTTTATCGCCAAATAAAAATTTCAAACTTCCATTATTCCGGAACTAGCGTTCCGACAAGGCAAACATAAGCTCGCCTTCCGCAACCACCTGGCCGTCAACCTTTGCTGTCGCTTTCCCTTTGCCGATCGGCCCTTTAAGACGGGTAATTTCCACTTCCAGCTCAAGCGTGTCGCCCGGCTTTACCTGACCGCGGAAACGGAAGCCGTCGATGCCTGCGAAGAAGCCAAGCTTGCCGCGATTCGCTTCAACCATCAGCATGGCAACGGAACCCACTTGCGCGAGCGCCTCAACGATCAGTACGCCAGGCATAACCGGATATCCGGGAAAGTGCCCAACAAAGTGAGGTTCGTTCATCGTTACGTTTTTGATGCCTACGGCTCGGACGCCCGGTTCTACCTCCGTAATGCGGTCCACGAGCAGGAATGGCGGGCGGTGCGGAATAATTTCTTGGATTTGATTGATATCGAGCATGAATATTCGCTCCTTTCACGGGTTAACAGGTATAAAATACGTTTACAATACGAAAACTAGTAGTACCCTTCATCAAACTGCAGGTTGTGAAGGTTAAGATAAGGGGGCTTGGCTGGCGGATATCGATAATCCACGGGCCAAGCCTCTTTGTGTGCCTGCTGCCTATTGCCCCGGCCCAATGGTTTTGTTTTGTCCGGAGCCCGGCTTGTTCAGCGCCTGGAACAAAATAATGTACACAATCGCCGTAAGGAACGAGAAGGCAATAACTGCCCACAAGTACGAATCGGCAAACGGTGCTTCCAGAAATACAAACATGATGCCGATATAAAACAGCACCGTTGTCAATTTGCCCATCCAATTCGCCGGCACGGTCTTTTTCCCTTTAAAGTGAAACACCATGCCTCCGGCTATCATTCCCAAATCGCGCAAAAAGATCGCTGCAGCCGCTGCCCACGAGATGTGGCCGGCAAGGAGTAGCGATAAAATGACGGAAATGAACATTAGCTTGTCTGCGAGCGGATCGAGCATTTGGCCGACTGTCGTTACCTGCCCTGTGCGCCGGGCAATATACCCGTCGAGTATATCCGTGAGGCCTGCTGCCACGACAACCAGAAAGGCGTAAATCATGTGTCCCTGCGCGAAAATCGCGACATAGACGGGGATCATTGCAAAACGCAGCGACGTTAAAAAATTCGGCAGATTCAAACGCGCACGCCCCTCTACCTTTATCCGTTTCTTCCATACAAGGTTCCCAATCATTATACAACTACCATATGAAAATGAAAACAGCACCCACCGTCCGCGGGAAACCAAAAAAAAGCTGCTCCCCAGTCACCATAACATAATGACTTCCGGAAACAGCCCTTCATTAATAAATATTCATGTTCTACGTATCGGAGAAAACCAAATCATACATATGCTGCCAGGTTTCCCAATGGAATACATCGCTGCCCGGCTGCTTGCCTACAACCGCATACCCGACATACAGACCGGTGAAGAGCATAATAACCATGATGACCGGCACAATGCTTTTGCGCAAAATCCAAAATGTGATCCGCGCACCTGTGGAACGCTGCTTTTTCTCGGAATGGTCGCCGCCCACCGTGTTGCTTTTTTCCTCGACTGGCGGCTTTTCCTGATTTTTCGGCGCGCTCCGCGTCAGAACCGCCCGTTCATCCGTCATACTCTCACCCTATCTATTTGCGCAGGCTGTTGGCTAACCCCATCATGGTGTCGCTGGACGTTAAAGCTCTTGCGGCCATTTGGTAAGCACGCTGCACATTAATAAGCTCCGTCATCTCGTCACCCAGATTAACATTCGATTGCTCCAGGGCGCCCTGACGAAGCGCTATGCCATTCTCGCCGCTTGGCGTTACGTTCTGCAGCACGTCTGCCACGTTAATGCCGTCGGCTATTTCATACAAATTATCCGCTACCAGCGTTAAGGCTGCGGGGCGGGTTGCTTGAACCAGCTTGATGGAGCCGAGCTCAATCGTGCTTCCGTCAGTAGCCACGCCTTCCGCGGTACCGTCCGGATTAACCCGAAGCTGGTACCCGCTTGGCACGACCAGAGGTCCCTCGCCTGCCGGCGTATTCGCAACAACCGGATAGCCTTCCGGCGTTGCCAAAATCGTATCACCGTTTGCCGCAACCGTCAACTGCAGCGCGCCATTGCGGGTATAAGCGCGGTCTCCGTTTGCGTTAACGGCAACCTCGAACAATGCGTCGCCTTCAATCGCAAGATCGGTATCCTTTTCCGTCGTTTTGATTGTCCCTTGCTGCAAATTAGGCTGAATCATTGCAAGCCTCGAGCCCCAGCCTTGGTTGAAGTTGAGGGAAGTCAATCTTCCGGGCTGATTGAACGCATCCGGCTGCTTCCTTGTATTATTCAGCAAATCCTCGAAGGTAGCTTCCTTACGTTTATAGCCTACCGTATTCACATTCGCAATATTATCCGCCAGCATGTCCAATTTCTGCTGCAGGGCATTCATCGATACGCTGGCATTAATCATCGAGCTGTTCATTTATGTTATGCCTCCTAAAAAGAATTGCCACACAGAGTGCTTAACTTTAAAAACTGTGGTAATTCTTACTTCGTAAGCCTAAGCTATACCCGGCCTACTTGATTCACCGCTTTATCCAAGCTTTCGTCATAAAATTGGATAACCTTCTGGTTCGCTTCATAAGCGCGCAGCGCGGCCATCAAATCAACCGAGGATTGCGCGGCGTCAACATTGGAGCGCTCTACGTAGCCCTGCCGCACTTCAACGCGTTCACCTGCCGCAACGGGACGGACATCCTGGGCATCGCCGGCCAGACGGAATTTCCCGTCCCCTTCGCGGGCCAGCTCATTGGGATTATCGATCCGGGTCAGTAAAAGCTGTCTTCCCGAATCCGCTCCCGTCTTTGCGTCAACGAAACGCTGGTCCGCCGTCAAGGTCAGGCCGTCCAGGCTGACGCCGGAAGGGAATTGAATCGGGTTGCCGTCCGTCCCGAGCACATTCGATCCGTCGCCGGCTACCAGGAAACCGTCCGAAGTCAAGGTAAAGGAGCCTCCGCGCGTATAGCGGATCTCCCCGTTCTTGTCCTGCAGCGTAAAAAAGGCTTGAGGCTGGAACGTCACTTGGCCGTCCGGCGATACGTATTTGCCGGAGGCATCAAAAGCCATTCCCGGCACGTCAATATTGGAAACAAGGGCAAAATCCGAGGATTTGCCCGTCTGCATCAGGTCGCCCTGCAGATGAATCGCAAGGCTTTCTTCGGCGAACACGCCGGTGCTGACCTTGCCAATCTGCTTCTCTTCCTTCTGGTCTACTCCCGTCAGCGACAGCAGCATCTCCGGAAAAGAACGGGTTACCGCATAGGTTTGTTTATAACCAGGCGTATTAATATTGGTAATATTATTCGTTATCGTATCGTGTCTGCGCTGCTGCGCGGTCATACCCGCCGCAGCCGTATAAAGACCTCTTAACATGTGCGCCTCCCCGGCCGGTCCGCTTGCGAAGCCGTGCTCTTAGAAAAATCGTATCTCTTCTTATATAATATCGGCTTCGCGCAGAGCCGCCGTTATAGATCCTCCCTGCGACCTTGGACTCAATTTATGCCTTGGCACGCCCCCCACAGCGCCCTACCCGCACAAATTAGGCCCGGCTTTTTTTGCCGAGCTTGTCCAAGTTATCCAGAAGAATGCCCGTTCCCTTCACGACGCAATGCATCGGATCCTCCGCAATAAGAACGGGAACCTTAAGCTCGTCCGCAAGCAGAGCATCCAGCCCGTCCAGCAGCGCGCCGCCGCCGGTCAGAATGACGCCACGGTCGATAATATCGGCGGACAATTCGGGTGGTGTGCGCTCCAGCACCATTTTAGCCGCAGCCACAATCGACATCACCGGATCCCACAGGGCTTCTCGCACTTCCGCGGAACGAATTGTAATCGTCAGAGGCAGACCGGATACCATATCGCGTCCGCGAATGTCGATCTCGTCATGCCGTCCATCCTCGTACACCGTACCGATCTTGATCTTGATATCCTCGCTTGTCCGTTCACCGATCAGAAGACGGTACTTATCCTTGATGTACTTCATAATCGCCGCGTCGAACTTGTCCCCCGCGACTTTGATTGAGGATGAGGTCACAACGTCGCCCATCGACAGAACCGCCACGTCGGTCGTTCCCCCGCCGATATCCACGACCATGTTGCCGCTAGGCTGGAATATGTCCATTCCAGCCCCGATAGCGGCAGCCTTTGGCTCTTCCTCCAGAAACACTTCCTTGGCGCCGCTCCGTTCAGCCGCTTCGCGAATCGCTTTCTGCTCTACCGACGTAATATTGGTAGGAGCGCAGATCAGAATGCGCGGACGGCTGAACCATTTGCGGCCTTCAACACGGTCAATAAAAGCCTTAAGCATAATTTCCGTAATTTCGAAATCGGCAATAACGCCGTCGCGAAGCGGACGGATGGCAACGATGTTGCCGGGCGTCCGCCCAACCATGCGGTGCGCTTCTTCGCCAACGGCGAGCACCCGTTTCGAATCGCTTTCAATCGCGACTACCGAAGGCTCGTCGAGAACGACGCCCTTCCCTTTCACATGAATGGATACATTTGCAGTACCCAGATCAATACCGATATCCTTGCTGAGCATAAGGCTATAGTCCTCCAACCAATAATGTAATCATCCCGTCCATAAATAGTTCCCACGACATAGGACATACTGATGTACATTATTCGCCAAAAACCACAAAATTCCTCTTATCTATGCGCACAAAAACTCGAAAAATGTTTAACTTTTGCCAGCTGCGATAACTTCCCGTTTCTTCGTGCTGGTCTTCTTGTATTTAATCTTTGTAGCTTCGCCTCCCCTCAGATGCCGGATCGACTTGTGGTACTCGAGAATGTGCTTCACCTGGTCCGCCAGGTCGGGGTTGATTTCCGGCAAACGCTCGGTCAAATCCTTATGAACCGTACTTTTGGAAACGCCGAACTCTTTAGCGATCGTACGTACCGTATGTTTGGTTTCAACGATGCAGCGACCTATTTTAATGGTTCGTTCTTTGATGTAATCATGCACGTTCCCGCCTCCCTACTCGAGATAGTTTGGTACAGTATATGAGGGGTACGGGTATATATTCTTTATGGTCAAGCCTTAGTGGCGTGTTTGGCCTAAAAATTTCATAAAAAAACGAAACAGGCAGAGGTTTTCACCCCTGCCTGTGAGACTTTCGTCCTATTTTTTCTCTTGAGCGAGCGATTGGCCAACAATGGAAGCCGGGTTAACCGACTTGCCGTTCTCCTGTACGCTGAAGTGAAGGTGAACGCCGAGATCCTTCTCGAGATCGTTGCGGCCCGCTACAGCGATTTTCGTTCCTTGCTTCACATCGTCGCCTACGGCAACTTGGATGTCGCTAAGGCTTTGGTATACCGTTACGAGACCGTCGCCGTGGCTGATCTCTACAACGTTACCGTTTGTCGGATGCTTCTCAACGCGGGTTACTTTACCGGAGAGAGCAGCGAGTACGTCAAACGGTTGATCGCTTGGATCCGCAAAGTCTACGCCGGTGTGAGGAGCAAGCGTGTTATCGCCGATTTGGATAACGGCTTTCGCTTTCTCGTCGCTCGTTGCGTTTACGTCGTAGTAAGGAAGCACTTCATCCAGGTTGTCTTTGTTTGCTACCGGCCATTCCATTTTCTCGCCTTTTCTTTCTGCTTGGAGCGCTTGGTCATCCGGCTTCGCGGCATCGCTGCCTGCAACGGTCTCCGTGTTTTCGGAAGTCGTAGCTGAAGTTTCTTTGGTGGTGTCCGAACCCTGGTAGATCCACATTAAGGCTACGATGATTGCCGCGGCTGCCATAAACGCTGCCGGGGTTACCCATTTCTTCGACAGCAGTTTTTTAAAGCCATTGCTAGACTTAGCGGCAGATACTTCTCCTATTACGTTTTTAGGAGATTCTTGCTTTGTTTTGTTTTGATTTTCATTCATTTGATATCACCTCACTAGCCATTGTTGCCAGAACAACTAGCTTTATACGTGAGGGATTACTATTTTTTGAGAAAAGAAACTTTTAATGAAATTTCGCTGCAAGCTTCGAAGCTTGTTCGACTTTCGTGCCCGTATAATAGTAGGTTACGATTTGCTCGGCGCTTTTCCCTTCTTCCGCCATGCCGTTGGCTCCCCACTGGCTCATGCCCACGCCATGGCCGTAGCCGAAGGTGGTTATCTCAATCTCGTCCCCGTCCAGCTTCCATGTAAACTCAGAGGAAGCCAGTCCAAGCTTCTCCCGGACTTCCCGTCCGGTATACGTCTTGCCGTCTATCCGAATATCGGCGATCCGGTTGCCGGCTGTCTTATCCAATACCCGGATAACCGGCTTCTTCTTGCCGGCGAGCCCTAATCTCGCATAAAAATCAGAGAGTTGCAGCTTCACCGTCTCCTGATAGCGGGGCGAAAGCTGCTTGTCCCAAGGACTCGCTACGCTTCGAAGGTAAGGAAGCTCCTCCTGAAAATATTGCTCCGAGTTCTCCGTATACCCATTGCTTGTGGAGAAAAACACCGCCTGAATCGGCTCGCCTTCATAGGTGATTACTTCCCCGCGAGTTTCGCTTACCGCTTTGTTCAACTTCGCCATCCTGGACTCCTGTTCATCTTGTGACCAAAGCTCCTTTAGCTTATCTAGCGAAATATAGATTTGATGTTCTATCGTATCGGTGACATCCGCACGGGAAGCCGCGCCCGTTGCCGGCATGCCGCTGCGATCATCCAGCTCAAGCCTTCTCACTATATAAGTACGTGCGGCGATGGCCTGGGCCTTTAACGCCTCAAGGCCAAAATCGGCGGGCATTTCCCCCGCAACCACGCCTCTGACGTAAGTCTCCAGCGTAACCCGCTCCGTACGTTGTTCCTTTGTTAAATAGACCGTAATATACGTTTCCTTGCTGCCTGCTGCCTTTGCCGGCTTTTCGGATGGAGACGGCAAAGGCGCCTGCCCGAACCCGTCGGCAGACGCCTTATTGCTAGACGTTACGCCGCTCTTCTCCCCCTGGAACCGATCAAGTCCGGTACTGCTTGATTCCGCGTTCCGGTATGCGGAAGTCGCAAGCAGCACAGACATACTCATCGCAATTCCAATTCCGAAGGCCGTCCAGCATACAGCGGCCAGCCATCTGCTGCCGGGACGCCTGATCGCCCGTTTCGGTCTGCCTATTACGTATCTCATAGATCTCCTCTCCGCCTATAAGCCGCTTTAAGAGAGTGGACTCTCTTAAAGCCGCCTTGATGGATTTATTCTATGAGCCTGATTAATAGGATAGAACCCGGGGTTCCCGTTCAAGCACGACGTATATTCTATTTGTTTTTAGTCATGGCGTAGCGCATCTACGGGACGTAGACTTGCTGCCTTGTTGGCTGGCAAATATCCAAATACGACACCTACGAAGGCCGAGAAGCCAAACGACAGAAGCATCGTATTCATCGGCACTTCGGTTGGCGTTTTCATAACCTGGCCTATGATATAAGAGGCTATATTGCCGATAAGGATACCTAGTAGTCCTCCGAGACCGCTTATCACGACGGCTTCTACGAGAAACTGGAATAAGATGTCCCTCTTCTTCGCCCCTAGCGATTTCCGTATGCCAATCTCTCGGGTACGCTCCGTTACGGAGACAAGCATAATATTCATAATCCCGATTCCGCCAACAACAAGGGAGATGGCCGCCACGTAGATCAGCTGCCGGTTCATCGTTTCGTTAACGGAATTGAGCGTCTTCATCGCTTCTTCCTGATTAAGAACCCGGTAAGCATTCTCGTTGCCTCGGAACTTCTCGTACAAGTTAGCTTCTACCTCGCTCACAACCGAAGACATCTGCTTGGTGTCCGTGACCTTCATATTAATCGTGGTTACGCCATTAACCTGAAAGATCTTCTGGGCCGTCGAAATCGGAATGAGAATCTTCTCGTCATTGGAGCCCGTCAACGAGTCGCCCTTGGATTCGAGCAAGCCTACGATCGTGAAGATATAACCGTTTATCGTAATCTTGCGTCCGACCGCGTCCTCCGGATCCACTCTTTCATCCTCGAACAAGTCTTGAGCGGTCTGCGTTCCGATAAGCGCTACCTTTGTCTTGTTATTGATATCGGGAGCAGCAATGTACCGGCCGTCCTGCACGCTGAAGTCTTTGACTTCCTCATATTCCGGCGTAATGCCTTCTACGCTTACGGACACTTGAGTCCGGCCGTATTTGGCATAACCGGTTGTGCTTGTAATGGGAGCAACTCCGCTAACGTTATTCAAGTCGCCTAGCTTTAGCGCCTCATCGACGGACAAAGAGGTTACCGTACCGCGTCCCGTAATCGTAACGGAGAGCGAATCCGGGCTGCCAAGCGTCGAGACCTGGCTTGCCACTTCATTGGATGATGCCTTGCCCATTGCCACAAGCGCAATAACCGTCGCAACCCCGATCAGAATGCCGAGCATCGAAAGGATGGTTCTAAGCTTGTTCGATAAGACGCTTTTGACCGCCATTATGAGGCCCTGCGAAATCTTCATGGCTGTCCCTCCTTTTCTGCTCCGTCAGCACCCCATCCCGGATGATTACCGTACGGCTCGCACGCTGAGCGACCTCCATGTCATGCGTAATCAATACAATGGTCTGCCCGGCACGATTAAGCTCCTCCATCATGCCGAGCACTTCCATGCCTGTCTTGGAATCAAGCGCGCCTGTCGGCTCATCCGCCAGCAGGAGCGGCGGATTGGTGGCTAGTGCCCGGGCAATCGCTACGCGCTGCTGCTGACCGCCGGACAGCTCATTCTGGCGGTGACCCATTCTCTCGCCAAGTCCAACGCGCTCCAGCGCTTCCATCGCCCGGCTGCGTCTTTCCTTCGCAGACAGCCCCCGGTAGATAAGCGGAAGCTCGCAATTCTCAAGCGCCGTCAGCCTGGGCAGCAGATGATACCCTTGAAAAATAAATCCGATCTTCTTATTGCGCATCACCGTGAGCTTGTTGTCGCTTTGTCCGCGCACCTCCATGCCGTCAAGCTTGTAGCTGCCTTCATTCGGTACGTCCAGACAGCCGATGATATTCATCAGCGTGGATTTGCCCGAGCCGGACGGGCCAACGATGGCCAGAAAATCGCCATGGTTGACCGTCAGCGAGATATTATGCAAGACCGTCATTTTTTCTCCGGCCATTTTGTAATATTTGACGATATCATTCATTTCAATGAGTGCGGCTTGCCCGGTCATCGCGCACCACCGCCGAAGCCAGTTGCTGCCCGTGTCGAGGTTCTTACGTTTCCGCCTCCGCCTCCGAAGTTGCCTCCGCCGCCAAAGCCGCCTGCCGGGAAGCTGCCGCCAAAGCCGCCGCCTCCGAAGCCGCCGAACTGCTGTTGCTGTTGAGTCGAGGACGAGCCCATTCCTTGCGCGCCCGTTGCTACCGGAATCAATACGGTATCGCCTTCCGCAAGACCGGATTTGATCTCCACGTAAGTCTCGTTGCTAATCCCCACCGTTACTTCCTTCAGCTGCCCGCCAAGCGTAATGCTCTCTCTCATCTGATTAGCCATGCCGTTTCTTCCGCCTTGGCTGCCGGCAGCGCCGTTGCCTCCAGGGAAATTACCGCCCGATGCATTGCCTTGGCCATTTCCTCGCGGGGTCGTACCGCTGCCGTTTGGCGCGGTACCTTGCGCTGCTCCTCCCGGCTTTGTTCCCGTTCCGCTCTGATTGCCGCCGTCCGCAGCCGCAATATTGCGTCCCGTGCTTTTTCCTCCGTCTGCCGTCGTTGTCCCTCCGCTGGCACCGCCTTGGAAGCGACCGCCCCCACCTTGACCAGCCTCGCCGGTACGGCCTTGGAAACGTCCGCCTCCGCCTTGCCAGCCGCCGGCGGCAGCCGCTTCGTTACCCGCAGCCCCTTGCGTTCCTTGGCCTTGACCTTGACCGCGTTGGCCTTGGCCGGTTGGCGCGGCCCCCGTTCCCGTACCCGTTCCGCTTCCGGCACCAGGCACGCGGACATAGGATTTTCCGCCGAATTCAACAACCGCGTTAACCGGCACAAGCACGGCATCCGTGCTTTGTTCCGTTACGATATCCGCCTGGCCGGACATGCCCACCATAACGCCGTCAATATCATTGAGCAGCAAGCTTACGCTGTAGGATGCGGAGCCGTTGGAAGATGTACCTTCCTTCGCAATTTCGGATACCGTTGCTTCAATGGTATGGTCCGTAATTGCGCTAAGCGTGATCTGAGCGGTTTGCTTCAGCTTGACCTGTGCAATATCCAGCTCGTCAATGCTTGTAACGAACTCGAGATGCGTGTAATCTACGATCTCCGCAATGGTCGTGTTTGCCTGAACCTCATCCCCAACGCTTATATCGCTGGTTGTAACCTCGCCGTCAATCGGAGCGATAACCTGCTTTACTTCTTTCGCTTGATCCTCATAGATCTTTTGCAGCTGATCGTTGTAATCGTCGATGGTGGACTGAAGATCGTCAATCTCATCCTTGATCGATTTCGTCGATTGCTCTTCATTCTCCGTGCCGATCGCCTGTTTATATTCCTCTTGCTTGTCCGCGATCTGATCTTTCGTTTTGGTGATATTTTTGTTGATCGTCTCGATCTGATCATCATAATTATCGTTGTCCTCGAAAGTAGCAAGCACCTGCCCTTTCTTCACCTTGTCCCCTTCCTTGAAGGAGAGCGTTGCAATCGTGCCGCTCTTGCCTGCGGTTACCGTCTCTCTCGAATTGGCCTCTACCGAGCCCGTACCGCTTATCGAGGTCTTAATATCGCCTTTGATCGCTCGAGCCTGAACGGCAAGAGGCGTCTCGGTTGTTGCCTTGTCGTCGCGCATGTAATAGTAGTAATACGCGCCCCCGCCGGCGGCAGCAAGAATAATGATGATACCAAGCCATAATGTCCACTTCTTCATTGACTGTACTCCACCCTCCATCGGTCATATCTACCGACGAATATATCACGGGAAAATGAACAGAGCATGAACAAGCCTATGAGCATAGGACTATGGGCTTCAGATGCTTGTGACGTGAAACACGCATTAGCTCTTGGAATTGCGCACAAAAAAAGCTGCTTCCTTGTCAGGAACCAGCTTTTTGACTTTTATATCCGTTACGCCCAAGTAGGCTGCACTTTCAAGACTGCGGCTTCGCGCTTGTAGGCGCTGACCGGCTCAAGCTCGACAGCTGGCGCTGCGGCTACCGCGGCAACCGGAGCTTCCGATTCAACCCGTCTGATATCCGCACCTAGTGCGGCAAGCTTGCCTGTAATATCGACATAACCGCGGTCTACGTGGTAAATGCCTGATACTTCCGTCTCCCCGTCTGCACGGAGTCCCGCACAGATCAGCGCGGCGCCTGCGCGTAAATCGGTTGCGCACACTTTGGCACCAACGAGCGGTACATTCCCGGTTACGAACGCCGAGCGGCCTTCGACCTTAATCTGCGCGCTCATCTTCTTGAACTCCTCCACATGCATGAAGCGGTTCTCGAATACCGTCTCCGTTACGACCGATGTGCCTTCCGATACAAGCAAGAGCGCCATCATCTGGGACTGCATGTCAGTCGGGAAGCCCGGATGCGGCAAAGTTTTCACATCCACCGATCTGAGCGCTTTTGGAGCACGGACACGAATGCCGTTATCCGATTCCGTGACTTCCACGCCCATCTCCTGAAGCTTCGAGATGACCGGCGTCAAATGGTCGCCAATCGCATTTTCCACAAATACGTCTCCGCCCGTGATTGCCGCAGCAATCATATACGTGCCTGCTTCCACACGGTCGGGAATCACGTTATGCGTTACGCCATGCATACGGTCAACGCCTTCGATCCGGATCTCGCCCGTACCGGCACCGCGAACCTTAGCACCCATGGCATTTAAGTAGTTAGCAAGATCAACGATCTCCGGCTCTTTCGCCGCGTTCTCGATCGTTGTTGTGCCTTCCGCCAAAGCGGCGGCCATCATAATATTTTCCGTTGCCCCGACGCTGGCTACATCCAGATAGATCTTCGCACCTTTAAGACGCGCCTTCGTACTTGCTTCAATGAAGCCGTGTCCAAGCGTAATCTCCGCTCCCATTGCCTCGAAGCCCTTCAGGTGCTGGTCAATTGGTCTTGTACCAATCGCGCAGCCGCCCGGAAGCGAAATACGGACCTTGCCGATTCTGGCGAGCAGCGGGCCCATAACGAGGAAGGATGCACGCATCTTGCGAACAAACTCGTATGGAGCCTCAAAGGTGGAAATCGTACCCGCAGAAATCCGCATCGTCTCATTGTTGTAAGTAATTTTTGCGCCTAACGAAGCTAATACTTTCTGAATGGTCATTACATCGTCGAGGAGGGGAACGTCACAGATGACGCTGTCTCCTTCCGCCGCTAATAACGAGGCCGCCAAAATGGGAAGTACTGCATTTTTTGCACCGCTGACACGGACCGTTCCCGATAGACGCTGGCCTCCGCGGACGATAATTTTGGTCATCTTATAGTTCCCTCCGCGAACTGAATTTCTCCAAACATTAGTTCCATTTTTAGTATAAGAAAATGACAATTCCATGCTTTATCCAACCTTCATCTTATCATTCATTTACACAAATCGACAAGCGGTAAATTATTACCAGAAAGGTCGTCAAAAAGCACTAAAAAAACCGCTTATGCCGAGTCGAAAGCACTACCCTCCGTTGCCGTTCGGGCAGCATTTTCAATTCGAATCCGGGGCTTTATATACAGTTGTTCGTAGTCTCGTGTCATTTTCATACCGTCCTGTAGTATCCATTGTTGTCTTTTTTGAACGTTGTTATTCGACAAAATACCGCAGGAGCTTCGTCCAGTTCCAATAATCGAGTATGAAACCGGCGAAGCCGTGACCGATAACGACCGCCATGACAACCTGAAACATCCTTGCCTTAGGACTGCGCGGGAATTTAAAAAATACATCCAGCTTGATCTCCTGCAGGATATACCAGACGAATACAATACTGAATAAATTAACGACGATTGAAAATAACGCGATGGTCCCGGTTGCATTTTGCGCATCGTTCACCATTTGATCGATACCCATCTGGTTTAAATTTCCCTTCTACACAATATGTCTGATTCATGGTTATTGTCTATATACCCGGTATAAAATCGTTGTAAACTCCGCCCGGCTCGCTTTTTTGCCCGGCTCGTATGCATTGTCCTCCGTTCCGCTGATAACCCCCTTCAGCTTCAGTGCGTTCAGCATCGGAGCGGCCCAATGATTGCGCCCTACATCCCTGAACGGATTGCCAAGCGGCGCTACGGGCCTCACCTGATCCGCATAACCGATAATCATCGCCATCTCGGCTCTCGTTACCGGCTGATCCGGGCGGAAGGTCCCATCCGGGAATCCTTTGATCCATCCCTTCTGAACCGCTTTGGCAATCGCCCCGTAAGCCCAATGATCGTAATCCAGATCCTTGAACCGGACATCGGCAGGCATGCCGTACACAACCGGCTTATACGCTTTGATCGCCATCGCTACCGCTTCCGCGCGGGTAATCGGACGGTTCGGTTCAAAGGTGTAAGGACCGGTGCCGCTCACGATGCCAAGCCGGCTCATCTCCACGACGGCATCCCTCGACCAGTGGCTCGCGATATCCCGGAAGCCTGCCACGAGCGGATCGAACTTCACTTTAAAACGGTAATACTGCTTGTCGAAAGCGCCGTTAGCCGTAAGCTTTATGTAGTACACGCCGGGCTGCAGAACCTTATTTGCGGCTTGAAGCGATCCGCTCCGTCCGGTCAGCTGAGTGAAGACCAGCTTCTGCTTCTTATCGTATGCTTCCAGCTTCATCATTTTGCCTGCCGGAACGTTAAACAAATTCAGGTCTACGACGCTTGTGGACGCAAGTCGGATTTGGAACCAGTCAACATCGCTTGCGCTGCCGATTACCCCGACGTATTCCGTGCCGGAGGTTGTCATGAGCGCTTCGTAATATTTGTCGTTGGGCTCATTGGGATCCGCGTATTTCGGAACGTAGTCCATCTTCAGCGTGTAGGTTCCGACGGTGGGACTTGCTTCGGAAGATATCGCATTGTGTACCCGGATATAGTACTTGCCCGGAGAAACGGTCAGGACCGGAGACTGCTCGGCTTCGCCTTCCCGCTCCTCATCGTAAGACATAAGCGCCTGGCCGGCCTGCTGAACCGCAAGCTCGGGATCAATTCGCACCGTATTGGTCGTTACCCGGAGACTTAGCGTACCGCCCTGTGTAAAAGTCACCGCATACCAGTCCCTGTCGGCTAGCTGATGGAACGAACCGGTGATGCTCTGACTGCGCGGCTGAAGCGTAAACGCCTCATACGGTTTGTCATTAGGCTCGTAGCTGTCCGGAGCCATGCTGAAGGTTGCCGTCAACAGATATGGCAGCTTCAAATCCATGTCCTTGTTCATATATTGAATCAGAAAAGCTTGCTTGCCTTTTTTTACTGCAAAATCAATTACGCGGCTCCCCAGCTTGGTCTCTGCCGAAGCTTTCAGCGTATCGCCGGCATAATACGATAAACGGACAGCCGGCGTTGCGCTGCCCTCCGGGGTCAGCTCCTCGAAATTCAGCGTGACGATGCCGTCGTAAGGAGCATCTAACGTATACCAGTCCAGATCGCTGCCGCCGGATAGCAGCGCCGTAACCTGTTTGCCTGCCGGCAGCGGCTTGGCGCTAGCACGGGTGCCGTTTGGTTCAAAGCGGTCGGACTTCGCCGTCATCGTAACGGCTTTATCCACCTGCAGCAGACCGTATCCGGATTTGTCATCCAGGCCGGGGGCACCGATATCCTTGGCGGACTGGCGGAGAAGCTCCCTCACCTGGTAAGGCTCAAGCGAAGGATAACGGGCCCAGACCAGCGCTGCCGCAGCCGCAACCTGCGGGGCCGCCATGGACGTCCCTTCTTCTTTCTTATAGCGTCCACCTATTGCGGTTGTATATACATTCCAGGATGCCGCAAGATCGATTTCCGGTCCGGGGTTCGAACGGGGATCCGGCGTATTGTCCGGCTTCGCTCCGCTGACGCCTAGCACAGTCGGGTAAGCAGCGGGGTACTTGACCTCCGCTTTATCCCCATGGGTCAACCCGTCGTTGCCTGCGGCCGCCACAAGGAGCACGCCTTTGCTTTCGGCGTAATTGACGATGTCCAGCATATAAGGCGAGTAACGGTTAAGACCAACCGACATAACCACAATCCGGGCTCCGTTACGGACCGCGTACAGGATGGCTTCCCCTAAATCGCGTTCCGTACCGTCTCCTTGCGAGTCAAGCGCTTTAATTGGCATCAGCTTGGCTTCCCAGAGGATGCCGCTTACCCCTACGCCGTTATCGCCTTCAGCCGCAATAACGCCGGCCACCGCGGTTCCGTGGCCGTTATCGTCATCCGGCGGTTTGTTCGGCTGCACGAAGTTGGTGCCGGGAACCAGATTCCGCTTCAAATCCGGGTGATCCAGATCAATCCCCGTATCCACGATCGCAATGGTCAGATCGGTCTGCGTCCGCACGGTTTTCCAGGCTTCCGGCGCGCCGATCTGCTTCAGGTAGGTCTGCTTGCCGATTTCAGGATCATCCGCCGCGATTTGCTCCGCGGCGAGGATGTGCACCCGCTCATTCGGGTGCACGTATTCCACGCCCGGCTCGCGTTGCAGCCGGGCGGCCCAGGCGCTGGCGTCCGCCCCGCCGTCCGCGGGCTGGACGAGCCAGACCTCCGCCGCCTCGCTGCTCTGGCGGCGGAGCACTCGCGTCCCGCGCAGCTCATGCGCCTGCGCGGGTTCGCGCCATTTGAGGAGCCAGCCTTGCGGCTCCTCTTTTGCCCCGGCGGGGGCGCCGGCGGCGGCTTTGCTCGCCGCAGCGGCCCCAGCCGGGGCTAAGCCTGCAGGGGCGGCGGGCATAGCCGCCCCGCAGGCGAGAATCCCCGCGAGGAGAAGCGCGGGGAGGGATCTTTTCAATACGCTGCCGAGAGCATCTCTTCTCATCAGTTTCTGCCTTTATCGGTATATTTGTCTCCGTCTCAAATTATACGTATGCTCTTGCCACACGTTTCTCTATGACCGTTTAATAGTCTCTATTTATCTCCTATTACCATTCGATTTCCGGCCCCCGATCTCCTGTCTCTAGCAAAAGATAATTACCTGTAAAGAGGATGATACAACCATGATATGGCTAAGTTCGCCTATCCTCCTACTCTTCCTTCACTCTCTAATCACTTTGGAACCTTAACCTCCACCTACCCCGGCATTTCCGCCGCATTCCCACCTTATTAATTAGGCTCCGCGCTTACTCCCCATTTTATATAAGACCCTGTCAGGGACTTATTCAATCCAACCTGGCAGCCCGCTAACCTGATAGAGGACCCGCAGGGTCTTATTCTATGCGAGCAAGCTGCCTACGGAGCTAGATTACTCCACTTTCAAAGCGATAAGACCCTGTCGGGGTCTTATCCTCCCTATTCCAACCCCCAACCAACTGGATAAGACCCTGACAAGGTCTTATCCTTCCACTCCCCGCTTTCCCACACCCCGCAAAAGAATCCCTAGCCGCCATACGCTTTTTCATCTCCATCCGATTCCCACCCCGCCTCGCCCCACGAAAAAAAAGCCCAGCGGCTCCAGCCGCTGGACTCCAACGAAATCTACCTCACGAACAAATCCGCCTGAATCGTAAACACCGCATCGATCCATTTCATCAGCGGACCCGGCAATACGCCAAGGGCAACCGTTGCGGCGGCGCAGATCCAGATGACGACTCCCGTTACAGCCGGCACATGGATGCGATCCTCTTCCTCGCCGTTCGACCGCATAAACATCTGCCGGATTATACCGAAGTAGAAGTAGTAGGAAATGACGGTGCTAACCACCATAATGGCTACCAGCCAGTAAGCTTTTACGCTGGCCGCGCCGAACAGGATGAATAGCTTGCCGAAAAATCCGGCCGTAACCGGCAATCCCGAGAGCGACAAAATAAAGATCAGCATAGCCGCCGCTGTCCACGGGGCCCGGTAATAGAGACCGGAGAAGCCTTTCAGATCTTCATGTCCCGCCGCGCTCGCAACTACCGTTACGACGGCGAATGCGCCTACGTTCATGAGCAGGTACGCAACCAGGTAAAACACAAACTCCGCGAAATTGTTGCTGTGTATGATCGTCACCGAGATTGCAATCGGAACAAGCAAATACCCGGCATTCGCTACGCCGGATAAGGCGAGCAGCCGTTTTACCTGCTTTTGCCGCAATGCAGAGACCGTACCGGCTATCATTGCGGCAGCGGCGATGACCAAGAGAGCGAAGAAGACATCGTCACCCGCTTGCTTTTCCGGACCGCCGGTGAGGAAGAACGCGCTGCTGTACAGGAAACGGAATACCGCTGCAAGAGCAGCCCCCTTCGCAATAACCGCAAGGAAAGCGGAAACCGGCGTTGGCGCTCCTTGATACACATCCGCTGCCCATACGTGGAACGGAGCAGCCGCGATTTTGATTCCGAAGCCCGCGATCAGGAAGAAGAATCCTACATAAACCAAAGCCTTATAGTCCGCAAACGCCTGCGGCAGCGCCGTCGGGAAATCCGCCAGACTTACCGAGCCGGTCACGCCGTACAGATAAGACATCCCGAACAACACAAAGGCTGACGCGATACCGCCCGTAACCACATACTTGAAAGCTGCCTCGGCCGACAGCGACGAGCGCTTCCTCAAGCCAACCAGCACGTAAGTCGTGATGCTGAGCAGCTCAAGCCCGATATACAAGGTAACGAGGTTTCCGGAGGAGGCCATCATCATAGCTCCGGCCGCTGCCGGAAGCAGCAAGTAATAGAATTCGGCTTTGTCCGTCACCGCGTCATCCTTTTGCGTGGAGCCAAGCCCCAGCAATACGACTAATGACGTACCGACCAGGAAGATTATTTTCAACAGATTGCCGTAATCATCCACCCGGTAGCTGGCGCCAAGGAGCGAGATGGCTTTACCGGCTTCAGCCGCCTCCGCCGCCGATACGCCGGAAGGATTCATATCCATCATCCGCCAGATGACTGCCGCAAGCGACAGCAGCAAGCCTGCTAAAGACAACCAGCCGATAACCGCGCGGTTCGTCCTCCACGGAAGAAGCAAGTCCGTTACGATAAGGATAAGGAACATGGCGGCAAGGATAAGCTCCGGGGCGAGATACAACGTATCCTGCCATGTCAGCGGTACGAATTCGGTCATCGCTTATCCCCCCATCCTTAACGAAAATAACGGCTTGAACAGGCCGTCGACGCTGTACTGGAACGTATCCGTCAGCACGGACGGGTAACAGCCCAGCAGCAGGATAAAAGCCAGCAGCACGATCATCGGCAGAGCTTCAACCAGCCTAGCGTCTTTTACCGCGAGATACCGTTCTTCAATAGGGCCAAAGGTTGTTTTCAGCACAGCCCTTAGGACATATACGGCGGTCAGAATGACGCCGATGACCGAGAAGCCGGCAATCCACGGCTGGCTGTCGAACAAGCCGAGCAGCGACAGGAATTCGCCCACAAAGCCCGATAGACCCGGCAGACCCAAGGATGCAAGACCTCCGGCAAGCAGAATGCCCGAGATAAACGGCATCGATCGCGCCAGCCCGCCAAGCTCGGATAAGGTTGTCGTCTTCGTTCTCTCGTACAGGCTTCCGACAATCAGGAAGAGAAGCGCCGAGATCAGGCCATGCGAGACAAGCTGGAACACGGCCCCCTGCAAGCCTATCTGGTTAAAGGCCGCAAGCCCCAGCAGAACGATCCCCATATGGCTGATCGAGGAATACGCGAGCACCAGCTTGAGGTCCGTCTGCCGGAAAGCAATAAGAGCCCCGTACAAGAGATTCGCGAGACCAAGAGAAGCCAGTACAATCGCCCAATCCTTCGCCTGCTCGGGGAATAACACAATACCGAACCGGATCAGGCCGTATGCCCCCATCTTGAGCAGCACGCCGGAGTGAATCATAACGATTGCCGGATGCGCCTCATTGTGTACCCTCAGCATCCAGGTATGGAACGGCAGAACCGGAAGCTTGATCCCAAACGCCACTACCAGCAGGAGAAAAATAACCGTATGCATCGCAGCCGACATATGGAACGGGTTTAGTCCGCCCGTCTGATCCGGAGCAAGGTTCACCCAAGCCGAAGGATCGGATAAATTGCGGACAATATCCGCATAACTGCCGCTGTAAATAAACGATGACGTCTCCTGATCGATATGGAAGCCGGCCGTATTCACGAGAAGGATAAAGGCAATCAGCATGATAGCCGACCCGAGGCCGTTATAGATAACGAAGTGATTAGCGGCCCGCTCCCGGTTGAAGTAACCCCAGATCCCGATCAGGAAGTACATCGCAATAAGCGTAATTTCGAAGAAAATAAAGAACAGGAATAAATCCCGCGCCATAAACACGCCAAGCACGCCCGTCTCCAGGAGCAGGAACCAAGCGTAAAACGCCTTCCATCGCTTTTTCACGTGAACGGAAGCAAAAGCCGCCATCGCCGTAATCAGCGTCGTCAGAATGACAAGCGGCAAGGACAACCCGTCGATGCCCACGTCATACTGGAACGACAGCGTATAGCTCGTTACCCCATTCGAGGCTTGCGTCTCTTTGTTTAACGGAACTTCTACCCAGGCAGCCGTCTCCTCAAAGGAGTTGCCGCCCTGATGCTTGTCGTAATCGGCATACAGCCATAGGGACAAGAGAAGCGGAATCAACGTAAACACAATAGCCGCAGTCTGCAGCCACCGGTTACGGTGCTTCGGCAGCAGAAGAATAACCAGAAGCCCGATAAGCGGAGTTACGAGAATAATCGATAGAATCGGAAGATCGGTCAGGTCCGTCATTTACCAAAACCTCCTTCCAACGATTGCCGCGATAATAACGATAAGACCTATAATTGCGGTCAAGCCGTACGTTTGCGTCTGTCCGTTATTCAGTCTGGTCAGCACCCGGCCGCCCGCTCCAGCCGTAACACCCACCAGCCGGACTGCGCCGCCAATCACGTATTCGTCGAAAGCATTCAGACTCTTGCCCACGGCGCGAACCGTTTTGACAATAACGGCGTCATAAAATTCGTTTACGTAATATTGCCGCTCCAGCAGATGAACAAGCCACGGCATCTTGGCTCCCGCAGCGCCGCGATCGATGCTGCCTTTGCCGTACATAAGCCATCCTACATAGATGCCAAGCACGCCAACGGCTATGGAAGCGACAATCGCGGCGCCGCTTGCATGAACGTCCTCCGCGCCATCCGTCAGCCAGCCGCCCAGCCAACCGTTCCAAGGCGTTTCGATAAAACCCGCTCCAACCGATATAACGGCAAGCACAAGCAGCGGAATGGTCATCACCTTCGAAGATTCCTTCACCTCGGCCGACTGCTGTAGACGGGATTTGCCCGTGAAGACGATAAAAAACAACCGCGACATGTACAGCGCCGTACAGAAGGCCGCCGCCAGTCCAACGGCAAACAGGAACGGATTCTCGTTAAGCGCGGAAGCAAGAATCGCATCCTTGGACCAGAAGCCCGAGAACGGCGGGATGCCGGATAGGGATAACGCTCCGATCGCAAAGGTCCATGCCGTGATTCGCATTTTGGAGCCAAGGCCGCCCATTTCGTGAATGTTCTGGGTATGTACCGCATGAATCACGCTGCCGGCCGCCAGGAATAATAGCGCTTTGAAGAAAGCATGCGTGAACAGATGGAAAATACCGCCCGTCATCGAGCCAAGTCCCATCGCCATCACCATGTAGCCAAGCTGGCTGATGGTTGAGTAGGCCAGAATCCGTTTAATGTCGTTTTGCGCGAGCGCTACGGTTGCGGCGAAAATCGCCGTAAACCCGCCGAAGTAAGCGACCGTATGCATCGCGGCAGCGGAGGCCTCGAAGATATCAAACGTTCTCGCCAGGAGAAATACGCCGGCCGCTACCATCGTCGCGGCATGGATCAAGGCACTGATCGGCGTGGGACCTTCCATCGCATCCGGAAGCCATACATGCAGCGGGAATTGACCGGACTTGCCGATAACCCCCATGAACAGAAGCAGAGCAATCGAGGTTGTAATGGTCGTCGTAATCGTACCGGACTGCCCTTCGGTAAACACATTATGTATACTGCTGAAATCAAGCGCATGGCCGGGCATATACCAGAACAATACGATAATGCCAAGCAGCAGCCCCGCGTCGCCGATTCTGGTCACGATAAACGCTTTTTTCGCCGCAGCGCGGGCCGCAGGTTTCGCATACCAGAAGCCAACAAGCAAGAAGGAGCAGACGCCAACCAGCTCCCAAAAAATATAGAAGACCAGCATATTATCGGACAGCACCAGCCCCAGCATCGCAAAGGTAAAGAGCGCGACATAGCCGTAAAAGACAGTAATCCGCTCATCCTTTTTCATATAGCCGGCCGAATACACGTTTACGAGAAAGCTGACCACCGTCACGATAACAAGCATAAGGGCATTCAGATTCGTAATTTCAAAACCGATTTTAAGCGTATATTCGCCAAGACCAATCCATTTGTAGCTGTCGCCGCTGTAATCTACCGCATTTGGTCCCAATCTCTCGATAAAAACGAGCAGGGACATGACCAACGACGCAAGCGAGCCGATCGAACCGATCAGCACGCCCGCCAGCCGGTAGCTTCTGCCCAGGGCCGTCAGCAGAAGGAAGGCAGCAAACGGGAAGAGCGGAATGAGCCACGCTGCTTTCGTTAATTGATCCACGGGTCACATCACCTCTTCATCTCGTCGAATTCATCTACGTTAACGGTACCTCGCGCGCGGAACAAGGCGATCAGCACCGCTACCCCAACGGCAGCCTCCGCCGCCGCCACCGTAATGGCGAACAAAGCGAATACCTGGCCGGTCAGGGACGGTACAACCCCGTATTTGGAGAACGCAACTAAATTCAAATTGACCGCGTTCAGCATAAGCTCAATCGATAACAGGACGATCACGGCATTCCGTTTCACCAAGGCTCCATACAGCCCGATGCAAAACAGGATCGCCGCCATCGTCAGATAGGATGGAAGCATGTTAATCCGCCCCCTTTTTCGCAATGGCAATCGCGCCGATAAAGGCAACCGTCAGCAGCACCGACAACAGCTCGAACGGCACGACGTATCCCGTATACAGCAGCTGGCCAATGCTCGACGTATTATCCTCCACCGCTTGCAGCGGCTGGGCATCGGGAAAATCCGTCGTCCGGATGGCATAGAACAGAATCCCGAACAGGCATAACGCTCCTACAGCGGCCAGCGTCTCGTGAAGAGGCTTAACCGGATCAGCCTGTTTATTCTGATGATTGGTCATCATAATGCCGAATATCATCAGAATGGACACGGCTCCCGCATAGATCAGCACCTGGACGAAAGCGACAAACTCCGCATCCAGCAGCACGAACATCCCGGCCAGGCCGAGGAACACCGCAGCCATGGAGATGACCATATGCACGACCTTTTGAAGGCTAACCATAAGGACAGCCCCGATGATCATAATCGCCGAGAAGATAAAAAAGGTGGCGAACTCGCCATTAAAATCAATATTGAACAACTTATTTGGCGCCTCCTTTCGCAGGAGCACCGATGTTATTGTTATCTTGACGGACCAGCGTATCGTTGTCGGTCAGCCACTGCACATCCTTGAACAGATCATCCCGGCTGTACGCGGACAGCTCGAAATGATTGGTCATCACAATCGCTTCCGTCGGGCAAACCTCGGTGCATAAATCGCATAAGATGCAAATTTCGAAATTGATATCAAACGTGTCGATGACCTTGCCTTTTTTGGCCGGATCGGGGTTTGGCTTGCCGGTCAGCGTAATGCAGTCGGTTGGACAGATTCTTGCGCACTGGTTGCAGACGATGCAGAGGTCCGGAATAAAATGCTGAATACCGCGGAACCGGTCCGGCATAACAATCGGCTCGTCGGGATAAGAAGTCGTCACTTTTTTCGATACCATTGATTTGAGCGTCACGCCAAGCCCTTGCACAAGTCCATTCATGGCTAGATCCTCCTAAAAAGAATTGCTTCGCAAGCATGAGCTTAAGAATTTCGAAGCAGCCTTTATTTTACGAACAGCTCCAGGTAACCTGCCGTCAGAAATACGTTCAGCAGCGATACCGGCAGCAGCACCTTCCAGCCCAGACCCATCAGCTGATCAACCCGGATACGAGGGAAGCTCGCCCGGATCCAGAATAAAAAGAACACGATAAACGCGAATTTGAGCAGGAACCAGATGATTCCCGGCACAAAATCAAGAAACGGCGCCGGCGCGTGCCAACCGCCGAGGAACAGCACGGTCGTCAAAGCCGCGATCGCGTAGACGTAGACATACTCCGACAGCATAAAGAATGCAAAACGGAAGCCGCTGTACTCCACGTGATAGCCGGCAACCAGCTCCGATTCAGCCTCGGGCAGGTCAAACGGCGTACGGTTCAGCTCGGATACCGCCGCAATCATAAACACAACAAAGCCGATAATTTGCGGAATGAAGTTCCAGTCCCAGAACCATCCGCCGGACTGCGCCGCCACGATATCCCTCAGATTAAGGCTGCCGCTAAGCAGGATGACGCCTACAACGGAGATAACGAGCGGAACCTCGTAGCTGATCATTTGCGCAGCCGAGCGCATGCCGCCAAGAAGCGCGTATTTATTGTTCGAAGCCCAGCCCCCAAGCACAATGGCCAAGGTGGAGATGCCCGATAAGGCGGCGTAATAGAGCAAACCTACGTTCAGATCGGCGAAATAAAGCTTTTCCGTATAAGGAATAACCGCGAGCACCGTAAAAGCGGGTACATAACAAAGTATAGGGGCAAGAACGAACAGGAGGCGGTCGGCTTTGCGCGGAATCGTGTCTTCCTTAATGAGAAGCTTGAATATGTCGGCCACCGTCTGGAGAAGGCCCAGAGGACCAACCCGGTTTGGGCCGATCCGAAGCTGCATCCAGCCGATAACCTTCCGTTCGAAATAAATGGCGTAGGTGACAAAGCCAAGCACAACGAACAGGAACACCGCGCCCCATAGAAAAATAATAACCGCATTGCCCCAAGTCATCGAGTCATGCAGCCATGCTCCCATCAGCAATCAACCTCCCCGACTACAATGTCGACGCCGCCGAGGATCGTAATCAGGTTGGTCATCGTCTCTCCAACAAGCAGCTTAGGCAAAATCTGCAGGTTTACAAAGGACGGCCGCCGGAACTTCAGGCGGTAAGGCTCTGCTTTTCCTTTCGAGACGATATGACAGCCGATCTCCCCGCGGGGCGATTCAATACGGACATACACTTCTCCCGCCGGAGGACGGATAACGCGGGGCACCTTGCCCATCGTCTCGCCGCCGGACGGCATTTGCTCAAGCGCCTGCTCGAGAATACGAAGGCTCTGCTTAATCTCCTCCAGCCGGATGACGTAACGGTCGTAGCAATCTCCGTTTTTGCCCAGCGGTACATCAAATTCGAAGCGGTTATACAAACTGTACGGTTCCACCTTGCGCAAATCCCAGTCCACGCCGGTACAGCGCAGGTTGGCGCCGGACAGACCATAGTCAATCGCCGTTGCCGCATCGTATCGGCCGATGCCTTTGATCCGGGCGAGGAAAATCTCGTTGCCGCTCACCAGCTTGTCGTATTCCTGCAGCTTGCCGTACATGTACGGAATGAAATCCCGCACTTTATCCAGCCACCCAGGCGGCGCATCCCATTTCACTCCGCCAACCCTCATATAATTGTAAGTCAAACGAGCCCCGCACAGTTCATTAAATAAATTAATAATGATCTCCCTATCGCGAAAGGCATAAAGGAACGGGCTCATCGCCCCGATATCCAGCAGGTAAGTACCCCACCAGACGAGGTGACTGGCAACCCGCTGCAATTCCATGACGATAAGGCGCATAAACTCCGCCCGCTCGGGAACTTCAAGCCCCATCATGGTCTCGACGGCATGAACCAACACGTAGTTATTGGTCATGGCCGCCACATAATCCATCCGGTCGGTATATGGGATAATCTGCGTATAATTCAGTTGCTCGGCAAGCTTCTCGGTACCGCGGTGCAAATACCCCATAACCGGGGTTGCTTCCGTGATGACTTCTCCATCGAGTTTGACAACGATACGGAATACGCCATGCGTGCTGGGATGCTGGGGACCCACATTTAGTAGAAGTTCTTCGGTACGAATCACGCTGCAGCTACACCTCCGAATCGAGCGGCTCATAATCTTTGCGCAGCGGATGCCCGACCCAATCGTCGGACATCATAATGCGGCGCAGATCGGGATGGCCCGGGAATGTTACTCCTAACAGATCATAGATTTCGCGTTCGTTCCAATTCGCGGTTGCCCAGACGGGCGTCGCCGAAGCGATAACAGGATCACTTCGGTCTGCCTTCACCTTCACCGCCAGCTCCCGCCGGCTTTCGAGATGAACCAGGTGATAGACAACCTCCAGATGCGTCTCGTAGTCCACGCCGGATACATTCCGCAAATAAGTAAAATGGAGCTCTTCATGCCGCTTCAGCAGTTCGGCAGTTGCGGCCCAATGCTCGTTCTTCACGATAATCGTCGGCATATGCCGGCTCATCTCGTTAATATAAGCATCCTCCAGCGCCTCTTCGTGAACGAGGCTGCGAATCAGCTTTGCTGCCGCATCAAGCTCCGGCTGCTTGGGCGACGGCTCCGGCGGTGGCGGCGGCTCCGCGCCCTCCGGCGCTGCTCCGCCCGCGTTCGCGGCTTCCTTCGCCGCCGCTCTCGCGGCGCGCGCTTCCGCCGCCGCCTTCAGCTTCGCCTCCCGCTCCGCATCCACCGCGCCCTCCGGCGCTGCTCCGCCCGCGTTCGCGGCTTCCTTCGCCGCCGCTCTCGCCGCGCGGGCTTCCGCCGCCGCCTTCAGCTTCGCTTCCCGCTCCGCATCCACCGCGCCCTCCGGCGCTGCTCCGCCCGCGTTCGCGGCTTCCTTCGCCGCCGCTCTCGCCGCGCGGGCTTCCGCCGCCGCCTTCAGCTTCGCTTCCCGCTCCGCATCCACCGCGGTCGCTGGGGCCTCTGCCGGAGATTGCGGTAATTCCGCGGCAGCCTTCGTTTCCTCTTCAGCTTTTATCTCTTCCGTCTTTATCTCTTCAGCCTTTATCTCTTCCGGCTTTTGCCCTTCGTCCTTCTCCTCGCTCATCGGTCCGTCACCCGCTTCCCGGTCTTCGCTTCGTAACGGATTTTCTCTTGCAGCTTGTTAATGCCGTAGATCAGCGCCGCCGGATTAGGCGGACAGCCCGGTATGTAAACATCGACGGGGACGATCTGGTCTACGCCTTTCATCACCGCATACGACTTGATATACGGTCCGCCGGCCGTCGCGCAGGAGCCCATTGCAATCACCCATTTGGGCTCGGGCATCTGGTCATACAGGCGGCGCAGCAGCGGTCCCATTTTCTTCGTCACGGTACCGGCGACAATCATCACGTCCGACTGGCGCGGCGAGGTACGGAACATCACCCCGAACCGGTCAAGATCGTAATGGGAAGCACCGGTTCCCATCATTTCAATCGCGCAGCAGGCCAGACCAAAGGTCAGCGGCCAGAGCGAGTTGCTCCGCGCCCAGGCTTTAAGCTGCTCCAGCGTTCCCATAAATACGTTGCGTTCCAGCTCCTTGCGTTCCTCCAGCGATATCGACTCTAAACTGAATTCCATTTCAGCACCTTCTTTTTCCAGGCATATAGAAGTCCGATAAATAGCATTGCCGCAAAAATGAACATCTCAACCAGCACAAAAAGGCCGAGCTTATTATATGCGACGGCCCAAGGGTATAAGAAAACGGTTTCCACATCAAAGATGACAAACATTAACGCAAAGATGTAATACCGGATGTTGAAGCGCACTTGCCCTTCGCCGACCGGCTCATTGCCGCTCTCGTAGGTTGCTTGCTTCGGATCATTCGGCTTATGCGGTCTGAGCAGTCTACCGACGGTCAGCGCCGCTGCCGGGAGCAAGATCCCGAGAAAAATAAAAATAGCCACGACGACATACTGGTTGACGTAATTGTCCACACCATCGCCTCCGTCAAAGCGGACCAGCCGCTTGGTCATTTTTCCTCACAATTATAACAAAAGCTTCCACAGCCGTCTATGAGAGAGTTGTTCGATTCCGCTTCCCCGAAGAGCCGGACAAGCCCATAACGGCGCGGCTTCCCGGGAACCGCGTGTCACCCGCCGGACGCCCGGTCAGCACGATACCCGCCTGTCACACTATTAGCCTATGCTCGCCACCCCTTGCGATATCCCAAAGTTAAACAAATCCACTCGCTCATCCTAGAACGGCTATTGGCATAGCGACTCTCTTAACGATATCCCGTATCGTTAAGACTTCCACTAGCACCCGTTCTGCCAATCTTAACGATGTCCCGCATCGTTAAGCAGCCCAGAATTCGCACGCCATTGCCACTTTTACCGCTTCACGCTTCTCTTAACGATGTCCCGTATCGTTAAGACTCCCACCAGCACCCGTTCTGCCCATCTTAATGATGTCCCACATCGTTAAGCAGCCCAACTCGCGCTGCTTGGCGGAATCACTCCCCCTCAACGCAATAAAAAAGGCAGGAAGGACGCCATCCACCAGGCGTCCTTCCTGCTCCTACACTTATCTAGACCGCGACTCCGTCAGCTTGAACTGGCCCACCAGCTGCTGCAGGAACTTCGTAATCGACTCTACGCTCTCCGAGGTTTGGCGTACGCTGTCCATCTCTCCGATCAGCTCCTGGACTTTGCCCTCCACGTCGGAGGAGACCTTGCGGTTCTCCATGCTGACGAGGGCAATCCGTTCCATCAGGTTCACTACCTCGTCTACGACCTGCGATTTCCGGCTGTCCTCGCTTTGCGCCGTCTGCAGCGTGCTCGCCGCGGCCGCAACGAGCTGCGTGCCTTCCTCGACGACCTTTGTCCCTTCGTCCATCGACGCGTAAGCCTGCTTCGCTTCATCATAGATTTGATGCGTAATCTGATGCACTTCCTCCGTGGAACGGCGGGTCATATCGGCCAGTTTGCGGATTTCCGATGCCACAACGGCAAAGCCGCGCCCCTGCTCGCCTACGCGTGCCGCCTCGATGGAGGCGTTTAATGCAAGCAAATTCGTTTGCGCCGAAATCTCCTCGATAACCTGCAGAACGCCGCGAATCTCTTCAACCGTATGCATAAACCGGCGGATCGTATCATTCGTATCGCCGACCTTCGAGGAGATATGCTGCATTTTATCCCCGATCCGGTCCACTTCCGATTGCGCCACGGCAATCTGCTCGGCAGCCTGCAGCTCCAAGAGTCGCAGCGTATCCCTCATCTCGTCGGCGGAATGCTTCGCCATATCGATATCCTTCAGCTGATTGCGGATGCTGCCGATCATATCGCCAACCTTGCGACTGACCCGCTCCGTCGACTTCGCGGTAACGGCCGCCGATTCATTCATGACATTTTGGCTGGATAATACGTCCGATGCGGCCAGCTTCACCTTCAGCATGATCCCCTCAAGGGAGTCGATCATGTTGTTAATCCATTTGGCAAGCTCTCTCGTCTCATCGTTGTCGAACTTGGCAGGCTCAAGACGCTGCGTCAAATCCCCTTTACCCTCCGCGTTAATACGAATGAACCGGTTGATTCGCCGCAAATTACGGACAACCCGGCGGGATTCCTTCCGCTGCACAGCACCGGCGATAAATTGTCCGAATACCAAAGTCCAGACGCCTGCAGCTGCCGCAGTTACCCATACCGGAGCTGCCGAGGCAAGAACCGCTACCAGCACGGCTACCAGCACGGCCTGAATGAGCGTCTGCAACAGCTGAAGCTTGCTGAAGCGCCAGCGGATACTGCGAATCCGATACACCTCTTCCAGGTCGCCTTCGCACATCATCCCCCATACATCCGGGCAATGCGGCATCTGCAGCGTTACGCCCTTCCCGATAACCGGGATATGGCGGTAATCCGAATAACCGGGGAATTCCACAAACAGGTTGCTGCCGTTATCAATCGTGTTGCGGACGCCGGGATGAAGCTGGCCCGTAGCCGGATCGGTGAAAATAATCTCCAGCTCCGTATGCTCCTTGATCGAGACCATTCCCCAGTCCGTCGTAACTCCATCCTTCAAATTCTCGCCAAACGTAAACGTCCGGTCCTCGAAGCGGCTTCGCGACAATGCGGTTCCAAGCGCGATATGCTGATTCAGGTGCGGTTTTGCCATAAAAATATAGTTGTCGCCCGAGTCCGGATAGACGTGGCCGGATTCCCTCTGGATCAGATCCCCCAGCACATCGTTCGGAACCCGTCCGCATAACGTCCCTGCATATTCTCCATTCACAGTAAGGGGAAAGATGAAGAGCAGGGTCATTTTATCGTGAAAAGAGGAGGATCTTGCTCCAAGGCTTAACGTAACCGGATCGCCGTAAGGTCCATACAAGCACGGCCGCGGCTTGCCGCCGGCTCTTGCGTAGTTAAGACCCGGTTCAATCACGCTCCCGCTGCCGTAAACCGTCCCTCCATGTTTCTCGTAGGTGGAGATGAGAACCTGTCCTTCCCGGTCAAGCAGGAACAGCTCCGTCCAGTCATTCCCTCTGGCATATGTACGTTCGAGCAGACGGGAAACGGCCAGCTTTTGTTCTTCCTGATGCAACGATTTGCCATCTATGGATACAGCCGCTACCTGCTCCGCCAGCCGCTCGATGTACCCCCAATATTCATGCGCCCAAGAAGTAAGCAGCTCTTTGCGCGTTTCCGCGATGCCTTCAAAGATCTGTTCAACGTCTTTCTTCATCCCATGATTCAAACGCCATGAGACCCAAAGCGGCAGTCCTTTTTTTGTACCCAGCCAGTCGAACATGTGCATCCCCCATATCCTGGTCATCTAGTATTTATGTCATATATACTAACATATGAGTTGATAAATTTTGATAGATATGTAAGGTATTTTTCGCCATTTTGTATAATTTTTTAAACTTTTTTGTTACATAAGCACTAAATGCGTCGAAAAAGACCGCCCTTAGACTCATATGGCGAGCCTTAGGACAGCCTTTCTTCCATAACTTTCTATTTTTTACCAGAACGATACATCAGATACATAAAATACGGCGCTCCGATAACCGCCGCTACCAGTCCGGACGGCAGCTCTTTGGGAGCAAGCAGCGACCGTCCCACCGTGTCGGCGAGGACCAGCAGCAAAGCCCCGAGCAAAGCCGTTAAAGGAACAAGCTTGCGGTATTTCGGTCCAACCAGCATGCGCGTCATATGAGGGGCGATGAGTCCGATAAAACCAATCGAGCCTACCGTCGCAACGGCTGCCGCCGCCATGGCAACGCCAACCCCGCCAATGACCAGACGTGTCCGGTCAACGCGAAGTCCCAGATTAGTTACGGTCGCATCCGAGAATTGAAGAACATCCACTTTGCGTGCCAGGTACCAAGCAACCGGCAGCAGGATAATCGGCCAGAACACGAGCTGCCAGAAATCATCCCAATTGCGCGCATAAGTCGTACCGGATAACCATACAAGCGCAGATGCCAGCGTCAGCTTCATGCGGATAACGAGCACCTGAACGATTGCGCTGGCCATCGATGAGACGGCAAGACCAATCAAGGCGACGACCGAAGGATTAAAGGAGCTTTTTCGCCCGAGCAGGAACACGATTACCGCAGCGCCTACAGCGCCGATAAAAGCGCCCGCAGGCAGCCATTGCACCGATACCTGCGTAAATACGGCGAGCATCAGCATAGCCCCAACGCTAGCCCCGCCTGTTACGCCGATAATGGACGGATCCGCCAGCGGGTTCCGGACAACTCCTTGCAGCAGCAAGCCGCTTACGGCAAGCGTGGCGCCGGCAAGCGCGGCTACCAGCGTACGAGGAATCCTCATCTCGACAATACGCTGCGTACTGTCCGCCCCGTGGCCGAACAAAGCGTTAACGACATCCGCAACCGGAATGCGCAAGCTTCCGAATGCAAGACTGACAATAAGACTTGCAACGAGCAGCAGCGAGAATATCGCCACCCACCAGCCAAACGGTACTTTCGTAGCCGAACGTCCAGGCGAAGTCCCTGTCTGCGGCGCCCCTTCCTTGCGGGCCTTTACCGTACGCAGAACAAGCCAAGCAAGCCATGGTCCTCCGATAAGCGCGGTTACGGCACCGGCAGGCAAAGGTCCAAGCGAATATTTGAAATGCATCGCGATGGCATCCGAGCCAATAACGATAATAGCTCCCCATAGGAAAGACAGCGGAAGCAGCACAGCATGCCGTTTAGCTCCTAACATCCGCATGAGATGCGGCGCTATCAGGCCCACGAAGCCGATGGGACCAACGACGCTGACGGCAGCTGCCGCGAGCAATACGGCGATGCCAAGACCCGTAAGGCGGATCCGTCCGACCTTTTGCCCCAGCGAGGTAACCGTATCCTCATCGAGCTCCATTAGATCCCATTTGCCCGCGAGCAGAAAAGCAAGCAGAAAGCAGCCGATAATCCAAGGCCATGCGTGCTGAACGCCGCCCCAATCATTTTGCACAAGCGAACCGGAGCCCCACATGAACAACCCTTGCGTCTTTTGTTCATGAAATAATTGAAGCACGCCCGTAAAAGCAGCCGCGGTCATCGTAACGATCATCCCGGACAAAGCAAGCCGCACAGGAGACGCCTTTGTACCTCCTGCCATGACAAAAGCCGCCGCGGCAGCAGCAATTGCACCGATGAACGTAAGCAGCAGGGGGAAGCCCATTGCAAGCCCCGGGAACATAATCGTTCCTACCGTCAGGGCGAGAAAAGCCCCCGCGTTAATTCCCAGCGTGCCGGCGGACGCGAGCGGGTTGCGGGTTACATTTTGAAATAACGCGCCCGCCACGGCCAACGCTCCGCCTGTCAGAATGCCGATCACCATGCGGGGCAGCCGGACTGTCCACAATATTTGATGCTCCAATACGGGAGTCGATTCAAAAATAGCCCGCCATACGGTCTTCACCGGTATAGCGGCTTCCCCAAGTGTCAGGTGATAAGAAGCTAAAGCAAGGAGCAGCAGAAGACCCGCCGCTGATAACAGCAGCGGGCTCCAGATGCCCTTACTTGTTTCCTTTGTAATTTGAAGGTTCGTATTCATTAGCCGAGCGCTTCAAGCGTGCGTTCTACAAGAAGCTTTGCAGACAATGGACCGCCAAACGGCCAGATGCCTTTCATGTCGTACACGCGATTTTCTTTTGCAAAGTTCAGGTTCTTGTATACTTCATTCTTGGGAAGCAGCTCGCTAAAGACGGTATCCGTCGCGCTTGTCGTGTACAATACGCTTGCGTCCGGCGTTTTGGTCAGACCTTCGATATCCGTTTCCGAATAGCCGTATTGCTGGAACGTGCTGTCCTGATGCGCATTCTTCAAACCGATCTTCGCGAGAATCGCCATAGCCATCGAGTTGTCGGTGAACAGACGGAAGGTTGCTACGCCTTCATTGGTCCAAGCTTGCGTGAATACAACCTCTTGCCCCTCTTTGCCTGCGCTAGCCAGCTTCGCTTTGGACTCATCGTAGTAGCTATGCAGATCGGCCAGTACTTTCTCGCCTTCCGCTTTTTTGCCCAAAGCATCCGCAATGGCCGAGAAGGTTTGTTCCATTTCGCTGTATTGGTCAAGTCCGCCCTCTTCCGGATACGGGTTAAAAATAAGCGTTGGCGCAATCGCCGACAATTGATCGTAAATCGCTTCGTGGCGGAAGTTTACGCCGATAATCAAGTCCGGCTCAAGGCTGGTGATCGTCTCGATGCTCGGCTCTTGGCGCGTGCCTACATCAACAACCGTTGCATCCAGCTTTGGATCAATAGCTCCGTACCATTCCCCGTAGCCCTTCACATCCGCTACTCCTGCAGGCTGTACGCCAAGCGCGATCAGATCCTCTGCATAGGTCCACTCCAGAACAACGATCTTCTTAGGCGTTCCGGTAATTTTCGTTTCGCCAAGGGCATGCTTGATGGTGCGTTCCGCCGTCTCGTCAGCTGTTGTATTTGTGCTTGCATTTGCATTCGCGTTTGAGCTTGCTTGCTCGGACTCTTGCTTGTTATTCCCTGCGTTGTTGCCTCCTCCGCATGCAGCGAGGAATACCATCATTGCCGCAAGAATGAGACCTGTCCATTTCATTTGTTTCATTGCTAGACCCCCATAAAATGATTATCATTCTCAACGATTACTTTCTCAATGATAAGGATTATCATTATCTATGTCAATAGAAATGAACCATCTTTTGGACAGAAAAAATAACCTGTCACCACATGATCATAAATTGTTCATGTCTGACAGGTCATTTATTTATCGCTAAATCTTTTATTTGCCGAACAAGGATTTAATCTTGCCCCAGCCCCCCGATTTCGCAGCCTGCTGCACAAGATTCGGTTGATCGGATAACTCTCTGGCATTCCAGATCGCCTGCGCATTACGTTCGAAATACCTTCTCCATACCGGCCCAAGCTCGGATTCGATCCGTTCATAGGCCTCCTTCATCTTGAAGCTCCGCCACTCCAGATGATGAGCATCGGAAGATACCAAATGAATAAGACCACGCCTGCAGAGCGTCCAAGCCGATTTCTCAATCCCTCTTCCGAAGCCCCCCAGCAAGGAATGAGTCGTTACCTGCGCATAAGCGCCAAGCTCTACCAGCTCAGCCAGACGGTCCGGATTCTGAACCACCTCCGCATTCCGCTCCGGATGGGCTATGACGGCACGGACGCCTAGCAGGCGCAGTTCGTATACGACCTGCTCCATCGATTTGGGAATCTGCGAGGAGGGCATTTCTATGAGTACATAAGGAGATTCGCCCATCGTCAGCAGCTTTCCGCTTTGCCAGTTGGACAAAAACTCGGAATGGATCCGTATCTCCTGCCCCGTCTGAATCTTCAGGGGGATAGCGAGCTCGCTTAATCTACTGTTCAATTCGGCAACCAGCTCTTTTACGCTTTCTTTGTCATTGCTATATTTGCCGTCGTAATGATGGGGAGTCGCTATAATCCCCGTAATTCCTTCAGCAGCCGCTGCACGGGCCATCTGAATCGAGTGATCCCAATCCGCCGCACCATCGTCGATGCCAGGCAAAATATGTGTATGTATATCAATCATGCCAGTGCCCCCTGCTCTACCGTTCATCTTATTTCCTCCATTGTGAGAGATTCTTATATTGAAGTCAATGAGACGCAAGTCGGCATTATGACAAAATCGCGATAAAACAATTGTCGAAATGAAAAAGCCGTTCAAATCTCTTTAGATGAGATTTGAACGGCTTTAAGTTCTTAACGTTCTGTAACGTTGATCCGGTTCGTTGCACGCTGCAGAGCTAGCTCTGCGCGCTTGAAGTCGACTTCGTCACGCTTTGCGGCCAGGCGCTCTTCAGCGCGCTGTTTGGCAGCTTGTGCACGGTTAACGTCGATTTCGGAAGCCAGTTCAGCGCTTTCGGCCAGGATAACCACCTTGTCCTTACGGACTTCGATGAAACCTCCGCCTACAGCAAGAACATCAACTTTACCGTCGCGCTTAATGCTGACCGGCGCAATACGCAGCGGCGTTACCAGCGGAATGTGGTTCGGCAAAATGCCGAGCTCGCCCGCGATCCCTTTAACGCTGACCATATTAGCCGTCTCCGCATATACCTTGCGCTCCGGAGTTACGATTTCAACCAGAAAAGTACTCATGTGGATTCCTCCCGCCTTTCGCTATTACAGCGTTTTGGCTTTCTCCACGGCCTCTTCAATCACACCTACATACCGGAAAGCTTCTTCCGGAAGGTCGTCATGTTTGCCCTCGAGAATTTCTTTGAAGCTGCGAACGGATTCTTTAACAGGTACGTATTTACCTTTGATACCTGTGAACGGCTCGGCAACGTGGAACGGTTGGGACAGGAACAATTGAATGCGGCGCGCGCGCGATACAGTCAGCTTGTCTTCCTCAGTCAACTCGTCCATACCAAGGATTGCGATGATATCTTGAAGCTCTTTATAGCGCTGAAGAATTTTCTTAACGCCTTGAGCTACGTTGTAATGCTCTTCGCCCAGAATGTCCGGGTTCAGGATACGGGACGACGAAGCAAGTGGATCTACCGCTGGGAAGATACCCATCTCGGAGATTTTACGCTCAAGGTTAGTTGTAGCGTCCAAGTGAGCAAACGTCGTTGCAGGAGCCGGGTCAGTATAGTCATCGGCAGGTACGTAGATCGCTTGGATCGAAGTAACCGAACCTTTTTTCGTCGATGTGATACGCTCTTGCAATTGACCCATTTCAGTTGCCAGCGTTGGCTGGTAACCTACCGCGGAAGGCATACGGCCGAGAAGGGCCGAAACCTCGGAACCTGCTTGCGTGAAGCGGAAGATGTTGTCGACGAACAGAAGTACGTCTTTGCCTTCAGCGTCACGGAAGTATTCAGCCATTGTCAGACCCGTCAGGGCTACGCGTTGACGTGCGCCCGGCGGTTCGTTCATTTGTCCGAATACCATCGCTGTTTTTGGAAGTACGCCGGAATCTTTCATCTCGTGGTAAAGGTCATTACCTTCACGAGTACGCTCGCCTACGCCGGCGAATACGGAGATACCGCCATGCTCTTGCGCGATGTTGTTGATAAGTTCCTGGATTGTTACCGTTTTGCCTACGCCCGCGCCGCCGAACAGACCGATTTTACCGCCTTTTGCGTACGGAGCAAGCAAGTCGATAACTTTGATGCCTGTTTCGAGAATTTCCGATTGCGTGGACAATTCGTCGAATGCAGGAGCTTGACGGTGAATCGGAAGGTTAATTTCCGAAGTTGCGTCGCCAGCTTGGTCGATTGGCTCGCCCAGTACGTTAAATACGCGGCCGAGTGTTGGCGCACCAACTGGAATTGTGATTGGCGCGCCTGTGTCTACAGCTTCCATGCCGCGGACCAGACCGTCAGTTGTGCTCATCGCAACAGCACGAACCAGGTTATCACCCAGGTGAACTGCTACTTCAAGCGTCAGATTAATATCGATGCCGCCTGCTGGGGCCTGTTGAACGATTTTGACGGCGTTCAAAATTTCCGGCAGGTTACCGCGTTCGAACTCCAAGTCAACGACTGGACCCATGACGGATACAACGCGTCCTTTTTTCATGGTTTTCCCTCCTGGTACTTTCTTTTACTTCTATATGCCTTATGCCTGCGCGTTCGCACCGGCAACGATCTCAGAGATTTCTTGCGTAATCGCCGCTTGACGAGCCCGGTTGTAGGTCAGCGTCAATTGGTTGATCATTTTGTTAGCATTCTTCGTCGCACTGCCCATGGCTGTCATGCGAGCGCCCTGCTCACTGGCTTTGCCGTCAAGCACCGCGCTGTAAATAAGCGTCTCCGCGTATTTAGGCAGCAGCACCTCCAGAACACCTTCCGGGGACGGCTCGTACTCGTACGAAGTTACCGGACCGTTGCCGCTTACTTCCTGCAGCGGAAGCAAACGAGTTTCTGTCGGGATCTGAGTAATGGCGTTTACGAATTGGTTGTAGCAGATGTACAGCTCATCGTATTTGCCCTCAGAGAACATTTTGACTGCGTTATAAGCGATCGATTTGATGTCCGCGAACGTTGGCGAATCGGAAAGACCGATAACCTCGTCGATGATCGGCATATTGCGGCGGCGGAAGTAATCCCGGCCTTTACGCCCGATTACGAACAATACGTACTCATCATTCGATTTGTGCTTCTCGCGAATCGTTTGCGTTACTTTACGAAGAACGTTCGCATTGTAGCCGCCTGCCAGACCACGGTCGGAGGTGATAACGAGGTAACCCGTTTTTTGCACCGGACGCGTCTCGAGCATCGGGTGTTTCACGCCTTTCGTGCCTGCTGCGATGCTTGCTACTACTTCCTTCAGCTTATCCGAATAAGGACGGGCTTTCGTTGATGCCTCTTGCGCTCTTCTGAGCTTGGAAGCCGCAACCATCTCCATCGCTTTCGTGATTTGCTTCATGTTTTGTTTACTTTTGATTTCGCGCTTAATATCGCGCATGCCTTTTGCCATTGCATTGTCACCCGCCTTTGTTGCTTTGCTGCTTTGATGGCGATGGATCGCGTGCTGGGCTATTTGTTACAGGAGTCTGTATTTCCCTTGTCCGCCATTGAATCCGTATCCTTTTGAACAATCACCTCGCGGTGAGGATACGGATCCAAAAGCGGAACGTAAACTCTTCGGCTCATACAGACCCTTTCACAAACGCCACGCGTTTAAACCTTCACGCAAAAAAACTAGCAAAGCCTGGTGTTAAGCGCCTGCGCCCGTACGAAGACGGGCGCGAGACATTTATTTAGAGGCTTTTATAGGCGATTAAGCCGTTACAGAAAAGCCTTTTTTGAACTTCGCAATCGCGTCAACAAGAGCTTTCTCGTTGTCGGCAACGAGGTCTTTCGTTGTACGGATGGACTCGCCGATTTCCGGATGGTTGGAATCCAGGAATGCCAGGAATTCTTTCTCGAAGCGCAGAATGTCCGCAACCGGAATTTCGTCCAGGTGGCCTTTAACCGCGGAGTAGATCGAGATAACTTGCTTCTCAACCGGCATCGGCTGGTTAACGCCTTGCTTCAGGATTTCCATCGTACGAGCACCGCGGTTCAGACGGGCGAGTGTCGATTTATCGAGATCGGAGCCGAACTGCGAGAACGCTTGAAGCTCGCGGTAAGCCGCAAGGTCCAGACGGAGTGTGCCGGCAACCTTTTTCATTGCTTTGATTTGAGCGGAACCGCCTACGCGGGATACGGAGATACCTACGTTAACCGCCGGACGTTGGCCGGAGTAGAACAGGTCGGATTCCAGGAAGATTTGTCCGTCCGTGATCGAGATTACATTCGTAGGAATGTAAGCCGATACGTCGGACGCTTGAGTCTCGATGAACGGAAGTGCCGTCAGCGAGCCGCCGCCAAGTGCGTCGCTAAGTTTAGCAGCGCGCTCGAGCAAACGGGAGTGCAGGTAGAATACGTCGCCTGGGTAAGCTTCCCGACCTGGCGGACGGCGGAGCAACAGGGACAATTCGCGGTATGCAGCCGCTTGTTTCGACAAGTCATCGTAGATAACGAGAACGTGCTCGCCTTTGTACATGAAGTACTCACCCATCGAGCAGCCTGCATAAGGAGCCAGGAAGAGCAATGGAGCCGGTTCGGATGCGCCAGCTGTTACGATAATCGTGTAATCAAGAGCACCGTGCTTGCGAAGGGTTTCAACAACGCCCGCAACAGTGGATTGTTTTTGACCTACGGCAACGTAGATACATTTCACGCCGTTGCCTTTTTGGTTGATGATTGCGTCGATCGCAATCGCCGTTTTACCTGTTTGACGGTCACCGATGATCAGCTCGCGTTGACCGCGGCCAACCGGTACCATCGCGTCGATTGCTTTAATGCCCGTTTGCATTGGCTCATGTACCGATTTACGGTCGATTACGCCAGGAGCCGGGGATTCAATCGCACGGAATTGAGTTGTGTTGATTGGGCCTTTGCCGTCAAGCGGCTGACCCAACGGGTTAACAACGCGGCCCAGAAGCTCTTCGCCTACTGGCACTTCCATGATGCGGCCCGTGCGTTTTACTTGGTCGCCTTCACGGATATCCGTGTAAGGACCGAGGATAACGACACCGACGTTGCTTTCTTCCAAGTTGAGCGCCATGCCTACAACGCCGTTGGAGAATTCGAGCAGTTCGCCCTGCATCGCATTTTCCAAACCGTGTACGCGGGCAATACCGTCACCGACATTGATTACGGTGCCGACGTCAACGACTTGAATTTCGGATTTATATTGTTCGATCTGTTGTTTAATCAGCGTGCTGATTTCATCAGGTCTGATACTCAATTCGTTCACCCCTATCTACCTGCATTAGATTTTAAACGATTTTTGTAAACGTTCCAGCTTGCCGGACAGGCTGCCGTCATACAGACGGTCGCCGATGCGTACTTGCACGCCGCCGAGCAAATCCGGTTTAACGATTTGTTCTGCAACAATTTTCTTGCCGCTGAGCTTGCCGAAGCTAACTTCTACCTCAGCCAGTTCCGAAGCCGACAAGCTATGGGCTGTATATACAACCGCATGCGCTTGGCCAAGCGCTTCGCCGGCGATTTTTGTATACGCATCGTATACATCCGAGATCAGCTCTTGGCGCCCGCGAACAAGAATAAGTTCAAGCGTATGAAGGACAAGCGCGGATACGTGATCGCCGAATGCGCCTTTCAGCACAGCGATTTTTTTCTCCGGCTCGATGCTAGGAAGCTCCAGGAATTTGCGCGCTTCGGCATCATTTTTCAGTCCTTGAACAATCAGCTTAAGCTGATCTTCCGTTTCCGACACGATGCCTTGCTCGTTAGCAAGCTCAAACAGTGCTTTAGCGTAGCGCTTCGCTACGACAGTATCCCGGCTCATTTGCTTCCAACTTCTTTCAGGTATTGGTTAACCAATTGCTCCTGGGATTTCTCGTCCACTTGCTTCTCGATAATTTTCGACGCGATTTTGACGGAAATACCGCCAACCTCTTCGCGAAGTGCAGCAACCGCTTTGTTTTTCTCGCTCTCGATATCTTTAACCGCTTCGTCCTTCAGACGAGTGGATTCGGATTTCGCAACTTGAATAATGTCATCGGCTTGTTTCGTGCTTGTAGCCTTAGCTTGCTCAATAATGTCATAAGCTTCTTTACGAGCTTCCTGAAGTGCTTGTTTTTGTTGCTCCAGCTGCTGTTCAGCTTCTTTCTTGCTTGTTTCCGCATTAGCGATTTGCTCTGCAACATACTGTCTGCGTTGTTCCATTACGCTCAGCAATGGGCCAAATGCGTAGCGTTTCAGCAAGTACAGAAGGATCAGGAACGCAACTAGCTGGATGACAAGACTCGACCATACGATATGCAAAAAACGTCACTCCCTTCTATAGCTTAAAACAATTTCATTCGAATTGCCGCCCCGCTGTGCGGGGCTGAACAAAAAGGAAGGCGTGGAGGCAAAGCCACACTCCCCGCCATGTTTATGCTTGCGATATTAGGATTTACCCAAGAAGATGAACGCGAGTACCAGTGTGATAACTGGAAGTGCTTCGACGAGTGCGACACCGATAAACATTGTTGTTTGAAGAGTACCGCGAAGTTCTGGTTGACGGGAAATACCCTCAACTGTGCGACCTACGATCAGACCGTTACCAATACCTGCGCCAAGTGCGCCCAAACCGAATACAATTGCTGCTGCAACTAATGCCAATGCTCCCATTAGAAAAATCCTCCTCAATTTTCGTGAAAATAGTTTTTTATATTTACCGCCGGTATTCCGCCGGTTTGAAGCCTTTAATGCTGCTCGCCATGCTCTTCATGCACAATCGCTTGCGACATGTAAACCATCGTAAGCATACAGAATACGAATGCTTGTATTGCACCTACGAATACGCTGAAACCTTGCCACACGACAAGCGCCGGGATACCCCAAACACCCATTCCGAGGATTACGGCAATCATGACCTCGCCCGCGAAGATGTTACCGTATAGACGCAAAGCAAGCGACAACGGCTTCGATACTTCTTTGATCAGGGACAGAGGCAGGAAGAGCCAATGCGGTTCAACATAGTGTTTCAGGTAATGCTTCGTGTTGAGACGAAGACCCTCGATATGCGTCAGCAGGATAACGATCAGCGTCAGAGCGCCTGTTACTGCAACGTCAGCAGTCGGTGATTTCCACCAAGCGATATGCGCTTCTTCTTCCCCGCCCAAATCAAGGTTCATACCGAAGATTGACGCACCGTGATGCACTTCAGTAACGATACCCAGCGGCAGACCAAGCATGTCGCCGACAAAAATATACATAATCAGGGTGAGACCGAGGATAAGATATGGACGGCCTTTCTTGAGGTCCATAGACGTACCGATAATGTTCTGCACGAATTCGATAACCCACTCCAGGAAGTTCTGAAGCTTCGTCGGATTCGTAACCGAAATGTTTCTCACTGAGAGCTTCGCAAGTACAAAGACAATGATGCTAGTGATCAAAATCATCGCGATTACGGCCAAATCAAATTCGATTCCAGCTACATGAACGATAGGAGAAATATGATCCATTAGTTATTTTCACCCCTTTCATCGGTAGGATTCGACGCCATCAGCTTTCTTCTGGACAAAAATCCCAATATGAGTGTTGCCAATTGTGCGACAAATAATCCGGCAACAGTCGCTGAAAGCTGAAACGTGTATGTTTGTGTCGCAATCACAACTGCCAACAACGCGACGCACGCCCGGGTGAAAAAGCCGATATTCATCCTTTTCGTACCTTGCGCGGCGGCATTCGCTCCGATCTTCGTAACCTTCCAGCCAAGTATTCTTGCGTTTACTAGACTGGCTGCTCCCCCGATCATCAGACCGCCCCACCAGCTCTCGTACTCGGGCAGCACTGCCCAAGCGATACAGCATAGGGACATGAATAAGAAAGTAACTCTTGTAACGGCTTTCAAGTGGGCCGACAAATCGTCCATTATTTCGCTTTGCCTCCCGCAAACGTCCGAATCAGGAATATAACCGTAATGATGCCTATTGCAAGGCCCGCTACCAGTCCGATGATGGAATAGTATTCGGTACCGTTTGCAAGATCGGCTTTATGACCGAGCCAGTAGCCAAGCCCCAGACATGCGGCTAGATCGGCCCCAATAGTGCCGACCAATCCCATTGCTCTCCAAGGGTCGTCTCCGAAACTGCCATGATCCGACTTATTCTGATTATCTTTGGACGGTTGTTCTTTGGATGGATCCATGCGGAATCACTCCAAAACTCTCATTTATTTTATCGAAGCTGTTAAACTTTTGTCAATTCATTTAAATTCAAACATTTAGTGAACAGCGGCCCGAAAATCCTTATAAATAAAGGATTTTCCGAGCTTCAAACCGTACAGTACCACTGTATGCTGTACATTGCTTATCTAGCAGCTGTCCGCTTCAAAAACTATGAACGTTGTGTGAACGGTTCTGGGCGCTCGCCAGTTCTTCCAAAATGATGCAAAATCGCCTGAACAATACGCGCGGAAGCTTGTCCGTCGCCGTATGGATTGGCAGATTTGCTCATTTTTTCGTACAAGGCCGCGTCGTTCAGAAGAGCGCGCGCACGGTTGTATACCGTGTCTTCATCCGTTCCGACCAGTTCAAGCGTTCCGGCTTCGATTCCTTCCGGACGTTCCGTTGTGTCCCGCAGCACCAGAGTAGGCACGCCGAACGACGGCGCTTCTTCCTGCAGGCCGCCGGAATCGGTCATAATCATATAAGCATGAGGATAGAAATTATGGAATTCGAAAACATCAAGCGGTTCGATTAATTGAATACGCGGATGATTGCCAAGAATTTCGTTAGCCGGCTCTCTTACCGCCGGGTTTGGGTGAACGGCATAAACGATTGCCACGTCTTCATGCTCGTCCGCAATCCGTTTAACCGCGCGGAAAATGTTGCGGTGCGGCTCGCCAAGCGCTTCGCGGCGGTGCGCCGTCATCAGAATCATGCGCTTGCCCTTCGCCCACTCGATGACCGGATGGGAGAACGACGGGTCAACCGTATATTGGAAGACATCCGTTGCGGTATTGCCCGTTACGTAAATCGACGCTTCCGACTTGTTCTCCTTGCGCAGGTTGCCAGCAGACCATTCCGTAGGGGCGAAATGCACATCCGACAGAACGCCCGCCAGCTGGCGGTTCATTTCTTCCGGATACGGGGACAGCTTGTTCCACGTACGAAGACCGGCTTCGACGTGGCCGACCTGAATTTGCTTCAGGAAGGACGCATAGCTCGCGAGGAACGTCGTCTGCGTATCGCCATGCACAAGCACGATATCCGGCTTCGCTTCCGCGAGAATAGGGTCCAGGCCCTCCAGAACGCGTACGGTTGTCTCGGTCAGCGTCTGGCGGTCCTTCATGACATTCAGGTCGTAGTTCGGCTGAATCTCGAAGAAATCAAGCACCTGGTCGAGCATTTGGCGGTGCTGCGCCGTAACGCAGACGATCGATTCGATCTGATCGGCATGCTTGTTCAATTCCAGTACAAGCGGAGCCATCTTTACGGCTTCCGGACGGGTACCAAAAATCGTCATTACTTTCAGTTTAGACAAAACGACTCACTCCTAAAATGAATGGTGACTTAAAGAGCTCAATTAGAGCGATTTGCGACATTCATCCTTATTAATTCGTACCGAACAGACGGTCGCCGGCATCGCCGAGACCCGGCACGATGTAGCCCTTCTCGTTCAAAGCATCGTCGAGGGCGGCAAGGTAAATATCGATTTCCGGATGCGCATCCTGTACCGCCTTGACTCCTTCAGGAGCAGCGATCAGGCACATCAGCTTGATCTGGTCGCAGCCGCGCTTCTTCAGCGAGTTGATCGCCGCAATCGCCGAACCGCCCGTAGCCAGCATCGGATCGATAACGATCAGCTGACGGTTAGCCGCATCCGTAGGCAGGTTAATGTAGTATTCGGTTGGCTGGAGTGTTTCGTGGTCGCGGACAAGTCCGATATGACCAACTTTTGCGGCCGGAATCAGCTTAAGCATCCCTTCAACCATACCAAGTCCCGCACGCAGAATCGGGATAAGCCCCAGCATGCGTCCGGACACCACTTTCGCTTCCGTCGTTGCGACTGGCGTCTCCACCGTAATGGTATCAAGAGGTACGTCTCTTGTAATTTCGTAAGCCATCAGAGTGGCTACCTCGTCAACCAGTTCACGAAAGTCCTTCGTATTGGTATCTTTGTTTCTAATAAAGGTCAGCTTATGCTGAATCAATGGATGGTCGCATATAACCACTTTGCTCATGGAGCGTAATTCCTCCTGTGTGAATAAGTTATCCCTATAGTCTTGGACACAATCCCGTTTATTATATCATTCCGCCCCCTGCGATGCATCCAGAGTTTTATGGCTATATAACGACGGTTTGTCTACAAAAAAAGGACGAAACAGATGTAATCTCTGCTTCGTCCTGTAAAATTATACCGATGCGTAGTGGCAAGAAGCAAAATGCCCCTTTTTCACTTCGACAAGCTTAGGTTCAACGGTTTTGCATTTATCCGTCGCCATCGGGCAGCGGGTGTGGAACTGGCAGCCTGCAGGCGGATTAATCGGGCTCGGCAGATCGCCGGCGAGTACGATACGCTCGCGGGTAGCTTCAATTTCCGGATCCGGAATCGGATTGGCGGACAGAAGAGCACGCGTGTAAGGATGCGCAGGGCTGCTATACAGCTCGCTGCTTTCCGCAAGCTCAACGATTTTGCCGAGATACATAACCGCAACGCGGTCGCTGATATGTTTAACCATCGACAGGTCATGGGCAATAAACAGATAAGTCAGGCCCATTTTCCGCTGCAAATCCTGCATCAGGTTCACGACCTGAGCCTGGATCGACACGTCGAGCGCGGAGATCGGCTCGTCCGCGATAATAAACTTCGGATCAACAGCAAGAGCGCGGGCGATACCGATCCGCTGGCGTTGGCCGCCGGAGAACTCGTGCGGATAACGGGTAGCATGGTCCGGATTCAGACCAACCAGATCCAGCAGATCCTCAACCTTCCGCTTGCGCTCGGCGCGGCTTCCCGCCAGCCCATGGATATCAAGCGCTTCGCCGATAACGTCGGTAATGGTCATCCGCGGATTCAGCGACGCATAAGGATCCTGGAAGATCATCTGCATATCGCGGCGCATTTGCTTCAGCTTGGCGCCTTTCATCTTGTAGATGTCCTCGCCGTTAAACGTAACGTTGCCGCTCGTAGGCTCGTACAGACGCAGAATCGTGCGGCCGGCCGTGGATTTGCCGCAGCCGGATTCGCCAACAACGCCAACGGTCTCGCCTTTGGCAATGGAGAAGTCGATCTCGTTGACCGCCTTCAGAATATTTCCTCCGCCCAAGTTGAAGAACTTGCGCAGATTGCTAACTTTTACTAACGGCTCGCTCATACGGACACCTCCCGTTTCGCAGGCTTCGCGTAAGGATGCGCCATCCAGCATGCCGATTTATGCGATTCATTGCCGTCAACCGGCAGAAGCTCCGGATCATTGTCGACGCAGACGCGCATCGCTTCGTCGCAGCGCGCGCAGAAGCTGCAGCCTACCGGCGGCTTGATGAGATCCGGCGGAGTACCGAAGATCGGAATCAGCGGCTCGTCTTTTTTCTGGTCCAGACGAGGCACGGAACGAAGCAGGCCTTTTGTATAAGGATGCTTCGGATTTTTGAAAATTTCCCACTTGGTTCCGGTTTCTACTACTTTACCTGCATACATAACGATAACGCGGTCGCAAATATCCGCAACGACGCCAAGGTCATGCGTGATCAGGATAATGGAAGTCCCCATGCGCTCCTGAAGGTCCTTCATCACGCGCAGAATCTGCGCCTGGATCGTTACGTCGAGCGCCGTAGTCGGCTCGTCGGCAATAAGAAGCGAAGGATTGCAAGCAAGCGCGATAGCGATCATCGCACGCTGGCGCATACCGCCGGAGAACTCGTGCGGGTATTGGTTAAACCGTGCCGCCGGGTTCGGAATGCCTACGAGACTCAGCATCTCTACCGCGCGGGCGCGGGCAGCCGAAGAGCTCATGCCCTGGTGCTTAATCAAACCTTCCGTAATTTGACGGCCGATGGTCAGCGTCGGGTTAAGCGAGGTCATCGGATCCTGGAAGATCATGCCCATCTCTTTGCCGCGGATGCTTTCCATTTCTTTCGGAGTTTTGGACAAGATCTCTTGTCCTTTGAACATAATCGAACCGCTGGTCATCGCGGGCGGGCTTGGAATAAGGCGCATCAGCGTTTGCGCCGTTACGGACTTACCGCAGCCGGACTCACCAACGATCGCCACGGCTTCGCCTTTATTTATATGAAAGTTAACGCCTCGTACCGCTTGTACGGTACCGCCGCGAACTTTGAAATTAACACGAAGATCATTCACTTCGAGCAAACGTTCCATAGTTGCACCTCCTACTTTTTCATCTTCGGATCAAGTGCGTCACGCAGACCATCACCGAAAATATTAAAGCAAAGCATGGTCAAGCTGAGCAAAATTGCCGGGTACAGCATACGCCATGGATATACAGTCATCGCCTTGATGGCGTCATTAATCAAAGTACCGAGTGACGCGGCCGGCGATTGAACGCCAAGACCAAGGAAGCTGAGGAATGCTTCTGCGAAGATCGCATTCGGAACCGTCATCGTGATCGTAACGATAATCGGGCCCATCGCATTCGGGATAAGATGTTTGAACATGATTCGAACAGGGTTTGCACCGAGTGCACGCGCGGCAAGAACATACTCTTGATTTTTGAGCTGCATGATTTGACCGCGAACGATCCAGGCCATGTTGATCCAGCCCGTAATACTTAAAGCGACGATAATGGTGAACATGCTTGGTTCCATAACGACAATAAGCAGGATAACGACAAGCAAGCTCGGGATCGAATATAAAATTTCGCAAATACGGTTAAGAATTTCATCGACTTTGCCGCCGAAGTAACCCATGATACTGCCCATAATAACGCCAACGATCAAATCGACAATCGCTGCGTAAATACCTACCTGAAGCGAAATGCCCGCACCCATCCATGTTCTTGCGAACATATCGCGGCCAAGGCCGTCCGTACCGAACCAGTGATTGCCGGATGGCGCCTGGTTGGTTGCCTTCAGATCATTTGAAGAGAAATCATTGCCTGTAAACTGATGAGTAATAGCTTGACCGAAAATCGCCATCAGGACGATAAGGGCTAATATCCAAAGGCTGATCATTGCCATACGGTTAGATTTCAGGCGAAACCAGGCGTCTTTCCAAGCGGAAATGCTTTCGCGGACAACCGTCTCCGGCTGCTTCTCGTCATGGCTCAGCTTTTCGAAATCGTTAGGCTGCAGCACAGCTTGTTCCTTCATCGATTAGCCCCCCTTCCTGCTGGTCATTTTAATACGCGGATCCACGAATCCGTAAGCAATATCGGTAAGGAAACGCGCCAGCATCAGAATGACGGCATAGAACAGCGTGAGTCCCATAATAAGCGTATAGTCACGGTTGGTAATACTGTTGACGAAGAACTTGCCAAGACCGCCGATACCGAAAATTTGTTCAATGACAACGGAACCGGTAATGATGTTTGCCGTCATTGGACCGATGTAGGTAACAACCGGCAAAATGGCATTGCGCAAAGCGTGGCGAACGAGAATCACGCGGCCGGACAAGCCTTTGGCGCGTGCGGTTTTCATATAGTCGGCGCTAAGCACTTCCAGCATGCTGGAGCGAACAAGTCGCGCAATAAACGCGGCCGGCAGGAAAGACAAAGCAATGACCGGCATAATAAAGTCCGTCGGGTCATTCAATCCGGCTACGTCGAACCAGCGCAATTTGACGCCAAATACATACTGCAAGAACGGAGCGACAACGAAACTCGGTATCGATACACCAAGTACTGCCAGCAAAATCGTAAAGCCGTCAAGAAACTTGCGGTGGTTAAGCGCAGCAATCAGACCGAACAAAACGCCTGCTGCAATCGCCAAAATAATGGCGAAGATACCGATTTGGAGCGAGTAGATAAAACCTGTCTTAATAATATCAACTACAGTAACGTACTGTTGTTTCATGGACATCCCGAGATTAAAGTGAACCAGGTTGTTCAAATAATGCAAATATTGAACACCCAGAGGATCATTAAGTCCGTACGCTTCATTCAAACGCTCTTGAATGGCGGGAGGAATGTTCTTCTCACTTTGGAACGGGTTGCCTGGAATGGCCTTCATCAGAAAAAAAGTGGCCGAGGCCAGTACAAAGATCGATACGATCATGAACAACAGCTTCTGAAGCACATAGCGGACCAAACGTCATGGCACCTCCTGAAAAGAATGATCACACAAAATGCCATTACCATGGTTATTTGTGATGATTCTTACATCGTAAGCATGGACTTTAAATGAACGATCACCCGAATAGCCATTATCAGAGCCATTATGATGATTCATTACTTAGAAAGCATAAGCTTTCGAAAATTAAAAGGTTTAAACTTCCGAAAGTTAAAAGTGAAAGGGGATATATGCAGCTATCATAGGCCGCATATATCCCTCAATCCGTGCCGAGCTTTAATTACTTCGCTTCGTAGTATCCGCGGTTGTAATCAATGTCGCCTTTGTAGTCGATAAAGATGCCTTTGAATCCAGGCTTAATCATATAAACCGTGCTGTAGTAGTAGATCGGCATAATCGCGCGAGTACCAACTACAAGCGATTCAGCTTTGGACATTGCTTCCATACGTTTAGCTTGATCGTCAGTGCTGTAAGCTTCTTTGATCAGAGCATCGTATTCTTTGTTGGCAAAGCCAGTGTTGTTGTTGCCGGATTTCGACGAGAACAGGTCGATGAACGTCATTGGATCATCGTAGTCAGCGCCCCAACCGCCGCGCGCCACATCGTAGTTCAGATGGTTACGGTTGTCGAGGAATACGCCCCATTCTTGCTTGCTAACTTCGGTTTTGATGCCGAGATTTTTGCTCCACATTTCGGCAATTGCTTCAGCAACCGCTTGGTGCAGTTCGTTTGTGTTGTAAGTCACTTTAACCGTAGGCATAGCCGTCAGGCCTTCTTCTTTCAGACCTTCAGCAAGCAGTTTTTTCGCTTCTTCAACGTCTTCTTTGAAGTAGTTGTCCGGATGCTCCGTACGGTAGTCTTCTTTCTCGCCTTTGATACCTGGAGGAACGATACCGTAAGCAGGCTTTTGCTCGCCTTTTGTTACGTTGTCAACGATATCTTGACGGCTGATTGCCATCGAGAGAGCTTGACGGATTTTTTCGTTATCGTAAGGCTTTTGCGTTGTATTGAACAGGTAGTAGTAGATCGATGCGCTGCCTTGGATTTTGAACTCATCCGGATTGTTTTGCTTCAATGTCGGGAATTGTTCGTTAGGGATCAAGCCAGTAGGCATACCCGCATAATCCAGTTCGCCTGTTTGGTACATGCTCAGCTCTGTATTCGAGTCGTTAACTTCAGAGAAGACAACCTTGGAGAGCTTGATATCGTCTTTTGCATAGTAGTTGTCGTTCTTAGCGATCGTAATGGAGTTGTTCTTTTTCCACTCGCTCATTTTGAACGGACCGTTGGATACCAGAGTCGAAACGTCAGTCGCCCATTGCTCGTTTTCTTTAACCGATTTGTGAACCGGATAGAAAACAGTGAAGGACATCAGACCAAGGAAATAAGGAGTTGGCGAGTTCAGCTCTACTTGCAGCGTGTGGTCGTCAACCGCTTTAACACCTACATCGTCAGCTTTTACGCCGTCAGCGGCAGTGTTGTAAGCTTCCGCATTCTTGATGTAGTACAGCTGGTAAGCATAAGCAGATGCTGCTGGCTTCAGGTTAGGATCGAGGGCACGCTTCCATGCGTATTCGAAGTCACCTGCAGTTACCGGGTCACCGTTGCTCCATTTCGCGTCATCGCGAATGGTGAACGTGTAAGTCTTGCCGTCGTCGGAGATTTTCCACTCTTTAGCGACAGCTGGTTCAACTTCGCCCTTCTCGTTCTTACGAGTCAGACCTTCAAACAAACCGTTTACAACAGTTGCGGACACTTGGTCTTGTACCTGAGCCGGGTCAAGGGACGGCGGTTCAGTTGCAAGGTTCATGCGGAACACAGAGCCTTCGCTGCTTCCGGACTCTTGCTTAGGTGTACAGCCGACAGCTACGAGAGCCAGTGCAAGCAGTACGGAAATCATGGTAAAGCCATACTTCTTCTTCGACATTTTACTTCCTCCCCTGGATCTTCTCCTCTTGCTTGCTATTGTAATAATTTGACATTACATAATTAAACAATGCGAGAAATAATACGAAACATTGAATATTTATCAATGAACATATGTTCAATCGCCCTGTTTTACAAATGTTCAGGCCAAATTAGTACAAAAGTAATGTTAATTAATATACCATTAACAAATATACATAATTTATAATGATTTGTCACGCCCCAGAAATTACATTTCTGAAATTGTCGAATTTTGACGAGATATGTAGTTTCGTGGAACCCGCTTATATATCATGCTGCATTCGCTTTAACTTAATTCATAACACCAAGGCGAAACGGCTATCGCGCTCCAAATGCTCCCCTTTCAAATCATAGAGAACGATTAAACAACGAACAATTCCATTCCTTCTATATCTGCGTAGCGAAATGACTATATCTAAATAAAAAAGAGGCCGTTCCCAAGCGGTCGATTGGACCTTTGGGAACAGCCTCTTTTGCAAAGATAGCTATTAGTATTTCATGTTCGGGTAAAGCGGGAATTGAGCAGTCAGGTCGCGGACCATGCCGGTTGCTTTCGCCAATACCGCTTCGTCTTTCGGGCTCTTCAGCGTCATTGCGATAATTTCGCCGATTGTTTTCATGGCTTTCTCGTCCATGCCGCGGGAAGTGGCAGCCGGAGTACCTAGACGGATACCGCTTGTTACAAACGGGCTCGTTGGATCGAATGGAATCGCATTTTTATTCGCCGTAATGCCGATCGAGTCAAGAACGTGCTCAGCGTCGCGGCCCGTGATGTTCAGGCTGCGCGTGTCAATCAGCATCAAGTGGTTGTCAGTACCGCCGGAAACGATGTTGATGCCTTCCGCAATCAGCGTCTCGGACAATACTTTTGCGTTGTTGACTACTTTTTGCGCGTATTCTTTGAAGGATGGTTGAAGCGCTTCGCCGAATGCTACCGCTTTTGCTGCGATAATGTGCATCAGAGGACCGCCTTGCGAACCAGGGAATACCGCTTTATCGATTGCCGCTGCCCAAGGCTTGCGGCAAAGAATCATGCCGCCGCGAGGACCGCGGAGCGTTTTGTGAGTTGTTGTTGTAACAAAGTGCGCATGAGGCACTGGGTTCGGATGCAGACCTGCCGCAACAAGACCCGCGATATGAGCCATATCCACCATGAACAATGCGCCTACGTCTTGAGCGATTTGGCCAAGCTTCTCGAAATCGATGGTGCGCGGGTATGCGCTCGCGCCGGCAACGATCAAGCGAGGACGGTGTTTGAAGGCCGCTTTGCGAACTTCTTCATAGTTGATTGTAAACGTATCTTCTTCTACGCCGTAAGCAACGAAGTTGTACAGAAGACCGGATGCGTTAACCGGGCTGCCGTGCGTCAAGTGACCGCCGTGTGCCAGGTTCATGCCAAGAACCGTGTCGCCTGGTTTGAGGACGGCAAGGTATACCGCCATGTTCGCTTGCGCGCCGGAGTGAGGCTGAACGTTCGCATGCTCGGCGCCAAAAATTTCTTTCGCGCGTTCGCGTGCGATGTCTTCCACAATGTCCACATGCTCGCAGCCGCCGTAGAAACGTTTGCCAGGGTAGCCTTCTGCATATTTATTCGTCAGGACCGAACCCATAGCTTCCAGAACCGCTTCGCTTACGATGTTCTCGGATGCGATCAGTTCGATGTTGTCGCGTTGGCGCTGCAGCTCAAGGCCCATTGCCTTTAATACTTCAGGATCTTGGTTACGTAAGTTTTCCATTGTGAAAAGCCTCCTAAATATAATTAGTCGCAAGTTCCTGACGTCTGCTCTGACGCCAGGCCGCTGTCTTCCAAGGTGTATACCGCGCGCGCTCCGCCAATCAGCTTAGGCCGCGAAAAAGCCATCGTAACATGGGCTGCGCCAATCGACCGGATGGACGGTCTGACCGGAACGGCAACCCGGCGCAGGTGCATGCCGATAAAGGTATCGCCGATATCGATGCCCGCATGCGCCTGAACCGTCTCAACCAGACAAGCATTAGGCAGATGCCGGAAAGCGTAAGCGGCCATTGAACCGCCTGCCTTCGGAACGGGTACGGCAGCAACCTCATCCAGCCCGTATTTGTCCGCCGCCTCGCGGGGGAGGACAAGCGCCCGGTTCAAATGCTCGCAGCATTGATATACCGGATAAAAGCCCACGTCCTTCCGGACCGCTTCAATGCCTGCATAGATCTGGGCGGCCGTCTCGACCGTTCCCGAAGTTCCGATTCTTTGGCCAAGCACCTCGCTTGTGCTGGTGCCGACAACCAGCAGCTGGCCGGCTCTCAGTCCCCCTGCTACAACAAGTTCCCTTACAATAGTCTCCACGTCGGCTGCAATAGTAATGGTTTCCTTTTGATTGTTCATTGTACATACCTCCTGTGAATACAAAGAATGATCACACGAATCGCTTAAGGATTAATTACACCGATGGCCAGTTAATTAAGCGGTTAATGATAATTCTTGCTTCGAAAGCATGGACCTAAGGATGAACCGTATACTGCTGCTCGATTTCCTTCACTTTCCGGACACGCCCAACGTGGCGATCGCCGCCAGAGAACGGTGTTTCCAACCAGATGCGGACAATTTCCTGCGCAAGACCAGGGCCGATAATACGCTCGCCCATCGCAAGCACGTTTGTATCGTTATGCTCGCGGGTGGCTTGTGCCGAAAACATATCATGCACCAGCGCGCAGCGGATACCAGGAACTTTGTTCGCCGCGATTGACATGCCGATACCCGTGCCGCAAATCAGAATGCCTCGGTCAGCCTGACCGCCGGCCACTCTGTCTGCCACAGGCAGCGCATAATCGGGATAATCCACCGACTGGCTGCAGTCGCAGCCCAAGTCTTCAATTTCATGACCAAGCGATAAAAGAAACGGAACAATTTCATCTTTCAGACGGTAACCCGCATGATCTGCACCAATTGCAATTTTCAACGCAAAACCCTCCTGCTAGTTGTCGAATCATACGGACTTATTATACCTAAAATCCTCAAAAAGACGAAAAAAGAGCATGACATGCTATCACTAGCATGCTGCTCTTTGCCCAGGCGACCGGCCGTATGTTCCGATGCTCCACCGTGGTTACCCACTTCCGTCGCCAGTTACATCGGAAACCGTCTTTGTTACCTTCATGATAGCTTATTCAACCGTGAAAATCAATCAAATATACGCATAAATCGGGCCTATTTCCGGCATGGAATATCATCCCTTTTGAAGCATTTGAAGGAGGGCCTTCAGGCTCTCTTCGATTTCCTTGGCGCAGCTTTCGTACATGCCAAGCGTTCCGCCGAACGGATCGGCGATATCGAAGCTTGGGATCCGGCGCTCCAGCTCCAGAAGACGGGAACGTTCCGCAGTCGACAGCTGCTGGCCTAGCGCCTGCTTCATATGCATCTCCGTATACAGGCGCTCGAGCTCTTCAATGTCCGCCTGAACGGCCGTATCCTGGTTAACGTATTCCTTGAGCGTATAAGCTTTATCCACGGCTTCAGGGAAATAGTTGAGCAAGCCGCGTTTGTGTCCGGCTGTCATCGTCAGAATGAGATCCGCCCATGCAACGGCTTCTCCGCTTAACGCGCGCGACGAGCCGCGGTGCTCGACCGATTTGCCCCGCAGCGTTGTTGCCGCATGCGACGAGATCGGCAGTCCGTCAATGGTAGATACTCCGGCGGAACGAACCTCCAGCGATATCCCCTTCTGCTCCGCCATCGTCCTCAGCATGGCTTCCGCCATCGGCGAGCGGCAGGTATTGCCGGTACAAACAAACAAGATGCGCGTCATGCTGCATTCCCCTTTCTGGTATGGCTGATTCCATTGATGTATTAAAATATAAATAAAAGACCGAAAATGAGCAAGATCGTCCCTCCGAGCGCCTCCCCGTAGCCGCCCAGATTTTCGCTGACCCGGCGCCCAAGCAGCAGTCCCAGTACGGACATTAACCCGCCGAAAAACCCAAACAATAACACCGTCAGCAAAATATCGGCCTCGAACATGCCGAGTGTTACGCCAACGGAGAAGGAGTCGATACTGACGCTGAACGCAAACAAAAACGTTCCGATCGAGGAACGGTAGTCCATCGTTTGGACCGATTCCCCTTTGAGCGAGCTGTAAATCATGTGCCCGCCAAGCAAAAGCAGCAGCACGCCCGCAGCCATCGTCGCAACATGGCCAAGCAGTCCGCTGACAAAATGTCCGGCATATATGCCGCCAAGAGGCATCAGCACATGGAATAACGCGATAATGCTGCTTAACCGGAGCACATCCCGCAGGCGAATCCCCTTCAGCCCGATTCCGATTCCTAACGAAAAAGCATCCATGCCAAGCGCAACCGCCATAATGAGCAGTGTCGCGAATTGTCCGGCATGCAAAGTTGCATCAGTCACGCTATCGCCCCCATGTCCACATCCATTCTTAACCAAGATATGCGGACAAGGGGACAAACATACTACTCTATACGCGGACGATTTGATGCCCCGCCGCTTTCGCCAGACGATTCATCAGAGCAAGTCCGATCCCTTCCTCGGAGCAGCCTTCCGCCCATATGCGCTGCACGCCTTCCGAGTCGAACCGGCGGAGTGCCGCATACAGGTTATGCGCCGCCTGCTCCGGATGCAGCTCGCTGCCGTAACTGAGGATCAGGTCGGCATCATACGCGGCAGCTCTTTCGTCGAAAGTGAGAACACCGGTCTTCACAGGCGTTGTTTTGGCATGATTGAGTTGCTCCTGAATATAACGGACCGCATTCGCCGGTTCGCCCAACACGATCCAAAGATCGCCTTTCGGCGCATAATGCGTATATTTCATGCCCGGCGAGCGCGGCGCCTCCGTCACATCCGGATTCGCTGCCGCTGGAGCATCGATTACCGCCTCCGGCGCGGCGCTCTGCAGCTGCTCGGCCGTAATCCCTCCGGGACGGAGAATACGGATGGTATTCGAATCCGGCAGCTCAATAACGGTTGATTCCAGTCCGACGCCAGTCGCGCCTCCGTCTACGATGCCGCTGATTTTTCCTTCCAGATCCTCCAGCACATGCGCTGCAAGCGTCGGGCTGGGCCGGCCGGAGCGGTTCGCGCTGGGAGCTGCTACCGGACAGCCGGATTGCCGAATGAGGGCAAGCGCGGCCGGATGATCCGGCATCCGGATGCCGACGGTCGCGAGCCCTGCCGTAACAAGCGGAGATACCGCGCCTGTGCGTACCGGCAGCACGATCGTAAGCGGACCCGGCCAGAACTCTTTCATCAGCCGGGTCGCAAGCTCCGGATAAGGAAGCGCAAGCTCCGCCAGCTGATTTTCATCCGCGATATGCACGATGAGGGGATTATCCGACGGTCGTCCTTTTGCCTTGAATATGCCTTCAACCGCCTTTGTGTTCCGGGCATCCGCACCTAGGCCGTATACCGTTTCGGTCGGAAAGGCAACCAGCTCTCCTTCCCGCAGCAGCGCCGCCGCTTCCTCCAATTGTCCGGCCATCGCATCGGCAGGAGCAGCCTCCGCAACCCGCCAAACCTTCGTTGTTGTCATCTCTATCCTTCAATCCCTGCTATTCGAAAGTAATCGTTCGTCGTCTAACTGCCCCCATTATAGCATATACAACCTGAATTGCGGAGCGGCGGCCCTTTGCCGGGCGACTATGCGCCTTGAAAGAACCGCCGCGGGCAGCTTGCTTTAGAACAGGCTTTTCAGCCAGTTGATGAATTGCTCGATAATTTCCAGCAGGAAAAACTTCGCTTTCGGCGCTTCGCCTTGCTTATTCTCGTCTTGCGATTTTTGAACGGAAGCTTCGGATTTGCCTTCTTTGCCGTCAGAAGCTTTTTCAACCTTTGCGTTATCTTTATGATCGGCGGAAGCCGTTTTTACCGTCTCCGCTTTCGCGGCGTCAGCATCCGGATCGGCAGCGGCGGCTTCGCCGGTTGCCGCGTCGATGAAGCACAGCGGAGGAAACAGCACGCACCACCAGTTTTGGCCTTTGCCTTCGCCAAGCGTAATCAGGAGAGCTTCGTAGTTGCCTGCCGGATACACTTCGTTGCTGTACATTTTTGTCGGGAACGGAACCTGGCCCAGCTCTGCATGATAGCTATAATCGAACCCGCGGCTTGTCAGCACGTCAGCTACGATACCATTGATTTCGTCCATATGATCAAGCACCGTTTGGCGCGCTTCTTCAATCGTTTGCGGACCCGTTACCCAAGTGTCCATGGCTTTCACCACGGCATCGCGGACAACGCGCTTTACGGCCTGGTCGGCAGGGGAATCAGAATTAGCCAAGATGCGCAGGCGAATGGAATCTTGCGGAATAATCGTATCGACCACAGCCGCATCCGTACGCTGCTGCTCCCAGCTCATCACAAGAACAAACAAAACGATAACCAACAAAGCATAAGATTTACGGAAATAAAAAAGGGAATTAGTGCGGTTGATCATAACACAAGCTCCTCTCGATCGCACCCGTCGGTGCATCAGCTTGCGTTCCGGAACGTATCTATCCGTCATTATGTCCGCGTTCCCGGCTCTATAAACCTAGCAGAAAAAATGAAAATGATAGAGTTGTTTTCATAACACACGAGGCCGGTGAGGGGAGGGAGCGGGGAATGGCGTAGGGCGAGGTACGGGGCAGGGGGCTGTAACACGGTTTTTCCGTGTTGCAGCGGAGTTAACAAAAAACACGCTGCCGGCATCGGATGATGCGCCGGCAGCGTGTTCAATAAACTTACTATTTTGTGCGGACGGCGATGACATGACGCTCGATGCCGCCATAATCGGTAATGATGCGGATGTCGTCCCATTCGCCGACATTCCGCAGCAGCGCGGCAACGTCCTGGGCTTGGCCCATGCCAAGCTCGAAGGCGACAATACGCGGCAGCTGCGCAAGCGACGGCAGCTGCTCCACCATGCGACGGTACGGATCCAGTCCGTCCGCCCCGCCGTCCAGCGCGAGGCGCGGCTCGTAATCGCGCACCTCGGGCTGGAGGCCCGCAAGATCATCCGCCGGAATATACGGCGGATTGGACACAAGCACATCGATGCGGATGTCCTCCGCATCGGGTGCCGCCCCTGCGGCGCCGCGCTTCGCAAACGGCGCCAGCAGGTCGCCCTGCACGAACGCCATGCGCCCCGCCGCCTCATGGCGGGCCGCGTTCGCGCGGGCGACCTCAAGCGCGTCCGGCGAAAGATCGGACGCGCATACGCGCCATCCGGGACGCTGCGAAGCAAGCGTCACGCCGATGGCGCCGGTGCCGGTGCCGACGTCAACCACCGTCGGCGCTTCAGCCCCGTCCGGCGGCCATAGCTTGTCGGCCGCCTCAAGCACGGCCTCGACGAGCAGCTCCGTCTCCGGCCGCGGAATAAGCGTAGCCGGCGTAACCGTAAACGGCCGGCCGTAGAACCATTCCTCGCCGATGATATACTGCACCGGCTCGCCCGCCGCCTTGCGGCGGATCAGCTCGACCCATTCCACGGCATGCTCCGCCGGAAAGGGCTCGCCGAAGTCGCGCAGCATCGCTGACCGCTCGATGCCAAGCACGTGCATCAGCAGCCGCTCTACGTTAGAGCGCGGCTCCATAACGCCAAGCCCCTCCAAAAACGAAGAAGCCTGCATGCAGGCTTCCCTAATGGTAAACGACGGTGCAAAAAACACCCGTTCGTCTGTATGATCGTTCATCTCTCTAGCTTCCCTTCCTCGGGAGTCTTTGGACTCGAAGGTTTTAGTTAAGCTCTCTCTCCAGCAATTCCGCCTGCTCGGCAATGGTCAAGGACGATACGATCTCTTCCATGTCGCCGTTCATAACCGAATCCAGCTTGTGCAGCGTCAGACCGATACGATGGTCCGTTACGCGGCTTTGCGGGAAGTTATACGTGCGGATGCGTTCGCTTCGGTCGCCCGTGCCAACCTTCAGCTTACGCTCGCCTGCGTATTTCGCTTCCTCTTCCTGGCGGCGGATATCGTAGATGCGGGCACGCAACACTTGCAGCGCCTTCGCTTTGTTCTCGTTCTGCGATTTGCCGTCCTGGCAGGTCGCCATAATGCCGGTAGGCACGTGAAGCACGCGTACCGCCGATTTCGTCGTATTAACGGACTGACCGCCTGCACCGCTGGAGCAGAATGTATCGATCCGGATATCTTTATCGAGAATTTCAACCTCGACTTCTTCAACCTCCGGCATAACCGATACCGTCGAAGTAGAGGTATGAATACGGCCGCCCGATTCCGTTACCGGAATACGCTGAACGCGGTGAGCGCCGCTTTCGTATTTCATTTTGCTGTAGGCGCCTTTACCGTTGATCATGAAGATAACCTCTTTGAATCCGCCCAGATCATTCTCGGAAAGGTCCATGAGCTCTACGCGCCAGCCCTGAGTATCCGCGTATTTCGTATACATGCGGTACAGATCGGAAGCGAACAGCGCAGCTTCGTCCCCGCCTGCCGCACCGCGGATCTCGACGATAACGTTCTTCTCGTCGTTAGGGTCCTTCGGCAGCAGGACGATGCGAATTTTTTCGTCCAATGCGGTCTTGCGCTCGGACAGCTCTTCAATCTCCATCTTGACCATCTCGCGCATTTCGTCGTCGAGCTTCTCGCCTTGCATAAGCTTGGCATCTTCAAGCTGTTCCGACACTTGCTTATATTCTGTGAAGGCTTCATAAGCCTCTTGTAAATCCGATTGCTCCTTGGAATATTCCCGCAGGCGCTTCGGATCACTGGCTACATCCGGATCGCACAACAGTTCACTTAACTTCTCGTAACGGTCTGCGAGCGCTTGTAAACGGTCCAACACAATGATTCACCTCTATGATTTTCCTTAATGGTATCACTCATTATAGCACAAAGGACCCGCGTTTTCGACTGGTGTATTTGCCTAAGTCGCCCGAAAGGGGCTCCGCGTCTTCCTTAAGGAAAACGGAGCCCCTTCATTCTGTTTATTTCTTGTTTTTTCTAGCCGCAAGCACGACGGCAGCCAAACCAAGCACAACCGCGATAATCGATAACGTAAGCGGAAGCGCCGAGTCGGAATCCGAGTCCTTCGAATCGCCTGCATCCGCCGCGGCGCCGGCATCATGGCCGTGTCCGTCGCCTTCCGCGACAGCCGCCGTTACGGTTGTTACGGAAGCCGGCTTATCCGAGCCGTCTGCCCCGACCCATTCGACAACCTTGTTGTCGCTGTAGGTCTGGTAAGCTTTCCATACGAGCTGGGTAGCGTCTTCGTTTACTTTGCCGCTCATGCGGAACTCGGTGAATTCCGTTTCGCTGAGACCGCCGCCTTCCGCAGCCGTCCAGGTAATGGTTGTCACCACGCCGTTAGCATCCTTTTCAAGCTCGCTGGTCCAGCCCGGCTTGGGCTCAACGCGGGAAATGACCGCTCCGTCCGCCACCTTAACCTGTACCTTGACGGTGTTAACGCCCTTCTCCTCGCTAGGCACGCGAACCGCGAATACCTGGTACGAATTCGCCGGTACGGATGGCGGCTGAACCGTTACGTGGGCGCTTGCCACTCCTGCGAACATCATCAGGCATACGGCCATCGCAGCCGCTATTACCCATTTTTTCATCTGTTTCTTCATCTGACGCATCTCCCTTTCTGATCATAAGCCTGTCGTGCGCTTCTCTGAGAAGAGTATATAACCGCGCGGAATGCCTGACATGACTCGAAAGGGCTACCCGGATATGACTATTATGTGTCCGTCCGTTCTAATAATTCCGGAACGCGGTTTCCCGGACAAGCTCATTATCGTCCTGGTCCATGACACGAATCTCTGCCGTCCATTTGGAGGCGTAGGGAAGGAATGGACCCGTCGCCTCATAGGACGCGCTGATGTAGCCCGGGAAAGCATCGTTAGGCTCGCTGTCGTCCTTCACCAGCGGAATATCGATCGGAGCGTCCTTCCTGCTGTCCGAATGCAGGCGCAGAATAACCGACTTAGGCGCCCCCGACTCCTCCGGCAGCCAGACATGGAGGGAAACCGTATTGTCCCCGCCGGGTACGTTAGGCGAAACGTTAAACGTTACGTGCATATCCTCGCCCATCTGGTGGAAGTTATACGGCTCGTTGGGAGGCAGCGGGCTCATATAAGTAAACACGGCTGCAATCGCCACGATACAGGCCATCATAATGGCATCCGCCTTCAGCAGGCTTCCGGCCGGGAAGCCGCTCTTTTTCATCCGGAGACGCAATAGCGTACCCGTCACAAGCACCGCGACGACAAGAACAACCTTTACGGTAAGCAGTCCGCCCCATGTGGTCAGCCACAAATACGACAGCTTCGGCAGGAACAACAGCGTCATCGTTACCCCGCTGATGACAAGCACGGCAAGGGAGATCAAAGCGCCCTGCGAGAAGCTTGCTCCAAAGCGCCCCGCTTCCTTCCGGTCCGCGTACCAGACGTACAGGAGCACGGCCAGACCGCCAGACCAGACCGCGGAGGCAATCAAGTGGATAAAGTCAAAAGCAATCGTCAGCACCTTCTGGTCATTTGCCGCCGGATGGCCGATCAGGCTTTCCACGCCAAGCAGCAGTACCACCCACAGCAGACTGACAAACCTCTCTTTGAACCGCTGGGCTGCAAAACCAAGCAAAACCAGGATAATGAGCTCGAGCCATGCCCGTCCGGTAGTCGTATTCGTAAACAGCGACCCCCAGGAGGAAATCGGCTGGCCTTTCATCAATTCGTTAACCTGCAGGAAAATATGAACCAGTACCGTAAGCAAAAGCGCCCGCATGCCAATCAGGGACAAACGCTTAAAGGCTGATTGCAGCGATTCGCTTGGCTTCCGGATAAAGACCGACCATAAAGCGATGCCCGTGGCCAGCAGCAGCGCGGCATAATAAAGCACCCGCACGGCATACAGCAGGTTTTGCTGCATCCCCTTTGAATTGCTTGCTTGCGTGGCAAACGTCTCCCCGTCCTTCCAATCGGGCGGATTGCCGACAACAAAAGCATAAGAGCCGCTGATCGGATGGCCGTCCTCCGAAATGATATGGTAAGAGACCGAATAAACGCCGTCCCCAAGCGCGGGAAGACCTGCCTTAAGGGTTGTTCCGCCGTTCTCCAGAACCGGCTCTTCCGTCTTTATTTTGTTTGACTTCGAATCCACGACTTCCAAGGATCCGGCACTCGGCTCAACCGCCTCGTTAAACGTTAGCTCCACAAAAGGCGGCGACTCGGCAAGCTTCACGTTCGCGGCAGGAACGGTCTTCTCCAGTGTCGCATGCGCGAAAGCCTGCGGCGCAAGCGTTAATGCCAATACGACAAGCAGCATCACCGCTGCCAGCATTCGTTTCGGTAACGTCGGTAACGTATGTAAAGTCATAACACCATGCTCCTATTCTTTAGCTTCCTTCCCATTGTACGACTGCCAACCGCTTTCCGCATGACTCGTTCGAGCTACGCTTGGATAAAAGCGTTTTCCGCAAGAACAGAGCAAAGCGGTATTGCTCTCCCAAATGAGAACAATACCGCCTTCGTCCCGCTGCTATTAAACGTTGAAACGGAAGTGCATAACGTCGCCGTCCTGCACCACGTATTCTTTGCCTTCGAGGCGCAGCTGGCCTCTTTCTTTTGCCGCGTTCATCGTACCGGCGGCAGCCAGGTCCTCGAACGACACAACCTCGGCGCGAATAAAGCCGCGCTCGAAGTCGGTATGGATAACGCCGGCCGCTTGCGGAGCCTTCATGCCTTTACGGATTGTCCAGGCACGAACCTCCTGCACGCCAGCCGTAAAGTACGTATACAGGCCAAGAAGCTTGTAAGCCGCGTTGATCAGACGGTTAAGGCCGGATTCCTGCAGGCCCAGCTCCTCGAGGAACATCGCTTTGTCTTCGCCTTCCAGCTCAGCGATTTCTTCTTCCACCTTCGCGCTGATTGGCACCACTTGCGCGCCTTCGGCAGCCGCGAATTCGCGCACCGCTTGCACGAACTTGTTATTATCCGTATCCGCAACCTCCGACTCGGCTACGTTTGCGGCATACAGCACCGGCTTCATGGTGAGCAGGTGAAGATCGCGGATAATCAGCTTCTCGTCATCCGACAGCTCTACGCTGCGCGCGGGCTGGTCGTTGTAGAGAGCTTCTTTGACGCGTTCCAGCACTTCCACTTCCAGGGCGATTTTTTTGTCGCCGCCTTTCAGGTTTTTGCGGGAACGCTCGATTTTTTTCTCAACGGACTCGATGTCCGCCAGAATCAGCTCAAGGTTGATCGTCTGGATATCGCCGAGCGGATCCACTTTGCCGTTTACGTGCGTGATGTTCTCATCCTCGAAGCAGCGTACAACGTGAACGATCGCGTCTACCTCGCGGATATGGGCGAGGAACTTGTTGCCAAGGCCTTCGCCTTTGCTTGCGCCTGCCACAAGACCGGCAATATCAACGAATTCGAAGGCAGTCGGAACCGTTTTGTTCGGCTGCACGAGCTCTGTCAGTTTGTCCAGACGGTAGTCCGGCACCTCTACCACGCCCACGTTCGGGTCAATCGTACAGAAAGGATAGTTTGCGGATTCCGCGCCTGCTTGCGTTATTGCATTAAATAAAGTGGACTTGCCGACGTTCGGCAATCCCACGACACCTGCTTTCAAAGCCATGAAATAAGACACCCCATTTTCCGAAGTAACAATCTCACGTCATTATACCCGATGGCCGCTTACAATAAAAGCCCTAGTACAAGGTAGACAGTTCTTCCAAAAATGGGGCGTTGCCGCCTTTATCCCGCTTTCGTCAGGTTCGCTTTTTACGGCATACCGCAATAACGTACATCGGATCGCAGCTCTTGAACCTCGCAAGCGGCAGCGGTTCATGCCCTTCGGCCCTAAGCAGGCGCTCCTCGGCTCTTCCCAGCGGCAGACCCACTTTTTCCCGCATCCAATTCATGGAGAGCAGCCTTGAATCGTCAACCGGGTTCTGCCCGAACATCTCTTCAATGTCGTAACAGGCCAGCAGCTCGCCCACCAGCTCCGAGGTCCGGTATTCGAAGCGGTGATATTCGTTAAAAGGCTGCTCTTCGTAATATAGCGGAGGGTTCGTTACCGAGCGGTTAGGCGTGGACACGATAAATAACCCGCCGGGCTTCAGCACGCGGGCCGATTCCCGGATCCATGCCGCTCCATCGCTTACGTGCTCAATCGTCTCGAAGGAAATAACCGCGTCAAAGGATTCGCCTGCAAAAGGAAGCTTTAGTACGTCGCCCGTTTCAAACCGTATCCCTTCTCCGCCGTAATCCCGTTCCGCAAGCCGGGCGGAAACGGCGTCGATATCGATGCCCGTAACCTCCGAAGCCCCCGCATGCTTCAATAATGCTGAACCGTATCCCGCTCCGCAGGCGGCATCCAGCACCTTCAGGCCCCTGACATAACGGCACGCCAATTCGTAACGGTACAGATGCTCCTCGTATACATCGGCATACCGCTCCTTCACCTGCCGGTTGACCACAAGCCGTTCGCCGCTGAACACGACATCGTTTTGTTCCTTGAGCGGCTGTTCGGGCACTACCTGCACTGCTTCCTCCACCGGAGGCAGCGGCAACGGCAGCTCTTCCGCAACCGCCGCCACGGCCGTGAACTCCTCAGACTCAAGCTCGGTTACCGGGGCGGGCGTCAGCTCCGGCTTAACGCTTATGCCAAGCGTAATAATGCTGCCCGAGGTCAGCCTCCCCTTCACCGGGTGCTTGCCGTTTGCCATCCGCTCCAGCAGGCTGAAGTCTTCGGCGCTGATATCCGAACCGGGGCGCCCATCCTTCCCGTCATCGATAAGCAGGGTCGAAACGGCAGCAAACCCGGCATCCGCATACAGCTTCCTCACCTGCTCAATGGAATACAGATAAGCGGACTGCTGCTGGGCATCGTCATTATCCGGCTGCAAATAACGCAGCATAAACGGATAGTAATGACGGTTCAGGAACGTTCCGATCAGCCAGCCGGCAGGCTTCAGCAGCCGCTTCAGCTTCCGCATCGCCTCGGGCGTCCCGCAGATGTGGGCATCCCCGATAAGGATGCCGTCTAACGAGCCAGTCTCCAGGCCCCATTGCTCCGGATCCTCCGAGCCGAACACCCGGATGCCGGCCGCTTCCGCCACCTTGGCCGCTTGACCGTTTTTTTCGACTCCATACAGCAAAGCACCGGGAAACCGGTGCCGCAAGCTGAGCAGCGTCGCTCCGCAGCCGCAGCCGATATTCAGAAATCTTGGACTTCCGCTCCCGCCGCCGGCAGCGGATACCTCCCGGTCCAGCAGCCCAAGCATATCGGAATGAATGATCAGCGCCTCCGAAGAAGCGAATCCCCATTTTTCGCGAAAAAGCTGATTGTTGCGGGCGAACAGCTGCAAATACATGGCCGAATCCGCCCGGAAGCTGACGCTGCCGTAATGATGGATAAAGGTATCGCGGCAAAGCATAAGCTTATACCCGAGAAGCTTTAATCGCAGCGACAAATCATCATCTTCGTAATTGCCGATGCCAAACCGCTCATCCATCCCGCCGGCCTTCTCGTAGGCCTCCCGCCGTAGCAGCATGCAGAAGCCGATCAGCTTCAGCCGCTCCTCCATGGGATGGCTTCCCGCAGACCGTCTCACCGATTCGGAGAAACGGTCGAGCTCCTCGATCGTCGAATAATGGCTCGGAATCTGCGTATAGTAATAGGCCGAGTTCGTGACCGGCCCCACCGCACCGATCGAAGGATCGCTAAGCAAACTGCGCTTCAGACCGTCCAGCCAATCCGGCGTCACCAGAGTATCGTTATTCAGCAGGAGCAGCAGCTCGCCGGATGCGGCCGATGCCCCTTGATTGCAGCCTTTCGGGAATCCGGCGTTACCGTGATTCGCGATCAGAAGGATATCCGGCTCGGCTCCCGCCCAGTCGACCGTCCCGTCCTCCGATCCGTTATCGACAAGGATCAGCTCGTAGCTGCCCGCCGCCGTATGTCGCCTGATGCTTTCCACGCATGATTTTGTATAATCAAGCCCGTTTCTGGTCACCAGGATTATGCTCGTCAGCACCAATCTCTTCACCGCCCGGCACATAGGTTCATGCCAACAGCATATGTAGAAGGAGCCCGGATGCAAAGGCTGTTCGCCTACTGCCCCGAGGCGTTATTTTTTATAGAAAGATAAACCGAACAAATAACCGGCCAGCACGTTAAAAATCGCTTCGTTCTTGTCATCGAGAATGATCCGGCTCAGCGTCCCGTATGTCCCTTCGGCGCCGGTGTACAGCTTGCCGTAATTGACGGCCGCCACATAATTCAGGACTACGATTACGATCGACAGCATTAACGTGAACTGCGTTTCCTTTATACGGAACCCGAACTCGCCTTTGCCGATCAGATGAAGGCTTGCTCCAAAGCCGAATGTAATGCCGAAAAGAACAAACAGGAACTTGGCCGTCACATCGGGATCGCCGTTGCGCATTAGAAATTCGTTGCTTGCGTAAACAACAAGCATGGTGAACAAAAGAAAGAGGACAAACACCACATACTTAAATAACGCTGACTTCTTAACCATTTTCTGCACCCCTTATGTTGTCGAACACGATTGCATGCCAAACCCTCCCCCCGCCCATACTAACAGGGACCAGGAGGTGAAAACTACACGATGGAAAATCAAACCCACAAAGGCAATTATAAAGGGACAACGGCCATGAAGGCAAAGAACCAAGATATGGCATTTGTCAACGATACGATTGAGGATGCGAAATCCGTTACCAACTTCTCCTCCAAGAACAAAAAAACGGACTAATCCCAACATAAAGCCCCCGCCTGGAAGCTGCCACGGCAGCGAACCAAACGGGGGCTTCTTTATTGAACCGACCTCAATTGCGCAGCGGCGCCTCCTGAAGCTCCGCCCTTGTCTGCAGGAAGCGGAAGAAGGCTACGGAGGCTTCGGCTCTCGACACCTGCTTAGCCGGCTGGAAGTTGCCGCCCGATAGCGTCATAATCTTCAGTCCGACAACAATAGCCGCCTGGCCCTTCTTCTCCATTTTGTCCGCGTCCTTGAAGCTGATATTGAACAAATCATCGTAATTGGCGAGGGAGTTGTACCCAAGCGCGCGCACAATCAACTCCGCCATCTCCTCGCGGTCCACCTTGCCGTCCGGATTAAACGAACCGTCGCCGATGTCGATCAGATTTTGCTGGAGCGCGCTTTCCACGTATGCATAATATTGATTTTTCGTGCCGACATCGGCAAATGAAGCGGATGCCGTTGAATCCGCCGACCCTGCGTACAATACCGGCGGACGACCGCTGTTCATCGCCAGCACAAGCATTTTGATCAGCTCGCCGCGGGTTACGATTTCATTCGGACGGACCTTGCCGTCCTTCACATCAAGCGCTTTGTAAGCCACCATCAGCTCTAACTGGCGCTGCGCCCAATGACCGTCAATATCGGTAGCCTTCGGTTTCTCCAGCTGGGTAACCTCTCCGGTGTCCCGGCTTCTCCAGCTGCCCGATTCCGCATCCAGGAAGATGGACTCATCCAGCTGGCGCGGCACTAACCGGTAGATGAGCTGAGCGTTAGCGTTGGATTCCACATCCGACGGCTGAATCACCCCGGCAGCCAGCATCGTCTTATATTTCTCGACGGGAATCGGCTGGCCCTGGTACACGTAATTTTGCGTCAAATAATAAGTCAGCTCCGTCCGGTAATAAGTCATCCACTTCTGAATGGCTTGCGCCGGCGTAATAACCTTAGGCGCCGTCTCCGGGTATTTATACGGATGGATGCTGGCATCGTAGCTGCGCACCGCGCCCGTATTCGAGTCAATGGATACGTTCACGTTGTCATAATCGGCCGTTGCGCCGTTAATCTTGTGAACGAAGCTGAAATAATACGTATCGATATACGATACTTTATCCGGGTCGTACTGCGACTTATCGCGCTTCACGATATACAGCTCATCCGCCGCCCAAGGAAGCTGCTTCTTCACCGTTTCAATGGCTTTGGCTTCCGCTTGGTCATAAGACAAGGCAGGCTTCGCGCTCGCATTCTGGTTGTTCTGATAGGAATAGAAGCTGTTGATAAATCCCGTCCGGCTATTGATTAATGCCGATGCGGAGCCGACCGTGTCTTTTCCGTTCTTCAGCTCCCACTCGAGCCGCCAGCTGGCAACCGTCGCACCGGCACCGTCATCCGTATTCTCGTAATAGCTTGCGCCGGTGTACACCGCGTTTGAAGGAATAGAGAAGGCTGACAGCACGGCTTGCTTCGCCTGCTCTTCGGTCAGATTCACCGCTCCGGGAGCTTCGCCCAGCGGTTTATCCGCTATCGGGGTCCCTGATACCTGGTTGGGATCAATGTATCCGCTTTGCACTTCTTTGCCGGTAACCGCATCAATCGCAAAAGCTCCCATATCGTAGCTCAGCACCGGTTTGATAGGCCCTTCCGGATTATTAGGGATAATGTAACGCAGCTCCGGCTTTGCCTGCTCGATAAGCTTTTTCTTCGCTTCATCGGCCGTCAGCCTGGCATCCGCCTTCGGAAATTGAATCGTATCATCCCACTGCAGGGTGTAGCGCAAGACATGCCCTTCGCTGTCGACATCAAGCTCGATATAGTTATCCACGTAAGGAATATCATTGACAACCCGGTCAAACCTGAGCGTGTGGCGCATCTCTCCCGTCAGAGGAGGAAGCTGCTGCGCGCCGTATTCCGGATTAAATTTCACTTGATCCTTGTAAGTTGGCGCTACCTCCGACAAGAAGGAATAAGCAATCTTCTGCGCGGCCTCCCGCTCAACCTTCAGCGGATAAGTAGGCTTGGCGCTTGGATTATCGAGGTAGGTGCTGTAATCAAGAAGCTGGCCGGTATCCGCATTTAACCGTACATAGATGCTGCCCTTGTTTTTGCCGTTTACCTTGTACACGAAATCCAGACCCCATACGCTGCGTTTGCCGCCAGCCAGCGTATCGGACGAGAGCGAAGCCCCTTGCAGCGCGTATTCCTTCGGGACGCTTACGGTCTGTCTGGCGAGAGATTCCGCCTTTTCCTTCGTCACCTTCACATTAACGGGAGCAACCGCGTTTCCGTCCGATCCGGCAGCATCTCCTGATACCGATACGGCCGAAGCTGCCGGTTTGTCAGCGCTTTCGGCAAAGGCCGGGGCAGGAATACTGCTCGTCAGCATAACCGCGGTTGCCAGCACGGCCAGCTTCTTGCGATGATTCATCACCATAACGAACCTCCTATCCTTTTCCATTCTTGTTAATCAGCTAAATAGACGCGGCAGCCGCGCCAGAAGTTGCGTCCCGTCCCAATATTTTCATATTATCATTTTTCACACGGTCACGCGCCTTCCTCCAGAGGTGCTTTGCTGCACTAAAAAAGCCAGGGACCCGCGTTATACGCAGGTCCCTGGCTTTTCATGCTTTGCAGCCAAATCTTACAGTTGGCCGGAGATTTTTGCTTTCAGAGCGTCTTTGCTTTGTACGCCGACCATTTTGTCAACGGGTTGACCGTCTTTGAACAGGATCAGTGTAGGGATGCTCATTACGCCGAATTGGGAAGCCAGCTCTGGCTCTTCGTCAACGTTGATTTTTGCGATTGTAGCTTGGCCTTCCAGTTCAGTTGCAAGCTCTTCTACGATAGGGAGCTGCATTTTGCAAGGTCCGCACCAAGGTGCCCAGAAGTCTACCAGAGAAACGCCGTTTTCCACGCTAGTTGCAAAGTTATCTTTTGTCAATGCTACTGCCATTGTCAATCATCCTCTCCAAAATAATATGATAAGGGAATTCCGCCACGTACCGTTTTATTGTAGCCTAATCGCAACCACAAGCGTGAATTTGCTTTAGTACATCGGAAATCGTGATGCCGCTGAAGTAGCCTTCCAGCTGCTTCTCGGCTGTACAGAAGATCCCGAACATCACTTGGTTCATATTCGAGCCAACGACGCAATCCATGCCCGGATCACCCGAGCACCAGCTCGGAATAAACGAGCCTTGCGCCATGACGCGATATACATCGCCAAGCGTAACGACATCTGGATCAATTGTAAGCCTGTAGCCGCCTCCTGCGCCTTCTCGTGTATCGACAAAGCCGCTTTTGCGCAATCCGCTCATAACTTTGCGGACGCGCGCGGAGTGCGTGCCTACGTTGTCGGCGATCATCTCACTGCTCGCCATCCGCTCGGGCAGATAGGCTAAATAAACGAGACTGTGTACGGCAATCGTAAATTCGCTGTTCAATGTGAACGGCCTCCCTGTTTAGTACTGTAATAATATCAATTACAGTTAACATTGTCAATAGCAAGGCCGCCCGATTTCCGCCACAGTCATAGGGTGCGACGGCGGCACCCCCCTTATTCGCTTAGCTTGTTGTTAGAAATTGAAATTCATGGGGTCGGATCCAAAGCGGCGGCCGACATTCAGGCCATTGATCTTCTCCACCTCTTCGGCGGTAAGTTCAAAGTCGAAAATGTCCGCGTTCTCGATAATCCGGCTCTTCGTAACGGACTTCGGAATGGTGACGACGCCGCATTGCAAGTCCCAGCGCAAAATAACCTGCGCAGCCGATTTGCCGTGAGCTTGTCCGATTTCCTGCAGCAGCGGCACATCGAGATTACCTTGGAGTAGCGGACTCCATGCCTCAAGCTGGATGCCGCGCTCTTTGCAATAGCTCTGCAGATCAGGCTGAGTCAGGTAGGGCTGGAATTCCACCTGATTCACCGCAGGCACCACTTCGCAGCTGCCAAGCAGATCGTCCAGATGAGGTATCAGGAAGTTGCTGACGCCAATTGCCCGCACATGCCCTTCCTTGTACAGCTTCTCCAAAGCACGATAAGTATCCTTGTATTTGCCCGCCACCGGCCAGTGAACGAGATACAAATCGATAACGTCCAGCTTCAGCTTGCGGCGGCTTTCCTCGAAAGCCTTCAACGTGCTCTCGAAGCCCTGGTTGCTGTTCCATACCTTTGTCGTAACGAACAGCTCCTCGCGCTTCAGACCGCTTGCGGCAATCGCGTTGCCTACGCCTTCTTCATTCCCGTAGATCGCCGCCGTATCGATGCTGCGGTAGCCTGCCTCCAGGGCATCCGCAACCGCTTGCTCGACCTCTTCGCCTTCCTTTGTTTTGAATACGCCAAAGCCAAGCCAAGGCATCCGAATTCCGTTGTTCAATTCCGTGGTTTGCGTAATGGATGTAAATTTGCTCACAACTCTTCTCCTCCCTCATTCTAAAAATGCTGCTTCTCAGCTCCCCTATTTTACCATTGATCTTCCCCTATGAACAATTAAGCCGCTATCGAATAATTAGCGGGATGTTCCCAACAAACCTGTCATGATGGTGGGAGAGGCGAATACATATGTACGGAATGGCGAATCAGCAGGCGAAGGAGGTGTGTTGGGGATGGTGCTGTGGTGGAACCGATGGACTGCCTTCCGGACTGAGGCCGGATCCCGGGCTGATGAAATCGACAGGCTGCATGCGTATTTCAAAGTTAACGGTTTAAAATCAAAGGTAACCCTGGATGGCTCTTTAAAACGGATTCATGTACGCAGCAACGATGAAGCACGCGCCAAGGAGCTTGCGGCTTCATTCGATGCCGAGCATTCCTGATAAGCTTTTGATTCAGCCGCAATCCGCAGGTTTTCGTAGGCTGCACCCGTACCGAAGCAAGCCCCAGTCCCCTTGAGACTGCGGCTCCTCTGTCCGGGTGCCGCCATTTTTTATCCTTTTTTCAGAGCCTTGATCTTCGGGGGGAAGTGTGTATAATACAGGTTAGTGGTTTTCTAGGGTTCCGCTAAGCGAGAGGCTTAGGTCTGGTCCGAGGGAAAACTCACAGCGATAGCTGTGATCACGGAAGGATAAAAACCTGGGAGTCGCCTGCGCCAGCAGTGTACTCCCGGGTTTTATTTTTGTCTTTTTAAATATTACATCACATGTAAGGGGGAAGAATTTTCATGAAAAAGCAATGGTTGCAAGTTTATGTTGCTGCAATTTTCGAAGTCATGTGGGTCACCGGCCTCAAGCATGCGGACCATGTCTGGAGCTGGGCGGGGACGTTTATCGCGATTGTGCTCAGCTTTGTCCTGCTTATCAAAGCTAGCGGAGAGCTTCCCGTCGGCACGGTATATGCCGTTTTTGTAGGACTTGGCACGACCGGTACGGTTATATCGGAATCGGTCTTTTTCGGGCATCCGCTGCATGCGGCTAAATTGTTGTTTATCGTCCTTCTTTTGATTGGCATTATCGGTCTTAAGCTTATTACGCCGGAGCACGGAAGTGCGGGCGAGAAGAAAGGAGCATCCTCCAAATGAACTGGTTAGCCTTGATCTGCGCGGGTCTATTCGAAATGCTGGGCGTCGTTATGATGAATAAGGTCAATGAGAAGAAAAGCGTGAAAAACATCGCGCTTCTGCTAATTGGCTTTGGCATGAGCTTTGTCTGCTTGTCCTACGCGATGCAAACGCTCGAGATGAGTATCGCTTATGCCATTTGGACGGGGATTGGCGCTACAGGCGGTGCAATTCTTGGCATGGTTCTGTACGGAGAGCCTAAAAACATGCTCCGGATCCTCTTTATCACCCTCATTATCGGGGCCGTAGTTGGCCTCAAGCTGGTGGCCTAATTGCGGTTGGAACGAAAGCAAGGGGCTGTCCCGCAGCTTTATCAGCTAACGGGACAGCCCCTTGCGTGTATATATCGGCTCACTAAACAAAAAGAAGTGGACTGGTTAGGTGCCGATTACACTTCCATGATGATAGGAAGGATCATCGGCTTTCTTTTCGTTTGTTCATATAAGAATCGTCCAAGCGCGTCTTTTACGTTTGATTTAAGTGTTGTCCATTGGTTTACGTTATCGCTGATGGATTTCGTAATCGTTCTAGTTACAATTCTGCCTGCTTCCTCAAGCAGTCCTTCCGACTCCCGTACATAGACGAAGCCGCGGGAAATGATATCCGGTCCCGATTTGATCGTCTTGTCCTGCTTGCTGATGGTTACTACAACAACAAGAATGCCGTCCTGGGACAGGTGCTTGCGGTCACGAAGTACAATATTGCCAACGTCTCCGATACCAAGTCCGTCGATATACGTATTGCCAGCCGGCACTTTGCCGGATTTGCGTGCATCGCCGTTTACGATTTCCACGATTTCACCGTTATCCACGATGAAGGTATTGCCTTGCTCTACGCCAACGGCTTCAGCCAGCTTCTTATGATGAAGCTGCATCCGGTATTCCCCGTGAATCGGGATGAAATACTTTGGAGCCATCAATTGAAGCATCAGCTTCAGCTCTTCCTGGCTGCCGTGGCCAGATACGTGCATGCCTGTTTGCGTGCCGGAGCCGTAAATGACATTCGCTCCGAGACGGAACAGCTCGTCCACCGTGCGTCCGATGCTGCGTTCATTGCCTGGGATTGGCGTTGCCGAAATAATAACCGTATCGCCTTCCAGAATCTCTACCTGACGGTGATTCGAACGGGCCATCCGCGTAAGAGCGGACATGGGCTCGCCTTGGCTGCCTGTGCAAAGAATAACGACTTGATTATCCGCATAGCGGTTCACTTCGTTCGTCTCGATTAGCATGCCGTCCGGGATATCGAGATAGCCCAGCTCCGAAGCAATCGTAATCATGTTGACCATGCTGCGCCCGATAATCGCCAGCTTCCGTCCCGATGCCGCCGCTGCATCCACAACCTGCTGCAGACGGTGCACGTTCGAGGCGAAGGTAGAGACGATCACGCGGCGTTCCGCTTTGCGGAAAGCATCAATGAAGTTAGCGCCGACGATCCGTTCCGATGGCGTAAAGCCTGGACGTTCGGCGTTTGTGCTCTCCGACAGCAAAGCGAGGACACCTTTTTTCCCAATCTCGGCCATCCGGTGAATGTCTGCGTGATAATCGCCTACCGGTGTTTGGTCGAACTTGAAGTCGCCCGTATGGACAACGACGCCTTCCGGTGTATCCAGCACGACGCCGAGGGAATCCGGAATACTGTGGTTCGTCTTGAAGAACGACGCCTTCATCGAACCCAGCTTGAGCTCGGAATCGGAATGAATCAAATGCCGCTCCGTCGATCCGAGCAGTCCGGCTTCCTTCAGCTTTCCTTCGATCAATCCCATCGTAAGACGGCTTGCATAGACCGGCATGCTCAGCTGCTTCAGGATATACGGCAACCCGCCAATATGGTCCTCATGGCCGTGCGTGATGAGCAAGGCTCTAACCTTGTCCTTGTTCTCGATGAGGTACGTGATGTCCGGCACGATGATGTCGATACCGAGAAGCTCCTCATCCGGGAATTTGGAACCGCAATCAATTACAATAATGTCGTTCGCGTATTGTACCGCGTACATGTTCTTGCCAATTTCGCCTACGCCGCCTAAGGCAAAAATGGTTAGTTTCTTATCCGTTTTATGGTTATTCAAAAATAATCCTCCTATTTATAAGACTGACGACGATTGTTATACTCCAAACATAAAAATCCGAACCAGTCACTTGCCACCATTATAGCACGAAAAAATAACAAAATGGAAATAGGCTTAAATAGCCTTTTTATACCCTGCTGAACTTCCTCCAAGCCGCAATCGCCGCGTTCACGGTTAATCCAAGCGCCACGCCCAGTACTACCGCTGCCAAATTCAATCCGTGTATGAACAATAGCAGCATGCCTGCGCCATAATCATCCTCCGGAAGCGGAAAAACCGCCCCCATCAGATAACCGGTAATCATCAGCATCGGCACCCAAATAACAGGGATAAACAAAGCAAAATACCAATATTTTCGGCGAAAACACCATATAACAGGCAACGCGTATACTGCCGATGTTATTGCAAAAACGATGTAAGCCTCATCTATAGCGGCACTATAGCGATAGGCCAGTTGAAAAAAAGTATTCCCGATTACCGCATAAATAACGCTTAAGAGAACAACGAAAAATGCAGCCCGTTGATAGCCGGGTTTTACCTGCGGCCTCATTATCGCTTAATGATCTCCTTGAGTGCCTCTACAAAAACAGCCATCTCTTCGTCCGTGCCAACCGTTACGCGCAAATATTGATCAATTCGTGGCTGTTTGAAATACCGGACAAGCACGCCGCGTTCGCGCAGCTGCTGGAACAGAACCTCTGCCGCATGCTCCGGATGGGAGATGAAGACAAAGTTCGCCGCCGAGTCGGTTACGATAAAGCCCAGCTCTTTCAATTCCTTCGTCACCGCTTCGCGCGTCGCGATTACCTTCGCCGTGGTCTCCAGGAAATAAGCCTCGTCCTCAAACGCCGCTACCGCGCCCGCAAGCGCAAGGCGGTCAAGCGTATAGGAGTTGAACGAATTTTTAACGCGGTTCAGCCCGTCGATCAGCTCTTCGCTGCCCAGCGCCCAGCCTACCCGCAGACCCGCAAGCGAGCGGGACTTCGATAGCGTCTGAACGACGAGCAGATTCGGATATTCGTTCACCAGCTTTGCCGCCGACTCGCCGCCGAAATCGATATACGCCTCGTCAATCAGAACAACCTGATCGGGGTTTTGCGCAAGCAACGTACGGATATCGTCAAGCGAGATCAGCATAGCCGTTGGCGCATTCGGGTTCGGAATAACAATGCCTCCGGTATCCCGGCCGCTGAATTCGTCAACCGGCAGCTTGAACTGCTCGCCCAGCGGAATAATGTCCGCCTTCAGCTGGTAGAACTCCGCATACACCTTATAGAAGCTGTATGTAATGTCCGCGAACGCGACCGGTTTGGCCGGATTAAAGAATGCCGCGAAAGCAAAAGCAAGCACTTCGTCGGAACCGTTGCCTACGAATATTTGATTCGGAGCAACATCGAAATATTCGGCGATTTTGCGGACAAGCGCATCGCAGGTTGGATCGGGATAAAGCCTCAAATCATCATTTGTTACCGACCGGATGGCCTCCAGCACTTGAGGCGAAGGCGGATACGGGTTTTCGTTGGTGTTCAGCTTAATGTATTTTTTGTCCTTCGGCTGCTCCCCGGGAACATAAGGGACTAAAGAAGCCGTAAGCGGACTCCAAAACTTGCTCAATGTTCATTCTCCCCTGTCGTCTTTTCATCCTATTGCTTCCAGCATAAATCATTTGGCAGGAATCACCAAATTAGTCGTCATTAAATCTTGCGTCCGACAATAATCAAATCCCGCTCTACCCCGTCAAGCTCGGCTACCTTCGGCAGGTTCGCCCACTCTTCGAAGCCAAATTTCCGCAGCAGGGCAAGGCTAGGCTCATTGTGGCCAAATACAAATCCGAGCAGCGTGCGAAGACCAAGTCCCGGGCTTGCTTCAAGCGCCTTCTGAATCAGGAACGAGCCGATACCGCGCGCGCGGTATTCCTGATCGATATAAATGCTGATCTCGGCCGTTGCGTTGTAAGCCGGGCGTCCATAGAACGATTGGAAGCTCAGCCACGCTATCATTTTTCCGTCTTCCTCCAGCACCCATAACGGGCGAAAATCCGGTGAATGCTCGTCATACCATCTCATTCTGCTCTCCACCGATACGGGCTCCAGATCAGCCGTTACCTGGCGGGATGCGATAGTAGAGTTGTATATTTCGACGATGCGGGGCAGATCCTCTACCCCGGCATCTCGGATCGTAAAATCATTGTTCATAACTAGTTCTCTCCTTGACCTCATGTTTCCTTTATTTGATTGTACAGCCTGTACGATTTTTGCGCACGTGTAAATAATTTAACCTTTCCTACCCTCTAAAAACCAGCCTAGAACTCTACCTTCCGCTAGTTTCACAGTTTAAGGTCTCGCAGAAACCTTAAGAGCTAGACCGATCTTTTCAAAATTTAACAATAAATTCGTTTTTGCTGCGCGGTTAAGGCCCTTTAGGGACCTTATTGGGCATTATGAAGGCAAAAACAAAGCCCTTAAGGTCCCCAAGGGGCCTTAAGGGCTTGACGATCTCTCAAAATTAGACCAAAAACCTGCCTCTCGCGTAATTAAGGCCCTTTAGGGACCTTATTGGGCACTACAATGGGAAAAGCAAAGCCCTTAAGGCCCCCGGAGGGCCTTAAGGGCTTGACGATCTCTCAAAATTAAACCAAAAACCCTGCCTCTCGCGTAATTAAGGCCCTTTAGGGACCTTATCAGGTATTACGAAGGCAAAAACAAAGCCCTTAAGGTCCCCAAGGGGCCTTAAGGGCTTGCATAACGATTTACTCGTCCCCGTCGTGAACAACAACCGTGCCCGCGATAAAATCGTGAATGGCGCGTTTGTCTTCGCGCAAGCCGACCATAAACGCGCTGACAACCGCGGCGATGCCAATGGTTACGGCATAGACGAGTCCGCCCACGACATTGCGCAGCAGCATCGTGCCGATGCCCGGCGGCCTGCCGTCCAGGCGGCGGATCTGAATGCCGCAAATCTTTTTCCCGATCGTGTAGCCGTTCCACAGAACCGGAATCAGCAAGGAATACAGGAAAGAAATAATGTTCGTAAACGAATTCTCCCTCTCGCCCGAAATGATAAAGGCCAGAATGGTAAGCGGAATGCCGATAATAAGGCCGTCCAAAATATTGGCGCCCAAACGTCTCCAGAATCCTGCGCGGTAATAAGTATCCATGTTGTTCCTCCCTATTTTTTTCTCTGTTGGCTTATAGGCTTTCTTTAGCCTATTACCACCTATATGGGCTTATGACTCCCGCTTAAAGCCCGGACCAGACGGTTCACAAGAAAGTTCGCCATCATTCTACATTTTCCTTCTATTTACCATTTTTATAAATTCAAAGAAAAGCCGGACTATCCCGTAAGGACAGCCCGGCCTGCTCAGCCTATGGCGATTATTTAAGCTTTGGACGGATCAAACGAGCTCTTCAGCGAGACAATCCGGTTGAATACCAGCTTCTCTCCCGTCGAATCCTTCGGATCCACATTGAAGTAGCCGTGGCGGAAGAACTGGAACTTGTCATGGCTCTTCGCATCCTTCATGTTCGGCTCAACAAAGCCTTGCAGCACTTGCTGATTGTTCGGATTGATGCATTCGAGGAACGGCTTGCCTTCCTCTTCGGCTTCGCTAGTAATAAGCGGCTCGTACAGACGGAAGTCCGCCGGCACGGCTTGCGAGGCTTCGACCCAATGAATCGTGCCTTTTACTTTGCGGGCATTAAAGCCCGAACCGCTCTTGGTAGCCGGATCGTACGTACAGCGCAGCTCGATCACGTTGCCGTCCGCATCCTTGATGACTTCCTGGCACGTAATGAAGTAAGCATGCTTCAGACGCACTTCGTTGCCAGGGAACAGACGGAAATATTTCGCGGGAGGATTCTCCATGAAATCGTCCTGTTCGATATAGATTTCGCGGGAGAACGGAATTTGGCGCGTGCCCATTTCCTCGTTCTCGGCATTGTTCTCCGCTTCAAGCATCTCGACTTGGCCTTCCGGATAGTTCGTAATAACAACCTTCAGCGGCTGCAATACGGCCATCGTGCGAAGCGCCTTCAGCTTCAGGTCTTCCCGGATGAAATGCTCCAGCATCCGCTCGTCGACCGTGCTGTTCGCCTTGGCTACGCCAATCTCGCGGCAGAACGCGCGGATCGCTTCCGGCGTATAGCCCTTGCGGCGCAGACCGCTGATCGTCGGCATGCGAGGGTCGTCCCAGCCGGTAACGACGCCTTCGTCCACGAGCGCTTTCAGCTTTCTTTTGCTCATCACGGTATTCGTAATGTTCAGACGGGCGAACTCGTATTGCTTCGGCACGTCAACCATTTCGCATTCCGCGATGGTCCAGTCGTACAGCGGACGATGGTCCGCGAACTCCAGCGTACAGATCGAATGCGTAATGCCTTCAATCGCGTCGCTGATCGGATGCGCGTAGTCGTACATCGGGTAGATGCACCACGCGTCTCCCGTGCGGTGATGGTGCGCATGGGCAATCCGGTACAGAACCGGGTCGCGGAAGTTGATATTCGGCGAAGCCATGTCGATCTTCGCGCGCAGCACCTTCTCGCCGTCCTTGAATTCGCCTGCCCGCATTCTAGCGAACAGATCAAGATTCTCCTCGACCGTGCGGCCGCGGTAAGGGCTGTCTTGCCCGGGCTGCGTCAGCGTGCCGCGCGTCTCGCGGATCTGCTCGGCAGTCAGGTCGCACACGTAGGCTTTCCCTTTGCGGATCAACAGAACGGCGCGGTTGTACAATTCTTCGAAGTAGTCGGATGCAAAACGAAGATCATCCCAGTCAAAGCCGAGCCAGCGTACATCTTCCTTAATCGACTCTACGTATTCCGTATCTTCCTTTACCGGATTCGTATCGTCGAAACGCAGATTTGTCCGTCCTTTGAATTCATCGGCAAGCTCGAAGTTCAAGCAGATCGACTTGGCATGTCCGATGTGCAAATATCCGTTAGGCTCCGGCGGAAAGCGGGTCACGATTTCCTGCACGTGGCCTTCTTTCAAATCTTCGACGACGATGTTTTTGATAAAGTTAGAGGATGATACCTTATTCTCCACTGTGTTTTCCACGGCGACCAACCTTTCCCGTAATTAATGATCTTCCTATCATACACAAAATTACGAGAAAATACACTGTCTACTGCTAGGGAGAAACACTATCCTTTAAATAAAAAGTCCAGTGCGCCGGCGGAATAGAGCAGAACCAGAACGACGAGTATCGGGGCGATATAACGCACCATAAACAACCAGATCCGAAACCACGCCGCCGTAAGCCCCGCTTCTTCGGCCGCGTTTTTCCAAACCCAGCCCACAAAGATCGTCACGATCAGGCCGCCAAGCGGCAGCATGATGTTCGAGCAGACGAAATCCATCCAGTCGAAAAACGTCTTGCCCCCGAAATCCAGTCCGCTTACCGCCCCGCCTACCGACACGGCCGAAGGGATGCCAACCAGGAAGAGAAGCACCGTAATCACCGTTACCGCAAGCCCGCGGCTCCAGCCATACCGCTCGCGAATAAAGGCAACCGGCACTTCCAGGAGACCAACTGTCGAAGTTAACGAGGCAACCGCAAGAAGGATAAAGAATAATCCGCCAAAAAGACTGCCGAGCGGCATCGCTGCAAAAGCAGCCGGCAACGCCACAAACACAAGACCCGGCCCTTGGCCTGGCTCGATCCCGAATGCAAAGGACGTAGGGAAAATAATCAAGCCTGCCAGGAAGGCATACAACAGATCGCCTAGGCCAATCGCCATCGTGCCCGCGCCAAGCGACTGTCTCTTGTCCACATAAGCACCGTACGTAATCATTGTTCCCATGCCAAGGGAAAGGGAGAAGAACGCATGTCCTAGCGCAACCAGGGCCGATTCGGCCGTCAGCTTGCTGAAATCCGGACTAAGGAAGAACGATACGCCCTCTCCTGCCCCGTCAAGCGTCAAAGCGCGGACAACGAGGACCAGAAGCAAAATAACAAGGCCCGGAATAAGGATCTTGTTAAACTTCTCAATCCCGGCCGACACGCCTTTAATAATAACTGCCGCCGTAAGCACCAGCGCCAGAAGCATCCACCATACCGGCTGCCAGCTGCCGATGAAGGCATTGAACTGGCCGGAGTAATCCGTCGTCGTAAACAGCTGACCCGAGAATGACCGGACCGCATAATACATCGTCCAGCCTGCGACAACGGAATAGAACGATAAAATCAAAAATGGCGCTGCGATCATGAGAAATCCAAGCGCTCCCCAGCCCTTTTGCTTGGTCAGCCGGTTAAAGGAGGTCGATACGCTGCCGCGGCCGCCGCGGCCGATCGCAAGCTCGGCCATCAGGACCGGCAGGCCAACAGCGAGAAGGCAGACAATAAACATGAGGAAAAATGCCGCGCCGCCGTATTTGCCGGTGATATAAGGGAATTTCCACATGTTGCCGAGACCAACCGCACTGCCGATCGCCGCGAAAATGAATCCTGATTTCGAGAACCGCTCTTCCCCATCGGCAAGCGATGGAGCAGCCGTACTCTTGTTTTGATCAACCATCTTACAAACCTACCTCTTTCCTTGTGTCTTCACCAGATGTCGTTAAAACCTATTATTTGCTCCCAGTTCGAGAAAAAACCGGAATGGTTATCGTACTATTTTTCATACGTTCATACAAGAACCAAATGAGTGGAACGGATGGTGATCGCGCCATGGCAGCACAACCGATTGTCGTCTTCCCTCCCGGCGGCTGGCGCGGAATTCCGTCAGGCGTTCAGGACTGGCTGGAGGAGCTCGCCGCAAAAAGAAAGCTGCTGGCATTTGCCGACGATGCTCCAAACGGAATCGAGTCTCTCGGCTTGGAGCAGCTGAATAACGTGGAATGGGGCAGCGTCGCCGCTATTGTTATGCACCCCGCCTGGGTGCATATTGCCGTGCCGCTGAAGCCGCACTGCCTTATTGCCATGCTGCCCGGACCGGAATCTAATGAAGAAGAGTTGTGGAGCAAATGCCGCGCCTGGCTATGCGCGTATGCCACGCTTGTCGTGGCCGGTACGGAGGCCTTCTATCTGGAACAGTGCTTCCGCCGCGGCAGCGTCTTTCTAATGGACGGGATGGACGAAACCTCCGATCTGTTCGCCCGGCAGGCGGTGGAATGGCATAGCGACGGCTTCGAGTCCGACATGCTTATCCGCCTCCAGCAGCGTCATAGGGCCAACTGGCGGAATGAGCTGCTTCGGAAGCAGGAGCAGGAGCAGGCGGCGGGCAGCAAGCCAAGCGGCTATGCAGACGGTCTCTTTTTCCATTCGGTCTACCGGTATTTGACCGGCGAACCCGAATACGCGCGACAGCATCTGCTTGCCTCCTTCGAACAAATGCTGCACGAGGGCCGCAGGGATACGCTTCAGAACGTCTACCGGTTCCTGTCCGCCATCGAGCTGGAGCAGGGACATGTTCAGGACGCCGTACGGACCTACGGCTACACCGCCCAAGGAGAAACGGAATGGCGCAATGCCGAACAATTATCCGGATGGCTGGCTGCCGGGAAGCGGGAGCTCGCCAAAGCCCAGCTATACCGGCTGAATGACGATTACCGCAAAGCGGCAGCTCTGCTGGAGCCGCTTGCGGATGATCCGGAAGCCCGCGCGCTGCTTGCTGCTACTTACATTACGACGGGCCGGTTAGACAGCGCTCTCTTGCTCGGCAACGACGGGCTCCGCAGGTCGGCGGGCGACCGCCGGCAGTGGCAGCGTCTGCAAGGAACGGCTCTTCTGCTTAAAGGCAAGCGGCATGAAGCCATCCACTGCTTTCTGGAGGCAGGAGAGCACAGGCAGGAGGAATTAAACGGCATGATTGACCTGGCGGTTATGGATGGCGTTGCGCGGGAGCTGACACGGGGAGATAAGGAGGCTGACTAAAGAATGGCCAGCGGTCTCGGAAAAGGCGGAAGAAAAATAACGGGCAATAAATTGACCGCCATCATGCAGGTCCGCAACGAAGCCGGACGTTATCTGGAAGCGGCCCTTGCGGATTTGTCCGGCTTTGTAGACGAGATTGTCATCGTGGATGACGGAAGCACGGACGATACGCCGGAGCTTGCCGCATCGTTCGGGAAGGTTGTGAAGCTGGTACGGAATAAGGATTCGTTGTTTCATAAAGAATGGCTGCTGCGCGAGCAGCTGTGGCGGGCGGCGGAGGAAACCTCGCCGGATTGGCTGCTGGCCGTGGACGCGGATGAATTTTACGAGGACTGCGCAAAAGCGGCCATGAGGGAGCTTATTAACCAGGATGACTACGATACCGTTTCCTTCCGGATGTACGATTTCTGGGATTCGGTCACCCACTACCGGGAGGACGACTGGTGGAATCTCCATCAGCGGCCTATGATGACGCTTGTCCGCTACTTGCCCGGCTTCCATTATGCGTATCCGAAACGGGCGCATCACGCCACCCGCCTTCCTTTTACCTATAACGCATTGCCGGGCCTCGATACCGACCTTCGGATCAAGCATTACGGGTGGGCGGGAAGCACCGAAGAGCGGCGGGCGAAATACGACCGTTATATGAAGCTCGACCCGCAGGGACAATGGGGCAATCTCGGCCACTACGCTTCGATCCTCGATCCGAATCCAAGGCTGATCCGATGGCAGGAGAGGGAGCGCCGCGATGGGTAAGACGATGGCAAAGCCGAATGCCGTAAAGACGGTGACGATATTGACCCACAGCTATTTGAACGCTTACGGACAGGATTATTCCCGGTTGTTCGGAGGCGGGCTGGAGCGGTATGTCCATATGTTATGCCGGGCGATCAAGGAGCTTGGACTCACTCCGGTTGTTTATCAGATGACGTATTACGAGGCTTTTGACACCATGTACGAAGGCGTTCGGGTACGGGGCTGGCCTTTTGAAGCCGATAAGATTACGGAGGCTTTCGAGCGGATGGCGGAATCCGCGGAAGGCCTGCTTATCTATGCCAGCTGCATCTGGCATCCGATCCGGTACCGCCCGGGAAGCATCGGCATCTGCCACGGCATCAATTGGGACACTCCTTCCATTGCGGCCGAGACGAAGGCGGCGATCGCCCGGCATATTAATCAGGCGCTTCGGCAATTGGACCTCGTGGTGTCGGTCGATTCGCATTTTCAGACGTATTGCAGGGCGGTGTGCGAGTATGAGGATCCGGCCGTTATTACCCTGCTTCCCAATCCCGTGGATACCACGCGGTTTGTTCCCCGGAGAGGTGGCGCTTCTCTTTCCGCGGAAGGGCTGCGGGTGCTTTTCCCGAGAAGGCTAAGCTTTGAGCGGGGGCTTGTTACGATGATGCTGTCGGCGGATGAACTGCTGAGCCGGTACCCGGCTCTGACCGTGGAATTCGCCGGCGAGCTGATTGACGGGTCTATGATGGCGGCGGCCTTTTATTTATGGAAGGAGGCTCATCCTCACCGCGACCGCATCCTCCACCGGACATATACGTTCGAGACGATCCGCGAGGCTTATCGTCAAGCGGATATTGCGGTCATCCCAACGTTGTTCTCGGAAGGGACCTCCCTCTCCTGCCTGGAGGCGATGAGCTGCGGCTTGCCCGTTGTCGCGACCAATGTCGGCGGGCTGAACGATCTTATCGTCAACGGCGTAAACGGCCGCCTGATCCCAACTTCGGCAGAAGCCGCCACCGCGGCCGTCAGCGAGCTGATCGAGCAGCCTCGATTGCGCCGCCGGTTGGGCGCAGCCGCCCGGCGGGCGGCGCTCGCATTCGATCAATCGCGCTGGCTCGCCGAATGGAAGGCGATTATTACTGCGCAGCTTGCGAAAAGAGAGGCGGAAAGGCGCTGATGGCTCAGTGCTATCGCCTGCCTGCTACGTTGCACGTTGTACAGGATATTCGCCGATCTAGGCTGTTTCTACGGAATACGCTGCGCAATTTGCAGTATAACCTTCAGAGATAGGCGAATTGAGGTAGGTTTTAGCGCAATATCCTGCAGAAAGCGCAGGATATACCTGTAAATGGACCTGCAAATTCCAATTACACTGTATTTCGTGCAATGGAAGAAGTCATATGCGCAAGGGTTCGCAAGCTGTATAGCACGGAACATAAGAGCTTACAAGCTGTATAGTACCGAGGTTACACGCAGCATCAGCTCCCGCTCGCAGAGCAAGGGCGCTGCGAGCGCAGGGACCTGCGCGGCGCCACGGGCGCGCGCCGCCAGCGCTGCCGCGAGCCCCGCCGCTGCGGCTCGCGAGACCCATGGCTGCGCGGCCGCTTCGCGCGCAGCCGCAAACTGCGCCGCCGCGGCGGGCATGTCGCCCGCGGCGAAGTGCAATGCGCCCGCGGCAAGCCGCGCGGGCGCCCCGGGCTGCGCTGTCGTGCGCAGCCTCTGTGCCGCGGCCAGCGCGGGCACAGGCGGCGCTGCGCCTAGCAGCGCGCACCACTGCAGCGGCGCCGCGGGAACCGGCGCCGCCATAGGCGCTGGCGCGGTTGGGCAAAGCCGCAGCCACGCGGGCCAGGCACGCACGCGGAGCAGCGCGTGCGCAAGCCCGGCGGGCGGCGGCTCAGCCCGCCCGCGATCCACCCAGGCAAGGGCGGCGAGATACTCGCCCTTGCCTGGGTACGCATCCGGCAGCTGCGCCCAGCGCTGCCGGGCAGCGGACGGATCGCCCTGCTGCGCGGCGAGCAAGCCGCTCCAAAAAGCTTCCCCCACCGCCAGTCCTTCCATCAGCCGGCCGCTTACCTCGGGCTCAAGCTGCAGTCCGGCGTCAGCCAGCAGCTCCAGCATGAAGCGGCAAAGCCTATGATCGCCGGTGGCTGCCGCGCGGTCGGCAGCAGCCATCCAATGCCTTCTATATTCAGAATCAAGCGTACCGAGCAAAATCAGCCTTTCCCATGCCGGCCGATAGCCGGGATTAGCCTCAAGCGCTGCCGCATAGGCTTCGGCTGCCCGATCCCAGTTATAGCTGCGTTCCGCTGCATAACCGGCGGCGAGCATCGTCCGGTAGCTCCCGGAGCCAGCGGCGGAAGAGTAACGCGCGGACGGTATGCCAGCCAAGCATGCCCGCTCCAGCACCAACCCGGCCTCGCCCGGCCGATCCATCTCCATCAGCACCGCCGCGTAAGCTTCATGCAAATCCGGAAAATCGCCGTACCTGGTTAACCCGCTCCGGGCATACCGCTCCGCTTCCTCCAGCCTGCCAAGCGCCCGCAGCGCATGGACCAGCTTCAGCCATATGTCGGATAAATAGCCGGAGTCTTCAGCCGCTTCTTCCCCGTTCACCATAGGCTCCAGCCATTCGGCCGCCCGCTCCCAGTCCCCGTAAGTAAAATACTCCGTCCCCATCGCATACCGCAGAACCGGATTTTCCGGTTCACGGTTCAGGGCAGCGAGCAAGATCCTTTTATTTCGCTCTTTCTTCCCGCGTCTCACCATAACGGCCTGCCGGTACCCCTCATGAAGCACTTCAACCGGGGCAAAACGCAGGGCTTCTTCTCCGCAGGCCGAGACGGCCGTTGCCGCTTCCTCGTGAATAGCACCGGAGAACCGGATCCTCGGATCGTTTCGGAAAAGCCGGCAGACCGCGTCCGAGACCTCTTCCTCCCCGCCTATGCCTTCAACCCTGCTTCTGATCTCTATTAAATAGCCGTAGCATTGCTCTTCCGACAGCAGCAGCCGTCTCCAATCCTCCATGGGAAGCGGGAGAAGCCGTTCATCCGCATCCAGCACCAGAATCCACGGCTGAGAGGCCTGCTGGATTGCCGCATTGCGGGCCAATGCAAAATCATCCTGCCAGGCAATCCGCAGCACATTTGCACCGTAAGCTTCCGCTATGTCTGCCGTCCGGTCTGTCGAGCCCGTATCCGCCACTATGATCTCCGAGCAATAAGGAGCCGCCGCGGCCAGACAATCCGGCAGGAATAATTCCTCGTCCCGGACAATCATGCACAGCGATATCGGAAGCTTCTCTTCCATCCCGGCCCCTCCTTACCACCCTTCAAATCCGGGTAGCAGCAGGCGGATGCTTTGAAGGGCTTGCCTTTCGGCAGAGCGCTCCTTCGACTGCTGTACCCGTTCCAAATACTGCTCCGCACGTTCCCTCCAGTATGCCGCGGATGACAGCGTATCTTCCGCCTCGTCCTTGCCAAGCCAGCCCGCAAAAGGCAGCCCGCCGTAATCCCCGTCGCGCAAAGCATTCGCCTGCACGGAAAGAGAGTGCCGGAGCCCGGGCTCCTTATACAGTTCCGCTTGCCATTCCAAATACGCAACCGCGCTGTCCGGACAGCCGCTGGCAACCATCACCCCGGCCAGCTTCAGCATAGCCGCTTCATCCGGGCAGGAGATCCGCCTTGCCATCCATGCGGCAAGCTGGCCTTCGCGGCCGGCGGCCCGCATGTATTTGCAAAGCCGGAAAAGCGGCGGCAGCAAGCTGGGCTTAAACCGCAGCGCCTTCATGTAAGCTTGCTCCACGCCCTGCTCGTCATGCATCGCTTCATAGATTCGTCCTTGCAGATAAGCCGTCCGGAACGTCCCCATTCCGCCCTCCGTATGGTAGCGGGCGGGCGCCGCTCCTAGCTCCAGCGCTTTTTCGGCGGCTTCCATCGCATTCTTGAACCGCCCGGTGCTTGCTGAGCAAAGCGCGATATAATGCCACAAATCCGTATAGTCGGGAAAAATAGCCGTGCCTTCCTTCGCCGCAGCCGCGGCTTCCTCCCATCTGCCAAGCAGCTGAAGGCTAAGAGATTCGTATTTCAGCACCAGATGCGCGTATGAGAGCTGCTCGAAGCCGACGGAACGCTTGGCAATCCGGAACGCTTCGAGCGCTTCCGCCGCCCGGTTATTCCGTAAATATTCAACCCCGATATTATAGCGGTGGAACGTATTGCCCGGGTCCTCCGCAAGCGCGAGCTCGAGCAGCTCCATATTGCGCTGCAGCTTGTTTTTCTCCGCAACCACCTGGGTCCGATAGCCATAGTGATGGATAACGACATCGGTGAGGTGAAAACGGGCCGTTGGGTTTTTCCGCAAAATCGAAAACGAAATCTGTTCATGAATCCGCCCTTCGAACCGGTGGGCAGGGTCATTCCGGAACATCCGAAGCACGGGATGGATTGTCGAGCCTTGATCATGGTCCGGCCCAACCTGGTTTCTGATCTGAAGGAGCAGGGCGGACAGTTCCGCATGGCCGGCATACTCGAGCAGCTGAGATTTTGTTGCCGCATCCAGCTGTTCATCCGCGTCAAGAAACAGAATCCATTCCCCGCTGGCCCGCTCCACCCCTATGTTGCGCGCTTTGGCAAAATCATGCTCCCACCCGCTCCGGATTACCTGCGCTCCGTACCGCTCCGCTATCGCAATGGTCTCATCGGTCGAACCGGTATCGACGATAATGATCTCGTCAGCTATGCCAAGCACGCTGTCGAGACAGCCGGGCAAATGCTTCTCCTCGTTCTTAACGATCATGCATAAGGAAATCCGCTTCCGCTGTTCCGCCATTCACGCGCCTCCTTTGCCGTCCGTTCCAGCTGGTCTGCCAGCCCATCCACTCCACTCGGAGCAATGCTTCCTGCAGCTTCATCCGGTCCGGCTCCGACCAGCTGCCATCCCAATTGCGGGTTCCGCTGTACTCATCCGGCTGGAGAGCTTCAATAGCAAGCTGCAGGCATGCGGCAGCGGCTCCCAATCGCGCTCTTTGCGCGTAAACGCCGCTTTTGTCGCTTTCCGCCGAACTATCGAACAAGGATAAGGCTTCGTTGTACAGTTTTTTCAAATACAGCAGTTCCCCCAGACGGAAGGCTTGCTCCCCGGTCAAACGGCCCTCCTTCTCGAAACGGTCCAGCATTTGTTCAGCGGCGGCATCCACGTAACCGTGGTCATAGAGGAGGGTTTCGAAGTATGGCTTCAGTCCGTAAAAGCCGCCTGCCAGCCGGTGCGCAAGACGCAGCATTCCCCGGCTCACCGCCGTATCCAGCCAGCGGACGGCCGCAGCGAGCTCCTGCTCCTTCGCGATTTTGTCCCGCGGCCCTTGCCCCGCAGGAAGCCAGCCGTTCAGCTGCTCCGCCTCGCGGGCAACGCTTCCTCCTCCAAGAACAGCCGCCAGCTCCTCCCGGCTGATCTGCACCCCGTCATTCCAGCGGCATAAAGCCCAGTCCATGCCTAACTGAAGGGTCTCAATGGAAGGCTCTTCTTCTGAGTACGGATGAACCGCCTGAAGCCAAGCCCGAATTTGCGAGGCCGCCTCCGCATATTGACCGGTCCCGATCAGACAGTCCGCAAACCCTCGTATATCGGACAAAGTAAGCTTTATTGCTATCGGGTCGCCAACTGCTGACGCGGATGTTGACTGGACCGCTTCCCTCCATAGAGGCAACGCCATACTGTTGGCGCCGATACGGCTTAAGACGCGAGCCATCAGCTTATGCGGCTCTGCACCTTCATTACCGGTAAAACCGCTTAACTTCTGACGGATCTCCTGGTCGGACACGCCAAGCTGCTGAAGGTAATCCGCCCAGGCAGACAAAGCCTCTTCCCATCCCGGCTTGGCGCCAAGCAAGGTTTCGTATGCCAGCAGGGCTGCATTAGCCTCCCCTGTCCGCTGCAATACGGATGCCAGGCGAAGCTGTGCCAGGTAGCTGCCCGCTCCATTTTCGGAAATATAGGAATGGGGTTTTGCGCCTGCTTCGAGAGCAGTCTCATAAGCCTCCTTTGCCTCCATCAGCATTCCTGCCGCCGACAAGCTGTTGCCCTGCAACATATACAGGTCCGGGTAATCGGGATACCGGAGCGTCTCCCCCCGAAGCAGCTCGGCAGCCTCCCCATTCCGGGATAGAGCAAGGAGCGCGGTTGCGTAATCTCTAACCAGCGTCGGCCGGTAGGGAGCGGTCAGAGGCGTGTAGACAAGCGCTTTGTCGAAGGCCGCCGCCGCTTTTTCGGCATTTCCAAGCTGGCATAACGTAACCCCGTAATTGTATAGACAAAAAGGGTCATTCGGCCGCTTGGTCAGCTGCCTGGAAATGACCCGTAAATTTCGTTCCGCTTTGGATTTGCGCCGCAGCACATCCGGCATGTACCCGATATGGGCAATGTGAGGAGTCCCGGCGCATAGCGGACCGTCCACATCCATCATGATGCTGCCGCCCTCCGTCTCCCGGACACGGACGAGCTGCTCGTGAATTTCTCCATAATAGGAGTAGCCGCGGTCCGCACGGAACAGACGCACGGCTTCGCTCGTCATGCTGCGTCCCGTATTGGAGGCATCGAGCAGATGCTCCATTCGCAGCCGGTAAGCGGACGAGTCGGCTTTTCGCAGCCTCTGCCTCAGCGACTGCAAATCGCCCCTCAGCCGTTCATCCGCATCCAGAACCAGAACCCATATGGTGCGCGCGTGCTCTAATGCCAGATTGCGGGCGGAGGAGAAGTTATCCTCCCACTCCGCCTTAATCACTCTTGCTCCATACCGCAGGGCAATGTCCACCGTTCCGTCCGTCGAACCCGTGTCGACAACGATGAGCTCATCGGCTATGCCGCGAATGCTGTCCAGGCATTCCGGAAGCATATCCTCTTCATTGCGTACGATAATGTGAACACCGAGCAGCATTTTATAACCCTCCTAAAAAGAATTAGCGCGGTTTTTGCGATAATTCTTACTTCGTAAGCATAAGCCAAGAATTAGCGCGGTTTTTGCGGTAATTCTTACTTCGTAAGCATACGAGCGCGGTTTTTCGATAATTCTTACTCGTAAACCTGCGCTTATGTGCCTTGGCCATTGAAATATACGTCGACGGTGGTTGGGCTTCCGGTCGTTGTCGAACGGTAGGCCAGTCTCGTATATTTCAGGAAACGCTGCGGAACCAGTACGTCAACCGAGCCTACCGCGATTCCCGTTACGCTCTCCACGTCGGTATACCAGTTCGTTCCGTTGGCGCTGATCTCAACGCGTGCAGTCGCTGCATTGGTTCCCGGGCCTTTGTTGTAGACAAAGTAAGAATAAGTGCCGAATACGCTGGTCGTAATGGCCGGCACAGCCGTATATGCATCTGCTGTTAGGTTATTCAGGTTCGCTACTTCTTGGAAGCTCTTTTGAGAAATTGAAGTGACGCTGCTTAAAGTTCCCGCCGTAATCGTTGCTCCCAGCAACGCAGTCACGGTACCGGCTGTAATCGTCGTGCCAAGTACGGCATTTAACGTACCTCCGGTTATCGTTGCTGCAGACACCGCTACTGTACCTGCGGTAATTGTCGTGCCAAGTACCGCCGTCAACGTTCCGGCCGTAATCGTTGCTCCTAGCAACGCATTCAGCGTGCCCGCTGTGATTGTTGCGCCAGACACTGCCACCGTGCCGCCCGACAGCGCAACTGTCCCTCCGGAGATAGCCACCGTACCGGCTGTAATCGTGGTGCCGAGCACGGCTGTAATCGTTCCGGCTGTAATGGTTGCTCCCAGCAACGCATCCAGTGTTCCTGCCGTGATCGTCGCGCCGGACACTGCCACCGTGCCGCCTGACAGCGCAACGGTCCCTCCGGAAATCGCCACCGTACCGGCTGTAATCGTCGTGCCAAGTACGGCATTTAACGTGCCTCCGGTTATCGTTGCTGCAGACACCGCCACTGTACCTGCGGTGATTGTTGTTCCAAGTACCGCCGTCAACGTTCCGGCCGTGATCGTTGCTCCTAGCAACGCATCTAGCGTACCAGCTGTGATTGTCGCGCCAGACACTGCCACCGTACCGCCCGACAGCGCAACGGTTCCTCCGGAGATCGCCACCGTACCGGCTGTGATCGTCGTGCCAAGTACCGCCGTGATAGTACCGGCCGTGATTGTTGCTCCTAGCAACGCATCCAGTGTTCCGGCCGTGATCGTGGCACCAGACACCCCCACCGTGCCGCCCGACAGCGCAACGGTTCCTCCGGAGACCGCTACTGTACCCGCCGTTATCGTGGTGCCGAGCACGGCTGTAATCGTTCCGGCTGTAATGGTCGCGCCTAACACGGCATCCAACGTTCCTGCCGTAATCGTCGCGCCTAGCAAGGCATCCAGTGTTCCCGCCGTAATGGTTGCCCCCAGCAACGCATCCAATGTGCCCGCCGTAATGGTCGCACCGGACACTACCACCGTTCCCCCGGCTATTTCGAAAGTACCGCCCGATACCGCGACTGTACCTCCTGAGATCGCTACCGTACCCGCCGTTATCGTGGTGCCAAGCACGGCGTTGATGGTTCCTGCGGTAATGGTGGCGCCAAGCACGGCATCTACCGTCCCGCCCGTAACCGTTGCGCCAGACACGGCGACTGTGCCGCCCGATACTGCGACCGTTCCTCCGGAAATTGCCACCGTACCGGCCGTAATCGTGGTGCCAAGTACGGCGCTGATCGTGCCGCCCGTAATTGTAGCGTCTACCGTTCCTCCGGACACGGCCACCGTTCCGGTCACCCCAACCGTGCCGCCGGAGATAGCGACTGTCCCTGCCGTAATCGTTACACCCAGAATACTGCTGATCGTACCGTCAAGCATTACGGTAACCAGATTACCGCTTGTGTCCACAGCCAGCGGCCGCGCCGTATCCGTACTGTCTTTTCCAAAGATTAAAGTGCGTAAATTATCCGGATTCGGATTAAATGTCGAAAAATTGGGCATTCCTTCCCATCACCTATTTTCTCTTAGAAAATGAAATTCATGAACCGGAGCCATCCGGGCCCGCTGCGCCTGATAATACACCTGGATTAAAGTTGGAGCCCCTGGCTGCTGCGACCTTATCGAGAGTCTTGTAAAATGCATAAATCTCGATGCAGTCATAATAGCCATGCCACCCGGCTCAACAACGCTCTCGTAGTCGCTTGCGAAATCCACTCCGTTCGGGCCAACCTCCAGGCGTACAACGGCTGTATTTTTCCCCCGATTCAGTACTGCGTAAGAAAACACCAAGTCCAAAGCCGTGTCTTGTTTGGGCATTGGGACGAATTCATCCGAGGTCGCAGCTTCTTCATACTCAATGGATCGGAAACTTTGACAACAGCTGCCGTCTTTGCCCTTGCGGCAAACACGTCTACGGGGGATATGGCGTTTTCCGGGCTTTAAAGGCTTTTTGCGGCAACGGCGTGGTCTTCTATGTTTGCATCCTGCTGCTTTTCCCATTTCTCCTCTTCTCCTCGATGTCCATGCTTCCATTACTTTATGTGTAAATGAATTTGTCCGCGGCGGCGATTGGCGCCTGTAGATTCACCTAACTTCCGTCTCATCGGTAAATCCCCATACGAATCCGGCTTTTCCACCATATAATGTGGCAAGCATTTCGATACAAGAGGTGGGGACAATTGACATTACTCCGTATTCAACAGCGAGAACAATCCGCTTTATATTTTGCTGAATAACCGCTACAGCAGTCCTGCCATCGTGGCTCCTCCTGAAGAAGACGCTGCTGCGAACGGCCGGTTTTTTATGGTTACTTCGGCTAGCACGGCCGTAGGGGCGGGCTCCAACTTATTGATTCAGATATCCAATCCAAACGGCAGCGGAAGGTCGCTGTATGTTTCAAAAATTAGCGGTGGGGTGCGGCAACGGTGAACCTTTATTCGGGAGGTACGGTCACGGGCGGTACGACCCCAACTCCGTTTAACATGCAGCTTGGCAACGCCACAACAAGCGTGGCTTCCGCAAGGGTTGCCACGGGCAGCGTATCGGGCACGCCAACGTTGTTCTATACCACGCTGCTTGCAGCGGGGATGTTCGAGGTTGCTTTTACGGGAGGACTTATCGTCGCGCAGAACCGTTCCGTCACCATCTCTGTCGGTACCGGTTCCATAACGGCGGCGGCCAATATTTCGTGGTGGGAGTTTTAATGCCGAATAACCCGATATTCGATGGCTCCAATGGGCCCTTGTACGGAGCGGCAGCCAACTCCTACACGCAGCCCGGATCCGAAATTCCGGCTCAGTCCGGCACCTCCGTGCAAGCCGGCGGGGCCTTCGCCATTAACGCTTCTAACAGCTTGTCCTTAGGGGTATTAGGAGGTAGCGTCAATAGCTCGATCCGCATTGCCAATCCTTCGGGCAGCGGCAAGACCGTATACCTTGGACAGATTATCGGGTATACCAACATTTCGTTAAGCCTGCTCTCGAGCTTTTCCGCGCAAGTGACGGTCTACAGCGGCGGAACCGTCGCTTCTCCAACGACCGTAACGCCGGTCAATCTTAACTTGGGAAGCGGGACGGCCAGCGTTGCTTCCGTTACCACCTCCATTAACGCCGTAACGGGCGGGACGGCTTTTACTCTTTATCCGCTGCAGCCGGGGCCGTTCACCTTTTCCGTTGGCGGAGGCGTCGCGGTACTGCCGGGACAGACTTTAACCGTTAACGTAGTAGGCTCTTTGACCGTACTTGGCCTGCTGGGGGTTGGAGCGGAGGTCATCTGGTGGGAGGTTTGAGCTGCACAGCAAAAAAGCCCATGCGGCCTAATTGCGGGCAGCATGAGCTTCTCATTAACGCCGTATGGGATTACAGCAGTTTTTGAATATCTTCGACCATGTTCAGCGGCTCGTCCGTCGATTCGAACCGTTTGATTACATTGCCCTGGCGGTCAATGAGAAACTTCGTGAAGTTCCATTTCACGTCGTTTCCTTCCAGGTAATGAGGCAGCTTCTCCGATAGGAAAGCATGAAGCATCTTTCCGCTTGGCTCCGAGGTGTCAAAGCCGTGGAAAGGAGCCTGCTCCGTCAAATATTTGAACAAAGGATGAGCAGATTCCTCGCGGACATCCGTTTTCGCAAACAGCGGGAAGGATACGCCATAGTTGATCTGGCAGAATTCCTGCACATCCGAGTTCGATCCCGGCTCCTGTTCGCCGAACTGATTGCTCGGGAAGCCCAGAATTTCGAGTCCTTGATCCTTATATTGCTCGTATACCTTCTGCAGATCGGAATACTGAGGCGTGAAGCCGCATTTGCTTGCTGTATTTACGATGACCAGCACCTTGCCCTTGTAATCCTCCAGGCTAACCCGCTGCCCTCTAATTGTATCCGCTTCAAATGAATAAACGCTCATGATGAATCCTCCTCTGAACAAAAATGGTTTGATCAAAATTAAATTGTATACAATTTATATCATATTCCGATACCTTGTGTCAAACATTGTGCTGACCATTACGGATACAAATTTAAGAGGAAGTTTCCCTCTTGCAGCTACCGCTCCACCTCAACGCACCGGGCAACAAAACCAATAAGTCGTCTTGATTGCGGTCAAAAAAAAGAGCGTGCACGCGGCACGCCCCCCCCACTCCTTACATTTCTGCCTTTTGCAATCGCATATAGTCGCCAACCATAGCGAAACGCCACGGGAGAATCATCCCAAACGCGAGCAGGTAGAACAAAGCGCCGGTCTGCGGGATCGACATATATTGCTCGACTACGCTGTGCAGCGCCAGCCGGATGGCCAGCAAGGTCAGCATGATAAAGATAAACGCCTTGGAACGGCGGACGAATATATCGGATTCGACTCTCTCGAGACGTGTCGTGACGATAAGCGGGAACGAGAAGATTAAGAGCCCCGTGCCGAAAGCCGATAACCCCCACAGCCAGTGGATATGGGTAACCGGAAAAGCAAACATGATAAAGCCCGTCGACATGCCAAGCGGCGGTGCGATGATTTTACGCAGGTTCGTCGGCTGTTTGCCCGCCCGCATGCGAAGAATGATAAGCGTCAGACCGGCACATACCGAAAAAACGATGGACGCCACTTGAATGAGATGTGTATTTGCAGATAGCATCGTTATCTATCCTCATTTCAAAATAGGTTAGCTAGATCCATCGTACTGCAAAATTTTCAACAGTGCAAACCTTCATCGCTCGCAAGTTTTTGCCTGTCGAACGATCCAATTAGTAGGATCCGCGGATAAACGGATGAACCTGTTCCTTATAGAATGCCGCAAGACGCTCACGCTCTTCAGCCGTAAACGAAGGCACTTCCAGAGCCGCAAGATTATCCTCCACCTGACGGACGTTGCGGAAACCCGGGATCACGCAAGTGACGGCTTCATGATCAAGCAGCCAACGCAGCGAAGCACGCGTCATATTACCGCGGTCGTCCTCAATCCAGCGCAGCTGGTCGGCCAGCTCAACGCCTTTGGCAAAGCCTAGTCCGGCAAATGTCTCCCCCACGTTAAACGCTTCGCCGTTCTCGTTAAAGCGGCGGTGGTCATCCGCTTCGAAAGTGGACGATGCCGTGAACTTACCGGTCAGCAGACCGCTAGCAAGCGGCAGGCGAACCAAGATTCCCACTCCGCGCCGATGCGCTTCATTGAGCAGCTCAAGCGGCTTCTGGCGGAAAATATTATAGATAACCTGAAGCGCGCGCACATTCGGCTGCTCCAGGCAGAAGAACCCTTCCTCCACCGATTCCACGCTTACGCCGTAATGACGGATTTTGCCTTCCTGCTGCAGCTTGTCCAGCACCTCAAACACGCTTCCATCCTTCAGGATCGACATTGGCGGGCAATGGATCTGGTACAGATCAATCCGCTCGCGCTCCAGACGCTTCAGGCTGGCTTCGCAATAAGCGCGGACCGAAGCCTCCGAATAGGTCGCCGGATCATGAATATCTCCCGCGCGGCAAAATTTCGTCGCAATATAAATCTCATCCTCGCGCCCTTTGGTAGCCTGCGCGAGCAGCTGCTCGCTGTGGCCGTCGCCGTACACGTCGGCCGTATCGAAGAAGTTGACGCCTTTATCGATGGCAGCCTCAAGCGCCAAGAGCGATTCCTTATCGTTGACGTTGCCCCAGGCACCGCCAATCGCCCATGTTCCGAAGCTGATCTCGCTAACTTTCAATTCCGATGAACCTAACCCGCGATATTGCATCCTCTCACCTCACTATGTAATCGGTTACGAAGATAGTGTAACAAAAATAACGGCCGAAGCTCAATCGTCAATCGATCGGCTTCGGCCGCTTAACTTTTCTATGATTAACGCTGGTGCTGCATATATGCGCTGATATCTACGCCAAGCCCTTTCGAAAGGCGGATACCGAATTCCACGTTAGCGCGGAAGAAGTTGCATACGGCACGCAGCTGAATATTTTCGCTTGTTTGCTTCAGGTCGTTTACCAGATTGCTCACCAGATTGTCCCGCTGCTCCGGCGGCAGCGACAAGTAACGCTCCCCTGCCTGCGTGAAATCGTCGGTCTTGTCGATCTTCTGACGTCCGGCATAGCCATGCAACGAGGTACTGCTATCCTTGTACTCTTGAGCTTCCCGCGGACTGTCGGAAGAACTGCTTGGCTCATAGTTAACGGTTGAAGGATCGGCCTTCATCGTCATCGCTCCATCACGCTGATGGTTGCGAACCGGCGCGTAAGGGCAGTTGACCGGAATATGAAGATAGTTCGCGCCAAGACGGTAGCGCTGCGCATCCGGGTACGAGAACAGACGGCCCTGGAGAAGCTTGTCTTCCGAAGGCTCAATGCCTGGGACTACGGCGCTAGGCGAAAAAGCGGACTGCTCGACTTCGGCGAAATAATTGTCCGGATTGCGGTTCAGCTGCATAGTACCGACAAGCTGCAGCGGGTACATATCCTCCGGCCAAATCTTCGTTGGATCAAGCGGATCGAACGAATAACGGTCCAGATGCTCGACCGGCATCAGCTGCACATGCAATTCCCATTCGGGGTAGCGGCCTAATTCAATGGAATCGTACAAATCCCGTGTCGCGTGGTTGAAATCCTTGCCTTGCATCTCGCCGGCTTCGGCAGCCGTGAAGTTGCGGACTCCCTGCTTCGACTTCCAATGGTATTTCACATACGTTATTTTCCCATCTTCATTAATCCACTTGAACGCGTGAACGCCAAAGCCGTCCATTTCGCGGTAGGAAGCCGGGGTACCGTCATCGGAGAATAACCAAGTGAGCATATGGGTCGATTCCGGCGACAGCGTCATGAAATCCCAATAGCGCTCCGGCTCTTGAATATTCGTGCGCGGAGACGGCTTAAGCGAATGCACCATATCCGGGAATTTAATCGCATCGCGGATGAAGAAGACCGGCAGATGGTTGCCGACGATATCCAGATTGCCCTCCTCCGTATAGAACTTTACCGCAAAACCGCGAGGATCGCGTGCCGTCTCCGGCGAACCCGTCCCGTGGATAACGGTGGAGAACCGGACAAATACATCCGTTTCTTTTCCCGCTTCCCGCAGGAAAGCTGCTTTCGTATGGGCACTCATGCTGTTTGCGGCCCGGAATACGCCATATGCGCCAGCTCCGCGAGCATGCACGACGCGCTCCGGTATACGCTCGCGGTCAAAATGGGCAATCTTCTCGATCAGATGGTAATCCTCCAAAAGTGTCGGGCCGCGTTGTCCCGCTGTCCTGGAGTTTTGGTTATCGCCAACTGGCGTGCCTTGATTAGTCGTTAAACGGTTGATCATATCGGTACCTCCGGATTATTTATATTTAGACTTGATCTAAATCTTATAATCCTATTGTACGTTTACGGATCAACGCTGTCATGAACGTTGGATGAAAACCTAATGAAGAACAGATGAAGAAGGTCCCTGCATTCCTCTAATTGCCCCGCTCTTCTACCAGCCGATAGCCGACTCCGCGAACGGTCGCGATATAATGAGGAGCTACCGCGCTGTCCTTCAGCTTGCGGCGGAGCGTCTTGATATGCACATCCACGACATTGCTGCCCCCGAAATACTGGCTTCCCCATACCGCGTCAAACATCGCTTCGCGCGTGAGCACCGCTCCGCCCGAGGTTAGAAACATAAGGAGAAGATCGTATTCCGTCTTGGTCAGCTCAATCCGCTCGCCGCCGCGGAACACCGTCATTTTCTTCAGGTCAACGGTCAGGTCCTTGAACCGGTAGCTGGACAGGTCGGGAGCCTTCCACTCGCCAAGCATCCGGTTAATCTGGTTAAGGGCTTCCTGCGGATTCGAGGGCCATACGAGCAGCTCGGCGTGTTTCGGAATAGCCGCTGCCATAACCCGGGCATCCTCGTGAACCAGATACAGAAGGGATGCGCCGTTGATGGGAGAAGTCTGCGTCATCGCCGCATGAAGGGCATCTACGGCATCGGGAATAAGCGGGTGCGGTGTGGCATCGTAAATAATCAGCTCCGGCTGCAGGCTGCTGACGAAAGCCTTGTTCAAATCGTGGAGCGAGAACAGATCGAAGCATTCCGCCGTAAGCAGATGCAGAAGGCTGCTCATCCGTTCGGGAAAAGGACTAACCGTCATAATCCGCTTGGTCAGGGAACAGGCCTTCCCCCCCATCGACTCGCCGGATGGCGGCCCCTCCATACGGTTATCCTCTACTTGCTGGCGCATAATTCGCATACCCCCTCTAATACAACGTGTGCATCCTGAACTTTAAAATTGGTTTCCGCGGCGATTTTCTTCAGCCATTCCTCGGGCAGCTCAGTCAACACTTCCTCTACGCGCCCGCATTCTTTGCACATAATATGATGGTGATCGTCCATTCTGGCATCATAGCGGCTGACGGCCTCGCCTAGCTTGAGCTCCCGAATAAGTCCGGCATCGGTCAAATAACGGAGCGAATTGTATACCGTTCCGTAGGCAAAGCTGACGCCCTTGTCGCGTAGTCTTTCAATAATATCCGCCGCTGTCGGGTGATCATGAGACTCTTGAACCGCCTCGAGAATCGTTTTGCGCTGTACGGTTAAATTTATCTTGGTCATCATCATTCATTCCTTTAATACAAGTTAATTTAGACTAAGTATAAATCTAAGAGCTAGGAAAGATCAACCGGAACTCACTGCCTATATGCGCTATTCTCCCTCCTTAGAAGGAGTAGCCAAACTTTGCGAAAAATAATTATCAGAATATTTACAAAATTGAAATAATAGTTTATGATAGACCTACACCACACGAGAGGGGATAGACCATTGAAGTAAGTTAGCGATGCATGTCCTCACTATTTCCGGGAAGGAGATCGCAAGGTAAACCGGACATGCGGGAACTCAAATTCGTCTCTTGTCACTTAGGTCCGATTAATACTTATTCGTTAGCAAGATTAAGGCAACGCAAGTTGTAGAATGGAGCGTTACGGAATTGAATAATTGCGATTCAGAAAGGTAAAGGGATTCCGGTTATCATTGATAAGCGGAATCCCTTTTTGCGTGCGTATTTTATAGAATAGGCGATAACAGCCGGGCAATGGACTCTTTGAACTTGTTCATAAGAGGCCGCTTCAAATAATCCTCGAAGGTTAATTCATGACAATCCTGCATGTCAAGGTCAAACAATCTCTCCAGCTCGCCTGCCGTTGCGCTGTCATAGATAAAGGCGTTCATCTCGAAGTTCAGCTTAAAGCTCCGGTTGTCGATATTGGCGGTACCGACGGAAGCAAGCTGACCGTCAATGACAAGCGTCTTCGCGTGCAGGAAGCCCCGTTCGTAAATGTAGCATTTGCCTCCCGCAGCGAGCAGCTCGTTTAAATACGAATGGGTTGCCCAATACACGAAGAAATGATCGGGCTTGCCCGGCAGCATGACCTTCACTTCAATCCCCGACATAGCCGCCGTCTTGAGCGCGGTCATCAGACTCTCGTCCGGGACGAAATAAGGCGTCTGCAGACAGATGCTCTTTTTCGCGAAATAAATCATCTTGATGTAAGCATCCTTAATCTGCTGGGATTCCGAATCCGGTCCGCTTGCCACGACCTGCATGCCGATCGTCCCCACGGCTTGGAAGTGGCGCGGGAAGTAATGATAATCAAGCTCCACCATCCCCGAGGAAGCCAGATTCCAGTCCATCAGGAACTGAGCCTGCATTTGCAGAACGGCTCTTCCCTCGAGACGCAGATGCGTATCCCGCCATTCGCCGAAATACTTGTCGCGCCCCATATACTCATCCCCGATGTTGAAGCCCCCGATATAGCCGATCCGCCCGTCCACGATAACAAGCTTGCGGTGATTCCGGAAATTGATCTTGAGATTCAAGTAAGGAATCCTTGAAGGGAAAAAGGCTGCCGCCTGCCCGCCGGCTTCGCGCAGCTCCTTGAAAAACTTCCGCGGAAGACCTTTGCTGCCGATATGGTCGTACAGGAACCGAACCTGCACCCCCTGTCTCGCTTTTTCCACCAACGCCTGAATCAGGCGGTTGCCAAGCTTGTCGTCGCGCACAATGTAATAGACAAGGTGAATATGATGTTGTGCGGACTCGATATCGCGCAGCAGCGCATCGAACTTGCTTTTCCCCGTCGTGAAGATCTGTACCGCATTGTTCTGCGTATACAAGGAATAGCTGCCTACCAGATTCATATGAATCATGCTCTGATAATTAATGGTAGCGGGATCGTTAAAAATGATGTGCCGCTCCTCTAATTGAAGCTTCTGAGCTTCAATCGAATCTTCAATAATACGCTGGCTTTCGAGCAACATCTTGTTCAGCTTCCGCTTGCGCAGCCGCTGCCCGAGAATAAGATACAGCACGAATCCGACCCCTGGCAGGAAATACAGCACCATCAGCCAGGCCCACGTCGATCTCGCATCCTTTCGCTCGAGGAAAATAACGGTCAATGCCAGCAATATATTCAAGACGATAAAGACCGTGGAAACATCCTGTAAGACATTCATAGCTAGACGAGCCCCTCAATATATGGATAAAAACATTAACTAGAGCATACCTCAAGCAGGAAAGATGTTCAAACCTTACACAAACATTCTTATTAAGAAACAAATATGTTACAATTTTCAGAAAAAAAAGTGCGGGCGGCATAGGAGGAAAAACCATGGACTTACGCAAATTTCGATTAGACGAACCAGCGCTCGGCACATTCAGCGAAGAACGCGACGAATACGAACGGGATTACGCCAGACTTATTCAATCCCCCGCTTTCCGGCGGCTGCAAGGCAAATCCCAAGTGTTTGGCGCCGGATCGGGCGACTATTACCGGACGAGATTAACCCATTCCCTGGAGGTATCGCAGATTGCGCGCGAAGTGGCGAGACGCCTGGGGAAGCAGTACCCTTTTCTGAGCAAAAAAGAGCATCCCGGCCTCATCATGGATCCGTCCGTCGTGGAAATCGCCGCGCTTGCCCATGATCTCGGGCATCCGCCGTTTGGCCATAAAGGCGAAGAGGTGCTGAACCGCCTATTGCTCGAGGAGCATGGCCTTGCCTACGAGGGCAACGCGCAAAACTTCCGCATCCTCATGTTTCTGGAGAAACGCGCAGGCAGCGGCAGCGGCCTGGACCTAACGGCAGCCGTGCTGCTTGCGGTCAATAAATACCCTTATTCCCTGGACGAACCGGGCAGGCTGAAGGGGCTGTACAGCTCCGAATGGCATGCCATTCACCATATCCGCCAGCAATGGGCAATGCCCGCGGGCTGCTCCACTCTGGAAGCTCAATTGATGGACCTATGCGATGACATCGCTTATTCCACCCATGATATTGAAGACGGCATCCGCGCCGGCAAAATTCAAATGAACCGCACGTTCTTTGAGGATCAGCGGCTGATCGACAATCTGGTGCAGGAAATCGTAGAGGATCAAGGCAACATGGACGTTGGCTGGGATCAGGTGGATATTCCGGCGATGGTTAAGCGCGTGCTCGCTGCTTATCTGCAGCAATGGGAAGAGCTATATGCCCTGTACGATCATGAATCGTCCCGGACGCGCAGAGAGATGAAAGCGCGGTGGGTCAGCGTATTTGCCGGGCGCGTCGGAATTATCGAGGATCCGGCAAGAGGCTGGAAGAAGGTGACGTTCGTGCTGGATGGCCAGCAGGATATCGACCTGCTGCGCACGATGGAAATATTGAAGAAGCTTGCGTGGGTAACGCTGATCAAGGATTTCCGCGTACAGCGGCTGCAAATGCGCAGCGAAATCATGATTCGCCGGCTGTGGGAAAGCTTCATGAGGCCTGAGCAAGGCCGCCTGATTCTGCCGCCGGACTGGGTGGCAAGCTTCGAGCAGCACAAGCACAATTGGACCTGGGCCCGCTTTATCGCGGACTATATTTCCGGCATGACCGATGCGTATGCGGAGAAGGTCTATGCCGAGCTGTACGCGAGCAAATCCGGTTCGATTTATGAGATGGACTAACTATTCCGCGGGATTAAGCACAGCGTTCTGCGACAGCGTTGTAATGTAATCGAAGAACCGTTCCGGCTCCACGTCATAAACAAGGCTCACCGGCCGTCCATCCGCCGTCTCGACTGTTCGGCCTTGGCTTGGGCCGTCCGCGATGACGGCGCTGTGGACGGTCTTCATTTCGACCAGGCTTGGATCGCCTACGACCGCGGTCGTCAGAACATCCCACAAGTAGTAAGTGGAGTTGGTTTCCATAAAGACAAGCGGCGGACATGCGGCATAACATTGCCCCACGAAATCCAGCCCGGCATGCCTCCGAAGCGAGGCCCAGCGGTTGCGCACCGGCACGGTAAGCGGCACTTTATTGGTGCTTTCCAGCGCTACGAGCTCGATCTTGATTCCGCTGTTCCATACGCGATCCACCGCTTCCGGATCCCAGAAGGCGTTCCACTCCGCCGTACCGTCATGCTCCGGCTCTTGAACGTTTCCTTTTTCGTTAAAGGTACCGCCCATCCATACCAGCTTGTCGATCTTCTCCTCAATCTCCGGCGCTTCGTCAAGCGCTCTCGCCAAGTCCGTCAGCGGACCGGTGAACAGCAGAGTCACTGGCTCATCGGACGCCAGAAGCTGCTGAATCATATGCTTATGGGCAGGCAATCCCGCCTCGCGCGTATGGATAACGCCAGGTTCGTTCAGAATCGGCAGCGCATCCACGAAAAACGTATGCATCCGCCATTCCGCCGGAAACGGATTGCGTCCTCTCGAATTCGAGCGGGCCACTTCCACTGTTCCGCTTGCTCCCGGCGCTCCGAAACGGTCGATGATTTTGCGGCTTGCCGCCATCCCCGGCTCCAAATAACCGTCTGCCGGAATTACCGATACTCCGATCAATTCGACACCCTTCATCTGCAGAACGAGAAACAGCGATACAAGATCGTCAACCCCCGCGTCATGATTAAAATAAAGCTTTTTTCCCATTGTTGTTCCATCCCTTCATTAGTATAAAACGGCTTTGCGTTTGTCCATCCTAAGGCTAGGAGCCCAAGCTATGTCTCAGCAAGGCTTATGCCTTGAAAGCTTGAATCCTTCGTTTTTACAGGGGCCCCGCAGCATTAACTTCACTTTGTGGGGCAATTTAAGGAGGTGATGATCATCATGGCTAAAGATGTACTGTGCGAAGTAAACTCCTGCAAGTATTGGGCTGCAGGCAATCATTGCGCTGCTTCCTCCATTTATGTAGTGAACAACCGTTCCAAACAAGCTAGCAACTCGGAAGAAACCGACTGCAAAACGTTTGAGCCAAAGATCTAAAAGAACGGGTAACGGCGCACAGCCCCCTGCCATGTATGAATCACACGCATCGGTCGCTGAGCGCCGTCCCATTCGGCTTTATTATTTTGATACCGGAACCGCGTTATAATACTCCTCCAGAGTCAGCCCTTTATCGTCAATCTCCTTAGCCAGCTCCTTGCCTACATAGCGGAGATGCCAAGGCTCGTATTTGTAGCCTGTAATGGCATCCTTGCCCTCTGGATAGCGGATAATGAAGCCATATTCCGGTGCGTGATCCGCCAGCCATTCCGCTTCGGGAGTGCCGCCGAAGCAGTCCGTCGCTGCACACTTGCCGTCGCTGCCGGATACGTCGATCGCAAGACCGGTCTGATGCTCGCTTGTACCCGGGAATGCGCTGTACGTTTTTGCTTTTTCCAACCCATCTCTTGCCACATAGTTATTGAAAAGCTTTTTTTGCGTTTCCTGCGAGCGGTAGGCCGATACGCCTGCCAAATGAATACCGTCTTTCTCCGCGCCGGCAAACAGCTCTTCAAGAGCCCCCGCTGCTTCCTTGCGCATTTTGCGTTTTTCGATTTTCTCGCTGAACGTAAAGCGAACATCCGGATAAACAAGATCCTTCGGCTCGTAGTTGTCAGGCAGCTTGTATTGCTTGTCCACCAGCACGGCTATGCTTGCAGGCTGAGCGACAACCGCATAGCCGTCCTCTTCTCCCGCCGTAGCAATCGCAGGCTTGTCAGCCGGTGTGTTAGCAGGCTTATCCGTCTCGGACGGCGTATCGGAAGGTGCGTCCGACGGTTCGTCAGAAGGCGTATCCGTTGGCTCGTCTGAAGATGAACCTGCAGGCTCATCCGATGCCGTAGGAGAAGGTTGTTCTGAAGTCTGGCTATTAGCCGCTGTCTCTTCCGGAGCCTCGGCCGTCAAATTTTCGTAGCGGATAAACAGAATGACTGCTATAGCAACCACGCATACCGCCAGAAAAGCTAATCCGCGTCTTTTTCGTCTTTGTACGTTTCTTCTCATGCTGCTCTCCTTATTATTGCTTGTTTTTGTGTAGGAACGTAATCGTTCTTTCCTCTCTACTATAAACGAATAGACTCGATAATGTCTTAAAAAGTTGCAACATTTGTTTGCGTCATTTTCCCATCCCCGGCAGAGTGGCCCCGCCTTTGACATTCCTCTTCCAGCCAAGCATAATGATTACAATAGAGATATAAGACATTATGGAACAGGCTGCTTGTTGAGAAGCCTGTTTTATTGTGAAGGGCGGCGAAAACGTGTCAAATCTAGCACCAAAAAGGCTTTTCAGCAAACGACCCATTCTCGCATTCTCACTGATTGTTCTTCTTAAGAGCTTTCTAACCTGGATGGTCGTCTTTGGCGGTCCGAACTGGACAACCCTGCTCAAGGAAGTCCCGTTTGCGTTAATCGTGTTCTGTCTGATTGAATGGTTCGCGACCAAACGAAAGCTGGTCTATTATTTAAGCGCTAACCTGCTCATGACCGCAATCCTGTTCGCGGTACTTATGTATTACAAATATTATGGCGTTATTGTTACTTACTCAGCCCTCAATCAGGTCAATCAGGTTACGGCCGTCAGCAACAGCGTCTTCTCTCTGATGGACCCTTACTATCTGCTAGTCTTTATTGATATTGTCGTCATGGGTTATTATTTGATCCGGCGTCAGAAGGGGCAGTATTGGAAGGCGGCCAGCCAAAAACGTGTTAGCCGGCGCGTTCTTGCCACATTGTTTGGCGTTTCCCTTACGCTTTGCCTGTTTAACATTTTGCCGAACCGCGCGAGCATGAACGAGATCGTCAAAGCGGAGCAGATGGGCATTCTCAACTATGAGGCTTATACGATTCTATCCAATAAAAAGCAGGAGCTTGTCAATCCGTCCGAGATTACGCAGGCCAAGATTAATGAAATAAAACAGATTGAAAAGCCGGCATCCCCTAAGCTGTGGAATGCGGCCTCCGGCAAAAATCTGATCATTATCCAGATGGAATCGTTCCAAAACTTCCTTATCAATCTGAAGATCGACGGCCATGAAATTACGCCTAACATGAACAAGCTGGCCAACGAAAGCTACTATTTCAACAATTTCTATCAAGGCGTTGGACAAGGCAATACATCGGATGCCGAGTTTGTTGTTAACACTTCTTATTATATACCGCCAAACGGCGCGGCTACGCAGGTCTACCCGAAGAAGGAGCTGCCAAGCCTTCCAAGGCTGATGCAGCAGCATGGCTACGATACGGCGACCTTCCATACCAATGTCGTGGAATTCTGGAACCGCAGCGAGCTGTACAAGGCGCTTGGCTTCAACCGTTACTATGACAAATCGTTCTTCGGTGACGAGGATTCCGTTTTCTTCGCGGCCTCCGATGAGGTACTGTACGCGAAGACCGCAGCCGAACTGGAGAAGATGGACCAAGGCGACAAACCGTTCTATGCGCAAGTCATCTCGATGACGGCCCATCATCCGTTCACGATACCGGAACGCAAGTACAAGATGGAGCTTCCGAAGCGGTACGAGGGTACCTTCGTTGGCGATTACATCCGCGCCCAGAATTATGCGGATTACGCGCTAGGCTTGTTCATTGACGATCTGAAGCAGCGCGGCATTTGGGATAACAGCGCTATCGTGTTGTACGGCGATCATCTTGGCCTGCCGATTTACTCGCTGGATCGCGACGACAAAGAATTGATGCAAGAAATTTACGGACGTGAATACGGCTCTGCCGACATGATTCACATTCCCCTTATTATTACCGCTTCGGGTATCACCAAGCCGGAAGTACTCAATCAGCTGGGCGGCCAAGTCGATATTCTTCCTACGGTAGCCAACCTGTTAGGCTTCCCGCTGGACGACCAGATTCATTTCGGTCAGGATATCCTGAACAACACGTCGGTTAACCTGCTGCCGCAACGTTATTATCTGCCGACCGGTTCATTCGTCAGCAGCGATGAGCTGTTCCTCTCCGGCAGCGGATACGAGGACGGCACGCATCTTCCGCTCTCGGGGGCAAGTACCGTCTCCCTTGACTCGGCGGACGATTTCAACCGCGCGCTGGAGCTGCTGAAGCTGTCCGACAGTTATGTGAGCCAGCTTCCCAATTGGAAATGATTCGACAGAAAAAACCGTTCCTTAGTTATTAAGGATCGGTTTTTTTGCGCACTGGTTCCAAGGATTTATTTTAGCTATTTCCGGCTTAATCTACTAATTTTCTCTAGTACAATCCTCTCGCATCTGATAGTATCAGTAAGGGTCTATTTCCAAAATTCTTACATAAGAGAGGAATACGAAATGAAAACTTTTTCCCGTAGTTTTATTGTTTTTCTGGCGGCTATTGTACTGCTCGCGCTTCCGTTCCAGGCTTCCACAGTAAGTGCTGCGTCCGCGGAAGAAACGCTGAGCACATACTACCCTGGTGATATCGAAGATCACTGGGCTTATGACGAGCTCGACAACTTCGTTAATGCCGATTTGCTCAAGGGCTCCCTTGATTCGGAAGGCAATACGATGATTAAACCGGATCTGTCCGTTAGCCGTGCGGAATTCGTAGCCATTCTGGTTCGCGCTCTTGGCCTGACTACAACTGAAACCGGCAAAACCTTCGCTGACGTTCCTGCAGGCAAATGGTTCTCCGAGCCGGTTCGGATCGCAAGCTCCCTCGGTATCGTTAACGGCCTGACCGAGACAACCTTTGGTCCTAACGAACTGATCAAACGCGGCGAGATCGCTACCATGGTCGTTCGCGCATTCGAATCCTCCGTTAAGTTCGAAGGCGAAGCAAAGACCTTCTCCGACGTACCGGAATACTTCGCAACTCCGTTTATTGCGAAAGCAAGCCAGGCGGGCATCGTACGTGGCGCAACTGCTACAACGTTTAAGCCATACGCTAACGCAACCCGCGCGGAAGCAGTCGTTATGGTTCAACGCGCGCTTGATCTGCAAGCGAGCAACCTGCCTGAAGACGCTGCACTTACCGCTCTGATTGATGAATTCGAGGCAAAAGAAGCCGAGGTTGTTAACTCGCAGGACTTCGCTAAGCTTAGCGGCGTGCTGGATAGCTATATGACGGGTTACGCTAAGGCTGAGAACGCCTTTGAATACCAGGATTACTCGGAGCTGGCCAAGGAAGGCTACACGCTTACTTTGGAAATGCTGACTCCGCAAAAGTATGACATCGAATTGAAGACAGACCGTTTCGCAACCATTCATGCAACAGGCAGCACGTACAAAGTAACGGTTAAAGGCAAAACCGATGCCGATACGCAAACGCAGACCATTCCACGAGACGGCTATTATCTGCTGAAAAAAATGGAAGACAACAGCTGGAAAATCTATCTGTTCGCTTCGGATGCTGACGCATCCGGCACGGACGAAATCACGAAATAAGAACGAAGAAGGCTTGCGGATACCCGCAAGCCTTCTTTTTTTGTATGCCAATTATTTTCTCTAGTACTAAAACCTCTCATCTGGTAGTATCAGTATGGGTCATTTTTACAATATCTTTACATAAGAGAGGAATATGAAATGAAAGCTTTTACCCGCAGTCTTATTGTATTTCTGGCGGCAGTACTTCTGCTCGCACTCCCGTTCCAGGCATCCAAAGCTAGCGCTGCTTCCGCGGAAGACACCCTGTATGCTTATATCCCGATGGATATCGACGAGCATTGGGCTTACGATGCGCTGGACAACTTTGTTTCGGCGGATCTGCTCAAGGGCTATACGGACTCCTACGGCGATACTTATCTAAAACCCGATTTATCCATCAGCCGCGCGGAATTCGTATCCATTCTGGTACGGGCGCTTGGTCTGGCAACCGAGGAAGCAGGCAAATCCTTTGCTGACGTTCCTGCCGGCAAGTGGTACTCCGAGCCGATTCGGATCGCAAGCTCCCTTGGCGTTGTGAACGGTCTGACCGACACGACTTTTGGGCCTGATGAACTCGTTAAACGCGGCGAGATCGCAACGATGGTGGTCCGCGCTTTCGAATCTTCCGTCAAATTTGAAGGCGAAGCGAAGTCCTTCTCCGACGTACCGGAATACTTCGCAACACCTTTCATTGCAAAAGCTAGCCAAGCCGGCATTGTCCGCGGAGCTACCGCAACAACCTTTAAGCCTTACGCCAACGCGACCCGCGCGGAAGCCGTTGTTATGATTCAGCGCGCGCTTGATTTGCAGAAGAGCGATCTTCCCGAAGATGCCGTGCTTACCGCCGTTATTAGCGAGGAAAACGCTAAAGAAGCGGATGCCATTAATGCGGAGGAATACGGCAAGCTTGGCGAAATCCAGGCGCAATATTATACCGGTTATCAACTGGCGGCCAGCTACTGGGACGGCGAGGACTTCGCCGCTTTGAAAGAGCAGGGCTATAAATTGGCGTTTGAGCTGACTGCGCCGGCAAGTCTTGAGGTCATCTCCAAATCGAACCGTTTTGCCGTTATTCATACGACAGGCGGCAAAATCAACATGAAGCTGGAAGGCCCGGACATGACGCATACTCAGGTCATCCCTACGGATGCAACTTACTATCTGAAAAAAATGCCGGACAATAGCTGGAAAATCTATTACATGTATGAAGACGATCCCGAATACAGCGAAGATGAATTCGGATTGTAATAATAAACAAAAGGCTTGCGGATATCCGCAAGCCTTTTGTTTTATATGACGTATGACGAGTCCGGCTCAAACAAACGGCTGATCTGCTCATAATCCTCGCGGGTTAGCTTCCAGCGGGAAGCGGCGGCATTTTCCTGTACCTGGAGAGCCGTCTTGGCGCCGGCGATAACCGTTGTAACCGCCTTGTTGTAGAGCAGCCAATTGATCGCAACCTGACTAAGCGGCTTGCCAATGGACCTCGCGATTCCTTGCAGCAGCTCCACCTTCAGTACATTCCCCTCGAACTGGCCGCGTTTGTAGAGCGGATTGCCATAGGAGCGGATATCGTCATCCCGGAATTTCGTAACCGCGCTGAATTTGCCGGTCAGCAGCCCTTGCGCCAAAGGACTATAAGGGATAAAGCCCAGCTGCTGCTTCTCGGAATAAGGAAGCTCGGCATACTCGACTTGCCTTTGCAGCAGGTTGTACGGGGACTGCAGCGAGACGATGGAGGCAACGGACTGCGCCGCCACAAGCTGATGAACGGAGAAATTCGATACGCCGATGCTGCGGATTTTGCCTGCCTGGACAAGCTCGTTCAGAACCGAAAACGTCTCCTCGATGGGCACCTTGCCTTTAGGATCCGGCCAATGCACCTGATAAAGATCGATATAATCGGTATCCAGCCGAAGAAGGCTGTCATCCACCTCGCGGGTAAGGCTTGCTCCGGACAGGTCGATATCCACCTGGTAACGGTCATCCCAGACAAGACCGCATTTGGTGGCGATAATCACCTTATCCCGTACGGCCTTAAGCGCTTTTCCCAGCACTCTCTCCGATTCCCCGAATCCGTATACCGGAGCCGTATCGAAAAAAGTAATCCCCAGATCAATGGCTTTATCTATCGCCTGCCGGATCTCCTTCTCCTCTACAACTCCCCAGCCGTTTCGGCCTGCAGCCCATGCTCCAAAGCCAATAACCGACGGGTACAGCTCACTTGCGCCCAGCCTTCTTGTCTCCATTCCTCTGCCTCCTTTTATCCGCTCAACTTTTATCATATAATACCTATTTACTTACTTGGAATTATTTCTCATTATACTCTCCCCTTCGTTGCTTGACAACGAAAGAATGAATGCCTATGATGGGGTCAACCTAGAGGAGAAGGAGCAATGCAAATGGCACGCAAACGCGTCGATCACGTTGGAATCATGGTAAGGGATATGGAGGCAACCATCTGCTTCTACGAGGAGTTTGTGGGACTGACCCTGAAAGGCCGTCTGACTCATACGAATGGCGTTATTGAACTGGCTTTCCTTGGCTTCGGGGATTCCGACGAGACGGAGATTGAATTAATTCAGCATTATAACGGCGAGCTGCCCGTTGAAGGCCGCGTTCACCACTTCGCGATTCATGTGGACGATGTGGATGCGGAATTCGCGCGTTTGAAAGAGACAAGCGTAACGTTTATCGACGAGGACATTACAACGCTGCCTAACGGCTACCGTTACTTCTTCATCAGCGGTCCGGAAGGCGAACGAATCGAATTTTTCCAGCGTTAATACATAAAAAGAAGCCTCCATTTCCACCGTTTGCGGATTTGGAGGCTTTTTTCGTCTTTGCTTATTTTACCGCTTCGAGCACTTCAAGAACGTGGCCGTCTACCGATACGCTGCGCCATTCGCGCGCCAGTACGCCGTTCTCGTCGATTAGGAACGTCGAGCGCTCGATCCCCATGAACGTTTCGCCGTTCCAGGAACGCTCCTTCCATACGCCAAACAGCTCGGAAACTTCATGCTCCGTATCGGCCAGCAGCGGGAAAGGGAGCTGGAAGTCGTTAATGAAGGTGTCATGCGACGCAAGGTCATCCGGGCTGATGCCGATAACCTCCGTATTATACGATTTGAACTGCCCGTTGTAATCGCGGAAATCGCAGGACTCCACCGTGCAGCCCGGCGTATTATCCTTCGGATAGAAATAAATGACCAGCTTTTTGCCCTTGTAGTCGGACAGCGAGATATTGTTGCCCGTAGAAGCCGGCAGGGTGAAATCCGGTACAGCTTGTCCTACTTGCGCTTGCGCCATAAATGAACACCTCTCCTCAAAACGTTTTATACGCTCAGTTTACCACGATTAGCCACAAATTCGTAGAACAGCGGCTGCTCCATAACGAAGGCTTGAATCTCTTCTTTGCCAAGCGGCAGCGAGTATGCCAAAGTCAGCTTCATAAGCGCGGCTTCGACGGACATGTTCTCGATAAAGACCGCTCCCGCTTCCTTCAGAAGAATAGACGAAGCATACATCGCTTCGCTGCTGTCCTTGAGCGGACATAGATACAGGTCAACCCCTTGCTCCGCGCAATATCCGGCAAACTGCAAGAGAGAATGGGAATCCGCCCCGCTTGCATTCGCCGTTCCGGAGTGGAACAGGTCATGCAGCACGGCTTTTGGCTTATGCACGGAGAAATCGTAATACGAATAATTCAGCCCCGGAAAAGGACGGATATACAGCATGCCGGACTGGATGCCTTCGCCGTCTTCCAGCCACGGACTGCTCTCCGGCTGACGCGTGCGGAGCTCATCGTGAGCGGGGTTAAACGGATGGTCGTAACGGACCAGTCTTCCGCCTGTCATGGTGCCGTAAGGCACGCTGTAAGGGCTGTCGAACTGGTCGGTGAACGACTCGCATTGCGTAATGCGGCTGCCGAGATAAACGACCGATTCCCCTTTATCATTGCGGTAAATGACGAATACGCCCGGCGCCGCATCCTCCGAAATAAAGTCCACTGCTGCCGCAAAGTTGCTCAGACCGTTCGCCCGCTTGTCGCCAAGCGGATAATTGCTGGCTACAAGGACCAGCGGAATCGTCAGGTCGCATAAAACAAAGCTGAGAAGCGCCGCCGAAAAGGCCAGCGTATCCGAGCCATGCGTCACAATAATACCGTCGTACTTGGATTGATCAACAGCTCGGATGGCCGCAATCAATGTATTCCAGTCCGACGGCACGATATTTTCGCTCAATATATTCATCGGTTGAACCGTTTCAAGATCTGCATCCCGCTTCAGCGCGCTCGCCATGTAAGCATCAATCAAATGGTAGGAGCCTGCTTCATTCACCGAAATCGCGCCGTTGTCGTTCTTGCTGCCGATTGTTCCTCCGGTGAACATCACAAGTATTTGGCTCATCTGTAACTCCCTCTCCGTTTCAGCAATTGGCATATGGTTCTTGTACTCATTCGTCCCCATATGCACCCTAAATCATACTAAACCGGACTTGAAGCTTGCAAGCAAACGATTAGCGAACCCCGCTCCGCAGCGGCGATAGACCGTTGATTCGGCATTCGACGACATCGCCGCCCCGAATGACGGCCGCACCCGGCGTACCGGTCAGGATAACGTCTCCCGGCAGCAGCGTCATCACCTGCGAGTGGAAGGCAATCAGATAAGCAGGCGGAAAAATCATATTCGCCAGCTTGGCGGCATGCGCCAGCCCGCCGTTATGCCACGTCTCCACCTGAAGCTCCTTCAGCTCTCCCGCTTCATCCGGCGTGATCAGCTCGGAGCCAAAGGTGAAGAACGTATCAAAGCTTTTCGCCCGGGTCAAATACCGCATATGCCGGGCGTGAATATCTGCCGCCGTCGTATCGATCGCCGAAGCTATACCAGCAATGGCATGCAGCGCTTCGTCTTCCGATACGTTCCGGCATGTCCGGCCGATAACAATCGCCAGCTCCGCTTCGGCGGTTACCCGCTCGGATTGGGCAGGCAGCACAATAACCTCGCCGTCGCCGATTATGGACGTATCCGGCTTCATAAAGCTGACGGGCTCTTCTTCGCGAAGGACAGCAAGCTGACTCGCATCCGCGGTGTAATTCATGCCGATTCCCCATATTTTGCGGGGATGGCGGTAAAGCGGCGCGGGGCTTGCTTCCAAGGCCGAAATGACTGGCAGTGAAGCTAACTTCTCTTGACCGCCTTCGTTATACCAGGCCGTTAGCTCCGCCAGCTGGCCGCTTGTGATCAAGCTAAATACATCCTTCTGCCAATCTGAACCCGTGACGCGATTAAGCTCCGCCAGCGTTACATATCCTCCCGGCACAGCTATGCTGCCCTGCTCTACACCGTCATGCACAATCGTTGCCAGCTTCATCGTCCTACCGCCCCTTCTCGAATCGTTCCGCCCAGCGCAGCAGCTTAAGGTCCTGCTTCGCGCCCGCTATAACCGACAGCGCGATTGGCGCGCCGTCAACCTCGCCCGCCGGAATCGTTACCTGCGGAAGCCCCGACAGCCCCGCAATGCAGGACAGCTGCATCGTGCGGAACCGTCGTTCTTCAACGGCAGGCCCATGAATGGTCCGGCTTGGCGCCGTACCCGGGATGGTTGGAATGATGAGTAGGCCATCGTCGCCAAGCAGCTCGCGCAGCCGTTTCCGGATTATCTCCCGCAACGCTCCGTCCCTCTCGGCTTCGGCGCCCGTTATCGCGCTTGCCGAAGCAAATCTCGCGCCAATGCTTTCGCCAAACACCGGCTTCTCCTTCACAATCCATTCGCCATGCGTCTGCCAGATTTCCCTACCTTGCGTCGTGCGGAACGCATGGCTCCAGGCTTCCAGACCTTCCGGCGCGACCGATCGCCACTCCTGCGTCATGCCTTCTGTCTGTACAAGCTGTATGCAGGCGCTCTCCAGCGCCTTGCGGCAGGAAGGCTCCGCCTTCTCCCACGCTTCCTCGGCAAAGATCAGTCTGCGCAAATCCTGCCGAGGCGTTTCCTCATCGGCAGCCCCGGCTAACAAGACCTCGCTTACTTGGCGCAGCAGAGAGATGTCTCTTGCCATCCAGCCGACGGTATCGTAGCTTGGAGCAAGCGGAATAACCCCGTCTATGGAAACAAAGTCATGCGTCGGCCGGAATCCGTAAATCCCGCAATAAGCGGCGGGCACGCGGACCGAGCCGCCCGTATCCGTGCCAAGCGCAAAGTCGACGGCACCCGCTGCCACCGCCACCGCCGAGCCGCTGGACGAGCCGCCCGGAATCCGGTCCGGGGCCTTCGGATTAACCGGCGTGCCGTAATGTTCGTTTTGTCCGTTAATGCTGTACATCAATTCATCCGTATGGGTTGTGCCGGTGAGGCGCGCGCCCGATGCCAGCAGCTTGCTGATCGAGGAGGCCGTCTTCTCCCAAGGCGAATGCGTACGCAGCCAATCCGGATTGCCGGCCCCGCTCGTGTACCCTTTTATCGCAAATACATCCTTTACCGCAAATGTCAGGCCGCCAAGCGGTCCTTCTCCAACCGGCGGCAGCTCTAGCTCCGGCTGTACAAACGCGTTGTACGTATCGATCATGGAATAATCCCTCCCTCTTTTTTTTCGATCCGCCTACCAGCCGATGGCCGAACCGTCGCAGCGCGGGTCGGCGCCTCCGCTAAGCAGGCCGTCCTTATTTATCGCAATGGCATGAGCATGCCCCATTATCCCATCGAAATCAGGCAGTCTGCGGACAAGATGTCCCGCCTTCTCCAGCCTCTCGGCCGTCTCTTCCGAAATCCGTCCTTCCAGCTTCAACTCCTGCGTAGGCGCTCCCCAAGTACGTCCCCATACAAAACGCGGCTCGCTGACCGCCTGCTGAGGATTCATGCCAAAATCGATCATGCGCGTCAGCATCAGCGTCTGGGTCTGCGGCTGTCCTTCCCCGCCTTGCGTACCGTACAAGAAGCCCGGCTTGCCGTTCAAGCAAGCCATTGCCGGCATCAGCGTATGGAAGGTCCGCTTGCGCGGCTCCAGCCTGTTAATATGGTTCGGGTCAAGCGAGAAGAACGAACCGCGGTTCTGCAGCAGCACTCCCGTATTACCCGCGACAACACCGGAGCCAAATTCAAAGTATAAGCTTTGGATAAAAGAAACCGCGTTGCCGTCCTCGTCCACAACGGCCGCATAAGCGGTATCGCTGCCGACCGGCTGGCTGTTGATGTCTGCGGCAGCATCCTTTTTAATCGAAGCCGCAAGCTCTGCCGCGTATTCCTTGCCGAGCAGCCGGTCAAGCGGAACGGCCGAGAAGGCGGGATCCGTCAAATACCGGTTGCGGTCGCGGAAGCTCTGCTTCAGCGCCTCCGTCAGCACATGATAATACTCATAGGAGCCGTGCCCCATTGACGCCAGATCAAACTGCTCCAGGATTTGCAAAGCCATAATGCCGGTGAACCCCTGCGAATTCGGCGGCACCTGATAAATATCGTAACCGCGGTAGGAGCCGCGGATGGGCTCCACCCATTCGCCGCCATGCGCGGCGAAATCCTCCTCCGTCAGCAGCCCGCCTTCCGCCTGCAGGAAACGGGCAATCTCTTCAGCCACCTCTCCGCGGTAAAAGCCGTCCCTTCCTTTTTCCGCGATGGTGCTTAAGGTTGCCGCAAGCTTCGACTGGACAAACCTTTCTCCAGCCGGAATGGCGCGCCCGCCGGGCATATAGATCTCCGCCGTAGTTGGCTGCTCCCCCAGCATAGCGGCATGCTGCTTGGTGTGTTCATATTGATCGGGCGACATCGGGAAGCCTTCCGACGCATACGATATTGCCGGCTCCAGCACTTCCGCAAACGTTAAGCGGCCGTACCGGTTCTGCACCGCATACCAGCCGTCAACCATGCCGGGCACCGTAATGGCGCTTCGCGGTCCTCTTGTCGGAATGGATTCCACATCGGCAAAAGCTTCAATGGCTGCCTCAGCTCCCGACCGGCCGCTTGCATTGTAAGCCCGCACTTCCCCGTCCGAAGCGTGATAAGAAAGATAAAAAGCATCTCCCCCAACGCCCGTCATATGCGGATAAACAACCGCCAGACAAGCGCTGACCGCAACCGCCGCGTCAAACGCATTGCCTCCCCGCTCCAATACGCGGGCGCCTGCCGCCGTTGCCAAGTGATGCGGACTAACAACCATCGCTTTTGTACCCGTAACCGGCTTCTTCATCCCCATGCCACCTCGTAAGTCAGGTTTATTAACATTATAGATTCAACATAACACGCTCCCATGCCACCGGCAACAAAAAAGAAAGCCTACCCTGCATTTTTTGTTGATGATGAACAAAAAACGCTATATATTTATGCATATGGTAATGAATCTTTCGATTTTACATACCTTTTGCATATACAGGAGCTATAGAGAGGAGCTAGACTAAACATGCAGCACCGCACTTCAAGTCCAATCGAGAACGTTCAGATCGACGAGATCGATCGCAAAATCATTTCTGCCCTGCATCAGAACGGCAGAATTTCTTACACCGACCTGGCCAAAGACATCGGCTTATCCCGCGTTGCCGTGCAGGCCCGCATCAATACGTTAATGGAAGAGGGCGTCATCGAGCGGTTCACCGCCGTTATTAATCCGGAGAAAATCGGCATTACGGTCAGCGCTTTTTTTAACGTGGAGGTAGAGCCCAAGTATCTTCATGAAGCTGCGGACCTTTTAGCCGACGAACCGGTTGTGACCAGCCTTTATCATATGACGGGCCCTAGCAAGCTGCATATGCACGGACTGTTTACGAGCAATCAGGAAATGGAGACCTTTATGCGGGAGAAGCTGTACCCGCTGCCCGGCATTATGGGCGTCGACTGCCAGGTGCTGATTAACCGATACAAAAGTCGGATGGGAATGAGGCTGTAATATGGAAACAACAACGTCTTTGGAGCCGGGAACAAACCCGCCTCAGACCGGAAGACCTTCCGGCTTAACCGACTACGGCCATATCGTATGGGCCATGGTCAAAACCGGTGTATTAGGCTATGGCGGCGGACCGTCGGTTATTCCGCTTATCCGTTATGAAGCCGTTACCCGCTATCATTGGATCGATGATGATGAATTCGCCGAGATTTTGGCGCTGGCTAACGCCCTCCCGGGACCTATCGCCACCAAAATGGCCGCCTACCTCGGCTACCGACGCAAGGGCTGGCTTGGCGCAGTAGTCTCCGTTCTAGCCCACATCCTGCCTTCGGCCATCGCCATGATTGCGCTGCTGTCGGTGGTGCAGTATCTAAGCGATTCGACTGTCATTCAAGGAATGATCTCCGCCGTTATTCCGGTCATTGCCGTTATGCTTGGCGTTATGGCTTACGAATTCGCGAACCGTGCCGTCAAAGGACTAGGCAAATGGATGGGCTTCGCCATGTTTATCGTCGCCTTTCTCCTTCTGCAAGTTATTAATATTGAAGATGCGATCGTTATCGTCGCTTTTCTTGCGTACGGAGCGGTCCATTTCAAAGCGGCGGGCTGGGTTGCCAAGTGGAAAAGCAAACGGCGCGTACGCTCTGAGGGAGGCGAGGAATAATGGACTGGCTCGACCTTATTATCGGCTTCTTCGTTGCCAACGTCCTTGGGTATGGCGGCGGTCCTGCTTCTATCCCGCTGATGTATAACCAGATCGTTACGCACTACGGCTGGACGAACGACGCCGAATTCTCGAATATTCTTGCACTGGGCAACGCCTTGCCCGGACCAATCGCGACCAAGATCGCCGCGTTTATCGGCTATGACGTTGCCGGCTGGCCCGGCCTCGTGCTTGCGCTTGCGGCTACGATCATCCCTTCCGCCGTCGCGCTGATTTTCCTGCTTAAGCTGCTGCAGAAGCACCGTCAGTCCCCGATTGTGAAAGGAATGACGCTGCTTGTTCAACCGGTTGTCGCCATCATGATGGTGCTGCTCACCTGGCAGATGGTCGATACGTCGATCCATTCCACCAACCTGTGGCAGACGCTTGGCATTGCGGCCGTGGCTTACTGGCTGATGGAGCGCAAAAAGATCCATCCCGCCATCGTCATCTGCATCGCCTTTGTTTACGGCGGTACGGTGCTCGCGCATATCTAAGAGGAGGAACAGGAACCCTCTCATGCGTCATTTGGACGATGGAAGGGTTCCTGTTGATGGCTGGCCTGGCTGTGGTCAGCCGAACTCCCCCTGCTCGAAAAGCAGTATATTTGCCCAATATCGGATGGTCTAACGCATTATATTGCATGAAGTGCAGGATATTTCAACGATTTACGTCATAATAGACTCATTTGGGCTATTATGCTGCATTCCGTGCAGGATATTACCGATTACTGGGCTCACAAGGTCAATATGTTGTATTCCGTACCATGAATGTACCGAGCAGCGGCAGCAGGTGCGTTAAACTCTAACGCAAGCAACTTCCAAGGGTAAACAGATCGATAATTTCCAACGTAAAGTAACGAACTAGTTACTGACAGCGACGCGCCTTCTTCTATGTTGAAATGTTAGACAGCAGAAGAAGCCTTCCCCTATAGAAAAAGCGGCTGTGCCAGGGTTATCCCCGGAGCAGCCGCTTTTTTTACATATCTTTAGAATGCGTATGAACCTCTTGCCCTCTCAGAGGAACACCCCGCTCACCATCCTCTTTCATAAACGGCCAGTAATTCGCTTTGCCGAACATCCGCACCATAACCGGAATGAACAGAGGCAGCATCACCAGCGCGTAAAGGAACAAGCCGCAGAGCACGATTGTGGCGATCTGGAGGAGCGACATAACCCCCGAAGGAAGCATCGCCGCAAAGGTACCGCCCAGAATAACGGCTGCCGACATAATGACGGTGCCCATGTTTTTCATCGCCGCCAGAATCGCTTCGGCCTCCGAAAGCTGATCGCGGTACTCCTTGAAGCGGTCCATCAGGAAGATGCTGTAGTCGATACCCAGCGCCACGAGCATAACGAAGCCGAAGAACGGAACCGCCCAGCTGATGCCGGTATGCCCCAGCATGCGGACGAAGATGACCTCGGTGATTGCCATCGACGTGTAGAACGTCACGAGCAGCGAAGCAATCATATACAGCGGCATGATGAAGGAACGGAACAAGATAATAAGAATAATCGCGATGCCGATAATCATGAGCATAACCGTACGGGAATAGTCCGCATTCGAAATATTGCTCAGATCGTTGTTCATGCTGGAGACGCCGCCAACCGCGTAAGTGACATGACCGTCATAAGGAGTTCCCTGCAAGCCGCGTCCTACGGCCGCCTCCAGATCATCAATCCGCGACATCGTTTCCTCTTCGTACGGGTTGCCGCTGAAGACGACGTCAAACTTCGCCGATTTGCGGTCTTCGGACAAATAAACGTTCAGCGCTTGCTGGAAGTCGTCATTCTTAATCGCTTCAGCCGGAATGAACCAGCCCGTCATCTGCTTGTTCGGCGAGGAAGACAGTTCATTCAAATACCCTTTCGCCGAAGACAGTCCGTCCGTCACTTGCGTCAAGCCGTCGACGCTTTGATCCAGTCCATCCGTCAGTTGACCAAGCTGGCTGTTCAGCTCCGTAAAGCCGGATTGCAGCTCCTTCTGCCCATTCGACAGCTGATCCAGACCTTGCGTAACGCCAGGCAGCTTCGAGACGATCCGGCCTTGGCCGTTCGCCGCCTGCTCAATTCCTTTTTGCAGATCGGAAATGCCGTTTGCCAGCTTGGCGAGTCCCGCCGCAAGCGCCGCTTGCCCGTCAGCGGCTTGCTTGTAGCCGGTGTTGGCTTTGTCCAGCCCGCCGCTCACGCCGGTAAGCTGGGCATTAAGCTGGGACATCTGCCCGCTCAGACCGGAAGCTTGCTGCCCAAGCTGCTTCACCGAGCTTAACGCTTGCTGGTAAGCCGCATCCTCCGCGAGCTCCGGGTGGGTTGCGCTAAGTCCCGAAATGCCTTGCTCCAAACTCGACAATCCGTCCGCAAGCTTCGCCTGCTCGGATGCAACCGACTGATAAGCCTGCGTAAGCTGCGTTAATCCGCCGCCCGCCTGCTGGTAGCCCTTCAGCAGATCCCGGCTTGCAGCCGCTAGCTGATCGGCGCTTGCCCGGGCCTGCTTCAGCCCGGCCGTTAATTCCTTGGCTCCCGCCGAACCGTCCTGCAGACCGCGTTCAATCTGCTTTAGCCCGGTACCCAGCTGGTCGATGCCGCTCTTCAGCGCATTGGTGCCATCCACCAGCTTGCCGGCGCCAGCCGCCGCATCGTTCAGCTTTGGCCCGTTTTTGCTTAGCTCGGAGCTGGCGTCAGAGAGCCCGGAGCCGATTTTGCCAAGCCCGTCATTGCTTTGCCCAAGTCCGTCCTCCAGCGTACCGACCTGGTCCGACACGAGGAAATCGTCCATTGCATCGCCGGTCGGGCGCGTTGCGCTGCGGACCGTTTTTACGCCGTCAACCTTGCCAAGCTCGCGGCTGATCTGCTCAAGCGCCGCAAGTCCGTCAGAGGTATCCAGCGGTTTATCGGATTTCATGACAACCGTCGTTGGCAGTGATTCGCCTGGACCAAAGCTGTCCGCAATGATGTTAAAGGCCTTGACCGAATCATATTTATCGCCAATTTCGTCGAGCGAGTTAAATGACAAGGAGCCTTTGTATGCCGTAAGGAAAGGCACGACCAGCACCGCCAAAATAACGAGCGCCCAGATCGGGCGTTTCAGCGAGAAGCTGCCAACCGCTCCCCACAAGCCGCTCGGCTTATGCTCCAGCGAGCCTTTCGAAGGCCAGAAGAGCTTAGGCCCAAGCGTCGCCATGAAGAACGGCACGATCGTAAACAAAGCCAGCAGCAGCACGGCGATTCCGACGGCTACCGCCACCGCGGAGCGGTATAGAATAAAGGTCGAGAAGCCAATGGAGGCAAAGCCGACCAGTACGGCCAAGCCGGAGAAAAGCACCGTTCTGCCTGCTGTTTTGTAAGTAGCGACAATCGATTCCGGAATATGGCCGCCGCGGTGCGACAGCTCTTCCTTAAACCGGCTGATCAACAAAATGCAGTAGTCGGTCCCGATCCCGAACAATACGGCAACGAGGAAAATCTGCGTAAAGTTGGAGAGCGGGAAGTCCATGTATTTGACGAGAAAAGCAACGATGGACTGCGTCACCATGTAAGTAAAACCAACCGTCAGAAGCGGTACAATCGGAGCTACCGCCGAACGGAATACCACGAACAGAATGATAAGAATAAAGCCGACGGTAATAAATTCGGTTTTCTTCAGCCCTTCCTGCGAGCTTGTGACAACGTCCTCCGAAATAAGCCAGTTGCCCGTGTAATAGTGATCAATCTTGACGTCTTTAAGCGCGTCGTACAAATGATCGCGAACCTCGGCAAGCTCCGCTCCGTCCAGATTCACGTTGACGAGCGCCAGCACGGTGGAGCCGTCTTCCGCCACCATTTGCTTCGCCAGCTCCGGCGTATCGAAATGCGTGGTCAGCGAAGTGATGCGCAGCTCGTCTTTTTCTTCCTTCAGCTTGTTGATGCCGCCTTGTATGCTGGCCAGATCATCATCCGATAATCCGCCGTCCTTATGGAAAACGAGTACCGTAGAGGCACCGCCGCCACCGGCGTCCTTCGTGCCGATTGCCTTCTCCATGTCAGCAGCGATTGTGGAGGAATAGCCGTCGGGCACATTCACCTGCCCTTTCTCGCGGACAAGGTCCTGCATATTGGGTGCGCTTAGCATAAGCCCAACCATTACCGCGATCCAGACAACAAGCAGAATCCATCTTGCTTTGATTACCGTCTTCATTTTTTCTCTAGCTCCTCTCCATCTCCCGGCGGCTGTGACATAACCATGGCCAGCTTCTCATAAGTCTCAATAAACGCAAGTGCTTCCTGCTGGTCAAAATGCTGCAAATACTTCGCGATCAGCTCTTGGATCTTGCGTTCCACCGCATCGGCCATCCGTATGCCTTCGTCGGTCAGTCTCAGCAGCGTGACGCGGCGGTCCTTCTCGTCCGGCATTCTTTCCAGCAGCTGTTTATCGAACAAGCGCGTAATGATGGCGGTAATCGAGCTTTTGCCTACGCAGAAGGCATCAGCAAGCTCGGTAGACGTACACACCCCCATAGTGCGCAAATAACGCAGCGTCGAGGATTGATCAAAAGTCAGATCCTCCGGCATCAAATCGCGGAACATGGCCGTCAGCCTGCGTTCAACGGTAAAATGCGCCCCTTCGTATCGGCGGATGATCTGCCCCAGCATTTCGTTGTCTATAACCATAGGTGTATTCCTCTCGTCTTAATTATTTAGTTTCATTATTGAACTATTCGATAGTTGAACTATATCAAAAGGATTAGTCTTCGGTCAACCAAAATACAGCCATTAATTTGAAAATTTTATGAAAAAGCTGGAGCGATTGCTTGTCCCCATCGGCCGGACTTATAATATTGGTGAAACTTACTAATGTTACGTAGGAGGCTGGAATGATGTACGATATCATCGTTATTGGCGCCGGTCCGGCCGGTGCAAGCGCAGCAATCTTTACGGCAAAAGCAGGCAAGCAAACGTTATTGCTCGAGAACAACAAAGGCATGACCAAACGGGCATGGTTCGAGAATTATTACGGCATTACCGAGATTGGCGGCCCCAATCTAGTGGATACAGGCAAGAAGCAAGCCGTCCGGCTTGGCGCAGAGTTAAAAGAAGAGACCGTTACGGGCGTATCGCCAATCGAAGGCGGCTTGTCCGTTGTAACGGACCAGGGAACGTACGAGGCGAAGCATGTGCTGCTGGCAACCGGCGCTTTGGTTGATCTGGCGCAGCATATTGGCGTAGCGACAAAACCGGGCACGGAGCCGCGCATCAAAACCGTGGCGGATGTGGATCCGGCGGGCCGCACCAATATCCCTGGGGTATGGGCAGCAGGTACGGTTGCAGGCGTCAGCGTTCATGCGGTTATCACCGCAGGCGACGGCGCCAAAGTGGCAATCAACATCATCAGCGAGCTGAACGGCGAGCGTTACGTCGACCACGACGTATTGAAAGCCTGAATAATCGCACAAAAAAGGACGGAGCAGCTTCTGCTCCGTCCTTTCTTGTGCGCTCCCATAATGGTGGGTTGGCGTTCGCCACTACTATGGGGCTGTCGCTGCAGCACGGAAAAACCGTCTTATCTCGCTGCTTCGACCCCATGTGACCACTCACCTCCCACTGCAATACGGTTTTTTCCACTTATTTGGTTCTCTGCAGCCTGCACGCTACCAATCCGGCCCCTGTAGCACGGAAAAACCAACTTATTGAGCTATTTTGGACCCACGTGACCGTGCAAACCCCACTGTAACTCGGTTTTTTCCTCTTATTTGGCTCTTCACAGCCTGCACGCCACCACTCCAGCCTCTGTAGTACGGAAAAACCGTCTTATTGAGCTATTTTGGACCCACGTGACCACTCATCAACCGCTACAACACAGTTTTTTCTGCTATTCACCTCGCAAGCCACCAGCAGGACAAAAAAATGCGGTACTCGCAGTTGGCTACGAGTACCGCATTTTCTATTAAGCCATGGTCGAGCTTGAAGCCGCCGGCGCTGCCTGTTTGCCGGCTTCGCCTTGCAGCTTGCCGCCGTGACCGCCGCCGAAGTGGGCGCCGCCCCCAAAACCGCCGCGTACGCCTTTAGGCGCTTCCCACTCGCCGTTTACTTGCTTCGTCACCTCATCCGTGACCGCTTGCAGCTTCGCATCGTACTCCTCCTGCGTAACCTTGCCGCTCGCGAGCGCCTCCTCAAGCTTGGCCTTCACGGCGTTTACCCCTAGGTCGATCACGCTTTGCAGGCTTACGCCTTGCTTGTCCGCAATAGCGGCAAGTGTCTGACCGTCCTTCAGTGCCGTTTTAAGCTCCGTCGACGTTAATCCGAGCAGCTTGGCGAGCGCTTCCTTATCGCCAAATACGATAGCTCCACCATTCCCATGCCTTTTACCCGCAAAGCCTTTCCCGGCTGCCGCAAACCCTTTCGAATCCAGAAGCTTATCAGCAATAGCCGAGCTGTCCGGCTTTTTGACCGAATTACCTTCTGCCGCCGTACCATCCTTCTTCGGCGCGGCCGCTGCCGCAGCGTCGATCCATTCCACCAGCTTCGCTTTCAAATCCTCGCGGCCGATCCCTTGCGCCGCTCCAACCTCAGCCAAGGTAGACGTCTCAAGCTTGGTTTTAAGCTCTTCCGCAGACAGCTTCAAATAATCCGTCAGCTTGCTCTCCAGACCCGCCAGCTGGGCAAATCCGCCGCGCTTGCCGGCAAATTTTCCGTGCTTATCCTGCTGCGCTCCGGACGACGATGCCTGATCCGATGCCACAGAAGAGGAAGCCGATGCAGACGAGTCGGAGCCGGCCGCGTACGCCAATCCTCCTCCAAGCGCCAGGGTAAGGGCCATTAGGCTTGCCGCAATCGCTTTGCTTCTACGCATAACATTCCGCCTTTCCATCCAGGATTTACAATTACGCTTCCATTGTATCTCTCTTCTATGAACAGATTTTGAACATCACTCTTAATTAGCAGATTGCCAAAGATTAGAATTGTCTCAGAACTAAACTCCGGGTCCCCATGCGCCGAAAAAAAGAGTAAGTACCGATGCCAAATACTTTTCTAACATGGCCTCGCGAACTTACCTAATATATGGCTGTTATAGTTGGTTATAAGATGAAGACATCTTTGCTCAGGCAGCCGATCAACTACATAAAGAACGAGGGATAATGAATGTTCAAGAAGAGAAAAACCAGTTTAGCGCTCGTCCTTTCCGTTGTGCTCGCCCTTCTGTTTCTAGCCACTATCGGGGCAATGGTATCGATGACGACAAACAATCAGAAAGATGCCTATTTCGATGAAATGTCCCGTACGGTCAAGACCCTTGGCAATATTACCAGCGCCAAAATCGACCTGATTACCTCTGCGCAGGAGCAGCTGAATAAAGGAAAAACGCAGGGCTCCACGGAATTTTACAATCTATCGCTATTTTTGGAAGCCATGAACTCCAACGACCAAGTCTCCAACGTCTATGTTCTGCAACCGGACAAACTTGAAAAAGACGGCAAAACTTATCTCACCACGCTGCAGGGTACCGGAGCTCTTACGCAGGCTGGACTTACGCCGGGCACTCCCTACGAGCTGTCACCGGCATTTCTCAAGGGCTACGATAAAGCGATGAAAGACGGCTTTGCCCGAGTAGCTACCTACAAAGACGAAATGGGAACTTGGGTCAGCTATCTGATGGCCATCAAAGACAACTCCAATAAAACGGTTGCGATATTTGGAGCCGATTTCGACTATGACAACGTGCAAGCGGAGCTCGACCGCAGAATGTGGCAGGTCCTTAACGTCGGGATTACTTGCGATGCGATCGCCATTATCCTCATCGTAGTGATCGTGCGATATGCGATCAGGCCTTTGAAGCGTCTCAGCCAAGTAGCCGCCCTTGCCGCAAAAGGCGATCTGACCGCCACGGTACCGGTCACTACGGGCAACGAGATCGGCCAGGCTTCCCATGCCTTTAACGAAATGATCGCGAGCCTTCGTCAGCTGGCCAGCCATATTCGGTCTACCGCGGGCGAGGTTGCAGGCTCATCCTCCATCATGCAGGAAAGCGCCGAGCAGACCTCGCGGGCTACCGAAGAAGTCGCTCACGCCATTCAAGAGGTTGCCGCCGGAGCGGATACGCAGCTGCAAAGCTTCCAGGAATGCCAGCGCGCGATGAACGAGATGACCGTCGGCATCCAGCGGATTGCGGAATCCTCCGCTTCCGTATCCGAGTTGGCTACCGACGCTTCCGAGCTTGCCAATGCCGGCGATACGGTTATTAACCGGACAGTCAACCAAATGCAGGTGATTGAGCAAAATGTCGGCGAAACGGTAACCGTCATGCAGGAGCTGCAGCAAATGAACAGCCGGATCGGTTCCATTCTCGAGATGATTGGCGAAGTATCGAAGCAGACGAACCTGCTCGCTCTTAACGCATCGATTGAAGCAGCCCGGGCAGGCGAGCACGGCAAAGGCTTTGCCGTTGTTGCCCAAGAGATCCGCAAGCTGGCCGAACGCTCGAAGGAGTCATCGGATCAAATCAGCGAAATCCTGAGCGGCATCAGCAGCCGGACAAGCGAAGCCGTTGTCTCGATGGAAAAAGCGGCCGAAGGCGCCCGCGAAGGCCGCTCCGTCTCCCATCAGGCAGGCGAATCGTTCCGTTCCATTCACGAAGCTATCCGCCAGGTTTCCTCGCAAATCCAGGAGGTTTCAGCGGCTTCCGAGCAAATGTCGGCAGGCAGCGAGGAGATCGCGGCTTCGCTTGACCAGCTGGAGCATATTGCCGAAGCATCCTCCATCCAGTCCCAGCGCGTAGCCGCGGCTTCCGAGGAGCAGCTCGCTTCCATGCAGGAGGTGGCAAGCTCGTCCGCGCAGCTTCGCAACCTGGCATCCGAACTGAACAAAGCGATCGACACGTTCAAGACGGAATAAAAATCAAAGCCAAATGCCAAGAAAAAAAGCACCTCCAGCAAGCCAGCCGGCTGCATGGAGGTGCTTTTCTCATAACCGGAATCGGGGAGAACCCTTCCCCTATCCCGTCTTCGATTAAGATGCGGTAACAGCCGAGCCTTGCTGCAGCTGGTACATCGCGAAATATTTACCGCGGTGGTCCATCAGCTCATCGTGGTTGCCGCGTTCGACGATGCGGCCGCGGTCCAGCACCAGAATTTGATTCGCCTGGCGGATGGTTGATAGACGGTGGGCAATAACAAACGTCGTACGGCCCTTTTTCAGCACATCCAGCGCTTCTTGAATGATGGCCTCTGTCTCTGTATCGATGCTTGCGGTTGCTTCGTCAAGAATCAGAATCGCGGGATCGTAAGCGAGCGCCCGCGCGAACGAAATCAGCTGGCGTTGGCCGGCGGACAGCGTACTGCCCTTCTCGATCACTTCCGCATCGATGCCGCCCGGAAGCTGCGCGAACATGTCGTAGGCGCCAACGTCGCGGAGCGCCTGCTCCACCCGCTCCCGGCTGATCGCCGGGTTGTTCAGGCTGATGTTCGAGGCAATGGTGCCGGTGAACAGGAACGGATCCTGCAGAACGATGCCCATATGCTGGCGCAGATGCTGCTTCGGAATATCCAGCACATCCTTGCCGTCGATAATGATGCTGCCCTCATTGGAATCGTAGAACCGGAACAGCAGGTTCATAATCGAGCTTTTGCCGGAGCCCGTATGGCCAACGAGTGCCACCGTATCGCCTTGACGGGCGGTGAAGGAGATGTTTTTCAATACATACTCATCCTTCTTGTAGGCAAACGAAACGTTATCGAATTTCACTTCGCCCTTGTAACGCTCCATCATGCCCGGTTCAACCTCAACGCCCGGCTGATCCATCAGGGTAAACACCCGCTCCGCGGATACCCTTGCCGTCTCCAGATTGGACAACTGGTTCACGACACCAACGATCGGCTGGAACATCCGGTTCATCAGATCGACGAACGCGTACAGTACGCCTACCCCGATGGCAGCGCCGAACCAGTCGCCCCAGAAGAACCAGATGACGATAAGGAAGATGATGTTGCGGACGACGTTGACCAGGTTATGCGACGTAATCGAGTTCAAGCTCAGCAGCTTGTTCTGATACGTAAAATAATGCTCGTTCAGCTCGTCGAATTCTTTAAAGGTCTCTTTCTGACGGCGAAACGCCTGGATAATCGCCATCCCTTGGATGGATTCGTTGATCATCGCGTTAATCTCGCTCAGCTTCGTCCGGATAATCCGGTTGTAACGGGCCGCAAAGCGGCGGTACAGATTAATCCAGACGAGCAGGATCGGCACAAGCGGCAGCGCAAACAGCGCAAGTCTTGGATCCAGCAGGAACAACGCTCCGTAGATCGCCGTCATGTACACGATCGCGGAGAAGAAGTTCGCGAGTACCGCCACATACAGCTCTCGGATCGCCTCCGTATCGTTCGTAATCCGGGAGACGACCTGGCCTGCGGCCAGCGTGTCGAAGTAATTCACCGGAAGCCGCTGCGTATGGGCGAATACGTCATTGCGCATGCGCCGGACAATCCGGTTCGCGGAGGTCTGCAGCAGGAGCCGCTGTCCGTAAGTGAATACCGCGCCAAGCACAAGAAGTCCGACATAGAGTCCGGCAAGCTTCATCAGGCTTGGAATTTCCGGCTTGTAGAACTGATACAGCTCTTTAGCCGAAATCAGGGCAACCGGGAACGCGGCATTCTCTCCGGTTGTTTTGTCGGTGACGGTCATCTGGCCGTCCGCCACCTTGCGCACGCCTTCCACGGCGGGAAGGGTGCCTTCATACCAGTAAAATTTTCTGCCGGCCTGAAGCAGATGCACCTCGGCGCCTCTAGCCTCGCCGGCCGCGAAGTGGTCTTCGCGCTTATACCATTTATCTTTATAAGAAACTGCGTACGGCTCATCCGCCGCAACCTCGTACCAGCTCTTCTCGATGCCGAGAATATTCTGATCGATCATCCGCTTTGCAATAAACGGCCCCGCCAGCTCCGCGCATACGGCCAGCAAGAGCAGAACTAACGCTCCAATGATCGGTTTTTTATAAAGCATGGCGTATTGAAACAATCGTTTACCTGTTTGACCCATTGTTCGTAAACGCCTCTCTTTCCTATGATTCAATCAGCGACTCCAGCTGCTGCCGCTCGTACTGCTCTCTGTACCAGCCATCCTGCTTCACAAGATGATCATGGGTACCCTGCTGAACAATACGTCCTTCATCGAGCACGATAATGTGGTCGGCATGCTGCACCGCGGACAGCCGGTGAGTCGTAATTAGTGTCGTTTTGCCTGCGCGTTCCGTCCGGATGCCTTCGATAATCTCGGCCTCGGTCCGTCCGTCTACCGCGGACAACGCGTCGTCCAGCATCAAGATTTCCGGATCGGCGATAAGCGCGCGGGCGATGCTGACCCGCTGCTTCTGACCGCCGGAGAGCGCAACGCCCTTCTCGCCGACCATGGTTTCCAGCCCGTCAGGCAGGAATTGAATATCCTTGGCGAAGGAAGCCCTTGCAAGCGCACGCTGCATATCCTCTTCCGTCGTTTCGCCTTTCTTGCCGAACATAATATTCTCGCGAATCGTCTTCGAGAACAGGATTGGCTGCTGCGGCACGTAGCCGATCCAGCCAAGGAGCCGTTCCATCGGCAGCTTTTCAAGCCGCTGCCCGGTAATCTTGATCTCGCCGGCGCCAACCGGATATTCGCGCAGCAGCTGCTTGAGCAGCGTTGTTTTGCCGCTGCCCGTACGGCCGACGATACCTAGCGTCTGGCCTTGGCGCAGACTGATGTTTACATCGCTCAAATTATCTACCACCGACGACGGATAACGGAACGTTACATCGTCAAAAGCAATCGTTGCCGGGGCGGTCACATCAATGGTGTTCTCCGCATCCTGCACATCCGGCTTGTAGCCAAGCGTTTCTTCTACCCGGTCAAGCGAAGCGTTGCCCCGCTGCATAATGTTGATCAGCTCGCCAATCGCGAACATCGGCCAGATCAGCATCCCGAGATAGACGTTAAAGGAGACCAGCTCGCCGAGCGTAATCTCGCTATGGAATACGAGATAACCGCCATAACATAAGCCGATCAGATAACTGAGGCCGACCAGAATTTTGATCGTTGGCTCGAAAAGCGCATCGATCTTGGCCACCTCGATATTTTTCTGAAAGACCTCGTCGGTTTTCTTGCGGAATTGATCCTGACTTGCTTCCTCCTGCACGAAGGCGCGGATAACCCGTACCCCCGATACCGATTCCAGCACCTGGTCGTTCAATTCGCCGAAAGCGTCCTGCGACTGCATAAAGCGCTCATGGATTTTACCTCCGAAATGCTTCATCGCAAGCGCGATGAACGGCAGCGGCAGAAGCGCCGCCAGCGTCAGCTTAACGCTGATCATCGCCGCCATAATGCCGAGAATCGTCAGCATGAAGAAAGTGGAGTCAATCAGCGTCAGAATGCCGAATCCGGCCGTTGTGGCAACCGCATTCAGGTCATTCGTGGAACGGGCCATCAGGTCGCCCGTCCGGTTCCGTTCATAAAAGGTTGGCGACATCTTGAGGAAATGACGCATCAGTCTCGAGCGGAGCAGCCGCTCCAGTACGAAGGCACCGCCAAACAGCTTATAGTGCCACACGTAAGTGATCGCGTAGCCGACCACCGTTACGGCGACCCAGCCCGCCACGACCTGCATAAAGCCCGTAGCGTCCAGCCTGCCCTGATGAATCCCGTCAATCGTATGGCCAATCAGCCAAGGCGGAATGACGTCGAGAAACCCCGTGATGATGAGCAGCACGCAGGCTAGCGTATATCTTTTCCAATTCATTGCGAAAAACCATCGAAGCTTCTTAAGTACGATAAACATAGTTTCTGTTAGACACCTCCCGTTTCCATCCAAGCATCTTCCCCCACAAAACCGCAAAAAAAGGAAGCGCACCGTTAGATAACGATACGCTTCCTTTGGCAGTAATCGGGCACAAGTTGGCCCGCTGCATCAAAAAAGGCGCACGGTTACGGTTACGTAACCATGCGCCTTTGATTCTAATGGGATACCCCTAAAGATCAAAGAGATTCGACGCGCGGATGGATTACGCTCATAAATTTAGTATGCATTTGGTTAAATTGTTGATGAACGCCTACAATTGGATTCATGCCGTAATCCTCCTTTCGATTTGTTTAAGATATTTGTCACTTTACCATCCGAAGAAATAACTGTCAATCCGTTTTTTTGTAAAACCCCGCCTATTTTGGAGGATGATCACATAACCCAGGCTTCCGCCTGCCGCTCCGCCAGCAGAAGCTGCTCGCGAACCCTGACCACTTCGCCCACAATGATCAGCGCCGGGTTGACCACTTTAAAAGACACCGCCAGCTTATGAATGTCGGCAAGCGTTCCCGTAATTACACGCTGCTTGCTTGTTGTGCCGCGCTCAATAATCGCAACCGGCGTAGCTGCTGCCTTGCCATGCTTCAGCAGCTCCCCGCGGATTACGGCGAGCTGGCTGACGCCCATGTAGATCGCCAGCGTATCCACGCTATGCGCAAGCAAATCCCAGCGGACCGGCTCCTGGTCGCCATGGCAGCGATTGCCGGTCACGCAGGCGAAGGACGCCGCCTTTCCGCGATGCGTCAGCGGAATCGCCGCCGAAGCCGCCGCGCCAATGGCCGACGTGACGCCCGGCACGATCTCCCACTCGATGCCGTGCTCCGCCAGCTCCAGCGCTTCCTCGCCGCCGCGCCCGAAGACGAAGGGGTCGCCCCCTTTCAGGCGAACGACCGTCTTCCCTAGCTTGGCGTATGCGACAAGCGCTGCGTTAATCTCCTCTTGCGGCATCGCGTGAGCATTAGGCGCCTTGCCGCAGTACACCAGCTCCGCATCCGCGCGGGCGTAAGCGAGAAGCTCTTCATTCACGAGCCGGTCGTACAGGATCACGTCCGCCAGCCCGATTCGCCGCATCGCCTTCACCGTGATCAGCTCCGGATCGCCCGGGCCCGCTCCAACAATGTATACCTTACCCGCTGCCGCCGCCCGCATTACAGACCGCTTTTCTCGGCAGCAAGCGCCGGCTTGGCTGGAAGTCCCGACTTTGCGGAAGAGGAGGAGGAAGAGCTTTCGGAGTCCTTTGCCTTCTTGTTATGCGACCAGTAGAACATAAAGCCGGTAAACAAAGCGCCGCCAACAAAGTTGCCGAGCAGCACCGGAATTTGGTTCCACAGCCACCAGTCCGCTACCGATACGTCTGCGCCAAGCATCATGCCGGCAGGGATGACGAACATATTAACGACCGCATGCTCGAAGCCTTGCTCGAAGAACATCAGAATCGGCAGCCACATTGCAACGATTTTGCCCAAAGTCGATTTGGAGGTCATCGCCATGACGACGCCCAGCGTTACCATCCAGTTGCATAGAATCGCCTTAATAAACACAAGTACGATCCCGTCGAAGCCCATTTTTTGATAACCCAACGTCTTGGTCTCGCTGACTTGAATGAGCATTTGGGCAAGCGGATTCGTCATATCCGTCCCCATCTTCGTAACCGCCATGCCGTATAAAGCCGCGTATACCGCGCAGCCGATCAGGTGGCCGATAATGACAAGCCCGTAGTTGGCCAGCATCCGGGATAGGGAGGTTTTCCGTTTGAAGACCGATAGAGGAATAAGCGCAAAGCTGCCGGTCACGAGCTCAAGCCCCAGAAGAACGATGATGACAAAGCCGATCGGGAAAATAATAGCTCCGGTTAGAGCCAGTGAAGTTTGCGTTGTGGCCGTATAGGCGAGCGTAGTTGCGAATGCCAGAATGCCGCCGCCCAAAAATCCCCTCATCAGCATTTGCGAGGCGCTCATTTCCGCCTTTGCCGTCCCTGCCTCTACCATCGATTCCAGTACTTCAGCCGGTTTCACGTAGTCCATGTTCCATTCCTCCTAAAATGAATGATCACCGCGATAGCCCGTATATGGGCTATCGTGATGATTCATACTTCGAAAGCGTCCACCTAATGAATGATCACCGCCAGCTATCGTGATGATTCATACTTCGAAAGTGTCGGGCTTATTGTCTCTTTTCCGCTTTACAAGGTGATATAGATCTCGCCGCTGCCCGGGTCAATCTCCGTCTCGAACGTCTTGACGCAGCCGTCGTCCGGCTCATGCACGCGTCCGCTCTTCAGGTCTATCTTCCAGTCATGCAGCGGGCAGTGTACGGCCGTGCCGCACACCATCCCTTCCGAAAGCCTGCCGCCCTTATGCGGGCATTTGTTCTCGATTGCCTTCACGCTGCCGTCTGCCAAGCGGAAAATAGCAACGTCCGTGTTGTCGATCTGCACCGTTCGAGAGCCCAATACGTCGATATCCGTCATTTTCGCCACAAGCACCTTTGTCACCATATAGTAGCTCCCCCTATCCTTGCGCCGGCTGCGGAGCGGATAATTGCTCGAAGTTTTTGCGCAGCTCTTTGTTCTCTATAATTTCTTTCCAAGGGTCCGTAGTATAGCTGAGCGTCTTCTCCAGACGCTCCACCAAGGCCAGGCGGTCTTCCCGCTTCTCGAGAGCTTTCTTGACATGGTCCAGGCCAACGCGTTCAATCCATTGCGCGGTACGTTCGTTCCATGTCGCATTCTCGCGGTAATATTGCAGGTAAGCCGAGGACCATTCCATCACTTCATCCTCCGTCTTCACGGTACAGAGAAGCTCGGTCGCGCGGACGTGGATGCCACCGTTGCCGCCTACGTGAAGCTCCCAGGCGCCGTCGATCGCGACAATGCCAAGATCCTTGATCGTTGCTTCCGCGCAGTTGCGCGGACAGCCGGATACGGCAAGCTTTACTTTCGCCGGAGCCGTCATTCGCTCGTAGGCTTTCTCCATCCGGATCCCCATGGCGATCGAATCCTGCGTGCCGAATCGGCAGAAGGTGTTGCCGACGCAGGTTTTTACCGTGCGGAGCGTCTTGCCGTAAGCATGGCCGGAAGGCATGTCAAGCTCCTCCCAAATCTTCGGCAGATCCTCCTTCTTCACGCCCAGCAGGTCAAGCCGCTGCCCGCCGGTGAACTTCACCATCGGAACCTCATACTTCTCGGCGACGGTAGCGATTTTGATCAGATCGGACGGCGTGGTTACGCCGCCGTAAACGCGAGGCACAACCGAATAGGTGCCGTCCTTCTGAATGTTCGCGTGGTAGCGCTCGTTCGTGAAGCGCGATTCCTTCTGATCCTCGTATTCTCCCGGCCATAGCATGCCAAGGTAGTAGTTCAGCGACGGACGGCATTTCGTGCAGCCCCCTTCGTTCTTCCATCCCAGCACGTTCATGACTTCCTTGACCGTCATGAGGCGCATTTCCTTGATAGCCGCAACGATCTCGTCACGGGAATGCTCCGTACAGCCGCAGATGCCTTCCTTCATCGGCACGCCCGCCGCATCGCCGGCGTACAGCTTCAGCAAGCCTTCCACTTGAGGTTTGCAGCCTCCGCAGGAAGCGGAAGCTTTCGTGCAGCCTTTGAGACTGGCCATCGTATTGCAGCCTTTATTTTGAACGGCATCGGCAATGGCGCCCTTCGATACGCCGTTGCAGCCGCAGACGATTTCATCGTCCGGCATCGCAGCCAGCCGGTCCCCTGCGGAGGAAGTACCCCCGCCTGCAGGCGAGAAGCCAAGCAGCAGCTCCTTCTCCTTGCCTTCGATCGAATCGCCCTTCTTCATAATCGAGAACAGCTCGGCACCGTCGGAAGTATCGCCAAACAGTACGGCTCCTACAAGCTTGCCGTTCTTGATTACGATCTTCTTGTACGTACCCGCTACGTCGTCCTGAATGCGCAGGGCTCTCGTGCCCGGCCCTTCGTTGAATTGGCCAGCCGAGAATACGTCAACGCCGGATACCTTCAGCTTGGTTGAAGTAACGGAACCCTGGTAGCCTTCCGTCTCTACGCCGGCCAGCAGCTTTGCCAGAACGGCGCCTTGCTCATACAATGGAGCAACAAGGCCGTAAGCGATTCCCCGGTGCTCGGCGCATTCGCCAACCGCGTACACATCCGGAATATTCGTCCGCATGAAGTCGTCAACGATAATCCCGCGGCCGACTTCGATACCGGAAGCTTTCGCTAATTCAACGTTCGGTCGGATCCCCACAGCCATCACGATAAGATCCGCCTCCACCTCGCTGCCGTCCGCGAATTGCAAAGCCTTCACGCGGCGTCTGCCCGTAATGGAGGCCGATTGCTTGCTGAGCAGGAATTTCATTCCTTGCGCTTCGAGCTCGCGCTGCAGCATCCGTGCAGCCGGCTCATCCAGCTCGCGGTTCATCAGAATGCCGTTGATATGGACAACATGCACGTCCATGCCCAGATTCAGCAGCCCCCGCGCCGCTTCAAGCCCAAGCAGGCCACCGCCGATGACGGCTGCTTTTTTGTATTTTTGGGAAGTCTCCTGCATAATCTCTGTATCGCGGATATCCCGGAAGCCAATTACGCCCTCTTTGTTCGCGCCAGGCAAAGGCAGCATAAACGGATTCGAGCCCGTTGCCATAACCAGCACGTCATAGTCCGCTTCTACCCCTTGCTGGGAGTACACTTTTTTCCGTTTCGTATCAATTTTCGTGACCGTATGCCCGGCATGCAGCTGAATATGATTGTCCGCGTACCAGTCCCAGTCGTTAATGATGATATCCTTCATGTCCGTTCCGCCCGCAAGCACCGAGGATAACATAATCCGGTTGTAGTTCGGGTACGGCTCCGCGCCAAAAATCGTAATGCTATATGCATCCGGTGCGAGCTTGATCAGATGCTCGATTGCCCGCACCCCCGCCATTCCGTTGCCAACCAGCACCAATTTTTTTCGATCCGCCATTGTCATTCTCCTCTCCACTCTCTCTAGCTCTTAATCTGTATGGAAAAATAGAAAAAGCCTGCTTCGGATTCCGCGAGGACGCACTAGTGCATTCCCGCAAAAGACGAAGACAGGCTTCATTGCCGCTTCAAATGAATACGCCATTGTATTCACGAAAGTTTAAATTATAGTGCCGCAAAGCCGGAAGCTTTGTCGGTGTGTTACCGCTACTATACAATGCCGAAACATTCATGTCAACATACTTAACATAAAAAATGAACATTTGTGCGTATCGACAGTTTTACATGTTCCATGTTATATATAATAACAAATGAGATTCGTTCGTAGGGAAGAGGAGGATGACATGCGTTCTCTGTTAGTGATCGACAATCCCGGGGGAAAAGCGGAAGCGCAGCAGCTGGAACAAATGCTGGAGGCATACGGGTATTCCGTCCTGTATGCAAGCTCGGATGACACGGCCAAAAACCATCTGCCGAAGGCAGACGCAGTCATTTTTCACCTGCCGTTAGGTGAAGTGAAGGCTTGGGGCAGCCGGCTCTTGCAGCGCAAGAGGCTCCCTATGCTCTGGTGGTGCAGCGCGGATACGGCTACGATGTCCGCCGCCTTTTGCGAGGATGATCTGCCGATCGACGGCATTCTCGCGCCATCGATGAGCGAGCAGGAGCTCCACTGGGCGCTTCATTTCGGCTCGAAGGCCTGCTTCGAGCGGCAGCAGTGGCTGAACGAGCGCAAGCAGCTGGAGGCGCGGCTGGAAGAGCGGAAGTGGATTGACATGGCCAAGGGTATCCTATGTAAAATAAAGCAGGTATCCGAAGCGGAAGCTTACGACCTGCTGCGCAAGCAGGCGATGAACGAGCGGAAGCGGATCGTGGATGTCGCGACATCCATCGTGAAAGTCTATCAGCTGCTGCAAGAGCAGAAATAAAGGGGTGCTGACGATGTTTACTACACTATTAAAAGAAGTCGGCCGAGGAAAAAGGGGCGCCAGGGACTTAACCTATGAAGAGGCGCTGGAAGCGGCCGACTGGATCATGAGCCGGAAAGCGACCCCTGCCCAGATGGGAGCCTTTTTTATTGCCGAACGGATTAAGATGGAAAGCGTCGAGGAACTCGAAGCGTTCGTCAACGTATGCCGGAACAGCGCCTACCGCGCTCCCATTCAGGAAGGATTGGACTGCGCGGGACCATACGACGGGCGGGTAAAAACGTTCTTCGCCTCGTTCGCGACAGCCTTCGTGCTGGCTTCGGCCGGCCTTCCCGTTACGCTGCACGGCGCGAAATCGCTGCCGCCGAAATGGGGCGTAACGCTGCTGGATATGCTCGCCGAGCTGGGCATCGGGAAAGCGCAGCTGACGCGGGACCGCGTCGTGCAGGCGGCTAAAGCAACCGGCGTGCTGTTCGTCGACACCGAGGAATGGTGCCCGCCGCTGGGCGAGCTTCGGGGCATCCGCGAAGAGCTTGGCATGCGTACGGTGCTGAACACCGCGGAGAAGCTGATCGATTTCTCCCATTCGCCGTACCTCGTCTTTGGCGTATTCCATAATACCGTCTTCGACCGGATGAGCAAGCTGCTCACCGATTTGAAATACCGCCGGGCCCTTATCGTGCAAGGGACGGAGGGCTCCGAGGATCTGTTCATCGAGCGCCCTACCCGCACCTATATCGTTGAGGATGGCGAGGCGCGACTGCACGTCATTGATCCGGAGGAATTCGGCTTGGAGGCAACGCTGCCGGAGAAAACCGAATGGAGCGCTGCCGAGCAGATCGAGACCGTCGAGGCCGTCCTGCAAGGCAAAGCCCATATCGGCTACGTGAACCAGGTTCTGCTGAATGCGGCGGTTCGGCTCCGTCTGGCTGACCGCGCCGAATCCGTCGAGGAAGCGTTGTATCAATGCAAAGCGCTGCTCGACAGCGGGGCTGCGTGGGAACGTTACGCAGCTTGGCGCAGCAGCTTGCTCGGCGAAGGAACACCCTCCCCGATCGGCAGTGTGAAGTAAGGTAACATACGCGCTGGCACTGCAGTTGGGCAGTTGGGCAGCCCCCCACCTCCCTCTTAACCTAAGATGAACATAATCAAGAGCTTCTGACGGGACGATCGTCCCGTCAGAAGCTCTTTTCCTTTCCATTCCTCTCAATTCCCTATCCAGAGATACGCCCAACACCGCAAAAGGCGACGGACTGCTGCTGTTATAGACGGCTTAAGGTCCCTAAGGGATCTTAACAGCAAGAAGAAGTAGCCAGTTTTGAGGGTTAAGGCCCCTAAAGGGCCCTAACCCAACAATCTAGCCCGCCCGAAGCGGCATAAACAGGCCAAGGGCGAGAAATAAGACCCTGTGAGGCGCTAATCGCCTGTACCAGGGCAAAAAAAGCGGCGATAAGACCCCGACAGGGTCCTATCGCCGCCCAACAATGGCGCCATGCCTCAACCCGCGCTGTCCTAGCGCGAGCGTGCTCGGCGTACGAGCAGCGCATAGCTGAGCACGGCCGCGGTCTCCGCCGCGGCGATAACCATCCCCATCGGCAGCGCGGCTTTGCTGCCGCCAAGCCCCACAAGCGGCGCCATGCAGGCGCCAAAAACAAAGGACAGCAAGCCAAGCAGCGCCGATGCGCTGCCTGCCGCCTGCTGCTGGTTCTGCATCGCAAGCGAGAAGCTTGCCGTCTGCACAATCCCGACGCTGGCGACGACGAAGAATAAAGGCACCAGCACGGCGAACAGCCCCCAGCCGGCTATAATCGACATCAGCAGCGCCAGCCCGCCCGCAAACGCGAGGCTAAGTCCGGCAACAAGCAGCTTTGGCGCGCTTACCTTGCCGGCAAGCCGCCCGGCGATCTGGCTGGCCGCGATAATGCCAAGCCCGTTAATAGCGAAGCACAAGCTGTAGCCCTGCGGCGAGACGCCAAACAGGTTCTGGATCACAAACGGCGACCCCGAGATATAGGCGAACATCCCCGCTACCACAAAGCCCTGCGTCAGCGCGTAGCCCATAAAGACGCGGTCCGTCAGCAATCGGCGGAATTTCGCCAGCATATTGCGGACTCCGCCCTGCGAGCGGTTCCTCTCCTGAAGAGATTCCTTCATCCCGAACCATACCGCCGCAAACATCACCGCGCCAATCACGGTCAGAACAATAAACACGCCGCGCCATTCCGTCCATTTCAGAATTTGTCCTCCGGCAATCGGAGCCGCGATTGGGGCTACGCCGTTCACCAGCATCAGCATCGAGAAGAACCTTGTCATTCCCGCTCCCTCGAACAAATCCCGGACAACCGCACGCGATATAACGATTCCCGCCGCGCCGCCAAAGCCCTGCACGAAACGCAGCAGGACAAAGGTCTCAATGGACGGCGCCGCCACGCATAGAATCGAAGCCGCAATATAAACAATGAGTCCAATTAATAAAGGCTTGCGTCGGCCCCTGACATCGCTGATCGGGCCAATAAACAGCTGTCCCAGCGATATGCCCAGCAGGCAGGCCGTTAAGCTAAGCTGGGACATCGACGTCCCCGCGCCGAAATCATCCGCAAGCTCCGGCAAAGCCGGTAAATACATATCGATCGATAGAGGAGCAAACGCAGACAACGAGCCAAGCAGCAAAGCCATCCACAAGACCGCTTTTGGTGCCTGTGTCTGCGCCGAATCCTTATCTTTTCCCATTAGGCAACCACTCCAGAACCGTTTTATCGCAAACATTCTAATGACGATTCCGGGCCCTGTCAAGGAAACAAAAGAAGAGGATGCCCCTAAAGGCATCCTCCCGAGCGATCCAGCTATTCGGCCGTATTGACGACAGCGCTCAGCTTCACGGAATCATTCAGATTCACGATCAGAGGAAGCATCCTCTCCCCGCTGATCATTGGGGATTGGCACAACACGCAGGTCGGCGTTTGGTCAAAAGAGAAGTTGGCCCGCATCCAGCCATTGCAGTCCTCGCTTGCGCATGACCAAATTTTCGTGATGACCTCCGGAATATCTTCCTGAATTTTTTTTCTGTTATACATAGGTATGTATGCCTCCTTCTGCACATTAATCTGGTACGGACTCCATAAACCCCGTCACTTTAGAGTGCCTATAACCGCTAATTTCATACATAAAATTTCTAAGCGGAAGAGCAGGCGCAAAAAAAGCTCTCCCGCCTCCGTCAGGAAGCGAAAGAGCTTGAACTATGTAAGATTAAACGTTGTTTTTCCTTGGTACATCATTTATAGCTTATAGCCGAATTCATTCGGAATATATTCAATGCAGGATACCGCAATAAACGTCAGCTTCTCCCCGGCTGCATCGTATTTAACCGTATCGGCCGCAACCGAATACCAGATCTTCAGCGTTGGGCGACCGTCGTCGTATGTCCGGAAAATAAATACGTTCAGCTCCTGCTTCCACTTCAGAATCTCTTCTATTCCGGCATGCTTTGGCGTATGCACGTCGAATTGCCACTGCCCCGCTTCATGCGTCACCTCGTAAGCCACCGATTGCTTGGATGAATCCACAAAAGTCCTGCCGCCTACGGCGTGTTTGATAAGTAACTGTTCTTTCATGGTTGAACCCTCCTAAAAAGCATATAGCTCTCTTTCAGCCGCATTTCGCAAGCATGCCTTACGGCAGATCAATCAGCATCACAAAGGCGGATTCTTCGGCGGCGGACAACACGAAATCGGGCTCGAATTCCGCGCGGATCGAATCTTTGGGTCCCATCGCAATGCCATTCACGTTCAGATTCCCTTCCAGCACCATAACAAAGGCGCGGCGTCCGGTTTTCTGATTAAAAAAGATCCTTCTGCCCGGCTGCAGCCGGCCCAAATAGATCGTCATATCCTGATTGATGCTTGCCGTATCTCCCGCGCCATCCGGCGTCACAACCGGCAGCAGCGCATTCTGCAGCTTCGCTTCATCGTAGCTGGCCATTTCGTAGGAGGGAGCGAGCCCCCGTTCTTTCGGCATAAACCACAATTGCAGGAAGGTGCCTTCCTCTGTATCTGAATCGTTGTATTCCGCGTGAATAATTCCCGTTCCCGCCGACATGCGCTGAACTTCGCCTGCCGATGTTACTTCGATATTGCCAAGGTTGTCTTCATGCTTCAGTCTTCCCGTCAGCGGAATCGTCACGATCTCCATCTCGCTGTGCGGATGAGCGCCAAAGCCGCGCCCCGGTGCGATCGTATCATCGTTTAATACCCGCATGACGCCAAAGCTCGAATTGTCGGGATCGAAGTACTCCCCAAACGAGAAGCTCATCGCGCTGCGGAGCCATCCCAAATCGACAGAATGGCGGGCACTTGCCGGAAAATGTTTCATCATCGAAAAAACGCCTCCTTTTTCAATCAATATTCCGAGCCATATCCTCCTTTTATTGTAACCTCGGGCAGACAGGTATACCAAAAAAATATACCGGACGGGCTCGTGCTAAGACCTTATGTAATCGTAATGGTAAGTGAAAATATAGGGCAATCTAACGGCAGGAGCAAAAAAAGGGAGTGTGAACGGGCGATGGACAATAAGGATGATCTCGTTACGGAGAGAGATATCGATCCGAAATTCGGCTTATTTACAGAGGAAATGCCGCAAATCGTCTTGCCGGATGCAACAAGTAAACTGATCGATAGGTATCCGAAAAAGGGCGCAGCAGCGCCGCCTCCCAGCGGACCGGCTGACGGCTCGCGGTAAGGAGCTATAACAAGTATAGCACTTAAGGAGTGAGGTATACAGCCCCTTACGGCGAAATATCGCCAAATACGGGAAAATAAAAGGACGCATCAACCTGTGCAAACAGGCCATGCGTCCTTCTTCTTTTAACTCGCACGGGATATTATTTTGCCGAAACCGCCGGCGAATCGTTAACCCCCGCTGCAGGCAGCGTCGGGTATAGCTTCTTCGATACAAGCGTCTGAATGATCATAAACGTTCCCCCGACAACCCAGTACAGCGGCACCGCAGCCGGAGCGCTGAAGGAGAAAATCCCCATCATCACCGGCGAGAGCAAGCCTAGCATCGCCATTTGCTTTTGCTGAGCAGAGTCCACGCCAATCTGCGATACGCGGAACTGCACGTAATAAATCGCTGCAGCCAGGAACGGCAGAATATGATCCGGCGTGCCGAGCTGGAACCACAGGAACGAATGCTGGGCTAGCTCCGGCGTCATCTTGATCGCGTAATAGAGGCCGGTCAGGATCGGCATCTGAATCAGCATAGGCAGACAGCCAATCGCCATCGGATTAAACTGATGCTTGCTGTAGAGCTCCATCGTTTCTTTTTGCAGCTTGGCCTGGTTCTCAGGTGTCTTCTCTTTGTACTTTTCTTTCAGCTTGTTCAGCTCCGGCTGAATAACGCTCATCTTCTGCTTCATGCCTTGCTGGCCTTTATACTGCCGCAGCATCAGAGGCAGAAGGACGATCCGCACGAGCAGCGTCATGACGATAACGGCCATGCCGTAGCTGTCGCCAAAGAAAGAGGCGATGTGCTGAATCAGATACGAGAACGGAAAAACGACATAATGGTTAAAAAAGCCTGGCGTGTCGGAATCAATCGTTCCTTTGGCGCCGCAGCCGCTGACGATCACTAGGATCGCGATGGCTGCGAGAATTCTGTATTTTTTAGTAAAAGCGGTGAATGCATTGTTTTTGCTCATAATAGCCTCCTCGTTTGTGTGCGTGCTCGGTAATCCTCACAAACGAAGCGCGACAATCCGCTGATTCACCATCCGGTGCTTCTTTACGCTTAATCCTTCGGGCCAGCCAATGCTGGATCCTCTCCAGCCTGCTGATGACCACGACAATCGGAACAATCGGCTCCCATACAACTCGCTTCTGCAAGGTATTAAACTCCGCGTCAACGCTCTGATGGGCGAAATACGCCAGATAAGCCATCGAACATAAAATACTGATCGAGAAAAAATACGGGATTAAATCCTGCAGCTCTAACAATGCATTCACCTCCTTATCGTAATTAGCATTGTAAGCATTGCTGCTTGCTTTCCTCTAATACGGCTGCAGCCGGCATACGTTTCTTCTCCCGGCCCAAAGTCCAGTTCAAATCCCATCTCGGGACGGTTAAGGCGAATGTCCGCCGGCGCTACAATGAACTATGACTATATTATCACATCGCGGACAGGATAGCTTCCTTGGCTTCTTGGAATCCGATGCACTATTTTCCGCGGCAAAGTCCGGGACGGAGGAATCGATTGTATGTATTTTGCAGCTATTAGCGTGGCAAGGGGCTTTCTGCTTCTTACCCTGCTGCTCGCCTGGATTGCCGGCAACAAGGCGTCCGCCCTGCTATTCAGCGGTTCAGAGGCGAATTTAAACCGAAAAGCGCGTAAATTAATAACCTGGGCCATATTCTTGTCCATTTCCTGCGCGGGCGTTCTTGCAGGCATCATCTGGCTTATGGCGGTTACGGATTCCGTCTTCTGGCGGGACCGCCTGCTCATCCCGCCCGTCCTGATTGTTCCGATGCTGATGATATGGCTTGGCGCGTTCCCCCGCCTTCGCCGCATCCGGCAAGCGACGATGCGCAGGACGGAAGCGCCGCTTGACGTCAGACTGCTGAGCCGGGCTTCGCAGCCCGCGCTTGTTGCGCCTTACCAATTCGCAGCGCTTGGCTCCCTGACCGGCCTGTATTGGACGTTCACGACCACGATTCCGTTCGACGTCATGAACGGAACCATCCCGCTGGTGCTGCTTCTTGTCGCCGGAATGGTTCTCTGGCTGACGCATCTTAACCGTAGCTCAAGAGTAAGCTTGACCGGAACAAAGCCGGTTAACCGTCCCATGATGCGGTTCCTGCGACGGATGGCCGTATTCGCGGTTGTTCTGGCAATAGGAAGCATCCCGTTTTACAGCGGGTTAGAAGCCAGCAAGCTGCCCGAGAAGATCTCCATGACGGATGGTCCGATGGATAACGGAACGGGTACGGCACTTGCCCATGACCATCACAGCGGTGCCGTTACGGCATCGGCAGAACCCGTGAAGGAGATCTCCGTCGATAGTCTGACAGGCCCCGCGGAAGGAAAAGCAGATGTTTCGTTTACGCTAACCGCCGAGAAGAAGACCATTACGCTGGCTTCCGGACGAACGGTAGAGGCCTGGACCTATAACGGTCAGACGCCCGGACCGGAACTGCGCTTGAAGAAAGGGCAGCTGGTCGAGGTCAAGCTGATTAACAAAGATATCGAGGAAGGCGTAACGTTGCACTGGCATGGCCTTGACGTTCCCAATGCGGAGGACGGCGTGGCGGGAGCAACGCAAAATGCCGTCATGCCCGGCGATACCTATACGTACCGGTTCGTAGCCAATCAGGTCGGCACCTTCTGGTACCATTCCCATCAGGATTCGCAGGAAGCCGTGGAAAAAGGACTGTTTGGCTCGCTGGTGGTCGAGCCGGAGGAAGGAATGCCTCCAAATACAAAAGACATCACGGTGATGACCCATATCTGGGATCACCAAGGCGTTGCCATTGGAGATAACGAAGGCATCCAGCATGCAAAGATCGCGCCGGGAACTCCGGTACGTCTACGTCTGATCAATACGGACGACTGGGTCCGACAGTCATATACGCTGCTCGGAGCCTCATTCAAAGTGGCGGCCATTGACGGAACGGAGCTTCATGAGCCGCAGAATTTGAAAAATGTCAGACTTGATCTGATAACGGGCGGCCGATACGACGTGACCTTCACCATGCCGGATACGCCGGTTACCTTAAACGTGGGGTTAGGCGGCAAGCTGGGCATCGTTATGAGTCCGGATGGACAAGGCGATTTGCCTAAGCAAATCTCTAACCTGCCGATCTTTGACCCTACCCATTACGGGACGCCCGCTGCAACGCCTTTTGACGCAAACAGCCGTTTCGACCGGGAATTTACGATGGTGCTGGATAACCAGCTCGGGTTCTTTGACGGCAAACTCGCGCTCAATTATACGATTAACGGCAAAGTGTTCCCGGATACGCCGATGTTTATGGTCCGCGAAGGCGAGCTTGTGAAAACAACGATTATTAACCGCGGCGCCGTTGAGCATCCGATGCATCTTCACGGGCATCATATGCTGGTCCTGTCGCGGAACGGCGAAGCCGCAGACGGCAGCCCCTGGTGGACCGATACGCTTGATGCGGCTCCGGGAGAGGTCTACGAAGTTGTCTTTGTTGCCGACAACCAGGGACTGTGGATGGACCACTGCCATAACCTCGCCCATGCGGCGGCAGGCATGACGATGCATTTGATGTACGAAGGCATTACATCTCCGTATACGGTAGGTACGGCTACGCATAATCATCCAGAATAATAAACAATAAAAAAATCGCGAGTCTGCTCCTGTATGCAGGAGCAGACTCGCGTCATTTTATTTATGATCTTCCCCTTCGCGGAGCAGAGCGATAAACGCTTGAAGCGGCTGCGACATCCATTTGCGGGGATGAATCAAATACTGCAGGTCAAAACGGATTTCCGGATGAATAAACGGGAGAGCCGCCAATCGGCCCTGCTTCATATCTTCCGCAACAACCATGCGGGGCAGCAATGCGAGGCCCAGCCCGTTCACGACGCATTGCTTCACCGCCTCCGGATTGCCGAGCTCGAACAAGGCGTTAAAGGCGATCCCGCCCTCCCGCAGCACCTTCTCGAACATTCCCCGGTACACGCAGCTTTCCTCCGACATGATAAGCTCCATGCCGCTTAAATCTTCCAGCTCAATCCGGGGGCGATCGGCAAGCGGATGACCTGCCGGCGCAGCTAATACCAGTGGTTCTTCGCGCAGCGGCCGGCATTCCAGCGACGCATCGGCCGGCTTGGCGTCAAGCAGCAGACCGATATCGTATTCGCCGTCCTTCACCTTGCTGATAATGTGCGATTCGCGGTCCGGCTGAAGCTGGATGGTCAGCTCGGGAAACAGCTGGCGCAGCTTCTGCAGGTATGGAGGCAGGAAATAAGCCGCCAGCGAATCGATAGCGCTGATCACAAGCGTACCTCCCGCATAACCCGCGACCGTTTCCTTGGATTGCTCGTACAGCTCCAGCATTTGAACGGCCAATGCATACAGCTTCTCGCCGGGCGGCGTCAGGCGCATATGTCTGCCGAACCGCTCCAGCAGCGGCGCTCCGTATTCCTTCTCCAGCTTCTGAATCTGAATGGTTACGCTGGACTGCGCATAACCAAGCTCTTCCGCGGCACGCGTAATACTCCGCCTTCTCGCTACCTCGCAAAAGGTCTGCAAATAAACCAGCTCCATGCTCCCACCTCGGCTTTTATCTAATTATTAAAATTATTGATGTTAGTCATGAATCATTATAGATAACTGTAATACTTCAGCCATGCTACAGTAAAGACAGAATTCATAAATCAAACGGGAGGCGCTGGAAATGCTAACGGAAATGAAAGGAATTTACGTGCCGGTGGTAACACCTATGGGGGCTGGCGGAGAAGTGGACATCCGTTCATTCGAATCCTATGTGAAGCAGCTGGTTGAGGATGGCGTGAACGGGATCGTGGTAAACGGAACTACGGGGGAATCCCCGACGGTCACGCTGGAGGAAATGGCGGCTCTTACGGCAGCCGCGCGCTTGGTCTGCGGGCCTATGAACCGTCCGGTCATTGTTGGGACGGGAACGAACGATACGGCTTCCACCGTGAGGAAAACAGCAATTGCAGGAGAGCTTGGCGCGGATGCCGCCCTTGTTGTTGTGCCCTATTACAGCCGTCCTTCCCAGGAGGGCATCATTGAGCACTACAGACAGGCAGCAAGCACGGGCCTGCCGATCGTGGCTTATGAGATTCCTTCGCGCACGGGAATACGCCTTGCTCCGGATACGGTCCGCGCCATTCTGGACCTGGACGGCGTCATCGGGATCAAAGACAGCTCCGGCGGAATCGAACTGATGATCGAGCTAGCAAGCAGCGGGGATCACAAGCCGGTCTTATGCGGGGAAGATCGTTACTTCCATGCTATGCTCTGCTGCGGCGCAGCCGGTGGCATGCTGGCATCCGCTAGCGTTCGGACAACGGCTTTCGTAGAGGTGTATGAGCAGTTCATGCTGGGCCAGCTTGAAGCAAGCAGGCAGTCCTTCGGCGCTCTGCTTCCCTTGATCCGTCTGCTGTTCCGGGAGCCAAATCCCGCTCCGTTAAAATATCTTCTTGCCCGGCAGGGCAGCATAGCCTCTGAGCATATCCGCTTGCCGCTTACTCCGGTGTCGGAGGAGCTGCGGCAGCAGCTGAATGCCTGGCTGTAGCCGCTAGCCGGCCGGAATAGCTTCCCACAGCGGGGAATGAGTAAAGCCTTCCATCGACCGGATCGTGTAAGCCGGATGCGGGCTTGCCAGCTCGGCCATGTCTGCCTTGCGGTCAACCGGCTTTACTTCCATAACGGCGATTCCCGAGCCCACCGCATGGTCAATGCCTGCCGCGATCGCGGCGGCATGGCCGCAGCGGGCTGACAAATAGATCGCTCTCACGCGGATATCCGCCGCGCAAAAGACGCGCAGCATATCAGCCGACCGGTCTGTGCTGTAGTTATCGACAAAAATAAATTCGTAGCTGGCGGCGGCAGGCTTCATGATTTGCTTCAGGCGCTTATAGGCGCCAAACAGCGATTCCTCGTCATTGCAGACCGGCACGATAATCGAGTAGGTAACTGGCAGACGCGTCATTTTCCCCATCCCCTTCGGACAAAATGTTGCTCTATACTGCTACTATAATCGATACAGCTTAAATTCCCCTTAATTTAAGTATAAGTAAACGCTTTACTTTTATGTCAAATATAGCACGACAAGCCTGATTCGCATATAGCTTGTAATGCCCACATTTTGCTATACTAACTGCAACATTCATTTGATCCAAGAAAAGGGGATGACCTTAACGATGTTATACAACCGGCTGGGAGGAAGTGGACTGAAGGTATCCGCGTTAGGCCTCGGTACGAACTCCTTTGGTTCTCGGGCAGACGAAGCCGCTTCGGCGCGCATTCTTCACGCGGCCATCGACCGCGGAATCAATTTTATCGATACGGCTAATATTTACTCGGCAACGGCTTCGGAAGCTATCATCGGCGCAGCGCTTGCGGGCAGACGCCATGAGGTTGTATTGGCAACCAAAGCCGGGCTCGTCAGAGGAGAAGGTCCCAATGCAAAAGGCTCCTCCCGTTACCATCTGATGCTGGAGCTGGAAGACAGCTTGAAACGGCTCAAGACCGACTACGTTGACCTGTATCAAATTCACACCTTTGACCCGGAGACACCTCTCGAGGAAACGCTGCGGGCGCTCGAGGATATGATCCGGTCCGGGAAAGTCCGGTATATCGGCGCCTCCAACTATGCCGCCTGGGAGCTGATGAAGGCTCTTGGACTTAGCGACCGCCTTGGCCTGAACCGGTTCGTCTCCACTCAGACTAGCTATTCGCTGGCCGACCGGACGCCGGAGCGCGAGCTTGTGCCCCTGTGCCTCGATCAAGGCGTAGGCATTATTCCTTACTTCCCGCTGGCAGGCGGAATCTTGACGGGCAAATACCGCGCGGGCGAGGAAGCTCCTGAAGGTTCCCGTGCTGCGACCAACCCGGGCTTCACGCGTTTCTTCGGCGAGAGCAATCTTGCGCTTGGAAGCCAAGTAAGCGAGCTAGCGGGCAAGCTTGGCTGCTCTGCCAGCGTCTTGTCCCTGGCTTGGCTGATGAAGCAGCCTGCCGTCTCCACCGTTATCGTTGGCGCTACAAGCACGGAGCAGCTGGAGCATAATCTGGGCAGCGTGGAGCTTCCGCTTGATGCGGCGGCGCTGGACGAGCTGGATACATTAAGCCGTTCATTCCGTCATGGCGAACCGTTTGCGCTATACCGTTTGCCTTAGGCAAACGGATTCGCACGGGCAGGCATCAAGATCCCTTTAAATTTTGGATGAAACAGGATATTGACTTTTATACCTACTGAAAGGTAGAATGCGTACATGAACAGTAACAAAAACACGGCTGATTTGATCCTTGATACCGCCCAGGCGCTTGTGCAGGAAGTCGGATTTAATGGCTTCAGCTACGCTCACATTGCTGAGAAGGTTGGTATCCGCACAGCAAGCATCCATTACCATTTTCCGAATAAGGAGGATCTAGGGGAAGCGTTGATTACCCGGTATCATAAGGGATTCCTGGCTACCGTCGCTCAAATTGACGCCGATACGCAGAACAATCTGGACAAGATACGCAAATACATCAATATCTTCAGTATCCCGGTCGATAGTTATTGCACCTGCCTGAGCGTTATGCTTTCTTCGGATCTGGCTACCCTCTCGGAGAAGGTTGGGGCAAGGCTGGCGGATTTCTTTACCGCCAACTTAGCGTGGGTGGAGCGCGTTCTGGAAGAAGGCCGCCGTGAAGGTCATCTGCGTTTCGAAGGCTCGGCCAGCACGCGGGCGCATCTGATTTTGGCTTCCCTTCAAGGGGCGCAGCTGCTTGCAAGAAGCTACCGGGATGCAAACCGGTTTGCGATTATTGCCGATGGAGTTCTATCCGCTTTAGCTTAACGGGCAAAGCGGATCTTTTTCACCACACTACCTACCTTTCAGTAGATAGACAAAAAACAGCATTTATACCAACAAACGAATGGAGAGAAAATCAAATGAAAACACTCGTAATCGTAGCGCATCCTAACCTGGAAGCATCCAACTGGAACAAAGCATGGGTCGAGGAGCTGAAGAAGCAAGGCGATATCACGATTCACGATCTTTACAAGGAATATCCAACCGAGAACATTGACGTTCAGCGCGAGCAGCAGCTTGTGGAAGCGCATGACCGCATCATTTTCCAATACCCGCTCTACTGGTACAGCACGCCGCCGCTTCTAAAAAGATGGTTCGATTCCGTGCTGCAGTACAATTGGGCTTACGGTCCTGAAGCTACCGCAACAAAAGGCAAAGAAATCGGGGCCGCGATCTCGACTTACGGCACGGCGGATTCGTATCAGCCAACCGGTTCCAACGGCTTTACGCTGGAGCAGATCTTAGCGCCGCTTCAAGCGAGCGCGCGTTTCATCAGTGCCGTCTACCTGCCGCATTTCACGGTCAACGACACATCCGATGTAACGCCGGAGCGTCTGGCCCAGAGCAGCAAAGCCTACGTCGAACACCTTAGAACGGTTAGACCGCTGGCGGTGGCCAAATGAAAAACGTAACGATCGACGTTTTTATGGATACGGTATGTCCTTGGTGCCGAATGGGGGATGCTAGCCTCAGAACCGCGCTCAAGGAGCTTCCGGAAGGCGTAAACGCTACGGTACGATACCATGCGTACCAGTTAAATCCGGGCATTCGCAAGGAAGGCGAGGACTACCGGAAGGTGATGATCGGCCGATTAGGCGGAGAAGCGCAATTCGAAGCAAGAATGAAGCAGTATAACCAGACCGGCGCTCGTTTCGGCCTGAATTACAATATGGATCTCGTAAAACTTACGCCAAATACGGAATTGTCGCATCAGTTGATCGCGATCACGCCGGAGCACCTGCAGTCGAATTTGATTTTGAACCTGTATACGGCTTATTTCGAACAAGGATTGGACATTGGCAATGTGGACACGCTTGCGGAAATAGCGCAGGCAAGCGGAGTCGCGTATGATCGCGAGGATCTGAAAACCCGACTTGTCAAAGGGGAAGGACTTGATAAGGTAGAGGAAGGACAGCGCGACGCGCAGCAGCTTGGTATCCGGGGCGTTCCTTTTTACGTGATAAACGAGAAATATGCCCTATCCGGCCTGCAATCCCCTTCTGATTTGGTCCATGCCTTCATACAGGATTAGTAGATCAAACAACAGCCTTAAAAATCTAAAAGGAACGGAGAAGATGATTATGCCTATCGTAAACATTCAAGTCACGCGCGAAGGCACGTCGCCCGAACGAGATTCGATTACCGCAGAAGAAAAAGCCGCCCTTATTAAAGGCGTCAGCGAATTACTGCTGAACGTACTGAATAAGCCGCTCGAGTCGACCTTTGTCGTTATTGAGGAAGTCGATACCGATAATTGGGGCTGGGGCGGTCTGCCCGCTCTGGAGTATCGCCGCAAGGTTGCTGCCGAAAAGGCTGCCTCCAAAGAATAAGAATTAAGAATGAGCTTCAAACCGCAGGCTGTTCACCCCGCAATCCCATGCGAGGTGGACAGCCTTTCTATTAAGCCTGCTCCGGCCAGCCCTTTCGCTCCCGCAAAATCCCGATAAACACCTCGGCCGCCTTCGTATGCTGCTGATGCAATCCGGTTAGAAGCGAGAAATCGCGTTCCACCGGCTTGCCGCCAACGGTCAGCTTGCTGATGGTGCCAAGCGCGATCTCTTTGCGCACCGCCCAATGGGACAATAACGAGACGCCAAGGCCCGCTTCGACGGACTCCTTAATAATCTGAGTGCTGCCAAATACCATGCGCTTCTCCGGACTCAAACCCTGCTCGAGAAACATCCGATCGGTCACCTCCCGCGTCCCCGAGCCCTCTTCCCTGACGATCCAGGTCTCCTGCTGCAGCCTTACGGCATCAATATCGTCAGCCGCGGCATAAGGATGGGACGAAGCCGTCACCACGTACAGCCGATCCTTGGCCAAAGACTCCGCGTACAGCTTCCCATGCTCCAGCTCGCCTTCCACAATGCCGATATCCAGCTGCCCTCCGGCAACTAGAGAGCTGATCTCCTTCGTGTTGCCGATTGTAATGGTCGGCTTAATAAGCGGATAATGCACCTGCAAATAAGCAATGGCATGCGGCAGCACGTATTCCCCAAACGTATAGCTCGCGCCTATGGACAGCGTGCCGCTGGCGTTATGCATCAGATCGTCCACCAGCCGCTGCATGCGGGTATACAATCCCTCTATTTCTTTGCCATGCTTATACACAATCTCCCCTGCTTTGCTTAACCGGACATGCTTGTTGCTGCGGTCGAGCAGCTTGGTTCCGATGTTGCTCTCCAGCGCTTGAATATGCTGGCTGACGGCCGGCTGGGTCATATGAAGCGCCTCTGCGGCACGCGTAAAATGACGCGTCTCCGCAACCGTCATAAACACGAGTAACGACTGATCCACGCTTTTAATCAACCTCCAATCATAAGTAATTCATTATTATAATGATTATAACTATTTATTTTTCTTATCGTAAAGATCTGGTTAAACTAAACTCATCAACCAACAACAAACGTCGAGGTGACGACAGATGAGTACGTTAACCCATTCTACCTTTACTTCTAAAAATAAACGTTTTTTTCAGTCGCTGAACTGGCTGTGCGGCCTGCTGCTGACGGCCGCGATTGCAACAGCCGCCTATGAGCTGGCCCGCCTACCGGGACTTGATCGTCTCGGTCAGATGGCCTTGGCGCTGACGGGCACCATTATCGCCCGGCAATTTCTAGGTTACCCGGAGAGACTCCGGGCAGGCATTCAATTCGCTTCGAAGCATCTCCTTCGGCTCGCAATTGTATTATGCGGACTGCGGCTGAATATCAGTCTGCTGCTCCACCAAGGTCCGGCCCTCCTGCTGCAAGGCGCCGTTACGATCATCCTTGCCGTAGGGTTAACCCTTGGCATCGCCCGTCTGCTGAAGGCCGATGCTCCGTTGTCCCTGCTCCTTGGCATCGGCACCGGCATATGCGGAGCGGCGGCAATCGCTGCCGTATCCCCCATTGTGAAAGCCCGCGACGAAGACACCGCGGTCAGCGCAGGTCTGATTGCCTTAATCGGCACGGCCGCCGCTATCGGCTATACCGTTCTTCAGCCGCTGCTTCCGCTTACTGCCGGGCAATACGGAATATGGAGCGGTCTTACGCTCCATGAGATCGCCCATGTGCCTCTGGCTGCGGCCGCAGCAGGCCAGGACGCCGTTAACGCCGGTCTGCTTGCGAAGCTAAGCCGGGTGCTGCTGCTCGTACCGGTCAGCTTTATTCTGATGCTGATCATGAAACGCAGGAACAAGGGCAATAACGCCTCCGGAGCAACCATTGCCTTCCCGTGGTTCCTGCTTGGCTTCGCGGCTATGAGCCTCTTCGGGAGCCTGTCGCCCGGCACACCTCTAGAGCTGCCGGCCCATGTGACCGACCAGCTGCTGAATGCCCCGTCGTTCCTGCTTGCGATGGCTATGGTTGGCCTTGGCCTGAACGTGGATCTGCGAGCCTTGAAAGACAAAGCGCTGCGCCCGCTTGCCGCGATGGCAGCCGCTACCGTGCTGCTCTCGGCTGCGACTTACCTGCTTGTCCACTATGTGTATTAAAAAGAAGCTGGCCGCCCCCTTGCACGGGAAGCGGCCAGCTTTTCTCATCCTTGCAGCGCCTTGCGGACGCTTAATATATATTTGGACTGATCCAGCGGATTCACGCCGCGCCGCGTCCTTTCCGCCGCTACATCCGGCGGGCACTCCTCATACCCCGCGAAGAAGGTCGCCATCGTGCCGCGCCCCTTCGTGAGCGAGTTCAGCTCCATCGAGTATTCGAGCGACGTTGCCGCCGGCACGCGCCCTTCGATAAGAAGCCGGTCGCCTTGCAGCGTTGGCGCCTCGAACGTCCCCCGCATAAGGACGATATCATTCATGACGCGGCCTCCGTTCTCCTCCGGTACAACGATTCGGAATTGGAGCACCGGCTCTAGCAGCTTTGTGCCTACCGAATCCAGTCCGTTCATAATGGCCATTGGCGTCGCCACGACAAAATCAAGCGGATGCGTATGCCACACATGATGCTGGCCTTCGATCAGCGTAACCTTCAGGTCAACGACCTCCCAGCCCTTCAGCCCCTGCTGCAGCGCCTCCGGCACGCGTCTTGCCACCTCGTTCTGGTATTGCGGAAGCAGATCCTCCGAGCGGACAAACGCTTCGTAACGAAGCCCGCTTCCGCGCTCGCCCGGTTCAATGCGGAACCGGAGGATTGCCCAGCAAGGCTTCGGCATCAGATACGCGATATAGCCTTCGCCCGGCTGGCTTGGCGTCTCCTTGTAGATGACCGACGGCTGGCCGAAGCTCACCTGCAGGCCATACCGGTTCTCGAGCACGCTTGTCAGAATCTCGAGCTGAATAGGCCCCATCACCTTCACGTGCAGCTCCCGCTCGTCCTGCAGCCACTGCACGTCCAGCAGCGGATCCTCGTCCGACAGCTCTTGGAGCGCCGCCACAACGGCGGGATACTGCTGCTGATCGGCCCAATGCGCCTGTACCGTAAGCAGCGGCACCGCAAGCCGCACTTCCTCCGGCACGGCACCCGGATCGCCGATAATATCGCCGATCCTCACATGCGACATGCCGCATACGGCCGCGATATCGCCTGCTTCCAGCGTGCCAAGGTCCTCCGAGCGGCTGCCCTCCACCTTCCGGATTTGCGTGACCTTTTCCTCGATATTCTGCGTATAATTGCGGATCACGTCCCGGTTGCGCATCGTCCCTTCGTACAGCCGGACAAAAGCCATGCGCCCCATCGTCTTGTCGCGCTCGATCTTGAACACAATACCGGACAGCGGCGCTTCCCGATTCCCGCCTGGCTCAGGCAAATAATCGATGACGGCATCCAGCAGCTCGTTTACGCCGATTCCTCTTCCGGATGCGCCGTACAATACCGGGAACAGCTCCGCCCGCTTCGTCATTTTGGAAGCATGGCTTTTCCAATCCTCGGCTTCGCCGCTTATATATTGCTGAAGCAGCTCCTCATTCCGTTCCGCAATCGCTTCCACCAATGCGGTTCTTGCGTCCTCATCGGCATCCGTTTCCCACAAATCCGCAGAGCCCGCGAACTGCTGCTCATTTCCGATCGGATGCTGTACCTCTATCAAATCCGGAGTCAGATAGCTGCGGATATCCCGCAATACCGCTTCCCGGTCAGCCCCGATTCGGTCCATTTTATTGACATAAATAATCGTTGGAATACCCAGCTTGCGCAGCGCGCTCCAGATCATCTCCGTTTGCGCCTGCACGCCTTCCACCGCGGATACGATCAGAATGGCGCCATCCATCACCCGAAGCGAACGCTCCACCTCAGACAGGAAATCGACATGCCCCGGCGTATCCACAAGATTAATCGTTGTATCCCGCCATACGAAGGATGTCGTTGCCGCCCGTACCGAGATGCCCCGCTCCTTCTCCACATCCAGCCAATCCGTTAATGCCGTCCCCGCGTCTACGCTTCCAAGCGCACGCGTCCGTCCGCTGACGAACAGCATATGCTCGGTCGTTGTTGTTTTCCCCGCATCCACATGCGCGAAGATGCCTACGTTGCGCCGTCCGGCGCTGCTTCTGCCCGTCATTGCCCTGGTTCTCCATTTCTGCCGCAGCCTGCGGCATGCTGTACCTGCTTCTTCCTACAGACTAACGCAACCTGAACGGATGGACAATACCAAAAAAACAGCCCATCCCCGGATGAGCTGTTCCTAATAAAAATTAAAACGTGCGGTAAAACCGGCTCGCGCTTTCCTTCTCGGCAAGCGGCAGCCGAAGCTCTACGGGCAGCATCTCCGGGAAAGCCTTATGCGGCTCGCGCTGATACCAATACGCAACGGACGAATAGTCATTGGCCTGACAGTTGGCATGCCCGTGTTCGATGCTGAATCGTATGGATTTTCTGAAAATAATCGGATCGGTTATATGATAGCGGTATTGCGTCATTTTGCCGGAATAATCGTTAAACGAAATCGTATTGCTCTCCTTCCACGCATCGCCGTTCTCCCGAATCGGAGCGTATAGCGACAATCCGTGGTAAGGCGCGTAATATTGACCGGACGGATAACCCCAAGCGGCGCAAAAATAATCCTCCGTCCCCGTGCCATGCAGGCGCGGCGGCCAAGGCTCGCCGTCAATGAAGAACATGTCATCCCCTTCGCCCGGCCAGCTGAAGCCCGGAACGGGGTTGATGTGATCAATGCTCAGGTTGCAGCCTACGTAATGGCCTTCGCCTTCGGCATCCAGCAGGACGTAGTTCTCGTCGCCCGTCAGATTCTTCATCTCGCTCACCTTATCGTCTTGCGCGTAATTCGGCTTATGCTGCCGATCCTGCTCCGCCTTAAGCTGGTCAAGATCCGCCGTACCCTTGGTCGGATTCTCCCTTCTCCATGAGGCATGGAAATAGAAGCTGTCCTCGGACACCGGCTGCTTTACATAGTCCACATAGAAGTAAAGCACCATATCGTTCTCGCATTCGTTGACGATCTCGATTCGCGCGCTTTGGCGGAAGGGCATTTCGAAGAAGCAGTTCATGGCCGCTTTATTCTCCACCACGCCTTGGGTCGTAATCATGTTAAGCGGCATGGATACATAGTGGCTGGCCACGCCATGCCCAACCCCAAAGAAATCGCCAACGGGGGAATCCACGCTAGGCTCGGCCTCTCCGTCCCAAAACATGCGGATCAGCACTTTGCGGAAGGCGTATTTGTCCCGGGCGCCAATCGTCATCCAAATATGCTTGATAATGCCGGAGCCTTCGATATCGGAGATCACCGCCGTCGTTCCGGCTTTTATCTCCAGAAAATCCCGATTTCCGCCGGTTCTGTCCCAACTGGAATCGCGATGGGAAATACAATTCGTGCATCCTAACCGCTCCTTTTAAGCAGATAAATGAAAGATGACTCCCGAACATATTCGGGAGTCATCTTGATTTCACCTCTTATTTGCCTGTCGGTATAAGAAGCTTTTGGCCTACGTAAATCCGATTCGGATTTTTCAGCTTATTGTATTTCGCGAGTTTCTGCCAGGTAGTGCCGTAATTACGGGCAATCTCCCATAACGTATCGCCCTTCTTCACCGTGTAGACGATATCGGCAGGAGCCTCCGGCTTCGGATCGGGCTTTGGCTCCGGCTTCGCAGGCGGTTCCGGTTTCACTGGCGGCTTAGGATCGGGCTTCGCAGGCGGCTTGGGAACGGTTGTTGCCGGGGCCGCAAAGCTTAACTTAAACTCCGAGTAACCGTCCTCCGTTGAACCAACGTAAGAAAGCGATTTGACTTCTGCTGCCGCAGCTTTCGCATCCGGCGAAGTCTTAAAGGCAACATTCACCTTGTCATTGATCGGCGCAAGCGACCAGTTGCCGTCCGCTGTCGGGTTAATGGTCTTGAACGAGCGAATATAGTCAATGATGACCTGGCGGTTCTCGTCCGGCGAAGCCAGTATAATCCGCTTGCCGTCCGGATTCGCGAACTTGCTGGACGAAGCGCGGTAGTTGTTAGACGCAACGACGAATTTCTTCGCCGGATCAATAGGTTTTCCCTCGTATTTCAGATTCACAATCCGGCTGGACTTCGCGTTTAATACCGTCCCGTCAGCTTTATATTTCGCGGGCTTCGAGACGTCGATCTGGTAAGTCACCCCGTCGATAACGTCAAAGTTGTAAGTAGGAAAATCATAGTTGATTAACTCCTGCTTCTCCCTCGAACCCGGGTCAATCGTATTGAACTGGCCAGCCGACCATTCCAGCCATTCCTTCAGCTCTGCTCCGGTTACAAGCACCGCATTCACCGTGTTGGAATACAGATACAGGTCGGCTACGTTCTTAATCGCGATGCTGCCCGCGGGAATGTTGGTGTAATAAGCGGGACCTTGCCGACCGCCCGCCTTAAACGGCGCCCCTGCCGACAAGACTGGAATCCCTTCGTAATCGGTCCCCTGTAGCTGCTTCTCCACGTACCATTTCTGCGCATTGGTCACGATTTGAATCGACGGGTCATCCTGCACCAGCGCAAAAAAGCTGTTTATCGGAGCCGTCGTTGTCCCTACCGGTCCGCGAACGTAATCCAGCGTATGCTGATGGTCCTCGGCTACCGCATCCAGAACTTCCTGATCCGCGTCAACCAGCGGCTTCTTGTTCACCGTATCGAAGATCGGCTTCACCGCTGTTTTCGAATCCGCAACGGTCCATTTGCCGTCCGCCAGCTGCAGCTTCAGGTCAATAATGCCAAGATTGTTGCCCCAGAAGCCCGGTTCAACGGCCGGCACTCCGTTAATCGTCCCTTTCGTCAGATCAACGCCAGTCTTCCCTTCAAACGACTTGTCCGGAAATACCTTGTGCGCATGGCCGAACAGGATTGCGTTAATATCCTTCACTTTGCTTAAATAGAGCACCGAGTTTTCCATCTGATCCGTCTGCGGAATATCCTCAAAGCCGGAATGCGGAATCGCGATAATAATATCGGCTCCCTTGGCTTTCATCTCCGGCACGAATTTCTCGGCGGTCTTCACGATATCCTTCGTTATAACCTTGCCTTCCAGCTTGGCTTTATCCCACTGCAGAATCTGCGGCGGCACAAAACCGATTACGCCAACCTTCAGCTTATGAACGGCGCCGGTCTCGTCCTTCACTTCCTTGTCGAGAATAAGATAAGGGGTAAAATAGTTTTTGTCATTCGTCTCGTCTTTATCGCCGTCATCGATATACACGTTCGCGTTTACGTAAGGAAAGTCGGCTCCGCCAATCGAATTTTTCAGGAAATCAAGCCCGTAGTTGAACTCATGGTTGCCGATATTTCCCGCATCGTAATCAAGCAGATTAAGCGCTTTGTACACGGGATGCGTCTCCCCCTGCTTCAGAGGGTCAACCGTCGCCACATAGTCGCCAAGCGGGTTGCCTTGAATCAAATCGCCGTTATCGAACAGGAGACTGTTCGCCGCTTCCTCCCGCGCTTGCTTGATCAAGGTCGCCGTCTTGGCAAAGCCGTACTCGTCGGTAGGCTTGTCCGCGAAATAATCGTAGTTCACGATATTTACGTGCAGGTCCGTCGTCTCCATAATCCGCAGCTCAACCGTAGTCCCGCTGTCTGCCGCAGACGCGGCCGCGGGCAACGGCAACACTGTTAAGCCCGCTGCCACAACGGCCGAGAGTGTCCGCTTCCATGTTGATTTACTTGACTTCACCAAAGCAAAATCCTCCCTATCTATCCCTATTTGTCGATGCTCACCTTACACAGAGATGTAATAACAGGATGACGACGGCATCATTTTCCTCATTTTAGGGGAAGTAATCTGAATTGTCACGCAATTATTTTGTAATTTTATTACTAATTATGTAAGGTTTTCTTTCGTTCAGAAGGGGGCCTGAACGGATGTAAAAAAAAGGGGATACGGGATGAAAGCCTCAGCCATTCAACCCGTATCCCCTTATTCGCGGCCAATCGTTATTGCTCGGTCAGAATAACCGGACCGTTCGCCGTAATCGCAATCGTATGCTCATACTGGGCGGACAGCTTGCCGTCTCTTGTGCGCGCCGTCCAGCCGTCCGCGTCGATCTTCATTTGGTAGGTTCCCACATTCAGCATCGGCTCAATGGTGAAGACCATCCCTTCCTTAATCCGCGGACCTTTGTTAGGCGGCCCGTAATGCGGCACCTGCGGATCCTCGTGCATCTCTTGCCCGATGCCATGTCCGATGAAATCGCGGACAACCGAGAAGCCTTCGGCCTCGGCATAAGCCTGGATCGCATGGGACACGTCCCCGATCCGGTTGCCGGCAACGGCTTTTTCGATCCCTTTATAAAGGGATTCTTTAGTTACGCGCAGCAAGCGGTCCGCTTCTTCGGAGACATTGCCTACCGGATAGGACCAGGCGGAGTCTGCCAGCCAGCCGTTCAGGTTAACGACCATATCGATCGTTACGATGTCGCCGTCCTTCAGCTTCTCCTTCTTCGGAAAGCCGTGGCAGATGACATCGTTAACCGATGCGCAGGTTGCGTACTGGTAGCCTTTATAGCCCTTCTGCTCCGGAGTCGCGCCGTATTGCTTCATCAGTTTCTCGGCGAATTGATCAATCTCGTGCGTCGTAATGCCCGGTGCGATTAACTTCGCGATTTGTCTATGGATTTCGGCCAAAATCTTGCCGGCTTCATGCATGCGGTTGATTTCCGCTTCCGTCTTAATAATAATCATGTGTGCTTCTCCCTTATATGGTGTTCAATAATGAGCATACCAAAGCGACAAGCTTACATGCAAATACTATATCCCTTGCGCAAGCGAAAATAACCCCCTCCGTGTCCGGAGGGGGTTATTGAAAAACCGCTATATTTTATAAAATGACCGTAATCATTGTTCTTCTGCTTCGTCATCGGATGCTTCTTCAGCATCAGTCTCTTCTTCCTCGGAATCAGCAGCCTCTTCTTCGGCTACCGCCGCTTCTTCTTCAGCTGCTTCAACTACCTCTTCTTCGGCAGCCGCAACAACCTCTTCCGCGGATTCTTCAACAGCTTCTTCAGCCGCTGCTTGAACGACTTCTTCTTCATGGCTCATCGTAATCACCTCCTGTTTCTTTATACCTTAATAATAGCGCTTTCATAGAATCCTACAAGAGGTGTAAAATGTCGTAATCTGTGAGATTATGACTAATACGACGAATTTTTTACAGGACTGGACTTTAGTCGGGTTCCGGTTGTAGCCTAAAGAATGAGGACTTCCAAAAACCCGCATGATATGCTGTACCTAAAGGAGATGAGCGCAATGAATAAAAGGACCATTCTTGGCCCTGTATTTATTCTTCTCGGAGCATACTTACTGCTGAATAAGGGAATGCATTTCGGACCGGGTAACCTGTTCGGCTACTTCTGGCCAAGCTTGTTCGTAATCCCCCTTGGTCTGTTCTTCCACTGGCTTTATTTTTCCATGACGGGGAGAAAAGGGATCGGCGTCCTGATCCCGGGCGGCATCCTGCTGGTGTCCGGCGTGACGTCGCAGATCGCCATGCTCTTCAATAACTGGGAGTATATGTGGCCCGGCTTTATCGTCGCGGTTGCAGCCGGCCTCTTCGAGTTCTACTGGTTCGGCAACCGCAACAAGTGGCTGCTGATTCCGATCAACATCCTGCTCGTGCTGGGACTGTTGTTCTTCGCCGTGTTCTCGCTTGGAACATTCCTCAATCAAGTAGAGGTTGTACGTCCGTTCCTCGCTATCGCGCTGATCATTGTAGGGGCAGCCGCCCTGGTTATGCGCCGCAAAGAGCATTAGTGCGTTTTACGCTTCAAAACAGAAAGAGCAGCCTCAGGTTGGAGGATGCTCTTTTTCTATTTAACAATTAATCGATAGTTTCGACACAATCCGCTATGTTCCTGCTCTCCCAACTGCGATATACTAGATTCCATATGTAAAATAATCCTATTGCTGTGCACCTTCAGGAGGAATACCGTTTGTCTATCAAGACCAAGCTGGCCTGGTTCATATCGCTTACCGTCATTGTCATCCTAAGCCTAAACTTATCGATTTACTACTTCTCCACCTCTTCCCAGCTGCAAAGGGACGCCGAGCAGCAAATGGTGGGCATCGCCAAGCAGATTGGCGAAACCCTTGACGCCGCGCAAAGATCCAAGCAGCTGATCGAGGATTCCGTCGGCGAGAAGCTTCGGCTCGCTTCCATCTCCGCGCAAGGCAAGCTGGGTCCCGATATCAATAAGATTACGAACGGGCAGCTCGTCATGCTGAGCCAGGAGCTGGGCGTGGACTATATTACGCTCTGGGCAAAGGACGGGGACGACATCACCGCTCAGAAGTCCTCCAATCCCAAGGCGATTGGGGCAAGCTCCAAAGCGCTGGGTTATTGGTATACCGCCTTCAGCCAGCTGTTCGAAATGCGCCAGGTCATCATTCCCCAAGGACAGAAGCTGAATCATTTCTGGTCTCCGCCGATTACGATCATTCCTTCCGATTTGAATGACGTCAATAAATTGGGCTTTTATTATAATGACAAAACCAACTACCTGATCAATCCGATTGTCCATGCCGGTGCATTCTTTAATCTGGAGAACTTGAAGAGCAGCGATGCCATTGCACAGCAGATCATTGCGGATAACCCTTCCATTCTTGAAATTTCCGGGTTCAGTCCGGCCTTTTATAAAGATCCCCAAGTTATTTTAATGAAGGATAACGTACCTCCCTACAAGCTGGATAACAAGAGCATGATATTCGGCCGGTACAATTACGTCGATCTCCATGATTACACCAATCTGATGAAAGCCGATCAGACCGGGGCGATTGTCACGACAAAAGCAAAAATTCATGGCCATAAAGTGTTGAAGAGCTTTATCCCGATGTCGGGCACAAGCAAATCCGTCATTGTCGTGAACATCAATTATGCAGCCATCAAGCAGCCCTTGTACCACCAGCTGTTTATTCAAATTCTGATCTCGCTTGGCCTGATGGGCGCTGCCGTCGCCTGCAGCTCCTTCATTGCCGGATTCATGATCCGGACATTGGAGATGATTATGCAGCGGGTCCACGATATCTCGCGTGGCAACTTCGGCGAACAGATCGTTATCGACAGCAATAACGAGTTTGGCGCGTTAGCTTCGCAGGTCAACGCCATGAGCTCCAATCTGCACAGTTACCAGACGCAGCTTACCGCTGCGGCCAAGGAGCTCCTCCATACGAAGCAGTATCTGGAGTCCTTCATCAACAATACCTCCGATGCCATTCATGTCGTGGATCTTGAGGGCAGAACGATAGATGCGAACAAGGCCTTTGAGACGATGTTCGGCTGGACGCTGGCGGAGGCTGCCGGACAGAAGCTGCCCATGTTTAAACCCGAGATTTTGACCGAGCTTAGCGAGAAAGGAAAAATCATTCTGAACGGCGGGCAGGTAACGGACTACGAGACCGTTCTGTACCGCAAAGACGGGCAGCCGGTTGAAGTGAGCATTACGTTGTCCGGCATTCGGGACGAACGCGGATATTTTGTCGCTTACGCGTCCATTGCGAGGGATATTGCCGAGCGCAAACGGACGGAGGAAATCATGCGCCGGTCGGAGAAGCTGTCGGTTGTCGGGCAGCTTGCGGCGGGCGTCGCCCATGAAGTCCGCAACCCCCTTACCACCCTGCGCGGCTTCGTTCAGCTGATGCAGAAGGACAGCAGACTGGACAAATCTTATTTGAATATCATGCTTTCGGAGCTAGACCGGATTAACCTCATCGTAAGCGAGTTTCTCGTATTCGCGAAGCCGCAGGCCGATCGTTATCAGGAAGCGGATTTGTATGCGATCATGAATGATATTATCGTTCTGTTGGACTCCGAGGCCAATATTCATAACGTTCAGATGATCACTTGTCTGGAGCCCGGGGTTCCGCCACTTCGATGCGAATCCAACCAGCTTAAGCAGGTGCTTGTGAATGTGATGAAAAACGGCATGGAAGCTATGCCGGACGGCGGCGAGCTGACGCTGGAGCTTGCTCGGGAATCGGAAGAGAACATTCTGATCCGGATCAAGGATCAAGGAGTGGGCATTCCCGAGGAGGACCTTGCGCGGCTCGGCGAGCCTTTCTTCACGCGAAAGACCGAGGGCAACGGCCTCGGCCTTATGATCAGTCAGCAAATTATCCAGCATCATAAAGGAACGATCCGGTACGACAGCAAGCCCGGCGAAGGGACCTGCGTCGAAATCCGCATTCCCTTTCGTTAACCCTCTTCCGGCGGAGACAGCATAATTCTGCCGTTCTCCAGCTGGACCCGCGCCTTGCGGTGATCCTTGAATCCGGCCGCCTCCAAATAGCCATGCGGCACTTGCAGGCGGCCGGCTTTGTCCAGCACGGCATACTCGACATGAGATTCCCTCTCCGCCTCATCCTCCGCCAGCTCGGCAAGCTCCTCCATATACGATTTGCGGCGCAGCATCTCCGAAGAGATTTTGCCGTCCCGGATCGCTACCACGCGGTCCACCTTGCGGGCCAGCTCCGGATCATGGGTTACGATAACGACCGTAAGCCCAAGCTCCCGGTTAAGCGTGCGGAACAACTCCAGAATTTGCGCCGCCATCCTCGTATCGACCGAGCCGGTAGGCTCGTCGGCCAGCAGCAGCCGCGGATGATTGGCCAGCGCGATGGCGATCGCCACCCGCTGCTGCTCCCCGCCGGACAGCTGCTGCAGCTTATGATGGGCGCGGTGGGATAACCCCACCGCTTCGAGAAGCTCGCGCGCCCGCTGCTGCTTGCGGCGGCCGTTCAGCAGAATCGGCAGCTCGACATTTTGCTGCGCGGTCAGGTAGGGAATCAGGTTCCTGGCGTTATTTTGCCAGACGAAGCCTACGCTTTCCCGCTTGTATTTCACGAAGTCCCGTTCCTTGAACTTCATCAGATCCTTGCCGTCCACCGTCAGACTGCCTGCCGTCGGGCGGTCAAGCCCGCCCAGCATATTCAGAAGCGTGGATTTGCCGCTGCCGCTGTTGCCGATAATCGCCATCAGCTCCCCGGCCTCCACATGGAGGTCAAGGCCTTGTAGCGCGAATACTTCCAGTTCGTTTGCCTTGTAAATTTTGACCAAACCTTCGCAATGGATCAACGGTTAATCCTCCCCCAGCTTAATAGCCTGATGGATTTTGAGGCGCGAGAGCATGTAGCCCAGAATAATAAGGCCGATCAGAATGGTTGATCCCACAAAGACGTAGATCCGGATAGAATCAATCGGATCGACCATTACTTTAAACGGCGGTACCAGCTGCTTCGCGTCAAAGGCATTCTGGAACAGAGGAACAAACAAGCGGCTTGCCGTCACCCCCGTGACCAGACCGATCGCAATCGCAGCCCCGGACGTCAGCAGCTGCTCGACCGTCAGCATCCCGATTAATTGGCGCAAGGACAAGCCCATTGCCCGCATAATCCCGTTTTGCAGCATCCGCCCGCGCAGCACCAGCGTCCAATATAGCAGGAAGCCTGCAAAGCTGATGACAAGCGAGATAATAAAGCCAAGCGTTAAGGTGCCGTTAACCGCCATCAGGAACGGATCCGATTTGGCCGTAGTCAGCTTGCTCTTCATGTCGGATATATCAACAATGCTTAGCTTTTTGTCTTCGATATCCCGGTACAAATCGTTTACGCTTGCGCCCGGCTTCATCTTCAGCCATACCTGGTAAGGCTCAAGCGACAAATACGTCTGAATTTGCAGACGGCTGCCCACAATCAGCTTAGGCGCCGGCGTTTCCGCATCCCGCGGGTTCGGATTAAAGGTTGGGAAATAGTCCACCACCCCATATACGACAAACGGCTGCATATCGATGCCATCCCAGCCTACCCAGACCGTATCGCCGGCCTTCAGCTTATTCTCGTCGGCCAAGGTTTTCGAGATCAGCACCGCATTAGGCGCCGCAGCCATCAGATTCAAATAATCATAGAAAGGATAATCCAGCAGACCGTCGCGGAACCAAGCCGTCTGACCGAATTCATCCGTATCGATTCCGACCAGCTTGGCGGAGCCGGAGCCTTCCTCGGTGCTGTAGGATGCATTGTCATGGATCAGTACTTTTGCCGTGCTCTCCACGCCGGCAAGCTGGGTATAAGGCTCGAAAGGCGGCTCCGAATAGTGGATGACCGGCTTCGTCAGCGTGACGGCCGCCTGCTGCTGCTGGGGACCTCCTCCCGGATTTTCGGGCGGCTTGTCGTTTGGCCAGTTCGCCTGAAGGACTACATCCGCCCCGCTTGCATACCGGATCCGGTCTTCGCCGTTATGATTGATGGTGCGGGCGGCGCTTGCGCTAAACATGCCGGTGGCGATCGTCATCATGAGGAAGACCATCAGAAACTGATAACCCGCGCTCGAACGTCCGACCTGAATGAGCGTCGCATACATCGAAGGCGGCCACCATTTGCGCCCGATCCAATAGATTAATCGCAGGAAATAAGGGTATACCCTTAGCAGCAGCATGCCTCCGCCCAAAATAAACAAGGCGGGCACCGCGAACTGCAGCGGATCGATATGCAGCGCTTCATTATCGAGGCCAAGCGTCTGCAGCGTCTTCATCCTCTCGTGGAAAACTTTAAGACCGTACAAAGATACGGCAAGGGCAATCACGTCAAGGAACAGCTTATGCCAAAACGGCGTCTGCCGCATGCGGGCCAGCTGCTGCTTATGCCCGACAATGGTGGTTTTGGTCGCGAAAATGACCGGCACTAGCATGACGATCAGAGCGGTAACCGCTGCCGCTGCCGCATACAAATAGACCTCGCTGTTGAGATGAACGCGGATGCCGGTGCGCTGAACGAAGGACATAAAGCCGTTCGAGGAGCCCAGCACCTTGGTCAAGAACATGCCGAGCGGCGGCCCCGCGGCGACCGCTACCGCGCCAAGCAGCGTATATTCCGCCAGGTAGGACAGCATAATCTGCCAGCGGGCGGCCCCGCGGCTGCGCAGAACGGCAATTTCGGTCTTCTGCCGGTTCGTGATCAGATTCGATACCATAAAGACGTACAGGCCAAGCATCGCAAGCACGGGGACGTTGAGCGACCACATCAGAATGCGCAAATTATCGGAGCTCTTGAAATAACGATCGATAACGTCCACATACTGCGCTTCAAGCGTGTAATGGTAATTGGCTTTCACCTGCGCCTTCAAGGTTTCAGCCGCCTTCAAATACCCGTCAATATTGCGGAGCTCCAGATCCTGATATTTCGGTACGATATGCCAAGCGTTCGAATTGACAAGCAGGCGGTGCGTCTGGATAAACTCCTTGTCCAGCACGTCGCTGTTCATGATAAGCGAGCTTGTGAACCCACCCAAATCAGGGGACAGAAAGAAGAGATCATCATCATCCTTCTTCGTCATGACGCCAACCGGCTTTACACGGACCTCATTTTTATTGAGATCCTCGAAGACAAACACCGTGCCGAGTACCGTACGCAGCGTGTTCAGACCTTTTTCCGTCACGAGCACCTCGTATACGCCGTCGATCGGCTTATCCGCCGGCATCCGACCGTCGATCAGCTTAATATGCTGCTCGAGGTCTTTGACGCTGGTCAAGCTCGTGCGGTATATCTTTTTTTTCTCGCCCGGAGGCGGAGCCTGGTCAAGACTAAGATCAAACGCGGATGTGTATAAGTCGGAGGTCTTCTCGATCAGATCCACCGGGATCATCGGAAGCACTTTGCCCCTAATAAACTGCTCGTTCGCCTGCATCTGCTTGATGCGCTGCTCCGCGTTGTTCACGCCGATATACGTGTATTTCATATTCATCGTGCCCGGATAAGAGCTCAGCTGAGAGGCCTCCAGCTCCTTCACCAGCATGCGGGACAGAATGGCCTCCGTATACGTCGGAATGCTGGAGACTAGGCCTACTGTCAGGACAAGTCCGATCAGAAGGCTGAGCTCCAGCCATTTGTTTTGCGTCATTTTACGCACAATCATGGACAATAAAGCCACAGGAAAGCCTCCACTTCGCGAAAAAAATGAATTAGTTCAGAACGATTGTCTGGCCTTCCTTGAGCCCGCGGACGATTTCCACTTCCGTTGCCGATTGAATGCCTACCTCAACGTCAACTTCCCGCAATGCCTTGCCGTCCAGCACGCGGACAAACGTGCGTCCCAGATAGGAACGCAGTCCGCTCTTCGGAATAAGAACCGCATTCTTATGCTCCGTTAGGACGATGGATACGTTCGCGCTTGAGCCGATCTCCGCCCCCTCCGGAAGCTTGTTTACATTCACGTAAAGCGTGCTGCTGTATTTGGATTTCAGGTCGGGATCGGTTGTCAGCGGGGCGGAGGACGGCGTCTGCACGACCTTGCCGGTCGTTTCGAAATTTTTGCCGGCGGTAATAACCGCATTCATGCCCACCTGGACCTCGCCGATGCTGCCGGCATCCGAAGAACGATAGGAAAACCGCAGCTTTGTCGGGTCTGCCACCCGGACAAGCGTCTGGTACGGCTGCACGAAATCTCCCTCTGCCAGCTCCTCGACAAATATGACCTGACCGTCCATCGTTGCCCGCAGCTTGCTCTGTTCGGCCGTCTGCTCCAGCTTGTCCCGCTTCAGCTGTTCAATTTCCAGCTGCAGCTGGGCGATATGGATCTCTTGCGCATTGCCGCCCTGCTTCGCTTGCTTCAAGGCGTATTCGGCCCGCTCCGCCGCCAGCTTCTGCTCGAGCGTCTGCACGTCCAGACCGTCTACGACAAGCTCGGCCAGCAAATCGCCTTTCTTAACCGTATCGCCGGAGGAAACGTACAGCTTCTTCAGACGTCCGCCCTGCGATTTGAACTGGGCGTATTCGCTTGCCGTCGATTCGAACACGCCTGAGCCTTTTACTTCACGGCGGATATCGCCCGTCTTCACCTCGTCGGTTGAATAATTCTGCTCCGCCGGCTTTACGAGCGGCGGCTTCAGAGGCTCCTCCTCATTCGGGATAAGCGAGCAGCCCGCAAGCAGGGACAAGCTAACGCTCAAGGCTAAAGCTAAACTATAATTTCGCAGCTTCAACAATGGTTCCATCCTCCAGTTCATAGACTTCATCCACAATCTCCATTATGGCCGGGTCATGCGTCGTCATGACGACCGTCATGCCCTCTTCCCGCACAAGATTGCGCAGCACGCTTAATATGTGCAGCCCGGTCCGGCTGTCGAGCTCCGCCGTAGGCTCGTCGGCGAGGAGCAGCTTAGGCTTGTGGGCAATCGCCCGGGCGATTGCCGTCCGCTGCTGCTCGCCCCCGGACATCTCGAAGGGGCGGTGATGCATCCGCGGCTTCAGGCCGACGTAATCAAGCGCCTGCAGGGCCGCTTCCTTCCTCGCCGATGCCGGAACGCCGGCTATACGCATGGCGAATTCCACATTCTCGTAAGCAGACATAAGAGGAAATAACGCGAAGGATTGGAAGATCAGCCCCATCTGCGTCCTGCGGATATCCCCCCGTGCCTTGTCGGACAGCCCGCTAAGCGCAATGCCGTCGAAATTCACGGTCCCTTCCGTGGGCGAATCCAATGCTCCAAGGAGATTTAGCAGCGTTGTTTTGCCCGAACCCGATCTCCCCTTCAAAGCAACCAGGCGTCCGCGCGCAATCGATAGATTAACGCCCTGCAGAACAACCGCAGCGCCGGAACCGCGTCCAAATGTACGCTTGAGCCCATCCACCCGAAGCAAGGTCTGCTCTTCCGCGTAATCCCTGATTTCGCGAGCAGAATCCGTCATTCTCCTCATCCCCTTTTTCTTCAGGCATCCATTATGCCGCTTTTAATGTAACCGCTGTCAAATTTCGTCGTTGACTTGGATTTTACAGGAACTTACAGAAGGTGTAAATGCTATTTTTATAGGGTCGGTAGCAATTATCATATAAACGGTAAGAAAGAGCATACCTCCCGGCATGCTCTTCTCTTCCCCCTATTTGCCTAGTCTCGTGCAATAACGGAAGAACGGCTTCAGATTCGCCTGCTGAAGCAGCGGAACGGCCGCTTCGATCTGCTGCACCTCCCAATCCCACCATTTCACCTGAAGCAGTCTCTCGATGACATCGGGCGGAAAACGATACTTGATGACGCGGGCAGGATTCCCGCCAACGATCGCATAAGGAGGTACGTCCTTCGTTACAAGCGCATGAGTGCCTACAATCGCCCCGTGGCCGATCGTAACGCCGGACAATATCGTGGCGTAATGCCCAATCCACACGTCATTGCCAATCGTGACATTGCCATTGGAATAAGCGCCTTCCGTAAAATACTGCGTCATATACGCGGTAAAAGGGAACGAGCTGATCCATTCGTAATGATGATTGCCTCCCAGAAATATCGTTGCGGTGTTCGATACCGAACAGAACTTGCCAATCGTACCAATCGTATTTTCCGTCCAAGACAGCACGATTGGCGTGCCCATCGTAAACGGCCCGATAAACAGCTTATTGTTAACCTGACGCGGAGGCAGTGCCTCCAAAATCGTCTTCATATTAGTCACTGCTCAATCATCCTCCGAACTATCAACTTGCCTCGCTTAGGAGCAGTATATTCATAGAGCGTTTGCTCCGTACAGGCTACCCGGCAGGCAGCGGCGGATATATGGCGGTTGCCCGCATGCCTTGTTTTGGCGGGACGGTATCAGTATGATGGGAGTATCGGAATTGGTAGGAGAGGAAGATAAGAAAGATGAAATGGAGCGCTATCGAGCAGCTACGTGATCGGGGGCTTGTCCTGCTGGACCGGATGAACGATTTCTCGGAGGAAGATCCATTGTATGCCTTCGCCTTGGACGAGCTGCTGTGCAGAAGCACCGGGAGAGGCGGACCGGCCGTTTGCCATATGTGGCGCCATCCCCGCGCCTTCATCATGGGACTGCGCGACAGCCGCCTGCCGGGAGCCGGCGCGGCCCGTGATTTGCTGGAAACGGCGGGATGGGACACCGCGGTGCGCAATTCCGGCGGAGCCGCCGTTCCGCTGGATGCCGGCGTTGTGAACCTGTCGTTAATCTTGCCGAAAAGCGACGTGCTTGATTTCCACTTTCACGACAACTTCGAGCAGATGTACGAGCTCATTCGGCTGGCGCTGCAAGCATCGGGCAGGCAGGTCGACAAGGGCGAGATCAGAGGCGCTTATTGCCCCGGCGATTTCGACCTCAGCATCGGCGGCTACAAGTTCTGCGGCATTGCCCAGCGGCGCCAAGTCAATGCCGTCATCATTCAAGCCTTTATCGTGGCGGAGGGTTCCGGCGCGGAGCGTGCCCGGCTGGTCCGCTCGTTCTACGATATTGCGGCGGCAGGCGCGGATGCGGCCGACTTCCCCGTCGTGACGGCGGACAGCACCGCCAGCCTGGAGGAGCTTGCCGGGCTTGGGGCGGATGCCTCGCTTGCGTTCGCAGCCGCTGTAAAGCAGGTCATCACGGCCGCCCAGGAAGGCCAGCCCTCTGTTGGCAGCCTAATCCTGCCGACGGCCGAACAGGTCCGCGAAATGGCGGAGACCTTGCATAACCGCTACGCGATATAGCGCTGAAACGGAAATAAGACCCTGCGAGGGTCTTATTTCCGTTTCTATCCTTGGGGAAGCTTAACGATGCGCAGCATCGTTAAGCTCCTCGAAACTTGCCTTTGTCCATTCCTTTACGATGCGCGACATCGTTAAGACCAGGAAAAATTCACTCTTTTACAGCTTTTCGCTCTAATAATTCGAGCTTAACGATACGCCGTATTGTTAAGCCCTCTAAATGTTGTCCCAGCCTACTCCTTAAAGATGCGCGACATCGTTAAGCTTCAACCACATAGACACAATTGCGTATCAGCCCACAATCTCCAGTTCTTCCCCGAGCAGCTCCTTCAGCCTCGGCACGACTGCTGCCTTGAACCGTTGCGGATCTGCAGCGGTTATATACAGTACCGCACCGACATTCTCCTCCGTATAGTTAAGGAAATAACGGTACTCCTCCACACGCTTGTTCTGCTCCGCAATTGCGCAGGTAAACCACCAGTCCGTGAGCTCAAATGCGCGTACGATTTCCTCTTGTGCGTTGACCCGGTACCACAATATATTTTTCAAGTAAACCGGACGTTCGTTAGGCAGCAGCCACACCGTATTCGTATCGGCCAATCGGCTGTTTACGAAAGCTTGCGTGGCCTCACCTTCATCTTCCAGCGTATAAGTCCCATAAACCTCGTACACGGCAGACCCGATTTTGAGCAGCAGCTCTTCATTCAGCTCATCCAGCGGAACTTCCTGGAAGTAAGCCAGCAGCTGGTCCATTACAGCCTGACTCGCCTCCGGGTCGCGTTCCGGTGCATAGTGGCGAAGCAATATCTCCTTCACGGCCGTGCTAATCGTATGGTCCGGGTCAAGGATAGCACCGGCATGAAACGTCTCCGCCGCGTCCATCATCAAGCTCTCTTTATGCGGATCCTTATCCCGGTCCCAATTCGTGTATTGAAGCAGGACTTCCGTATCCGGCTCGCGAAAAGCCAATATAACCTTGGCCATCGTCTCATAAGCCGCTGGCCCATAACCTAATTCATCCCCTTGCTCCAGCCGAAAAGGATGCGAGTCGATCATCAGCTTCAAACGTTTTTCCTCCTTATAACAACAAAAGTGCCGATAAGCGCGTATCGACACTCCTCAGCTTATTAATTTTCCGGCTTATCGCCGATCATCTCGAGCAGCGCGATTGGAATGTTGAACTGCTGATTGTCGATTTGCAGCATGCGGAGCTGCTCCTCGGCATCAATCACGTTGTCTCCCTTAATCTCGCCCATCTCCATGTGCAGACGCTCCATCTGACGGTCAAGAGCCGTTACCGAGTCCGCAGCGGCCTTCAGCTCCTGCAGCAGACCTTCGGGTACCGCGGCATTGTATTTGTAGAATATTTTATGCTCCAGGCTTGCCCAGAAATCCATCGCGATCGTCCGGATCTGCACCTCGATGCACACATGCTCCACGCGGTCGGACAAGAAGACCGGCACCTCGATAAGCATATGCAGGCTTTTGTACCCGTTAGGCTTCGGATTCTTGATATAGTCCTTAACCTCAAGCACCTTCAGGTCTGACTGTCTCTTCAGCATTTCGGAAATAAGATAAATATCTTTAATAAAAGAGCATGTAATGCGCAGACCCGCGATATCCCGGATATTGTTCTTGATGCTTGGCAGCGAAATCTCCAGATTTTTGCGGACCAGCTTATTCATAATGCTCTCCGGGGATTTCAACCGGGATTTGGTATGCTCGATCGGGTTATAGTCATGGAGCATTTGAAATTCCTCTTTTAGAATTTCGATCTTGGTCTCCATTTCATCCAGCGCAAACTTATACGTCATCATAAACCGAGTAATCAGTTGTTTCAGTTGTTGGAACTGCGATACACTGCTAAGAAGATTCATGCTTCTTGCCTCCTGGCTCCGGTCGCCTCTTTGTATGAAGACCGGTAGTATTCCTATTCAGTATAACGCCCGCAAGGCCGTAATCGCAATTTTACAGCCTGCCAACCACGCTCAGCCCTCTTTATTCGCGTAGCATATCCCGTTTTTGCAGCCGTAGGAATAGATCTCCCCTGTATCCGGGTAGGTCATTCCCTTTCTATCGAAATCAGAAGGCTCCACCCCATCAATCCTTTGCTTTAAGAGGTAGGCCATCTCGGCAGACAACGGCACATCCTGCTTCCCCCCGATTGCAAATCCCGACTGACCCTCATAAGCCGTCAAAATCCAGCTGCTTCCGTCGCTCCTCTGTGCTTTGATGACATAGGTAAAAGCTTGTTCCATATTAGTGGACTCCTCATTGGGCTCACCAAACAGGGTTAAAAGACATCCCCTGTATCTAGCTATTTCTTCCGACTCATACGCATAGCCAACAAGCTTTGATGTCCCCATCGTATCCGCATTCACTTTGGTGAAAGTGACATCTTTAATTAGGCTGGCGGAATTTCTTATCTCCTCTTCAACAGCTTGATAATCATTTAGAATATCTGCCTGAATAATCTTCGAGTTGGAGAGTTTAGATTGTTCTTTTCCTAAGTATACGCTTAAAAATAGATAGACCAAGACCCCTACAACAATCAAAAAAAACAGGGATTTTTTTCTGTTCACAGCATACCTCCACCGAACCATTCACATTGATCCCGTACAGCAAAGTACTCAATTACATCCACTCGCCCTTCGCCACGAGGAACACTTTGCCGCCTATCTTAATCTCGAATTCCCCGTTCTTCTTCGAGGCATCAATCAGCAGCAGGGAGTCCCGTCCAACGGAGTAACCTTGCTCTACCCGAAGCTGGATATCGCTTGCGCCAAGCACCTCATGCTCCAGCAGATAACCGGCCAGATTGCCGTTTGCGCTGCCCGTTGCCGGATCCTCGTAATACCCGGTATCATTCACAAACACCCGGACATGAAGGTCGTTAGCCTCATGCACCGTTTCTTCCGTGAACACAAGAAGGTTGGCATCCGCTGTATCCTTGAGGAACTGCCCGAACTTCTGATGATGGATGGAGCAGCGCTTTACCGCGTCCAGCGTCTTCACGGGTACGATAACGGAAGGCAAACCCGTTGAAGCGACCCGGATCGGCAAGTCTGCAGCTAGATCTTCCACGTTGATCTGGAGGATGTCCGCGATAATCGACGGATCAACGCTCTCGCCAAAAGCCGGCTGCTTCTGGGTCATCCACAGGACGGGATTCTCCCCTTCCGCAAACGAGACGGGAATCTGACCCACGCCAAGATTCAACCGCACAGGCTCCTTCCCTTCCTTCTCGTACAGATGCCGGATGACATAGGCCGTCCCTAGCGAAGGATGGCCCGCAAACGGAATTTCCACGTCAGGCGTAAAGATGCGGACGTTATATCCCCCGTCAGCCAACTTGTCCGACATAATAAAGGTAATCTCGGAGTAATTGAACTCCTTCGCAATCAACTGCATTTCGGAAGTCTCAAGCTCTCCGTCCGGCAGCAGCACCGCCAATTGATTCCCCTGATATTTCCGCTCCGCAAACACATCGACCATATAAAACCGCATTCAACTTCCTCCTCCCGAAAAATGAGAAAAGAACGCCTCCGCCTCATGCGCGGACACGCCCTCCTATATACAACCCTATAACCGCTCCATACGGCGTATCGTCTGGTTGACCACCTCTGACAAGACGAGACCAATCGCAATCGTGCCCGAGATCATAAAAGCTTTGACGCCAAGCTGAACCGCGACATCATAGTCGTTCTCCACGACCCTGCGCATCGCATCGTAAGCAATGCCGCCCGGCACAAGCGGTATAATGCCCGCAACGCTAAACACGATAATCGGCGTCTTGTACAGCTTCGCGAACAGCTGGCTGATCACCGCTACGATAATGACGGCAATCAGCGTAGACGGAATCGCCTCCAGTCCCATTTCCGTGCAGGACCGGTACAGCAGCCAGCCTACCATTCCAACAACGCCGCATTGGGGGAGCATCTGTCTAGGCGCGTTAAAAATAAGGCCAAACGCCGCCGATGCAATAAAGCTTGTAACCGCTTGTTCGATCCACAACACTCCCGACATGCCCGTCCCCTCCTCAACCTTAATAAAATGACAGCACCGCCGCTATTCCCGCGCCGATCGCAAACGCCGTCAGAAAGGCTTCTACTCCCTTGGACAGTCCCGACACAAGATGGCCCGCCATCAAGTCCCGGACGGCATTCGTAATATGCAAGCCGGGCACCAGCGGCATAACGGAGCCGATAATGACGGTATCCATATGGAGGGCTAGTCCGCTTTTTACAAGCAGAATCGTTACCCCGCCAAGGATCAGGGAGGCTACAAATTCCGCAAACAGCTTAACCGGCACCAGCCGGTGCAGCAGCACCATGCTCCCGAAGCCTAATCCCCCGGCCAAGACGGCCGACAGAAAGTCATGCCACGGACCGCCGAACATGACGAGGAAGCAGCCGCTCGAGACCGCGGCCACAAGCACCTGCAGCCAGGTCGGATAGGCGAAGGACGACTCGTCGATCTCCGTCAGCAGACGGTGAGCCTCGCCCGCCTCCAGCTTCCCTTGGCTGATGCGCCGCGAAATATCGTTTACAAGCGTGACCTTGCGAAGGTTCGTCGAACGCTCCGAAATGCGAATCAGCCTTGTGGTCGGTACGGAAGCGTCCATCGCGAACAAAATGCCGGTTGGCGTGACGTAGCTCTGCGCATCCGAAATACCGTAAGCAGCGGCGATCCGCACCATGGTATCCTCCACACGGTACGTCTCGCCGCCGTTCTGCAATATGATTTTGCCTGCGAGCAAGCAGGTTTGCGCGATCAGATGATAAGAATTGATCGGCTGCTCCATTACAGTAGAAGTCATGGCTTAATGCTCCTTATGCCAATGTTACGTTGCGGTCGTCACCGGTTGATCCGCGGGAGTCCGCTTCACCAGCGCATGCTTCTCCCACGCCCGGCTCCGCCAGCGGAAGAACATCGCAAAGGCCCGCAGCCATTCATCGGCCGCAATCGCAAGCCAGATACCGGGAAGACCCATATCAAGCTGGAACACGAAGAAGTAACCAAGCGGCAGGCTCATGCCGACCATCGACACCGTACCCGCCCATAACGGGTACTTCGCATCGCCGGAAGCGCGAAGCGAGTTCACGAGAATAATGTTGATTGTGCGGCCCGTCTCCAGAATCACGCTGTAGAGGAGGACGTTCGCTCCCAGCCGGATTATTTCCGGATCGTTCGTGAACATGGTCATCAATTGCTCGCGGAAAATCATCACCACCGCAATCATCACCGCGGTTGATGCGGAAGCCCAGCCCGTGCTGTACCATACCCGGTAATAAGCATCGGTCTGCCGGCCCGCGCCGATCATCCGGCCTACGATAATGGATGTGCCTAATCCAATCGAGAAGGCCATTAAATAAATGAACTGCGAGACATTCGCCGCGTACTGACGGGCGGCAAGCGATTCTTCGCCTAAGAAGGTCGCATAATACAGGAAGACCATCTGGCATCCTTGATACATAACCTGTTCAAGAGCGGACGGAATGCCGATTTTTAATATTTTGCCAATATACGACTTGGATAATGTGAAATAATAACGCAGCTTTACGCGAACTTCCATAATGCGATACAGCATCCAGAAGAAAACGACCAGTGCCAGCGCCCGACTGATGACCGTTGAAACCGCCGCACCGTGAACGCCCATCTGCGGGAATCCGAAATGCCCGAAAATAAGCGCGTAGTTGCCGATCAAATGGACGATATTCATGCCCAGCGATACGAACATCGCTTCCTTCGTGAAGCCATGCACCCGGATAATCGCCGACACGGAGTTAATTAACGCCTGCAGAAAAATAAACCCGCCTACGAAGGACAGATAAGACTTGGCATGCTCCAGCACTTCGCCGTGCAGGTTCAGGCTTTGCAGGATCAGCCCGTTAAAGATAACAAACACGATGCTGAGCAAGAGCCCGACAATCAGGTTCAGCGTAATGCTAAGCGCCGAAATTTTGGCGGCTTCCTTCATCTGCCTCGATCCGATATATTGCGCAACAACGATCGAAGCGCCGTTGCCGATAACCTCGAGCACAAGCAAAGCAATAAACAGATACTGATTGGAGGCGCCCACGCCCGATACCGCATTATCCGAGATTGCGCTCAGCATAAAGGTATCGGCAAGCCCCATCAGCATAAATAACAATAATTCCAGAAATATCGGCCATGTCAGAAATAAGAGATTAAACTCCTTCGATGGCTTCCCCGCCTGTGCGGCCGTCATGATGGCACCTCTTCTTAAGTCAAATTCTTCTACGGCAGCTGCTTCAGCACCATTACGGCCGCACCGGCCGCAACAGCTTCTTCCTTAAGCAAACCTTTCGAGAACAACGGCTTATATTGCGGGTAATAATACGTATGGCTTCTTGCTACCTCCACCGCCGTCTCAAACACGCATTCATGCGCATTAAGAAGTGCTCCCCCCAGAATGACCTTCTCCGGATGCAGCACGTTTATCAAATTCGCTAGTCCGATTCCGAGATAAGCAGCAGCCTGCTTAAATTTCTCCTGCACCATTATATCACCGGCCGATAAGGCATGGAGCAGTTTTTCGAAACTCCAAATTTCGCCGTTGCCGCCATCGCTGCCGCTGCCACGGACTTCCCGGCCATGCGTCAGTGCTCCCGCCATGGCTAGTTCACGCACTTCGTTCTCGATAGCATGAACCGACACAAAGGACTCCAGCGACCCGTTAATCGCGCTGCCAGGCTGCGAGAGGTCGCCGGCCTGGATAATCATCCGGCCAATCGCCCCTTCCATATCGGTTGCTCCGTATACCAGCTGGCCGTTCGACATAACCGCCGAGCGGAGACCGGCGCCCACATGCACATACAGCATATGCTGATAGTACTCGCTTCTCAGCGCCCAATGCTCTCCCACAAGCGCCGTATTCGCGCCGTTATCGAGCAGAACCGGGAACCCCAGCCGTTCCTCGAGCAGCTCGCAGATCGGCAGGTTATGCCAGCCCTGGGCAGGAAAATAAACGGGATCCAGAATAAGACCCCGTTCACGGTCAAGCGGACCTACCGCTCCAACGCCCATTCCGACAATGCTGGAAGGCTGCAGGCCATGCTCATGCAAGAACCGGTCGACGGCCCCCTGCACCCTGGTCAGAAATTCGTCCGGCGTCATGCTCTCATCCATCTTCCAACGTATGGCCGACATCCGGTTCATATGCATGTCGTATAGACCGATGGAGGAGTAGATCCGTGAGATCTCGAGTCCAAACAAATAGCCGTAGGTTGGATTCGTCTCGTAGAGAATGGGTCTTCTCCCGCCGGTAGAGCTGCCGCGCCCATGCTCGCGCAGCTTGTTTCCTTCAATCAACTCATCCAGCAGCCGCGTCATGGAGCTGCTTGGCATCGAGAATTCCTTGATCAGCTCAGCTCGCGATACGACGCCTCGCTGAGCAATGTAGGTATAGACCTGATTGGCCGGTGTCTTGGTAATGGACATAGGACTCCTTCATCTACCCGAATGTGTGTTTTCAATAAGATTACAACGGTTTTTCAATACCGTCCATCCGGTGGCGCTGACGGAACTCCGACGGCGTCTCCCCGTACTTCTTGCGGAACAGCTGCGAGAAGTGGCGCATGTCCTGATAGCCGATCCGCTCAGCCACATCCGCAAGCTTCAGCTTGGGATTCAGCAGCATCTGCTTGGCCTGCTCCAGCCGCAGCCCGATAACATATTCCTTAAAGCCCGCACCCGTCTTCTGCTTGAACAGCTGGCTGAAGTATACCGGATTCAAGTAGACGATCGCCGCGACCTTCTCAAGCGATAGATCGGCGTGATAATGGGTTCGGATATATTGCAGGGCAACCTCGATGGATTGGTCGCTTCCGCTGGCGTAATGCTCATACACCTGCGTTGACGATGCCTGCCTCATCCGCTGCACTTCTCCCGGTACGGTATCGATATCTTCAATACGGTCGGTATGCATGATCTGGAACGGCACGCGCAAATACTTGATCAGATGCGTGCGCAGCTCTTCCAGCAGACTTGTAATTGTTCCGCCCTCCGGAAGCGTTACAAGGCCAAGCAGGCTCTTACTGTCGTAAATCGTGACAAACCCTTGACCATGCTTCTCGATCAGCTCGCCCAACACGTTCTCGATCATGAAATGCTCGAGCTGAACAACCTTGTCGCTCTCCATCTTGACCATAATCAGGTTGAAATGCGGATGGCTGTCCATAAACGGCGTCATATCGAAGCGTCCGATATCAAGCCCTTGGGCCCAGCGCTGAAAAACAGCCTCCCGCAAATAGTTGCGGTTCAGCTTCAGCAGCTCGGCTTCCTCCGTCTGCTCCCGCTCTTGCTCGATCTCCCCGCTGATTTTCTCGATCATCTCGGCCAGCATTTCCTTGCCGATCGGCTTGAGCAGATAGTCCTTCGCTCCAAGGCGTACGGCCTCCTGGGCATAGCTGAATTCCGAATAGGCCGAGATTACAACCCATCTCACCCGCGGATACATGCTGCGAGTCAAATTCATCAGCTCCAGACCGGTCATGCCCGGCATTAAAATATCCGTTAGCACGATATCGATGTGATGCTTGCGAAGCTGGGTAACCGCTTCATCCGCGTTGACGGCCAGATAGGTGCTGTATGCCGGAAACCGGTTGTTTAATGTCCGCTGAATGCCTTCCCGTATAACGTTCTCGTCATCCACGATTAATATGTTCATCGCCCGTTTTACCTCCTATAGCAGGCAGTGGTATTGCGATAATAACCGTTGTCCCTTTTCCTACTTCACTTGTAATCCGCATGCCATAAGGCTCCCCGTACATCAGAACAATACGGCGATGCACATTCGGCAAGCCAATCCCTCTTCTTCCTTTACCTTCCGGTAAAGGATAGTTTCGATTAAGGCCCGAATGCTGCAGCATCGTCTGCAGCTCTTTCAAGGCACCCTCTTCTATTCCTACTCCATTATCTTCAATGACAATCCGCAGCTCGTTAGCTTCTTCATCCGCCACTGCGGACACCCGCAGAAGCCCGGGCCGGTCAAGCGGCTCAAGACCGCTCTTCACCGCATTTTCAATAACAGGCTGAATCGTCATCTTTGGAACGATCGCACCGAGCCACCTATTGTCCACCTGAATCTCCGTGCTAACACGGCCTATAAGGCGGTTCTCAATAATTGTCATGTAATGGCGCATTTGCTCAAGCTCCTGGCCAAGCGTTGTCTTCGAAGCTTCTTCCCAGTCGCTGCTGTATCGAAACATATGAGACAATGATAAAATAACGCGGCCAAGCCGATCATTCTCGCGTTCGTCCAGCATCCAATAAATCATATCCAGCGTATTGTACAGGAAATGCGGATTAACCTGGGATTGGAGTGCCTGCAGCTCCGCGTTTTTTTCGCTTATGGAGGAAAGCGTTATGCGTTCAATAAGCTCATCCATTCGCTGCACCATCCGGTTGAAGGAGGAGACCAGACTGTTGATCTCCTCGAATGATTTGACGTCCACCGAGCCTCTGAAATTACCTAGCTCCACCTGCTTCATCTCTCTGATCAAAAGCTTCAGCGGAGAGGATATATTCCGCGAGATCAAGGTTGCCAGCATAATCGACAACAAGATAACCGCGATAATGACGGCAAGCAGATATAATCTAGTCTGCACCAATTCTTCGCTAATGTCTGCCTTCGGTGTCAGACCAAATACCGTCCAATCCGCTACAGCTGTTTTGGCAGCAACCATTAATTGATTGGTCTTATTATCAACTACGATCTCATTGCCCTTAGGTCTAGGCAACCCGTTAAAAGAAGGTACCGCCTGCGGCTCGCCCGTTGGCTCCATCGACAGATCATCCTGATTTTTATCCGTCGATGCGATTACGCCATTGTTCTTATCAACGATAAATACCCGGCTGTTTGGGCTGATCGACGCGTTAGACAAGGCCGATAGAATCGGATTTGGATCCGACTCGATCAAGACAATGCCAACCGGCTTATAGTTATTAAGATCAAACAGCTGACGTCCGAATACAAATACAGGCTCTGGCAGCATGCTGTTAATAACCGAGCCTTTCATTAAGCCAAGCCATACCATTTCGCCTTTTGAATTTTTAAGCTTGCTGTACCAATCAGCAGACGTGTAATCCTGATTGACTAGACCGGCAAACCGCCGTTCATAGTTGTACAGCTTTCCGCCATTGGTCATAACATGGATGCCTACAATATCATCTCGCGAAAAGTATGCGGCTCCAATAATATTCGTAATCGCCCGTTCATTCATGACACTGACGCTTATATTCTTCTCTTTGTCTGCTTCCTTGAGCAGTCTGGTCAATTCATAGTTACTGTTCAGCGATTTGGTCACGCTGTCATATCCTTCAAGAAGCAGATCAAATAACCCTACCGTTTGGGAAACGTTCTTCTCCGCGAGATCACTGATTTTTGAATGAATAATCTGGGCTGTCTTTTGATAATAAAGGAAGCTGACCAAGATGAGCAGCGTCATCATCGATGAAAACAGCAATAAAAACAACCGATTCTGTATAGAGTGCATTCCATGATAACGAGCCAACTTTGGATCCTCCTAAAAGAATAATGCTCATTCCCTCATTGTAACACATGGCGAAACGGTTACGCTGACCTTTGGCAGCGCAACCGTTTCGTATAGTAAAAATTTACGATTTCCTAAAATTCAAAAAAGCGGAGAAGGGGATTAACCCTTCACCGCGCCTGCTACCATGCCTTTTGTAATCTTATCTGCGAGCAAGAAGTAAATAATAATGACCGGCAGCGCCCCGAGAACGAGGAATGCGCCAATCGCTCCGTAGTTAACCGAATACTGGCTGACGAAGCTGTATACCCCGAACGGCAACGTTTTGAGACGTTCGGTCGAAATAAAGGTTGCGGCCAGGATGTACTCGTTCCAGATGTTGATAAAGGTCAGAATACATACCGTCATCATCGGCGGAACCGACACCGGCAAGATAATGCTCCAGAATATCCGGAACACGCCTGCTCCGTCCACGATTGCCGATTCTTCAATTTCATTAGGAATCGACTTCATGAATCCGCTTAGAATAAATACGGCAATTGGCGTTTGGAATGCGATGTAAGGCAGAATAAGCGACCAATGCGTATTCAGGATATGAATGTTTTTGAAGATGATCATCAGCGGCAAGAGTGTAGCCTGCATCGGAATCATCATCCCGATCAGGAAGAGCACCATAACGGCTTGGCCGTATTTCCACTTGAAGCGGCTGATGGCAAACGATACTAGCGAGCTGAGGAACAATACGCCAACCATTGTAATCAAGGTAACCTTCAAGCTGTTAAGCAAATATTTAACGTAATTGCCCGACTCCATCGCAGAAGTATAGTTGCCCCACTGTAGAGCATGCGGCAGAGCAAAGAATTGGCCGGACAGAATTTCTTCGTTAGTCTTTAACGAATAGATAGCCAGCCACAAGAGCGGATACAATTGGGTGACTATCAGAGCTGACAGAAGAATCCACATCAATATTTTCCCGATCGAAAATTTTCTTTGCGGCTTTATTCTTGGCAGCGCTGCTGTAGTTGTACTTTGGCTCATAGTCGTATCCCTCCTTCGTTACGTGTATTTCCGTTCCAGACGGTTGAATCCATAGTTGATGACCACTGTTGCTACAAGACAGACTACAACCAGAATGGCTGCAATGGCACTTCCGTATCCGTATTTCATCGACAAGATTGACATTCTGTACATATGCGTCGCGATAACGTCCGTTGCATTACCAGGACCGCCGCCTGTCATAACCATAATCATGTCGAACGATTGCAGCGAGCCGATAAAGGCAAGAACAATCGAAATCTTGAAGATCGGAACGTTCATTGGCAAGGTAATATACCAGTCAGCCTTCAAGCCTTCAGCGCCATCAATTTTGGCGGCTTCGTAAATATCCGACGGAATGTTCTGGATACCCGTAAACTGAATGAGGGTGTGATAACCAAGGTATTGCCATAAAGCAACGAAGTACAAGCTGTACATCGCGATATCTGGATCCGTCAACCACTGCTGGGACCAGCTGTGCAGGCCTACCCAGTCAAGCACCTGGTTAAGCATGCCGCCCATGGACGCAGGGTTGTAGATAGTTTTCCAAAGTTGTCCGATAATAACAACCGACAAAATTACCGGCATAAAATAACTGGATACAAGGAAATTCGGCTTCTTAACGAAGCGGCTAAGTAAGATTGCGACAAACAAAGCAATTGGAATTTCAAGCATGGAAAATACAGCAAACATCAGGGTATGACGTACAGCCGGCCAAAATACGGCATCATGGAATAACAATTTGTTGAAGTTGTCCAGACCGATAAATTTTGATGCGCCGATCCCGTTCCATTCAAGCGTACTCGTATACAGGGAAACGATGATTGGGACAAAAACCAGACAGACATAGAGTAACAAGCACGGCAGCACGAACAGCGCTATCGTCAACTTCGAAACCTTCAGTACGTTCATCTCGTGTGCCCTCCTATCTTTTAGCTATTTTTTTAACATCCGTACAAAAGGGGTTCCTGGGAGAGAACCCCTTTTTGCACGGTGTGCAGCTTTTTTTGTATTTTTATCTGTTGATTAAAGCTTATTTATTGCTTTCGAAAGCCGTTTGATGTTCTTTTGCAACTTCAGCCGAATCTTTCTTCTGAACGAAGATGTTTTGGATAGAAGTCAAGTGTCCTTGGGAAGTACCAGGGTTCATTGTGTTATCGAACGACAGGTCGCCGCCTTTAACATCTTTGAACAGGTCCAGTACGCTGATCGCCATGTCGGAGTAGCCAGCAGCTTTGAAGTCGCCGTCAACTTTTTGAGCAAGACCTACAGCGCCTTTAACCGCAAACGCTTCTTTAGGGAAGTTCAGCATGAAGTAGTTCAGGAAATCTTTTGTTTCTTGCAGGTGTTTGCTGTCTGCAGAGATCGCGAATGCGGAACCTGGAGCAAGCATGAATTGGTTAGGGTCGCCTTTGCCGTTAACCGTAGGGAATTTGAATACGCCTACTTTATCCTTCAGAGCTTCGGAAGTTTCGATACCGCCAGTTGCCCACGAACCCATGTAGTACATTGCAGCTTTACCCGTTTTGAAAATGTTCTCGCCAGCGTTATAGTCGAACGATGTAACGCCTTCTTGGAACGCTCCTGCTTGAATCAGGTTTTGCATAGCGTCTACAGCTTCAACGAATGCCGGATCTTCGAATGTTTTCTTGCCAGCTACAACATCAGACAGGAAGCCAGGGCCGCCGTTTGTGCGAAGCAGGATGTTCATGAACAGGAACGAACCCGTCCAAGTATCTTTTTCACCGATTGCCATTGGCTGGATGCCTTTAGCTTTCAGGGTTTTAACGTCCGCGATCATTTCTTCGAATGTTGTTGGCGGGTTAGCGATGCCAGCTTGTTGGAACAGATCTTTGTTGTAGTAAACTACGCCGATGTTGTTGCCGTCCGGCAAGGCGTACAAGTTATTGTCGAATGTATAGAAGTCAAGAACGCCGTCTTGGAATGTATCCTTCAGGCCGTTTTGCTCAACCATGTCGTTCAGCGGTGCAAACAGTTTTGCATCAACGTACGGCTGCATTTGAGCTGCCGGGTTAACGATTGTGATGTCCGGCACTTCATGCGAAGCTGCTTGCGTTTTCAGCTTTTGTTTTTGTTGGTCTGTATTCAAGGAGTCCAGCTCGATCTTCACGTTTGGATGATCAGTTTCGTATTGTTTTACGATCTTTTTCATCATTCCGTTTTTAGGATCCGTTGGATCTGGGTAAATGTTCTGGAAAGTAATCGTAACTTTCTCGTTGCTTGCCGGCTTCTCTGTAGCCGCGTTAGTTGCTCCCGCATTGTTGGAAGCGCCGGAGTTGGCATTTTTATCGCCGTTATTGTTATTCGAGCCGCATGCTGTCAAGCTGATTGCCAAGGAACCTGCAAGTACAAGACCAAGAACGCTCTTCATATTCATTTTAGCCATTTGTTTATCCCCCTTGTTTGTGATGCTTTTATTATCTTGAAATCTGCAAACCCTTACAATGCGTGAACTTAGGATATCAGGTAGGTTTTCTTTAGGTCTTGAGATTCCCCACCTTGAAAAAGCCCACTCGAAAACTGTCGAACTTTACTGAACCATGCGGTTATTATTTGTTCTTTCCTGCCTCCAAATCCCTCCGGAACGGATTGCCAGGTTATGAGCTGACAGAAAAAGAGCTGCATCCCGGGTCCGATTGACCGAAGGATGCAGCTCTTTTATTGGGAATTCGATTATTTTATGCCGCCGTCGCCGTAATTTTGTATTGTTTCTTATGCTTGCTCCAGCTGAACTTCATGCCTTTCATCTTGCAATACTCCTTTAGCGGAATCATCACGCCATTGGGTCCTTTGTAGGGCTGCTCTTTAAAAGCGGCGTTCTGGCCGTCCATATGGACCATAACCGGGGCATTGTCCAAATCCAGCGCCTTCAGCTTCTCCATAAGCTGTTTGGCTGACTCCCCTTCCCTCGCGCCGTTCACGCGGAAGCCGTTTGTCTGTCCGCGTCCGTTGATCCCTTCTTTGACCGTGAAAGACAACGAAATGCCTACTTCCTTCAAAATATCCAGTACTTCCGCATTATAAGCCCCGTAAGGAAAAGCGATAATGCCTTTTGTATTGCCAAGCTCCGCTTTCAAGTGCTGCTCCGCTTTCTCGAGATCCGTCTTCACGCGGGTATGATATTCCTCGTCCGTCTCGACGCGCTGCTCTTTCTTCAAATATTGATGGCGGGTCAGAACCGGCTTCGTCAAGCCGTCGGCGCGCATAACGCCGTATTTGTGGCTGTCATACGTATGGTTATAGAAGGACATGCCGGACTTTTGCATCTCGCGCATCTGGGTCCAGGTCATTTTCGGACGGCCGACCTGCTTCGGTTTGTCCGCATTGTCCGCACCGGAGACAATCACGAAGTTAACCGCCGGGTAGTTGTGCTGTTTCAGCACCGGGAAAGCCTTCGTATAGAAGCTCTCATACCCGTCGTCAAAAGTCAGCAGTACCGCATTATCCGGCACATTGCCTTTATTCGCGATAAAGTCCGCATACTGGTCGATTGAAATGACATGGAAGCCGTCAGTCCTTAGCAGCTCCATCTGCTCCTTGAACAAGTCAAGCGAAATAGCGGATTCTGCCTCCGCGTTATTGGTTTTTTTGGCCGATTTGTCCGACAAATCATGATACATCAGTACGGCAACCTTATCCGAATAATAAACGCCTCCGCTTACCGGATTTTCCAGCGTCCATTCCAGCTTCGATTTAAAGGTTGACTCCAGAAATGAGGCCGGCACCATCGGTTCGCCGTCGACCAGATCCACAGCAGGAGGCTGCTTGAGCTTCTCGCCGTTGACATAGAAGCTGACCGATTGATTGCTTTCCGGCACGGAACAAGCAACGGCTAGGAGCCCTAAACATATGAGCAGCAGAGTAACATTGGTCCAAAGAGCTACGCGAGCACGAATCATTCACTTACTTCCCCCTAAATAATCAATCCATTTCATAGTTTTACAAATACTGGACATCATTAGACAAAAAAATATCCGCGATCTAATACAACTATTAAACGCAGTATACGGCTGGAATGTTGCTCCATTATGATAATTTTTTAATGTACAATTCATTATATAGGGAGGGGAATGAAATGAAAATCGCTATTTTCGGGGCAACAGGCCGTGTCGGGCGTATTGTTACGACTCTTGCGCTTCGCGACGGTCATACGGTGAAAGCACTCGTGCGTACGCCGGATAAATTAAAGGAGCTGGCGGACAGCTCGCCCGGACTGAAACTCGTGGAAGGGAATGCGGCTTCCGCCGAGGACGTCGGCGAAGCCTTATCCGGGACGGATGCCGTCATCAGCGCATTAAGCACCGACGGCGGTTCTCTCTTGTCGGACAGCTTCCCGCTTATCCTCGAAGCCATGAACCGGCTTGAGATTAGACGGATTGTCGCCATTGGCACGGCTGGAGTACTGGGTAGCCGGACTGAACCGGGCTTGCTGCGGTATCAATCGAGCGAATCAAGAAGAACGCTCACCCGTGCCGCCGAGGAGCACCATGCGGTGCTGCGGCTATTGGAGGAATCCCGGCTCGATTGGACGCTGGTCTGCCCGACTTATTTGCCCGACGGTCCGGCCGAGGGAGGTTATCGCGTAGAGCGTGGCTGCCTTCCGGAGAATGGAACCCGGATTACGACAGGCGATACCGCCGAATTCGCCTATGCACAGCTGTTCAGCGAGCAATACATAAGGACGAAAGCGGGTATTGCCTATTAGAAGAAAAAGCCGGGCTTGTGCGTTTAATGCGCAAAGCCCGGCTTTTTCTCAAGTTGGCGAATTACTTGCTAAGCAACGCCTGGATCTCGGAATCGATTCGCTCCGGCGTCACGTTTGGTCCAAACCGCTTTACAACCTTGCCTTCCTTGTTCACCAGGAACTTCGTAAAGTTCCATTTGATGCGCTTCGAACCAAGGATGCCGCGCGCGTCCTTTTTCAGCTTTTGGAACAGGGGATGCGCAGAGTCGCCGTTAACGTCAATTCTTGCGTACAGCGGGAAGTTCACGCCAAAGTTCAGCTCGCAGGACTGCGCAATCTCCGCGTTATTCTCAAGCTCCTGATTCATAAACTGGCTGCTCGGGAAGCCTAATACGGCAAAGCCCTTCTCTTTGTAAGTGTCATGGAGCTTCTGCAATCCTTTGAATTGCGGAGCGAATCCGCATTTGGTCGCCGTATTTACGATCAACAGTACTTGGCCTTTGTACGGGGCCAGCGTTTGCTTCTCGCCTTTGATCGTGTTTACTTCAATATTGTATAAAGACATTTCTGATACAGCTCCTTTTAAAATGAATTGTTATTGATTAAATTGTATGCAATTTATATAGCGTTGTCAAATACCGATTTTTTCTTTTTTGACACGTTTCAGAGGCGGTGCTACAATACAGTCACCCAATTAATTTGCATACAATTTATATAGAGAAGATTAAATCAACAAAGGGGCTGCTGCCATTATGGACACCAACGAACTGCTGAAGCTGGAAAATCAGCTGTGCTTTGCTTTTTATTCATGCTCGAGAGAAATTACGAAGCTGTACCGTCCTTTACTCGCCGAGCTTGGTCTTACTTATACCCAGTACATTACGATGCTTGCCTTGTGGGAGCAGGACAATGTATCCGTGAAGGAGCTGGGAGCGAAGCTCCTCCTTGATTCCGGAACGCTCACGCCGCTGCTTAAGAAGCTGGAATCCATGGGGCTTCTGACAAGGGCGCGGGACAAATCCGATGAACGGCATTTGATCGTCCGCCTAACCGAGCAAGGTCAAGCGCTTAAGGATAAAGCCTCTTGCGTGCCCCTGCGGCTATTTGAAGGCACGGCGGTTGAGCCGGAAGAAATCTTCGCGCTGCGAAGTCAGGTGCAGACGCTGATGAGCAAGATGAACGACGCTACCTAATAGGAGAAGACTTTCTGTTATAAACAGGAAGTCTTCTCCTTTTTTGTTATGCCTATTGACTCCGTATAACGTATCTTGTATAGTTGGTTACATGAGTAACCAACCACTCAGGTAACTAAGAGGTGAGGAAAACACAATGACCTTAATCATCGACGATAGTCGCCCTATCTTTGTACAGATCGCAGAACGAATCGAAGACGACATCATTCAAGGAAGGCTTCCGGAGGAATCGCAAGTCCCTTCGAAGAACGAATTCGCCTCCTTTTATCAGATTAACCCCGCTACGGCGGCGAAGGGCGTCAACCTGCTGGTGGACGAAGGAATCTTGTATAAGAAAAGAGGGATTGGGATGTTTGTAGCTACAGGCGCGCGTGCCGTGCTGGTCGAGAAGCGCAAGGAGCAATTTTTCGAGCAATACGTCGTAACCATGATGCGGGAAGCCGAGAAGCTGGGCATTTCGGCGGATCAATTAACGGAAATGATTCGGAGAGGGGAGGTCAAATAATGAGTAACGTTGTCGAGGTAAGCCGTTTAACCAAATCGTACGGAAATGTTACGGCCGTTAGCGAGGTATCATTCAAGCTTGAGGCTGACAAAATTTACGGCCTGCTGGGAAGAAACGGCGCCGGCAAAACCACGATCATGCATATGATTACCGCTCAGCTGTTCGCCACAAGCGGCGTGCTGAAGGTATTCGGCGAAGAGCCGTACGAGAATTCCCGCGTGCTCAGCCAAATCTGCTTCATTAAGGAAAGCCAGAAATACCCGGACAACTATACGGTAAACGACGTGCTGGAGCTATCCTCCTCCCTGTTCCCGAACTGGGATAGAGAGTTTGCGAATGATCTGGTCATAGACTTTCAGCTGCCGCTGAAGCGCAAGATGAAGAAATTGTCCCGCGGCATGCACTCTTCCGTCGGGATTATCGTCGGGCTGGCCAGCCGCGCTCCGCTTACGATCTTTGACGAACCGTATCTGGGTCTCGACGCCGTTGCCAGAGCTTTGTTCTACGACCGGCTGATCGAGGACTATTCCGAGAATCCGCGGACGATCGTCCTGTCGACGCATTTGATCGATGAGGTAAGCCGTCTGCTCGAGCATATCATCGTCATCGACGGAGGCAAGGTGCTTATTAATGAGGATGCCGAAGAGCTGCGAGGCTCCGCCTATTCCGTGGCAGGCACCGCAACCGCGGTTGAAAGCTTTATCGCCGGCAAAACCGTCATTTCGCGGGAACCGTTCGGCGCACTTCTGACAGCGGGGATTACCGGCAGGTTGTCTGAACAGGATCGGAAGAAGGCCGATGCTCTTAACCTTGCACTCTCTCCGATTTCCTTGCAGCAGCTTATCGTACAGTTAACGGGCAAAAAAACGGATGTAAAGGGAGGCTCCCCTAAATGAACCGAATTGGCAATGTACTGAAAATGCATCAACGCGACAAGTTCGCGTGGCTGATCATCCCGTTCATGATTCTCGGCTCCAGCTTTGTGATCAATCTGATCGTCGGGTTTCTGAGCGGCGTCGGGATTTACACCGGCGGTCTGATGTCCATCTTTATCTACATGTTTGTGCTTGGCATCATTGTTCTCCCGCAAACCTTTCCTTTTGCGATCAGCTTCAGCGTCCGGCGAACCGACTATTACGCGGGTACAGTCATACACGCATTGATCTCCGGCGGTTTCACGGCTATTATTCTGCTGCTGCTCAGCGCGATCGAGAAAGCGACCAACTTCTGGGGTACGGGACTACACTTTTTCCATCTTCCTTTTTTGACAGACGGCAATATCGTTCAGCAGTTTATCTTTAACTTCCTGACCCTTGTCCTGCTCTTCTTCTGGGGCTTTGCGATCGGCAGCGTATTCCGGAAATTCCGGGCGATTGGCCTATTCGTTCTGACGCTGGCCTGCCTGCTGGCCACCACCATTATGATGGTTCTCATTATCTCCAAAGACTGGTGGGATGAGATCGCGAACTGGTTCATGGATCTTACGGCCTTTGAGCTGTCGCTGTGGTTCCTGCCGGTCATCTTGATCTTCGCTATCGTCTCGTTCGCGCTGATCCGCAGATCGACCGTCTGATTTTTGCTCCCCCTTATCCGGGCATCTAGTGTCATCGGCTGTTGCTGTTGAATACAACGGTAATACCAATGCTGCTGGACTGCCAGACAAGGGGGATTTTTTATATGGATTTGCGGAGCTTGTTAAACCTTGATGACTATGAACGGCTGGAGGTAATCCATGATGCGCGCAGCGGACTTACCGCCGTTATCGCAATCCATAGCACAAAGCTTGGCCCCGGGCTTGGGGGCTGCAGAATGTGGAACTACCCCTCCGTGGAGGATGCAATCATAGATGCCGTCAGGCTGGCCCGGGGCATGACCTATAAATCGGCGATGGCGGAGCTGCCCTTCGGCGGAGGCAAAGCGGTTATTATCGGAGACCCGGGCAAGGACAAAAATGAACGGCTGTTCCGGGCTTTCGGGCGTTTCATTAACCGGCTGCAGGGCGAGTATATTACCGGCATGGACGTCGGAACAACCTCAGCGGATATGGACTGGGTGTTCCAAGAGACGAATTACGTTACCGACATCACCGGATCGCTTGGCGCGGCGGGTACTTTTACGGCCGATATGACTGCTTACGGCGTCTTTCTGGCGATGAAGGCCTCCCTGAAAAAGCTGGACGGCTCGGAAAGCCTGTCCGGCAAAGTCGTTGCGGTTCAGGGACTCGGAAAAGTCGGCATGTTCCTCTGCCGATACCTGGCGCTTGCCGGAGCCAAGCTGGTCGTGTCCGACCTGAACGATGAGCTCGTCCGGAAGGCCGTGCAGGACTATGGCGCCCGGGCCGCAGACGTGGATCAAATCGCGCGCGAGCTGTGCGATATCTTCTCCCCTTGCGCGCTTGGCGGCATCATTAACGATGCGAGCATCCCCCAGCTGCAGTGCCGGATTGTTGCCGGAGCCGCCAATAATCAGCTGGCGGAGGAACGGCACGGCGATGTGCTGAATCGGCGGGGCATCCTTTATGCGCCGGACTATGTAATCAACGCCGGCGGCATCATCGTGACCGCCGCCGAGCTGAACGGCAATTCCCCGTCCTACGCCAGAAGCCGCGTCGAACAGATCTACCGCACGCTGACGAACGTGTTCGACTGGTCCGACAAGCATGGCGTATCCACCGCCAAAGCCGCAAATCAGCTGACCGAGCAACTGCTCGGCGAGTAAGGCGGTTCACACGCAGCAAGGGCTGCTCCCTGGTCGCCATGACCATGAGGAGCAGCCCTTGCTGCCGTCTTTCGGTTATTCGATTTCTGCCCTCTACTCCTTTATAATGGGAACATAAGCAAGATACCCGAAAGGAGCCGGAATAAATGAAAGAAGAAATTATTAAACGACTGACCTCGTATGTCATCGTCGATACCCAATCCAATGACGAGAGCGAGACCTGCCCATCAACGCCGGGCCAGCTTACGCTTGCGAACCAGCTTGTCGAAGAGCTCAAATCGATCGGGATGCAAGAAGTTACGATCGACGCCAACGGTTACGTAATGGCGACTCTGCCGGCTAACACCGATAAACAGGTACCAACTATCGGCTTCCTGGCACACGTGGATACGGCAACCGACTTTACCGGCAAAAACGTAAAGCCGCAGCTGGTCGAATACGAAGGCGGCGACATTACGCTGAACGAGGCGCTGGGCGTCGTGCTGTCGACGAATGATTTCCCGGAGCTGGGCAATTACAAAGGCCATACGCTGATGACGACGGACGGCACAACGCTGCTTGGCGCCGATAATAAAGCCGGGATTGCCGAGATTATGACGGCCATGGCCTATCTGATCGCGAATCCGGACATCAAGCATGGCAAAATCCGCGTTGCTTTCACGCCAGACGAAGAGATCGGCCGCGGCCCTCATCGCTTTGACGTCGCCGCTTTTGGCGCCAAATATGCCTACACCGTCGATGGCGGTCCGCTTGGCGAACTGGAATACGAAAGCTTTAACGCGGCGGCTGCCAAAATTACCGTCAACGGCACCAACGTCCATCCGGGCACGGCCAAAGGCAAAATGGTCAACTCGATGAAAATCGCCATGGACCTACACAGCCGCCTTCCGGCTGCCGAAGCGCCTGAGTTTACCGAAGGCTATGAGGGCTTCTATCATCTGAACACGCTGCAGGGCGATGTGGAGCAAACCAAAATGTCCTACATCATCCGCGACCATAACCGCGAGAAATTCGAAGCGAAGAAAGCGAATATCTCACGTATTGTTGAAGAGATGAAAGCGATCCATGGTCCAAACAGCATCGTACTTGAGCTGAAAGACCAGTACTATAACATGCGCGACAAAATCGAGCCGGTATTACATATCGTCGAGATTGCCCGCGATGCGATGGAGAGCCTGGATATCAAGCCGCTTATCAAGCCGATCCGCGGCGGTACCGACGGCTCGCAGCTGTCGTACATGGGCCTGCCGACTCCGAATATTTTCACCGGCGGCGAGAATTACCACGGCAAATTCGAATATGTCTCCATCGACAACATGGTTAAGTCCGTGCAGGTAATTGTCGAGATTATCAAACGTTTCGAGGCACGCGGCGAAGAGTAATTAGGAAGGCCGTTCTACTTCGAACAGCTCGCCAAGCTTCGCGTACGAAGCGCCTGCCAGACGGCTGACCGGTTGAAGAGCTGCCGCATCGACATGATTCCGTTCATCTAAGATGGATTCATGAAGATGATAGCGGACAACACGGCCGATCAACAAGTCAACTGTAGGAGCTTCTGCTTCTGCCGATCCGCCAAGCGGAATCGCCTTCTCCAGCACGCATTCCAGCCGGACCTTGGCTTCCGCGATGCCGGGGACGGAGATTCGTTCACTAGGCACGGCGGTCAGACCTGCGAGAGCAACCTCGCTCTCTTCCGGCGGCAGGCTGGCTGCCGTAGCATTCAGCTTTTCCACATACGATTCATCCGCAATGTGAACGACAAACTCGCCTCTTGCGATGGCATGACGAGAGGTATCCTTCCGGATACCTTTTTTGCGCTGCACGGATACGGAGATCAGCGGCGGATCAGCCGTTATAATATTGAAATAACTGAATGGCGCCGCGTTCAGCACGCCGTTCTCGGATAAAGTCGTTACCAGAGCAATCGGCCTTGGAATAACCGTACCCGTAAGCAGCTTGTAATTCTCTCGCTCGCTTAAGGTTTCTGCATCAATCCGGATCATGATTCCGCCGCCTCCTTTTCTTAGAAATGATCTTTATACCAAGCTGCAGCCGCCGCCACTTCCGAACGGGTAAGCTGATGGCCGAACCGTTCCCAATGCACGTCTACCGTTGCGCCCGCGCCGCCAAGCAAGCCTTCCAGCTCGTTTGTCTCCTCGGGCGAGCAGATCGGATCGTTCTCGCCTGCCCCGATAAATACCGGCACTCCGGACAAATCCGGCAATTCTAGACCCCGGATCGGCACCATCGGGTGATGCAGAATAGCCCCGCGCAGCGAGTCCTTGTAGTGGAACAGCAGGCTGCCTGCGATATTGGCACCATTGGAATAACCCACGGCTACCAGGTTATTTCGGTCGAACCCATACTCCTCTGCCGCCTGGTCAAGGAAATCATTCAGTTCCTTTGTCCGGAACACCAGATCCTCGAGATCAAATACGCCTTCCGCAATGCGGCGGAAATATCGCGCCATTCCGTTCTCGGATACATTGCCCCGGATGCTGAGTACGGACGACTCCGGCGAAAAAGCTGCAGCAAGCGGCAGCAGGTCATGCTCCGTGCCGCCTGTGCCATGGAAGAGGACGAGGACCGGCGCTGCCGGATTCGTCCCCTGTTTGAATATATGCTTCATGGTATATACCTCCTAAAATGATTTCTGTTCATTAACGATCCAGTTCCATTACCCGTACATCAAACGGTGTGAGCAGTTGCTCCAGCGTTGCGCGGTGCTGCTCGTACCATGCCGGCAGCATCAGTTGCTCGCCAAGATGTTCAGGATCTTCGTCGCGCGCGAACCCTGGAGGATCCGTAGCGATCTCGAACAGTATGCCGCCTTGCTCACGGAAGTAGAGCGCGTTAAAGTACTGACGGTCGACGATTGGCGTTGGCTGGAAGCCGTTTGCCGCTACATGCTGCTGCCAAGTGAGGTGCTCGGCATCGTCTTTTGCTCTCCAAGCGATATGGTGAACGGTACCATGACCGCCATGACCGGCCGCCATTGGCTCCGTATTCACGTCGATGATGTTGCCGAGTTCGCCGAACGATTGGTAACGTGCCAGACCGTTCTCTTCGTCCACTTTCGACAGGCCCATTACATGCTCCAGCAATTGTGCGGTGGCCGCAGGATTGGTGCTGTACAGAATAGCGCCGCCAAAGCCTTTGATCGCATTATCGGCCGATACGCCGCCAAACGACCATGTGCTTCTTGGACCTTCTTCGCGTGCTACCAGTTCTACAAGCAAGCCGTCCGGATCGGCGAATTGCAGGTACTGCTCGCCAAAGCGGGAGGTCTCATTGAATTCGATCTGGAATTTTGCAAGGCGTTCTTTCCAGAAGCCCAGCGTGCCTTCAGGTACAACGTAAGTGGTGTAACCTACTTGACCGCCGCCTACGACGCCTTTACGGGAGTTTTCCCAAGGGAAGAACGTGATGATTGTGCCAGGGCTGCCGGCTTGATCGCCGAAGTACAGATGGTACACTTCCGGTGCGTCAAAGTTGATTGTTTTTTTCACGAGCCGGAGACCAAGCACCCCTGCGTAAAAGTCTGTAGTCACCTGAGGATGTTTTACGAAAGCCGTAATATGATGGATACCTGCTGTACGTTGATTTGTCATTATTTCCACTCTCCTAATGGGTTAGTTTTAAAATTTTTAAGAATCTTTAATTTAAGATATATGGCCTGACTAGTTGTATATGGCTACGACCAACTCTATTTGTAGGTCGTCTGCGCGAACTTGCCTAATTTCTTGAGTAGTAGGCTTGCCGCCTGCTTCTCTTCCGCTGTCAGTCCTCCGACCGCTCCCTCAATTACGAGGGTATGCTGCGGGAATACTTCTTCAATGAAGCGTGTCCCTGCTTCGGTAATTTCGGCGTAGATCAGCCTCCGGTCTTCGGTTGAAGCTCTGCGGCTGACGAAGCCTTTCTTCTCCAGCTTATCGATGACGTAAGTGATATTGCCGCTGCTCATCAGCACCTTCTCGCCGATTTGCTGCAAGGGCTGCGGACCTTTGTGATACAGAAGCTCCAGCACTCCGAACTCGGTCCGGTTAAGGCCATGCTTGCGGATATCCCGGTCGGCATGAGCGTTGACCCATTGGCTTGCTCTGGCAAGCGCGATGTAAAGATCAAGGGAATCGTCTTTTTCCTTTTCCATTTGCTCGCCTCGCTTTCGTTTATCTTGATTTTAAGATACTTTATTTCGAGGCAAATGTAAAGAGGTTTTTTAAAAAAAGTTTTTAGGGGCTGTCCAATACCCAATACTGGACAACCCCTTTGCTATCTTTGCCTCTATGCGGGGTTTAGCGCAAATTAGGCGCGGAATTTTCGCTTGGCGCTTTGTTAGGCGCCGGATTTGGAGCTGCGTTTGGCGCTTGATTGTTAGGCGCGATGTTATTGCCGCCGCCATTGCTGCCGCCGGTACCGCCACCACCGAATCCTTTGCCGCCGCCGGTACCGCCTGTACCACCGCCGCCAAAGCCTTTACCGCCTTTGCCGCCTTCCTGCATTTGGCCGCCTCCGCCGCCAAAGCCTTTACCGCCTTTGCCGCCTTCCTGCATTTGGCCGCCTTCTTGCATTTGGCCGCCTCCGCCGCCGAAGCCTTTACCGCCTTTGCCGCCTTCTTGCATTTGGCCGCCTCCGCCGCCGAAGCCTTT
>NZ_NMOK02000004.1:0-330298 GCF_003399985.2 Paenibacillus sp. ATY16 | reverse complement strand
CGCCTGCACCGCCGCCACCAATACCTGTGCCGCCGCCTGCTCCGCCGCCACCGCCAGCTCCTGCGCCGCCGCCTGCTCCGCCGCCGCCACCAGCTCCTGCTCCGCCGCCAGCTCCTGCGCCGCCGCCACCGCCTGCTCCTGCGCCGCCGCCTGCTCCTGCGCCACCGCCTGCTCCGCCGCCTTGGCCAACGCCAAGACCTCTAGCTTTGCCGACACCTTTGGCGCTTACCTTTTTGCCGTATTTAGCCGTGTTGTACGAGTAAGTAATCGACTGGAATGTTTTTGCATCCACCGAGCCAGTCACCGGGAGGCCATGCGTTTTTTGATAATGCTTGACGCCTCTTACGGTTGTATTGTCATAATAACCGTTGATTTTGCCGGAATAGCTGCCGATTCCCTTAAGCATCCCTTGAATAACGTAGATGTCCGGTCCTTTGGCTCCTTTGCCGACCGCAAGAGTCGTTCCGGCACCGCCAAACATAAGTGCAGCAGACAAAACAACCGCACCCAGGATTTTTCCGGCCTTTTTAGCCTTCCCTTTATTCTCGTCCTCGCGGGAAGACAACATCCAATCCCATTTCATTTGTTACTACACCTTCCTATTCTCATTGAATTGTATTTCCACGCCTTACTATTCCCCAATTCAAAATTTCATACGGCACCTTTCGATATAAAAAATAACGGAAAGCTACCGCGGTGCCCGGTAACAACAGCAAACCCTCTCCGCTTAACCGGAGAGGGTTTTGTCTTTAGGATACGAACTTGACGTCGGCTACCTTGCCGCTTTCCACAAAGCCGATATTCTGATACACCTTATTGGAATCGGGGTTGGTCAAATCCGCATACAGCATGGGGATCCGGTTTTCTTGCACGATCAGGCCGCAGCAGGCGGCAACCGTCGCGCTCGCAAACCCCTGCTTACGCAGCTCCAGCGGCGTATAGACATAATTAATACGGGCATGGCGCGGAGAGCGGTGAGCGATATGCGCCATCGATACCGGCCTTTTATCAACAATCCATATGTATAGATTGCCTGTAGCAATCGTATTTTCCGCGGTTGGCAATTGACTAGCCGGATGGACCTTGTAACCGTATGCGTTTTCCGCAAAGCCGGCCATGAAATCCGCGATTAGCGGAGCGTCCGAGGAAACGGTCAGCCGCAGCTCTCCCTCTACTTCCGCCGGATACCGGATGTCCGGACAATAATAAGCTTCCATCCCCATTTTGTACTCGGGGCGCACACGGTAGCGTACAGCGTACAGCTCCGCAAACAGCTTGGCATGCCTAGGCTCCGCCGTAATTCCGCGAAGCGAATATCCGGTAAGCTTCACCAAGGCTTTGAAGAGAAGGAGTCTTTGTTCCTCCGCAAGCGCTTCATCCACCCATAGCCAGGCATTATGACCAGGCGAACCGGCAAAAATCGCGGAGCCGCCCGCGGCTCTATAGATAACCGAATGGCTCATCTCGCATATCCGGTGCAGCAAATTCATCTTTACCTCGTCTGGAATAAATAAGGGTGATCTTAGAGCATCCATAGCCTGCTCGCCAGGCAGCAATCTCTCCCACATCGCGAATTCTCCTTTCTTATATGGCTCGCGTCCAAAGAAATTCTTCCCAGTCTATATGTATCTGTTGTATTCGTCAATCCTGCAAAAAGCCCTGCTCGCTGAGCAGGGCTTTTTGCTTAATTTTTAGGCATGAACAGGCTCGGAGCGCTTCAGTTGGAGCGGTGGCGGGATCAGCCACCCTTTCTTTTTGGACATCTCCAAAATACGCAAGCCCAAGGCTGCCTTAGTCATGTGGTATTTGCCGAACAGCGCGCCAATATCTTCCCTAATCGAGATACCCATAGCCTGGCTGCAAGCCACAAGACCCGCCGACAGACCGCCGGCAATGCCAAAGGCGATTTCGTTATCCGCAAATCTTGCTCCCGCGGGAATATCCTCAAGCTTTACCGGCGGCCTTTCGGGCATCGCCGGAGCAGGCGTTATCCCGTTACGGGTGAGCAACGCGTCCAACTCAGTCGACTCCAGCCTTGACTGGTCAATAAGGTCCTCCAGGATCTTTTTGAGATCCTTATCGCCGGCATGGCTTAAATAAGCCTGACAGCAGGAAACGGCGCTTTTGGCCACCATAGACGCCTGCCATACGGCATAGATCTCACCGTAATGCATCGGCTCGTCTTTTGGATTACCACTTAAAATCCCCATTCTTAGGTACGCTCGCGATCACGGCTTCTAAGTCCGAACAATCCGGCCAAACCAAGCAGACCAAGCCAGCCCCAGTCGTAATCGCGGTCGTTCGTGTTAGCCAAGGTGCGGTAATTGCCGTTTGTTAAGGCGCTTGTTCCCGTACCTGTAGTGCTTGTCGTGCTGTAGCTGTTCATTCGGTTTGTATTACCAATGAAGCTGTTCCGGTTCGGATTATAACCGTTATTGGTGCTGTAGTTATTAGTGCCGTAAGGATTTGTGCCGAAGCCGTTCGTACCGTTCATTGTTCCGTTGTAGTTGTTCGTACGGTTGGTTGTCGTGCTGTTGCCATCCGTTCCGTAAGTTCCGTAAGTCGTGGAACCGTAATGCGTGCTGCGGAAGTTGTCCGTTGCGACCTCATCTTTGGCTGACGCAGCAAAGGCTGGGACGGAAGCGGCAGACATAAGAATAGTTGCGGCGCACAGCGTGGAGAATAATTTCTTTTTCATTGGCGAAAACCTCCCTCGGATATTTGGTACATCCATAAGTGTGCTGTGAGGAAGGCACGGATATTCTGCCAGATTTTTAACTGGAGGGAATGAGGCCTATATCCAAACCATTCCTTCCGAAGTAATCTCATATGCAAATGAGAGTTTATAAAATAAGGATTAGGAAGGGACAAAAGCGAGATGACCAAAGCCATTATTGTAGAAACAAGTCAGGCAAGCGCAACTACATGGTTGTCGTGCATAACAAAAACACGCTGAATCAGAGGCTTCTGAACAGGCATACCTTTATTTGCAACAAGGCAAAAGTGGATGCCATTCTAGCCAAGTTTATTTAATGCTTCTCCTTCATAAATGCCGAGGCTGCAGGGAAAGGTAATACCGTCAAATTACGATGAGGCGGTGCGGCGAAATGGGAAGACGAAGCAGAAGATTACTTGTTCCTGAAGCAGGGGCGGCCATGCAGACCTTAAAGGCAAACGTGATGCGCCAGGAAGGCTACGCGGTTGACGAGAACAGACCGGATGACGTGAAATACGAAGTAGCTAGCGAAATGGGAATCCGGATGAACCGCAATGGCGACAACGGGAATATGAAAACCGAGGATGCCGGCCATGTCGGGGGAAAAATCGGCGGTGCCATGATCCGGGAAATGATCCGGATGGCGCAGGAGAAATTAGCAAAGCGGCAGCCTTAAGCTGCCGCTTTATTTTTTGCCTAAATGAGGTTAAGGCAACGGTCTTAGCATTTTGGCCTGCCGGATATGGGCAACCCCTTCCTGGCACAAACCGTATGGCTCCCATGGACAATCGTAGCAGAGCCTGTGAATGTCATCCGGTTGAACAGCGGCAGCAATGTTCCCGATCAGTTCCTCCCAGCTTAACCGATTGCCGGCCGCCAGCCCGAGCTCGCCTAATATTTCGCTGTCTTTCCGGTATACGCTTGGATTATGGCAATGGTTCGGCTGGTCGGATGGAAAGGCCGCGCAGATCTTATCCGGGCCTTCGATAATCTCTATGATCGTCTTCGGGTCGTTCCGCAGCGTTTCATAAACGGCTGTCATGTTCGTGCAGAAACTTTCCGAATATCCCTTGCCGCGGTATCCAAGCAAACAAAACAGATGATGCCCTCTTAACGCGATGCTTTGCATGGGAACTGCTCCTCCCCTTCATATGTTAACCCGATTTTACCACAAAGGTTAACACATGGGGAGAGTTATCTATCGGGCGGAATATCCGGTTCATACCTGTACTCCTCCAGGTCAATCATTCCGTTAATCCCTATATACACGCCTTCAGCCTCCAGCATATGCCTCTGCAGCATCCGTGATTCGTCTTCCTGGATAGCGATTTCCCCTTTGGCGTTCACCACCCGATGCCAGGGCAGCTGATGGGCGCTGCTCAAGGAATGCAGGATACGCACGACCTGTCTTGCCCCGCGGCTGCTGCCTGCCAATCCCGCGATTTGCCCGTAGGTCATCACTTTCCCTTCCGGGATCTTCTTAATAATATCGACTACTCTCTGCGTATAAGGCTGTAACATAAGCGTTTGTCCTTTCCCCGTATACTCAAAAAGGATCAGTTCCACTAGCGTTGGCTAATGAAACTGACCCTATTCTCGGTTAATTGATTTCCATTATCCCATATGAAGCCCTTCGAGAGCCGCTTCCGGCTTGTCGGCCTGCGCGCTCTCTCCGGAATTTTTCTTGCCTCTGCGCAGCAGAAGCCCCAGCAAGGCTCCGGTTATAGCCACAAACACCATAATGCCGAAGGTGTAGTCAAACGCATCGACCGCCAAGGCGAGGAGCTGCTGCAGCTGCTCCGGACTCGCCTGCGCGGCGCCGCTTCCCGCGGTCTGATTAGCCAGCGCTTCGGGCGGCACGTTCGCTTCAACCATGAGCTTTGCAATCCGCTTCGTCAGAATCGTGACGAGCAGCGCTACCGCCAGCGAGCTGATTACCTGCTGCATCGCGCTCGTAAGCGAAGTAACCCGGCTGACCAGCTCCCGAGGCGTCTTGTTGATCAGATGGGAATTAAGCGGCATCATCATAAGCCCCATTCCCGAACCGGCCATGATAAGCGGCAGCAGCAGATCCTCTCTTCCCGTATGAATGTCGAGATTCGAGTATTGGAAGATTGCTCCGGAAACAAGGCTGAGCCCGATAACAACCAGCCAGCGGACCCCGATCCGGTCGAATAAATACCCGCCGATCGGCATCATGCAGGCTGAAGCCAGCGCTTGCGGGAACAAGGTCAGGCCGGTATCAAAGGCGCCGTAGCCGCGGCCCTGCTGAAGAAACTGAGGCAGCAGGAAAATCGCGCCAAACAGCGAGAACTGGACAATCCACTGCACCACAATGCCGAACGAGAAATCAACCGAGCGGAACACCCGAAGATCCAGAAGCGGATGCTTCGCGCGCAGCTCTACGAAAATAAAGACGATTAACGCGATGCCGCCAACGATAAGGCCGGTGAGCGTTTTGTCCGAAGTCCAGCTTTCGGCGCCCTGGTTAACGCCATAGGATAAAGCGGCGAAAGCGAGCGGCCCCAGAATCATGCCCGGAATATCCAAGCCGGCAAGCTTCTTGGTTGCCAGCTTCGGCAGACTCCATAGCCCAAACAATACGCTGATAATCCCAACCGGCAGATTAATTAGGAAGATCCAGCGCCAGGAATGGTATTCGACCAGCCAGCCCGAGAGAATAGGGCCAATCGCCGGCGCCAGAAGGATCGGCACGCCAAGCATGCCCATGACCTGCCCTACCTTATTGGGCGGACTCAGCCGGTAAACGTACGCCATCGCAACCGGCAGCACGAATCCGCCGCCAAGCCCTTGGATAACTCGGAACATAATCAACGTCTGCGGGTCGTTCGGCAGCGCGCATAGGAGCGAGCCAATCGTAAAGAGAATAACCGAAGTCAGAAAAACCGTCTTGGCTCCGAACCGGTCGGACAGCCAGCCCGCAAGCGGAATGACGGCGGCCTGCGCCAGCATATACCCCGTTACGGTCCACTGCAGAGTGGGAAGCTGCGTATGGAAATCCTCCACGAGCTTCGATAAAGCGACGTTCATCGCCGTTGTATCGAGAATAACCATAAAACAACCGAGAATAATCGCGACAAGCGGAAGCAGAATGCTTTTCATGCTGAAATCCTGCTCCTGAGGGTTATCCGTTAACCGTTGTTCCATCCGTATAACCTCCTACATGGAATACCCCATTACGCCAAGGTTGAGAAGGACAACGGCAGTCTGTAATGGTAGTGTGCAATCCCATGTTACTGAGCAAATTAGGCGAAGTCAATCGATTTTTTGGTAAAAAATGCATAAAACGTTTTCAGCTTTATTCCGCTATTTCATCAGCCGCCGGATGATCGAAAGACCGCCCTTGGCCGACGGATAACGGAAGGCGAAATCGAATCGGGTCGTTTGCTTCAGCACGCTTTTCATATGGGAAAAGGTCTTGAAGCTGTACTCGCCATGATAGGCCCCGATACCGCTCTCGCCCACTCCGCCAAACGGCAAATACGGCGTCGCCAGATGCATAAGCGTATCGTTGATGCATCCGCCGCCAAACGGCACCGCTTCGGTCACCCGCTTCTGAATAGCCGCGTTCTCGCTGAACAGATAGAGAGCAAGCGGCTTCGGACGCGCATTGATCTGATCAATCGCCTCCTGCAGCTCGTCATAGACCAAGACCGGCAGAATCGGGCCGAAAATCTCCTCCTGCATGACCGGCATATTCCAATCTACGCGGGTTAATACGGTTGGCTCGATCCGGAGCGCCATCTCGTCTGCCCCTCCGCCCATGACAACCTCCCCTTCGCGAAGGAAACCTGCAAGCCGACGGAAATGCCTCTCCGAAATGATTTTGCCGTAATCCTTATGCTCAAGCGGATTCTGGCCATAGAACTTCGTTACCGACTTGCGGAGCTGCCTCAGGAACTCCTCCAGCACGCTGTGATGCACGAGCGCGTAATCGGGCGCGATGCAGGTCTGCCCGGCGTTAATGAATTTGCCGAAGGCAAGACGTCTAGCGGCCAGCTTGAGATTGGCGTCATGATGCACGATAGCCGGGCTTTTTCCCCCGAGCTCCAGCGTAACCGGCGTCAAATGCTTGGCTGCCGCCGCCATGACCTGCTTGCCGACGTTAACGCTGCCCGTGAAGAAAATTTTATCGAACGGCAGGTTCAGCAGCTCTTTGCTTACTTCAACTCCGCCTTCCATAACGGCTATGTAAGAGGGGTCGAACGTATCCTGAACAAGCGAAGACATGACCTCCGATACGGCCGGAGACAGCTCCGAGGGCTTCAGGACTGCGGTATTGCCCGCCGCTATAGCTCCGACAAGCGGCGCCATCGCAAGCTGGAACGGATAGTTCCACGGAGCGATAATAAGCGCGGTGCCAAGCGGTTCCGGCACGATATACCCCTTGCTGCCCATGTGGGTGAGCGCCGTTTTGACCTTGGCGGGCTTCATCCACCGCTTCAGCCGCTTCTGCACAAAAGAGATTTCCTTCAGGACAAGTCCAATCTCTAGCATATAGGACTCCTGCTCGCTCCGGTTCAGGTCAAGCCGAAGCGCCTGCATAATCGCATCCTCGCGTTCCGTGACGGCCTGGCGCAGCTTGGCCAGCTGAGCCTGCCGGAATTCGAGACTCCGGGTTGCCCCCGTTCCGTAATAATGCCGCTGCTTTTCCAGCAACGCTTGAGCTGTATTCGTGTTCGAGTTCAAGTTCATATTCATGCGATACCCCGCCTTTTTTCGATATAAATCCGGACTTGCAAAATGAAATTCTATGCTATAGTTAGGAAAAAGGAGCGATGCCGATTGAACAAAATGCTGCTTGCCCTTATTCTGCTTACAGGCTTGCTTTACATTTTTATCATTCCCGCTGAACCGCATGCCGTCAAGCTAATTTTCAAAGCGATTCCGATGCTTCTGATCATCGCTTATGCTTACTTGCAGTCCGCTCCAAACGGTAAGCGGTTTCAATGGATTCTGCTGGCCGGTCTTGTCTTCAGCGTGGTTGGCGATGTTACCCTGGGTAACTTCGTCGTGGGACTGTCCGCCTTTTTGATCGGCCATTTGTTTTATTTAAGCGGATTTTTCGGGCAATGGAAGTTTTCCTTCTGGCGGCTCGTAACGATCGTTCCAATCGGTGCTTATGCCGTCTATATGGGCTACGAGCTGCTTGATGCGCTTGCGAAATCGGAGGACGACGCTCTGAGAATCCCCGTTCTTGTCTATGTAACGGCCATTTCGCTGATGGGCTGGTCGGCTATGATGTCCTGCAACGCATGGGCGATTGCGGGCGCCCTGCTCTTTATGGCTTCCGACTCCATTCTCGCCTGGAATAAGTTTATTTCGGATATTGCCGGGTCAGACGTGCTCATTATGACCACTTATTATGCCGCCCAATTCTGCATCGCCACCTGCATCGGATACCGGAGCCGCACCGCTCCCAAGCAAAAAGCCATGATCCTCTGATCATGGCTTTGATTATGCCGGTCAGGTTGTTATCCGGCTTTTTCCTTGTTCATCTGCTTGCTGCGCAGCTGGCCGCAAGCCGCGTCGATGTCGGCGCCATGCTCGAGGCGGACGCTGACGCTGACGTCTTGTTTTTTGAGCGTATCGTAGAAGCCCTTTATGGAATCGTTCTCGCTGCGCTGGTATTGGCTATGCTCGTCAACCGGATTGTAAGGAATCAGGTTCACGTTCACGAGGGAGCGGCGGCGGTCGCCCACCAGCTCGGCAAGCTCAAGCGCATGCTCCGGCTGGTCGTTGACGTCCTTGAGCAAAATATATTCCAGCGTAATGCGGCGGTTCGTCCGCTCCAGATAATAATCGATCGCATCCATCAGCTTCTCGATCGGAATCGCGCGGTTGATCTTCATAATCCGCGTCCGCAGCTCGTTATTAGGCGCATGCAGCGATACAGCGAGGTTAACCCCTTGATCCTTGTCGGCAAACTCCCTGATTTTGTCCGCGAGACCGCTTGTCGATACCGTAATATGGCGTGGTCCGATAGCCAGACCTTTATGATCCTTGACCGTTGTAAGGAAGTCGTTCAGGTGAATAAAGTTATCAAACGGCTCGCCGATGCCCATGACAACGATATGGCTGACCTTCTCGCCTTGGCCTGCTTCGTCAAGATGGAGCTGAATCTTCATAATCTGCTCGACAATCTCGCCGCTTGTCAGATCCCTGCTCTTCTTCAGCAGGCCGCTGGCGCAGAAGCTGCAGCCGATGTTGCAGCCCACCTGCGTGGTTACGCAGACCGACAAGCCGAACTTATGGCGCATCATTACCGTCTCGATCAGGTTGCCGTCATCCAATTTAAGCAGCAGCTTGACGGTACCGTCCTTCGACACCTGCTTCGTATGCTCGACCAGCGTCTGGATCGCAAAGTTCTCCTCCAGCAGCTTCACGCAGTCCGGATGAACATCCGTCATATCCGCAAAGCTCGTAACCCGCTTCCGGTACAAGTATTCCCATACCTGCGTCGCCCGGAATTTTTTATGCCCGCGCTCGCCAAGCCAAGCCGTTAATTGATCTAATGTAAATCCGTAAATGGATGGTGTACTCATCGTTTTTCCTCTTTTCGTGAAACGCGGCCAAAACAAAACCGCATACTGCTCCTATTGTCCCAAAATTAGCTGACGAAAACAAGGGGCGAAAAAGTCCAATCGTTCCAGAATACGCTCATTCCGCCCTCTTATCTGGCAACCCGGATAAACCAATTTAGGCTTGGCATACACCTAAGTTTCACAACGAATTGCAGCATTCGGGAGATATAAGGTCCAAGAAAGAGCATGGTAGAGTTACCTCCAAATGTAAACGCTCTAACCAAACTCCTTGTCAAAATTAGACAATATGCCGCCTCTACGGTTCATTTACAACTTCGGCCGTCAGGCGTAATATACGATTCAGCAAATGCAACAATCGCTGAGTTTCCGTTAAGGGAAACGGGGGAACCAATCGATAAGCGGCATGGCAACGGTGTGAGAGCCGGCGCGGCATGCTTATCCGGGGTGAATCCGGGAAAAGGCTGCGCGCGGCCGAACCCGGTAGGGCGACTCTCACCGTCCGAATCCGTCAGCTAACCTCGTAAGCGATGAAAATGCTCAAGGCAGGGCATTTTCCAAGTAGAGAGGATGATGTGATCTTGTGACCTTTAAAGGCCGCGGGGATCTTTCCTCTGCGGCTTTTTCTCATGCCATTTTTAATCAACTGTCTTTATCGCTTAATCCCCTTCGCGGGGAACGGGGGAACCAATCGGACGGGCGGCTGTTCCATACAGCCAGCTTGTCCACGGGGTGAATCGCCGAAGCAGCGCGGGACGCGCGGCATCGGCGTAGGGCGACTCTTACGCCCGAATCCGTCAGCTAACTTCGTCAGCGTACCAAGAGAGGCAACGATGATCGTGAATATAGGCGCGGTTTATTTTCTGCTGCGCTTATAAGCCGCGTGAAGAGTCCCTCTTCCGCGGCTTTTTTGTTTGTCGTTGATTCCTCTAACGAAAAGAGGAGCGTAAACCATGGACGATTATATACTCGTCTCCGCACCCAACGTGCAGGGCGAGGATTTCATTAAACAGCTGCTGCGCCGGCATATCCCGTTTGCCGCCATCGTGAACAACAAGACCGAATACGAGCGGATGCTGGAGCTTGGCGTATCCACGATCATCGTCATTAATACAACCGATGAAGCCACCTGGCGTGTTCCGGAGCTGCCCGTCGGACGGATCTTTTTATTCGAAAGAAGCTTGAATCTGTGCTGCCGTTATATCCAGATCTGCCGCAGCTGGACATCCAAATCGATCTGCGTCGTTACGGACAGCGCGAATCCCCGTCTGATCTATAAAGGGATGGGCGCCAATTACGTTATTCATTCCAGCCATGCGGATACTTCCTTTTTAATCATAAACGACCTCATGGCGAGCCAAGATAATCGGTAAGGTCGAAAGTTATTCGCCATTCTTTTAGGAGGAATTTGCTATGCAGGATATCTATATGGTGCTGCTTCTGGCAGCGATATTCGTACTTTTCGCCGGCTTTATGCAATGGTGCGACCGGGCTATTCAAGAGGAGGATAAGCGATGATCGTCACGTTAGTGCTTGCCCTGTTTCTTTTTCTTTACTTGATTTACGCCTTGATCAATCCGGAGAAATTCTAAAACCTTATCGATCGCTGGGAGGCCACAATGGATATTTTACAGCTCATTATCGTGATTGGCGTGCTCGTACTGCTCGTCAAACCGCTCGGAACCTACGTGTACCACGTGTACTCGGATCAACCGAACCGGACCGACCGTTTATTCGGCGGCATAGAACGGTTCATCTATAAAGTCATCGGGCTGAAATCCCGTGACGGCATGACTTGGAAAAAGTACGCGTTAAGCTTCCTTCTTACGAATATCGTGCTCGTCGCGCTCAGTTATCTGATTCTGCGGCTGCAGGGCAGCCTTCCTGGCAATCCAAACGGCATCGGCGCTATGGAAGAAACGCTGTCGTTCAATACCGTCATCAGCTTTATTACGAATACGAACCTGCAGCATTACAGCGGCGAAACGGGGCTGTCCTATTTCTCGCAGATGGCCGTCATCATGATGATGATGTTTACCTCGGCGGCTACCGGTTTCTCGGTTGCGATTGCTTTTATCCGCGGCTTAACGAGCAGAGGCAGCACAATCGGCAATTTTTTTACCGACTTCGTGAAATCCCACACGCGGATTTTCCTGCCGCTCGCAACGCTTATTACGCTGGTACTCGTGGCTCTTCACGTGCCGCAGACGCTGCAGCCTAACGTAACGGCAACAACGCTGGAAGGCGCAACGCAGAGCATCGCCATCGGGCCGGTTGCTTCGCTGGAATCGATTAAGCATTTGGGTACCAACGGCGGCGGCTTTATGGGCGCCAACTCGGCGCATCCATTCGAGAATCCAAGCCCGCTGACGAACGTGATCGAGATTTTGTCCATGTGGGCGCTGCCTGCTTGCCTTCCCTACGTATACGGCCGGTTCGCGGGAAACCGCAAGCAAGGCTGGGTTGTGTTTGGCGCGATGATGTCGCTGTTCCTGGTATTCCTTGCAACGGTCTACACGGCTGAGCTGCATGGCAATCCGGTACTGAACAACCTTGGCGTAGACGCCTCGCAAGGCAGCATGGAAGGCAAGGAAGTCCGGTTCGGCATTGCCCAGTCCTCCCTCTTTACGGCGGTGACAACGGCGGCTACTACCGGTTCGGTCAACAACATGCATGATACGCTGACCCCAATCGGCGGTCTTGTCCCGCTGGCGGAGATGATGCTGAACGTTGTGTTCGGCGGCAAAGGCGTTGGCCTCGTCAATATGCTGATGTATGCGATTCTTGCCGTCTTTATCGCGGGACTAATGGTCGGTCGGACACCTGAGTTTCTCGGGCGGAAAATCGAACCCAAGGAAATGAAGCTGATTGCGATCGCGATTCTCGTTCATCCGTTTATTATTCTGGCGCCAACCGCCATTGCTTTCCTGACGGATCTTGGCCAGGGTGCCATTACGAATCCGGGCTTTCACGGCATCTCGCAGGTGCTCTATGAATACACCTCGTCAGCTGCGAATAACGGCTCCGGCTTTGAAGGTCTTGCCGACAATACGCCGTTCTGGAACATGACGACCGGCGTCGTCATGCTGCTTGGACGATATGTTTCGATGATTGCCATGCTGGCTGTAGCCGGATCCTTGGTCCGCAAAAAGCCCGTACCGGAAACGATCGGCACATTCCGGACGGACAACGTGCTGTTTGGCGGGATCCTAGTAGGAACCGTCGTTATTGTCGGCGCGCTGACGTTCCTGCCTGCCGTTGTACTTGGACCTATCGCAGAGTATTTAACGATTCGCTAACGGATAAGGATGAGGTGAATAACCGTGACCACACAACGTAAATCCATGCTGACCTCGGCGATTATCAGTCGCGCGGTGAAGGACAGCTTTCTGAAATTAAATCCGCTGACCATGATGAGAAATCCCGTCATGTTTGTCGTTGAGGTCGGCACGCTTGTCGTCCTGCTAATGACGATCTTCCCCGGCTATTTCGGAACGGAGGGCCGACTCGGGTTCAATCTGACGGTCTTTCTGATCCTGCTGTTCACCGTCCTGTTCGCTAATTTCGCGGAAGCGCTGGCCGAAGGACGGGGCAAAGCCCAGGCGGACTCGCTCAAGAAGAGCAAAAAGGACATTACGGCAAACAAAGTTACGGGCCAGACCATAAAACAGGTATCGTCAACCGAGCTCCGCAAAGGCGATATCGTCGTTGTCTCCGAAGGAGAGATGATTCCGGGTGACGGCGAAATTATCGAAGGCCTTGCCTCTGTCGACGAGTCGGCAATCACCGGCGAATCTGCACCGGTGATCAAGGAAGCCGGCGGCGACTTCAGCTCGGTAACGGGCGGCACCCGCGTTGTCAGCGACCGGATCAAGGTCCGCATTATGAGCGATCCCGGCGAATCGTTTATCGACCGCATGATCTCTCTGGTTGAAGGCGCCAAACGCCAAAAGACGCCTAACGAGCTGGCGCTGAACACGCTGCTTACCAGTCTGACGCTGATCTTCCTGATCGTTGTGGTTACCCTTGCGCCAATCGCCAAATATGTTGGCGTAGAGCTTGACATTCCGGTGCTTATCGCCCTGCTGGTCTGTCTCATCCCGACTACCATCGGCGGTCTGCTCTCAGCAATCGGGATCGCCGGCATGGACCGGGTGACGCAGTTTAACGTGCTGGCCATGTCCGGCAAAGCGGTAGAAGCAGCCGGCGACATTAATACGATGATTCTGGATAAGACCGGTACCATCACGTACGGCAACCGGATGGCAAGCGAATTCCTGCCCGTCAAAGGCGTAACCGTTCAGGAGCTTGGCGAGTGGGCGGCGGTCAGCTCGGCCAAGGACGAAACGCCGGAGGGCCGTTCCGTCCTGGAGCTGATGAAGAGCAAACAGCTGAGCTATCAGGCCCAGCTTGCCGAGAATGCGCAGGTCATTGCGTTTACGGCCGAGACCCGGATGAGCGGTCTGGATCTTCCGGACGGACGGAAAGTCCGCAAGGGCGCCGTCGATGCCGTGAAGAAATGGGTAGCTTCCCAAGGCGGCACCGTCCCGTCCGATCTCGACGCTACCGGCGAAGGAGTTGCCGTGCTTGGCGGTACGCCGCTCGCCGTTGCGGTTGATAGCCGCATTTATGGGATTATTTATTTGAAGGATACCGTGAAGCCGGGCATGCAGGAGAGATTCGATCAGCTTCGCCGCATGGGGATCAAGACCATTATGTGTACCGGCGACAACCCGCTGACAGCCGCAACGATTGCCCGCGAAGCCGGTGTGGATGATTTTGTGGCGGAGAGCAAGCCGGAGGATAAAATCGCGCTGATCCGCCGCGAGCAGACGGCGGGCAGCCTCGTTGCCATGACGGGCGACGGAACGAATGACGCTCCGGCCCTTGCCCAGGCCGACGTTGGCCTTGCCATGAACAGCGGTACCGTAGCCGCGAAGGAAGCGGCCAATATGATCGACCTGGATTCCGACCCGTCCAAAATTATCGAGGTGGTTGCCATCGGCAAGCAGCTCCTGATGACTCGCGGCGCGCTGACGACTTTTAGTATCGCGAACGATATCGCGAAATATTTCGCCATCATACCGGCCATGTTTATGATCGCGATCCCTCAGATGGACGCCCTGAACATTATGAAGCTGGGTTCGCCCTCTTCGGCCATTCTGTCCGCGCTTATCTTTAACGCGATCATCATTCCGCTGCTCATTCCGCTCGCTATGCGCGGGGTGCAGTACAAACCGATGAGCGCGTCGAAGCTGTTAAGCAAAAACCTGCTGATCTACGGACTGGGCGGCGTTCTTGCCCCGTTCATCGGCATTAAGCTGATCGACCTATTTGTTCATGTATGGATCTAGACCGATCTGAAAGGATGAGATAATCATGACGAACTCCACATCTTCATCGGGATCTAACGGCTCTCTCTTTATGATTGCCTTAAGAGCCGGTATCGCGTTTATTCTGCTATGCGGCATTATTTACCCGCTAGTGTCAACGGGCCTTGCGCAGCTGCTCTTCCCCCATCAGGCGAACGGCAGCATGATCAAGGATTCGAGCGGCCGGATCATCGGCTCCTCCTTGATCGGGCAAAGCTTCACCGACCCTGCTTATTTCCAAGGACGGGTATCCAGCATTGACTATAAAGCGGAAGCATCCGGCTCCAACAACTACGCGCCTTCGAATCCCGACATGCTTCAGCGGACCAAAGATTCGATTGCCGCCTGGCAGGCTGCCAATCCCGACGTCCCGGTCAGCCAGCTTCCCCTTGCGCTGATTACCAACTCCGGCTCGGGTCTTGACCCGCATATTACGCCGGCATCGGCCGAAGTCCAAATCCCCCGCATCAGCAAGCTGACCGGTCTATCGGCGGACACTCTGAAAGAGCTGGTGAAAAAGCATACCGACGGACGGGATCTTGGCGTCTTTGGCGATCCCCGCGTGAATGTGCTGGAGCTGAACATCGAATTAAGCCAGCTCCGCAAGTAAGGTTAAGCCCGCCTGCCCGCAAGTGGCGCAGACGGGGCTTTCCCGAGGTTTACGGAGAGGAGGAATGACCGAACATGAACGACAGCTATCGCCGCAAAACACCCGAAGAGCTTCTGAAGGCCATAACGAAGCTGCATCACGGACGGCTCAAAATTTATATCGGTGCCGTCAGCGGGGCCGGCAAAACGTATCATATGCTGCGAGAAGGCCAGCAGCTGCGGAAGCAAGGCATCGACGTGGTCACCTGCGCCGTCTCCACGATGCAGCGGCCGGAGACGATGGAGCAGCTTGCCGAACTGGAACGAATCCCGAGCATTCATTGGCAAAAGGACGGGATAGAGCGCAAAGATCTTGATATGACGGCTATTAAAGCGCGCAATCCCGAGGTTGTGCTCGTGGACGGCCTTGCTCACCGAAACCGGCCGGACAGTCCCCTTCCCACCCGCCTCGACGATATTCGTCACTTGCTGGAATGCGGCATCAGCGTGATTACAACGCTTAACGTATATGAGCTGAACGGCGTATCGGACCTGGCCTTTCAGCTCACCGGCATCGAGGCCGAGCATACCGTTCCCGACGATATTCTGGAGCTGGCCGATGAAGTCCGATTAATCGACGTATCGCCTGAAACGATTCTAACCCGCTTGAATGAGGGGCATTTGCGCAACGCAAGCTCCCCCCATTTGCTGCTTAGAGGCAATCTCGGCAAGCTGAGAGAGTTAGCGCTGCGGCTGATGGCGGAGGATGTAAACGATTCGCTTGAAGATCACAGGAGACAGCAAGGCCTGGTAGGTCCGTCCGGCGCAGCCGAGCGGATCCTGGTTGCCGCCCAATATCACTGGAACGGCTCGATCCATATCCGGAGGGGCCAGCAGGTTGCCAGAAGGCTGAACGGGGAGCTCCTTGTCGTATCCTTCGTCAAAGCGGAGAAAGCAATGACGAAGGAATCAGCCGCGTTCAAGCGGTCCATTATCAAGCTTACCCAGAAGATTGGGGCAGGCTTTGAAGAGCTTGCCGTTCCCCATCTGCACCGGCGCCATCTGTCCGAGCAGATGGCGAGATACGCGATGGATCACGGCGTGACCCGCATCGTGCTCGGCCATTCAAAGCATACGCCGCTGCAGGAGCTGCTTCACGGCTCGGTTGTGAACGGCATTTTGCGCTATGCGCGCCATATCGACGTCTTTTTCGTTGCGGACCGCACCGAAGCTGAAGGCGAGCGTATCTTGCCGGCCAAGCATCGGACCACTCCGGAACCCGTCTACAAAAGACTTAGCCCTGCCGAGCAGCTTCAAACGACGAAACGGCTCAAACGGGGCACCTTCAAGGTCTATATCGGGGCCGCGCCAGGCGTCGGCAAAACCTACACGATGCTGAGGGAAGGAAATGTCCTTCTCCGCAAAGGCATTGATGTTGTCATTGGGCTTCTCGAGACGCATGGACGCAAGGATACCTTGGAGCAGATCGGCGATCTTGAGATGATCCCAAAAGCCACTATCCCTTATAAAGGAACGAAGCTTGCGGAAATGGATGTTCCGGCGATACTGAACCGTTTTCCGGAGGTTGTGCTCATTGACGAGCTGGCCCACACGAATGTGCCGGGAAGCCATTACAAGAAGCGGTACGAAGATGTCCTCGCCATTCTGGATGCCGGCATTTCGGTTATTTCAACCGTAAACGTCCAGCATCTCGAGAGCTTGAACGATGCGGTTGAGCAAATTACCGGCGTTAGGGTAAGAGAGACAATCCCGGACCGTATGCTTCGGCTGGCGGACGAAGTCGAGCTGATCGATGTATCGCCCAAAGCGCTGCAGGAGCGGATGCGGCAGGGAAAGATCTATCCGATGAACAAGGTCGAGGAGTCGCTTGGCGCGTTTTTTCAATTGGGCAATCTGATTGCCCTTCGGGAGCTGGCTTTACGCGAAATCGCCGATGACGTGGATGAACGGCTGGAGTCGTGGGAAAGAACGGGCGCGTTGCGCGGTCCCTGGCGGAGACAGGAGGTTATTTTCGTAGCCATAACCGATCTTGCCCAGGGTGAGCGGCTGATCCGCAGGGGCTTCCGAATCGCCTACCGGCTGAAGGCGGAATGGCATGTCATGGCCGTGGATAACGGCCAAGCGGATTGTGCCGCGACAGAACGCCGCTTGGAGGAGCTGCGGGAATTAACGGAGCAGCTTGGAGGTGCGTTTATCCGAAAAGAGATGAAGCAGACGCGCGATATTCCCGCTTTTCTGCTTACCCATGCCAACGCGCGAAAATCCACGCAGCTAATCGTTGCCCAAGAGAAAAAGGGCTGGCTTGCGCGGCTGTTCCGGCCATCCATTATGAAGAAGCTGCTGCAGGGCGGCCGGAACATGGACGTGATGGTGGTCAGTTGCCTTCCTTCGCAAGAGCAATAATATCCTTCGGATCGAGAATATGACGATCGTAATCGGTATAAGAGGTCTGAATCATGGCAAGGCCCACCTGACGCAGCGTGATGAGATGGTTAGGAAATATCGGCCGCAAGAGCGGATACAACCAGGTCAGCGCCCTTGCCCATTTCGGAATCCTTACCTGCCCTTTGCTCGGGTGCATGTAGCCCGGACGGAACATAAAGGCCCGGCGGAACGGCAGCTGCAGCAGGTGATTCTCGGTTCTTCCCTTCACTCTCGCCCACATGCTCCTGCCCTGCTCCGTGCTGTCCGTCCCGCCGCCCGTTACGTAACAGAACACCATATCCGGGTTCAGGGTGGAGAGCAGACGGGCAACATGCATCGTAAGATCGTAGGTCACGCGGGTATAATCGGCCTCCGACATGCCGATGGAGGATACGCCAAGGCAGAAATAGCAGGCATTGTAGCCTTCCAGCTCATGCTGGATAGGGGTCAAATCATGAAAATCCTGATGGATGATTTCCTGCAGTTTCGGGTGCGCAACGCCGCTAGGCCGCCGGGTAATGACAAGCACCTGCTCGACATCGGGGTGAATCAGGCATTCCATCAGAACGCCTTCTCCTACCATGCCCGTCGCTCCGGTCACAATCGCTTTAATTTTTGGTTTTGCCGGCTTCTCTTCCATCTCCCGCATCTCTCCCTTATTTGCAATCACTACAACCATTATGGCATAGGCAATAAACAGGTACAAAAAAAGGACGGAGCAGCTACCTTGCTGCTCCGTCCTTTTTCTAAGCTAGACCATCATTTGCTTCACAAGCTCGCGGTTTCGTTCTTTGAATAATTCATTATGGGATGAGACCATTCCGTACTTATTGGCTTCCGGTTGGATGTAGGATTTCGCTCTGTTTACCGCATTCGCCGCATCCTGGAAGCAGCCTGCAATAAGATGCAGCTTGCCGTCATGCATCAGGATATCCCCTGCCGCAAACATGCCCGGTACGGAGGTTTCGCCGCTTGGATTGCCCTTCACATACCAATTGTCGACCATCTCGATATTCAGCTTGCTGTTCTCGAGCAGAGAGGAATCCCGGTCGTAACCGTGATTAATGACCACCTCGTCAATCGACAGACGGGATACTTCGCCGGACTTGCTGTTCGTAAGCTCGACGTGTTCAACAAGCTCATCTCCGGAATTTGCCAGCAGCTTCGTAATTTCGGTATGGAACAAGCACTCGACTTTCGGGCTGTTCAGCAGCGTCGTTACATTCGCTTCATGCCCGGACAAGGCCTCTTTGCGATAGGTAATATAGATCTTCCTCGCGAATGGCAGGAGCTCCATCGCCCAATCCACGGCCGAATTGCCGCCGCCGGAGATCACGACGTTCTTGTCTTTGAATCTCTTCAATGATTTAACGGTATAGTGAAGGTTGGTTACCTCAAACTTCTCCGCGCCTTCAATCGCAAGCTTGGTAGGATTCAGAATGCCGCCGCCAACCGCAACGATAACGGTCTTCGAATAATGGATGCGTCCCGATGAGCCATGGAGCTCAAAGATATTGTCTTCGTTCTTGGTAATGGATTCGACCTTCTCATTCAGGACAACCTCAGGATCGAAGGTCAGCCCCTGTTTCACCAGTTGCTCGATCAGCTGCGCGCCTGGCGTTGGCGTTAAGCCTCCAATGTCCCAGATCATTTTCTCCGGATACACATGAACCTTGCCGCCCAGAAACGGCTGGAATTCGATCAGCTTTGTCTTCAATTCTCTAAGACCGCTATAAAAAGTCGAGTAAAGCCCCGCGGGACCGCCCCCGATTACCGTTACGTCATACAACTCTTCTTGCGTCATGAACGTTCCTCCCCGGAAAAGCACCGTCGTAATTGATTATCATTATCAACAGTATAAAGCTTTTGAGAATAATTTTCAATAAGCGGTTGACAATCGGACCGAATCCCTATAATTTAGTAAATGGCACTAATAGTGATAATCATTATCATTGAATGAGTGTTACATTGAGTCTATTGCTTTCGTTGCTTATGTATTTCATTCCAATATAAAGGAGTTCACACACCCATGAAAAAAGCAATTATCTCCCTCATGATGCTCTTCGTTATTATTCTGAGCGCATGCGGCAACAACAACTCTGGTAATAATGCCGGATCAGGAAACACGGCGGCAACAAACAACGCCGGGGCGGCAAACGCGTCCCCATCGGCGGACACGGCTTCCGAAGCAACAGGCACGATTACGTTCCAATCGGAGAGCGGTCCTATGGAAGTGCCTGCTAATCCGAAGCGTATCGTCGATCTTTCTTCTTATACCGGCAGCTTGATTTCCCTCGGTCTTACTCCTGTCGGCGTTACCTCCTGGGCGAAAGACAATCCCAACTTCGCCGAGCAGTTGAAGGATGTAACGGAAGTATCCGAAGATGATGTCGAGAATATTCTCGAGCTTGAGCCTGATCTGATCATTGGCACGGAAACGACAAAAAATGTGGATAAACTGAAGGAAATCGCGCCAACCGTTATTTTCACCTACAATAAAGTCGATTACCTGCAGCAGCATATCGAAGTCGGCAAAGCCGTTAACAAGGAAAAAGAAGCAACGGCTTGGGTAGAAGACTTCAAAACACGCGCCACTCAAATCGGCAAAGACATTAAAGCGAAAATCGGTGAAGATTCCACGGTTACCGTCATCGAGAACTACGACAAGGAATTGTATATGTTCGGAGATGCCTGGGGACGCGGCACCGAAATTCTGTACCAGGCGATGGGCCTGAAGATGCCTGAGAAAGTAAAAGAAATGACCTCGAAAGACGGCTGGTATGCTTTGTCCCTGGAGGTTCTTCCCGAATACGCAGGCGACTACATCGTCTTCAGCCAAAGCAAAGACACGGCGGGCTCCATTACGGAAACCGAAACTTACAAGAACATTCCGGCTGTGAAAAACAATCATGTTATCACGGCGGACGCTAGAGGCTTCTACTTCAACGATGCCTATACGCTTGACTATCAGCTGAACTTCTTCAAAGAGCAGTTCCTGGGGAACTAAGCCGATGACGCAGGAAACGAGACGCCCCATTCCTTTTGCGTTTAAACTTTTTGCAGGGATCGTTTTCTTTGTCGCAATCTTCTTCTTGGCCATGGTGTTCGGCGCTGCCGACACCACGGTCCATGATACATGGCTCGCGCTGACGTCACCCCACGATACTAGTGAAAAGGTGACGCTTTTGCGCGAAATCAGACTGCCTCGCGAGATTGCCGCAATCTTTGTCGGTGCGGCGCTAGCCGTATCCGGCGCCATTATGCAAGGCGTGACTCGGAATGCTTTAGCCGACCCGGGGCTTCTCGGCTTATCGGCCGGAGCGAATGCCGCTCTTGCGGCAACGGTTGCGCTGTTCCCTCAAATCAATTATTTCGGCATTATGATTGCCTGCTTTATCGGCGCGGCCCTTGGCTCCATCCTTGTCATAGGAATCGGCGCGGCGAAGCGAGGCGGCTTCTCCCCTATTCGGATCGTACTGGCGGGAGCGGCTGTTTCCACGTTTCTGTACGCCGTTGCCGAAGGCATCGGCCTCACCTTCAAGGTGTCCAAGGATGTCAATATGTGGACCTCCGGCGGTCTGATCGGAACGTCCTGGGGGCAGCTTCAGACGATTGTTCCGGTTATCGCAGCCGGCATTCTTATTGCCATTGCCATGTCGAAGCAGCTTACCATCCTTAGTCTTAGCGAAGACGTGGCGACCAGCCTTGGGCAAAAAACCGGTCTGATCAAAGGTATTCTGTTCACCGTTACGATTCTGCTCGCTGGCGCTTCCGTTGCGCTTGTCGGCAACCTGGCTTTCCTCGGCCTGATGATTCCGCATATCGTGCGGGCTATTGTCGGCCAGGATTATCGTTATTCCATTCCGATGTCCGTTTTCGCGGGCGCTTCCTTTATGCTCCTCGCCGATTTGATCGGCCGGACCATCAATGCGCCGTACGAAACACCTGTGGCGGCCGTTATTGCGGTTGTGGGCCTGCCTTTCTTCCTCATCATCGTTAGAAGAGGAGGCAAAGCGCTGAAATGATTTTATCGCATATGGTTCGAAAACAACGCATTATTCTCGGGGTCCTGCTTCTGCTTATCGTGGCGACCGTCATTGCAAGCCTTAGTCTCGGATACTCAACCTTAACCTTTAAAAGGCTGCTTCCGGTACTTTTGGGGGATGGCACGAAAAAAGAAAACTTTATTCTGTTCGACATACGGATGCCGCGCGTCATCATTACTTTGCTCGCCGGCATGGCGCTTGCCTTGTCCGGCTCCATTCTGCAAGGGGTATCCCGCAACGACCTGGCCGATCCCGGCATTGTTGGCATCAACTCGGGGGCTGGCGTTGCCATCACGGTCTTCTTCCTGTTCTTCCCGACGGAGGCCGGTCCCTTCGTGTATGCTCTGCCGGTTGTCGCCTTTATCGGCGGTCTGGCAACCGCGGTCCTTATAGCTCTTTTCTCCTGGAAAAAGCATGTCGGCATCCAGCCGGTCAGCATGGTGCTGACGGGCATCGGCTTCCAAATGGCGCTTAGCGGCGTCATGATCGTGCTCATCTCCTCGGCTGACCGCCAGAAGGTGGATTTTATCGCCAAGTGGATCGCGGGCGGCATTTGGGGAACGGATTGGGTCTTTATTAACGCCATGTGGCCATGGCTCGCCATCTTTATTCCGTTTACGCTCTACAAGGCAAACCGCCTTAACATTCTGGCGTTAAACGAACCCGTCGCGGTTGGGGTTGGCATCTCGCTGACCAGAGAGCGCCTTGTGCTGCTCTTCTCCGCGGTTGCGCTTGCGGCCTCCGCCGTATCCGTCACGGGCGGGATCGCCTTCATCGGCCTGCTTGCTCCGCATATCGCGAAGGCTCTGGTAGGTCCGCGAAATCAATTGTTTATTCCGATCTCCATTTTGTTTGGCGGCTGGCTGCTTGTTCTGGCCGATACGATTGGCCGTCAAATCGACATCGCGGGCGGATTGCCTGCAGGTATCGTGGTATCGCTGATCGGCGCGCCGTATTTCCTGTTCCTGCTGCTCAAGAAATGATTATAAAACTAACAAAAGGCTGCCCATGGGCAGCCTTTTGCAGCCTCCTCAGTTGTTCATGATGATCCTCGCCTCGTAACGAATCACCCACTCTTTCCAGAAAGCCTGCAGGTCAAAGCTCTCGGGCCGCTCGAATCTTTCTCCTGTAACCGTCAGATCCTGTATGCGGGATAACCGGTAAGCTTGCACCCCCTGATTGCTTTCCCCAACGAGAAACCAGATACCGGCTTTGGCTACAAGGCCGTAAGGCTTAACGGTTAAGCTTTTTTCCGCGCCGTCACGGCTCCGGTAGCTAATCTCCACCGCGGAAAGCTGCATGATCGACTCTTGAACCGCGGCAAAATGCGGCAAGGCCTTCTCTTCCTGCTGCCAGGAATCCGGGTCGATATGAATGCGCTGCCGGATCCAGACGGCATCCTCGCGGCTTTGCTCCGGCAGCGCCTGCATCAGCTTGAGCAGCGCGGAACGAAGGGCGGAGCCAATTCCGAGCTGATCCAACGATCCCTCCGCCGCATACAAGAACAAGGCCTGAATTTCCGGCGTCGTTAAGCCGTCAATCGGGCTTTTGTAATTAGGCGGAAGCGAGAATCCGCCGCCGGCACCGGGATCCGCGTAGACCGGAACGCCCGACAAACTGAGCGCATCCATGTCGCGGTAAATCGTACGCTCCGATACCTCCAGACGCTCGGCCAGCTCCGCGGCGGTCTTCTTCCCCTCCAGCTGAAGCAGCATCAATATGGATATGAGCCGGTCAGCCCTCATGTCCAGCTCTCCTTCCGACAGTTAATCTTGCTCTTATTATTAATCACTGACAATAGATGTCAAGGTTGATGTTGTACACTAGCAGCATAATCCACACTAAGAACGGAGCTCTGATTCCTATGATACGGGCACCAATACGGTTACAGATACAGAAGTGGAATAATTGGCTCGGTCACCATCCCACTTTAAGAAGATTACAGCTTATCGCCCTGCTCCGCAGTATTGGACAAGGCTTTGCGGCGGTCGAGACAAGCTTATATTTGAGGGATCTCGGCTGGAGCGGAGCTTCGATCGGAGGATTGTTCGCGGCAGCCGGTCTATTCCGTACCCTCATCGCAACCTTTACCGCGGAAATTAACGCCCTTCTTGGTCCAAAAAAATATTTGCTGCTGTATGAGGGCTTAACGGGAGCAGCAGCCTTAATGGTTATCCTATCAAGCCGTACGGTGCCGCTATGCCTGGCCGTCATCGCTGCCGGCTTTGGCATGGGCCACAGCGGATCAGGAGGCCCGGCGGCCCCCATAGAAAGGCGATGGCTTAGCGCCTTCTCCCGCAAGCTGACCATCCTCTTCGGCAAGCATGCGCTGCTCGGTTATGCGGGGATGGGACTTGGAGCATTTATCGCCTGTCTGACTCCCCTGCTCCAGATCCGGCTGCCGAATCAGGAAGCCTATCGGCTGCTATTTATCGTCCCCGCTATATGTGCCTTTGCCGGCGGCGCGCTCATCCTCACCATTCAAGGCGGAGCAAGGCGCCGATCGGCTACGGGCGAGGAATCCCGCCTTGCGGCTTCCGCATCGGCAGCGCCGCCTCCTTCGGTCAAATCGGCCATAAGCAGACGTATGTCCTTACTGCTGGCTGCAGGAGTCATTATGCTGGGCTTCCTCACTCTCTTTGCTAGGGGAAGCGCCAGCTTTCCGCTGCTCTCGGCATTAATGCCCGTACTGCTCTTCCTGCTGCTTATTGCCCTAGCCATGATTCGGGCAGCCGGCAGCTCGCCGGAAGAGATGGCCGGCATGATGAACATGGTACAGACGGTCGCGGTTACGCTGACCAGCACCATGAGTGCTTATTGGTTTTCCGAACGGTTTCGGGTATCCGCCACTGAGGTTGGATTGGTCATTGCTCTGTCTTATCTGCTAGCCGGGGCCTTGTCCTATGTCCTGATTCATGCTTCAGAACGAATGGGGCCAATCAAGCCGGTAGTCAGCCTGCAGCTGGCCGGCGCGGCATGCGTGCTTTTGCTGCCGCTCGCGCCTTCTTTTATTACAGCCGCGAGCCTCTATGCGCTGTGCAGCATGTTCAATCTTGGCACGCGTGGCACCCGATACGCCGTTATGATGGACGAACAGCCAATAAGGAAGCAGCGCTCCCCGTCCTCGCGATTAGCTTCTTTCCTAATCCGGCTTGGCGCCATTCTGTGGCCCGGTGCCTTTGGCCGCATGATCGATGAAGGCGAGCATATGCTTCCTTTCTTCCTGGCAGCTGCCGTTCAGCTATTCTCCACCTGGCGATTCAGCAAAAAAGAACAAACAAAGGCCCCCTTATCCTAAGGGGGCCTTTGCCTTTCGCTTTAAATCCTATTTATGAGGAAGCTGCTGTACGTAGCTGTCCGACAAGTGCAGAAGCTCAAGCGCTCTATTGTACTCGTCTTCGGTTACGCCGCCTTCCGTCGTTTCCGTGCCGTCGACCACTTTGTGGTTCGTGCCGTCTTTGTATTCGATACCCGGAACAAACAAGTTCTCGTTGTCGATTACCGAGCCGCTAGGCAGGAAGTGACGCATTGGAATCAGCTCGGAGCTTTGGTTCAGAAGATCTTCGCCAAAGTGAATCTGATTGGACAGCGACGCGCCTACCAGGTTCGCAACGGTTGGCAGAATATCGATCTGACCACCCACTTTATCCACTACGGACGGTTGAGTTACGCCCGGAACGTGCATAATAAGAGGGATATTAAACATTTCGGTATGACCGTAATCCGTGCCAAGCATTTCTTTCATGAGAGCTTTTTCGTTATCGTCCAGCGAATACAGCGGCAGACCTTGGTGGTCGCCGTACATGAGGACGATGCTGTCATCCCACAGACCGCTCGATTTCAGGCCGTCGATAAATTGGCCAAGCGCATAGTCCGCATAGTTTTGTGCTTTCAGATAACGGGTTACAAGGCTGTCATCCTTGAATTCCGCAGGAAGCTCAATCCGGTATTTCGAAGTCGGAATGTTGTAAGGGTGATGCGCGCTCATCGAGATGACTTGCGCATAGAACGGCTTATCCGCCTGATCCAGCTTCGCAAGCTCAGGAAGAGTCTTCGAGTACAATACTTCGTCCGAAGCGCCGAAGGCTACATGGTCTTCGTCGCCATAGAAGGCTTGATCGTAATATTTATCCCAGCCAAGAGCCGAGTACAGCTCCGTACGATTCCAGAACTCAACCGCGTTCGTATGGAATGTTGCGGTATAATAACCGTTCTCTTTCATCAGCTTCGGCAAGCTTGGCAGTGCTTTGTCGACGTTAACGTCTGTCGCTGCTTTATGCTTAGGCACGTACAGCGATGTATTCACCACATACTCCGCGTCGGAAGTCGTGCCTTGGCCGACCATCGTATAGAAGTTTTTGTAATGCGTAGCTTCTTGAACCAGCTTGTTCATGTTCGGCGTAATTTCAACGCCGCCAACTTTCAGGCCGATCAGGAAATCCTGGTACGATTCCATTTGAAGAATAATGACGTTTTTGCCTTTCGCGGCGCCAAAGTATTTCGGCGATGCCTGCTCGGTAATGCCTTTGAGCTCATCGATTTTGGCCTGCGTAATTTGGTTGATCGGCGTAATCGGCTCTTTCTCCATCATTTTATCAATGATGTTGTATACTTCGTAATCGAGAAGACCCATTTCTTCGGCCTGCTTGTTCTCGTTCATGCTCGCGCGGTTCGGCCATACGTTCACCAGGCAGACGACTACGGACAGGGCGAATACCGCCATCCACGCTTTGCTTCTTACCGGGCGCAGCTGCGCATCCTGGCGTGCTTTCCGGAATCTTGGCAGAATCAGAACGACCGAAATAACGATAATATCAAGGAAGATAAGCAGATAATAAGGATCCATCAGCGAGTAGGTGCTTTCCCCTACCTCAGCCATTTTGTTGGCTTGGCTTAACGCATCCGTATTGACGATAATGCCGTAATATTTGTAATACATCAGTATGGCGAAATATAAGGCCGTAAACAGTAAATTGACAATCATGTAGTAAAGCATCTTGCGCTTGCCGGCAAAAAACTCAATCAGGCAGAATACCGCGACAAAGAACGGAATCTCCGTCATAATGGTCAGCCACGAGAACCCGTTGCCGAAGACGACATCGCGGGCAACGATACTTTTGATCAACAGGATAATAACGAAATAATAGAATCTTCTATTTAAAAATCTAGTTATTAAAGACACCCTAGTCATCACCTTTCATTGTATTTCATTGGGAATCGCACAAAAGAACCTTCGGCTTTATCTCTGTAGCAGAAGGAGCTCTCCATAGATCTATTGTAAAATCCACATTCTCTTTCATGTGTTTATAAACATCCGGTTCGTTCAGGAGCTGTATCCCAACCGATTTGCTCATAATCGCATGCAAGGTAGTGGACAAGAATTGTCTCGACGCTATCCGGAAATCGAGCGCGCGAATCTCGCCTTTCTCGTGCCGGTCTCTCAGAAACTTCTCAAAAATGGCGCACTGCTCGCGAATCAGCGCCGTTAATTGCTCGGCTTCCTCGAAGCCCAGCAGGTCATTCTCCCGGAACAAAATCCGGGTTAAATCCATGTCTTCCGTAAACAGTTCGTACAAACGGCGCTTAATGGTGATCATCGCGTCCCGCAGGTCGAGATCCTCGATAACCCGTTGTATCTGCTTTATTCCTTCTCTGCGGTGCTCGAAGCTCTCACGTAGCAGCACCGCCATAATCTCCCGCTTGCCGCCCGGAAAATAATGATAAAGGATACCGTCTCCCATCCCGATCTTCCTCGTAATTTCTCGTACCGGGGTGCCGTGGTATCCTTTTTCCGCAAATAATGATTTTGCTGCTTCCAATATTTTTTCTCGTGTCTCAGCGGCCTGCTCTTTTCGGATGTTGCGAGTCATCGTCGCCACCTCCTTACTTCGTAAGCGTAAATTTCACTGAACGATCGCACAGCGAAATTTTAGCGCAAGGCCGAGGTGATGTCAATCGGTCTGCCAAAACATCACAAAATCGCCTAAACTTTTCGGTTATCTCTTACGACGGCGTCTTTTCTTTTCTCGAAATGTTCCTTGAATTCGACAAGTCCAATCTCGCAGCCGGGTCCGATCACAACTTGGTTCCCTCTTACTATATCAGCAATCGTATTTTCCAAATAGATATGATCTCCTTCCATAACTGAGACCGTTAACCTAGCGCTGGAAGAAGGTTTGAAAAAGAAGCTGAGAGGATGCAGCCACTTGGCTTTGCGAACTATTATATGTCCTCCGCCTATTTCATGTGCCTTGCAGTCCCGGTACAGATGAATTTGGAGCTTGCCCGCATTCAGCAAACCGCCGATTTCAAAGATGCCCCGCGCCGTAAACTGCTCGGCCTCGCAGTCGCCCAAGGTGTGCAGCATGCCCCTCAGCTTGATTTGCTCACTGTAGACATGATTCTTCGATTCAATCGTGCCCGCTATATTCAGCTCCCGCAGCTGAGTAGTCCCGCCAACGCTGACCGTGCCTGAAGTCTTGAGCTCTCCCCCGCGAAGTCCGCCCGATACCTCGCAAGTACCCACAATGTTCATTTTGTCGGCCGCTACCGTTCCGTCTACCTCCAGCGTGCCCACGCAGCTAAGCTTGGCGCAGCTTGTATCTCCTTCAATCATGCCTTCTCCGACAATTTTGACGCTGTTATAGGTACCGCCCATGACGCTGGAGCTGCCCGTGATTCTTAAGTTTCTTATTTCCTTTCCGGCCGCCTGCTGATTCATCAGATCTCCTCCTTTTCCGTTATCTTTGGACATGCTTGATGATCTTGGAGCTGCTATGCACATCAAGGCTTTGCTTATATTCCACGCTGCCGATGGTACAGCCCGGTCCGATTCGGACGATTCCCCCGCGCACGATATCCGCCGTCGTATACTCCAGATAGACGTTGTCCCCTTCTATGACTTCCGCGCTCAGCTTGTTGGCGAAGGGTCCCGGAACGGACTGCAGCCATTTGGCGAACCCTTTGCCGGGCTGCTTGCCGACATGAATGCTCTCGCCGCCAATCTCGTTGATATGACTGCTTCCCTGCAACGTCAGCTTTATTTGACTCGCATTCAACGAATCGATGTCCATCCGGCCGTTTGCTTCGAAGATCTCGGTCTCGCAGCTGCCTTTCACCGTTACCATGCCGTTCATGCGCATCTGTTCGCCCGTGACGGATCCGCCAAAGCTTACTTTGCCTTCAATGTTAAGCTTGTCGGCATGCAATCCCCCACGGATTGAAGACATGCCGTTGATAGAAGCCGTTACCGCCCTTACATGCCCCTGAACGTCGCCCTTGCCGTTAATCGACAATTCATAGCAGCGGACATCTCCTTCAATCTTGCCAACTCCCTCAATCTTCGCCAGATGAACGTCCCCGCCCCCGGATCTGCCGATTCCGGTAATAAGTATTTTTCGTTGTTTATCTCCCATTGTACGTTTTACACCTCCGTCATATCGCCATTAGCTTCAATTTTAATTGCTCGATCATAGCCGGCACATCCACTCGGAGAATGATCTTTACTCCGCTTTCGAAATGAATTTCGCCTCCGGATGGGACTAGAAGAAAGACGGACACGCCCATTTTGCGAAGCAGAATCAACTCGCATTGCTGCTCCTTGAACTTCTTGTAGTGCTCGAGGAAGGTTGGCAGCATCGTTTTGCCCTCATCCAGGCTGATCTCCCCCGTCTGCAGGCAGTAATCCAAAATGTAGACGCATAAGGTCTGCTCAAACGTGTACATTTCCGATTGTCCGATATAGGTTTCGGCTGCTTTCGAGGCGCTTAGTGAAACAATGTTTCGTTCTATTAATTCCTTCATTGATATCGAGATGGCCTTTGAGGCCGGCGAGAACATATCCGCCAGCTCATCCAAGGAAAGATCGTCCTTCATGTTAACGATTTTATCGATTCGGTCCAGGATCTTCTGCTTTGGAAAAAAGGTCTCTTGCCCGGTAAAAGCCGACTTGCGGATAAACCATTCCTCCGGCAGCAGGTTCTTCCGCTTCCAGCGGTACAACTGCCCGTATGAAATACCCGTAAGCTCCAATAAATCTTTCTTGGATATTAGTTCTTCCTCCATCATTCTACCTCCTTTGCACTCAATATAACATAACATTGTTACGTTGTTAAGTCAAAAAGGAAGCCGCCCGCAGAATTAGGCTTCTGCAAGCGGCTTATTTTTACTCTCCCCTCAGTTCCCGAGGTTCATACAGACAGCTTTTGAAATCCTTTTAATGGCCGCCCGCATGGTCGACATGCTTCACATGCTTATGGTTCGCTAAAATGAACAAGACCGAAACGATAACAAAACCTGCCCCCACATAGAAAGGAATATGCGGGTTGAACCATTCCGCCAGCTTGCCGGCGAAATAAGGGGCAATCGCGCCCCCGATAAACCGGAGGAAACTGTAGGCCGCCGACGCCGTCGAACGCTCGACGGGAGCGGCATTCATGACGCCAGTTGTAATCAGTGTATTATTGTTGCCCAGCAAGGCCCCGGCAAAAATAACGCTGGCGATAATGACCCATTGGGTATCCGTCCAGATGGCCATCGCAAGCAAGGTAAGACCAAACAACGTCAGCATAACCGCCATCGATTTGACCGTACCGAATTTGCGCTGAAGCCATGGCGCCATGAAGACGGAAGTAACGGCCAGCAAAATCCCCCAACCCAGGAACACGTAACCAAGCTCGTGGATGCCAAGCCCCATCACGAACGGCGCATAAGCCATAAGCGTGAAGAACCCGAAGTTATAGAAGCAGGCCGTCAGGCCAAAGACGACAAGCGGACGATGCCGCAAAGCCCGGAACGGATCAAGCAGCGAGGTTTTCTTCGCCGGTGCGGACGATGCCTTGGGAGCTCCCGCTGTTTTGGGCATCATAAAGATAATCGCCAGGAAGGCAACAACCATAAGACAGGCAACGCCGATAAACGGACCTCTCCATGAAATGGAGCCCAGCTCGCCGCCAAGCAGCGGACCTACCGAAATCCCGATGCCAATCGCGGCTTCATATAGAATGATGGCTTTTGTCACGCCGCTTTTGGACAAGGATACGATTGCGGTTAACGCCGTCGCTACGAAGAACGCATTGCCAAGACCCCAGCCGGCCCGATAGCCGACAAGCGCCCAAATATCGTTCGACAGCCCGCCGAGAAGCGAGAATACCGCAATAATGACGACGCCAAGAAGAAGCGTCCATTTGATGCCAATTCTTGAGGTCACTACGCCGGTGATCAACATCGCAACCGCCATAACGGCGTTGTAGCTGGTGAACAGCAAGCTTACTTCACTGGCCGATGCATGCATTTCTTCCGCAATAGCCTTCAGGATCGGATCGACAAGACCAATTCCCATAAAAGCGATAATGCCTGCGAAAAAGACGGCCCAGACCGCACGGGGCTGATTAAAGAAACCGCCTTTTTCTACGGATAAAGTTTTATTGGCAGCCGAGGCTGCCGGTTGAGATGAATTTGCCACGCTCATTCTCACTCCTGTTTATATTTCTTTTTGGCTTCGTTGATTCTGTCCTTAAGCTGGTAAATCTCCGACCGCATGTTCTTCATCTTCTCCAGCTTCTGGTCAAGCAGCTCCAGCTGCTTATCTACCGTCTGCTCAAGCTCGTCAATCTTCTGAAGACGCAGCCGGGTGTCCTCCGTCTGCCGGATTTCATCGCGCTGATTAATAAATTCCTCGCTCATCGACACGTATTGCTGCAACTCCTGCAAGGAGAAGCCCAGCACGTCGCGCGCGTTAATCAGCATCCTCAGCCGCTCCACATGAAAGTCGGTATACAAGCGGAAGCCGCCTTCGCTGCGCTCCGGCGGAGTTAACAAGCCAAGCTCCTCGTAATAACGAAGCGTGCGTTTCGTTAAACCAACCATCTTCGCAACATCCTCGATTTTGTAAAAGATCTTCATCGCCTCTTTCCTTTACTCTCTCTGCTAACTACTCTACACCCAAGTTAATGTTAACGTCAACGTTAACTTTGGAAAAATGACAAAGCTGGTGCCATCTTCCTCCGGGATAAAATTAAGATGCCCTTCGCTCCGCGGACTCATTCCGCGCTAGGCATAACAAAAAACCGGAGACGCCTCTAATGATTGCGTCCCCGGCTTGGCCGATTGGTTAGGGAAGTTGTGATGAACGTTATGGAACAAGAATGATCTTACCCGTGCTTTGACGGCTTTCGAGCAGCCGATGGGCTTCCGCGCCTTCCGCAAGCGGAAAAGCTCTGGGCTGCTCCAGCTTCAGACTTCCGTCCCGAAGCCAGCCGAACAATTCGCCCGCCCGGCGGATGCGGTCTTCACGCGACGTGACATGATTCCATAGATCCCCGCCCGTTAACGTTTTCGACGTATCCATAAGCATTCGCGGGTCTACAAAAGCCGGGTCTCCTCCCGCCATGCCGAAGAAAACAACCGCCCCTTTTATCCTCACAGCCGCAAAGCTGTCCATTAACGTAGAACCAACAGAGTCATACGCAACCGATACTCCTTCGCCGCTGGTTGACCAGTTCTTCGCCGCATCTACCCAATTGCTGCCGTAGAGCAGCGCTTCGTCGGCACCTGCCGCTAGCGCTGCTTCCCTCTTCACCTCGGAAGAGACAAGCCCCAGCACGCGCGCGCCCTGCCGCTTCGCAAGCTGCACGAGCAGCTGTCCGACGCCTCCGGCGGCGGCATGGACAAGCACTTCGTCGCCCGTCTGCACGCGATAGCTGTCACGCGTCAAGTAATGCGCGGTCATGCCCTGGAGAAGTACGGCCGCCGCAGTCTCGAAGCTGATATCGTCCGGAAGCGGTATCGCCTTCTCCGCCGGTACCAGCACCAGCTCCGCATTGGCATGCGGTACATCGCAGAAAGCGATCCGGTCGCCCCGTTTCAATCCTTCTGCGTCCGGACCGGCCTCCTCCACGATGCCCGCTCCCTCGTAACCCAATATATAAGGCGGATTCCCCGCCAGATGATAATTGCCCCGCCTGCGGTAAATGTCCGCGTAGTTCAGACCGGCGGCCTTTAGACGCACTAATACGGTTCCCGGTTTTACCTCCGGCGCGGGAATTTCCCTGTACGCGAGCACCTCCGGCCCGCCAAACGTTTCAAATACCAATGCCTTCATGCTATTCATCCTGCTGCCTCCGCATACGTGCTTAATATCACTCTTATCTTCCCCGGTTGAAGGTTAAATCTTCATCAAATTTAAATCGATCATCCGCATTCCAACGCAGCTACTTCGTAGCCATCATAATGCTCCCGAAATCGGTCGGATCATCAAAGGTTTTGCTCGCCACAGCTTTTCCTTCTCCGTTGAGAGCTTCAATCTTGTACGGTTTGTCCGCTGCAGCCGGAAGGAGGGCATACCAGATTATCTGCTGTACGCCTTCGCTAATCATCTTGGCGTTATATTCTCCGGCAGCCTCACCGCCTACGGTAACTTTGACACTAGCTATAGCGCTATTCGCAATCTGGCCGAATATAATCGGGAACGGGCCATTTATCCCTTTATACTTCGGTATACTCATGAAGTTTAAAGCTTCATTCTGATCGGCAGCAGCGGAATAGCTATAATTTCCACCATAGACCCATTTCCAACCCAGCAAGGTTTTCCGAACAAATTCAAGCTCCAGATTGTTTCCTTCTTTCTGTTCATTCAGCTTATTAAACAGCAGGAAACCTCCGGCAACAGGCTCCCGGTAAATGATATGGGTCCTTGCGTCGTTCCGGAATTTCCGAACGGCTTCCTCCGGGGTATTTCCCAGCGGAATTTTAATCGTTCCCGATATACCCGACGCGCGCGAATATCTCCAATCCGCGATACCGCCAGGCCGGTCATAAGCATACACAAATCCAATAAATAAAACCAAACATACCGCTATAGCAATTGCCGATCTCATGAGCCATATTTGCCTGACTGTACGTATTTTCGGATACATGATTGCCTCCTTGCTTTATGTGTGCGAAGCATGCTGAACCAATCCCGCCGAGCGGAATTCCTCCAGGAATTCATTCAGCCAGTCCTCGCCGTAATCAAGCGCGCCGGACTGGGTCGGGACGAAGAGGACATCAAGGCTCATGATCCAAAAACGCCGGACAAGCACAAACAGCTCCACTGCCTGCTCATCCTTTTCGGAAAAAGACCTTACGCTGCGGTATCCGGCCAGCAAGGCCTGCCACAGCTGCTCCTTGTTATCGGCGGATTGCCGCTTTCTGCTCCGGACTTGGGCAAGATCGTACGCCCGCCAGCCGGGTGCCGACCACTCAAAGTCAAAATGGGTGTAGCGTCCGCCCGTCTCAACGGCATTATTGTTGCCATGCATATCGCCGTGGCAGATGCCCCAATCCAGCCCGTCCGCTGCGGCGGAAGCAACTCTGTCCTGCAGGGCATCGGCATACTCGCGGAGAAATACCGCCGCCGGATGCTCCTTGCCAATATGGCGAATAATGCGCTGCAAGGATTCCTCCACCAAAAACTCCGTATTCAGCTCCCGGCGCGGAAGCTCAAGCCTGACCCGATCCATCGCCAGATGGAGCTGCGCGGCCGATTGCCCAAATGCGTAACAGCTCTCCTCGTCCTGCAGACGGTTCTCAACGCCTTCCACATACTCGAAAAGAACGGCGATCCGCTCCCCTTCCGGCGCGGCAATAACCGAATAGCGGGTGCCGTCCGCCTTTCTAACCGGCCGTGCTATCGAAGCTTCCGTTCCCGCCAGCAGCTCTTCCAATTGACCAAGAAGCTCCATCTCATAAGCGGCTTCTTCCTTCCCAATCTCCTGCCGGTAGATTCTTAATATATAGGTTCCCTTTTCGGTTTGCACGCGGTAGGTATCATTCAAGCCGCGGAGCCAATACACGCATTGGGCCCAAGGGCCAAGCTCATACTGCCCGCTAAGGCCGTTCATCAAATAATCGGGCGCCAGCACCGAGCTGACAGCCATCGGCTGATTGGTCATTTCACATCGGTCCCCTTCCCTATTTCAGTATCTCTATCATAAACGAGCATCACTTCCACATAAAGGAATTTAATTGTTTTATCCGTTTCTATCACGCCCTCCATCCGTTAAGATAGTAAGAGTAGACCCTACAAGGAGGAATAAAATGATCCCTGACCGCAAACGCCTTCGCGGGGATTGCGACAATTGCTTCGGGTTATGCTGCGTTGCGCTCCCTTTTGCCGCTTCGGCGGACTTTGCCATAGATAAACAAAGCGGACAACCCTGCCGCAATCTGCGGAACGATTACCGCTGCGGCATTCATGCCAAGCTTCGTCAGCAGGGCTTCCGGGGCTGTACGGTGTACGACTGCTTTGGAGCCGGGCAGAAGCTGTCGCAGCATACCTTCGGCGGGCGCAGCTGGCGGGAAGAGCCCCAAGCAGCAAACCTTATGTACGAGGTCTTTCCCGTGATGTGGCATTTGCAGGAGCTGCTCTGGTATTTAGCCGATGCGTTTGAGAATCCAGCTGCCCAGCCGCTTCGATCGGAGCTGCGTGCCGCTTGGGAAGAAACGGAACGCCTTACCGGCTTGGATGCGGAAGCTTTGCTCAAGCTGGATTTTGCCGCTCACCGGGCCGAAGTGAATACCCTGCTGCTGAAGACAAGCGAGGTCGTACGGGCTAAAGCGCCAAAGGCCAAGACCGATACCCGAAGAAAAAAACCGGTCGGACGCGGTGCCGACCTTATGGGCGCCAAGCTGCGGAACGCCGATCTTCGCGGCGCTAATTTGCGCGGGTCGTATCTCATCGCGGCCGATCTCCGCGGGGCCGACCTTCGCCATGCCGATCTGATCGGCGCCGATATGCGGGATACCGACCTGAGCGGGGCAGACTTAAGCGAAAGCCTGTTCCTCACCCAAGTTCAGCTCCAAGCGGCAAAGGGCAATGCGGACACCAAGCTTCCGCCCGCGCTTAGCCGCCCCGACCATTGGAGCGGCAAAAAGCCGGCCACGTCCTAAGACGAGACCGGCTTTTCTCCCTGCACCGCATTATTGATATTGCGCTGCAATCCGTTCCAAATACTCTTCAATCGGCAGTGAATTTCTCATATCCGTCAATTGATGGGCAGCTTCTCCGACCAATGTGCGGAACTGCTTGCTTTCTCCCAAGGCCAGACGGGCGATGGCATCCACAATCGTCTGCGGATCATCCAGCTCGCCTTCGGAAGATTTAGCCATCATCTCTTTTACTTTCGCGGTAATGTCGTCATAATCGGTAATCTCTTCGCTGTGGCCCCAGGCGATCTTGTTCACAAAGTTATTGCCCGACGATCCGCCCTGCTCCACCAGTCTCAGCTCAATCCCAAGCGGCTTCAGCTCGTAATACAAGCCTTCGATTAAGCCTTCCAGGGCAAACTTGGACATGTTATATAAAGAACCCGTCGGCACGGCTGTCGTTACGCCCATAAACGAGCTGATCGTAATGAACATCCCCGACTTATTCGCGCGAAAATGCGGGAGCATTGCGCGAATAACGTTAATGGGCCCACGCACGTTAACGCCGAACTGCCAGTCGATCGTCTCTTCCTTCGCCAGCTCCAAGGCGCCATAAGCGCCAACGCCGGCGTTATTGATGACAACGTCAATCCGTCCAAAAGCTTCAATCGCATCGGCTACCGCAGTCCGGACCTGCTCCACATCCGTAACATCCAGCTTAAACAGCTTCACATTGCTGTACTGCGTCAGCTCCGTCTCGTTCTCCGGCGTACGCATCGTAGCCGCCACATTCCAGCCCAGCTTGGCAAAATGGATCGCTGTCAGCTTGCCTAATCCGCTGCTTGTTCCCGTAATCAAAATCGTTTTATTCATTATGATTCTCTCCTCTAATTTTTAAATCGAATGTTCATTCTAGTGAATCCAGAAGCCGGCCATGGAAGGCCGCGACAGCGGAAGCCTGCTCGTCATTGATCGCGCTATCCTCTAATTGCTCCCTGCCAGCATATTTCTATCGCCTGCCGAATCCCGGCTTCGGTTAGATCCGAATTGCCCTGCAAATAACTTTTCACCATGTAGACCATGGAGCCGTAATGCATCTGGACAAGCAGCTTGGGGTCCATTTCCCGGAACAGTCCTTGCTCCATAGCCTCCGCGTAAAGCTTGTTCATCGGCGCGCACCAGCCGCCGTTGTAGGCTTTTTGCTTCACCTCTTCGTAAATATACGGCGAGAAGGAGTACTGCTCGATGAACTGGAAGCCCTCCGGATACTGCCGGCTGGTCTCGATTACGCGTTCCCAGCCCCAGATGAACCGCTCCCGGATCGTTCCTTCCCGGTTCAAGCCTTCCTGGACGAATTGGCCGTTATACGCAACGATAGCCGTGTACAGCTCGTTAATAATTTCTTCCTTGCTGCTGAAGTAATGATAAATGCTGCCCGTCGATACTTTAGACTCCTTGGCGATAAGCGCCATCGAAGTAGCTTGAAGCTCTTTGCGGATAATGATCTGCAGCGTTGTCTCAAGCACGGCTTTCTGCACTTTGTTGTATTGTTCGAACATGTTGCTTCCTCCAACAAGTTAAGATCCACTAGATAGAACGTTCATTCTAGTGCAATTATGTACCTTGCGACTGCCGCTGTCAACTGGTAAGGAGTAGTATGCCTCGCACTCCGGCAATTACTCAAGCTCTAACGAACTTATCGTTAGAGCCCGCTACACAAAAAAGCGGCTACCCTAAGCCATTTCGGCTGGGGAGCAGCCTATTCTCATGTACCATAAGCGGCCTGCAGCCGCGCTGCCACTTTTTCTTTCTCCCGAACCAGGTCCTCCACGAAGGTATTGCCGTTACGCCGGTTAAACGCTTGAGCCAGGCGCTCGATCTCTTCATCCAGCCAGGCTAAAGTGACGGTCTCCGCCTCGGCAAGTTTTTTCCTCCGTTTGCCTTTGCTCCATTCCCTCAGGAAAATACGGACGGACAGCATATATTGCAGCCGGTCCCATCCAAGCTTGCTGCCTAGACCTAGCCGGATCGTCTGCTCATAGAGCTTGACGGCCTTTGGCATATCCGTTACGGTGAAAAACTGCAGGAAGGTGCCGTATTCCTCCAGATAGGACGGCCCTTTAAGGGCTCGGTAGGCTTTTTTCGCGGTCTCCAATGCCCGGTCGTATTCCCCAAGCTTAAGCAGCGGCATCATCATTTCGCTGTACGTGCTCTCCGGGATCGATCGGCAGGACAGCTTGCCATCAAGGATAGGCTTCAGAGATTGGAGCCCTTTTTTATGATGATTAATCGCAAAATGATAGCTGCCGAACATGTTCTGCTCGCAGGCGCTGCAGTCCGACAACGAATCCCGCTTCGCGGCTCTCCAGCTCTTGTAGTAATCTGCCGCTTCGGCAAGCTTCCCCTGCCATAGCATGAGACTAAGCCGCTTCTGGTAGTAAACCCGGAGACTATAGCCGTAAGCGATGCATTTCTCCTTAAAATCCTCGTAAATCCGCTCAATCTGCTCCAGGCTTAATTCCGGTATCCGCCACACGTACCCAAGCACCCATTTATAATGCCACATGATATAAAAGTTCGAATACGCGCCCGGATTGTTCTCGAATTTGGACAAGCACCAGGAGAAGGAGACCAGCATTCGCTCCGGACAACCGCATTCCGGTGCCGCATTGGAGTAGTCCATTCTCGCGTGATAAGCCTCTTCTTCCGTCATATACCGGTCGGCGACGCGAATCATCTCCTCCAGAACGGCCAGCTTCTGCTTGCCGTCCGGCATGGACCATGTTGAGCGCCTCAGCTCATGAAAACGGTTCTTCATCGGCCGACCTCGGCGTTCCGGTCAAGGCCCATATTCATGAATTGGAGCAGCGACTCGTTCATCAGCCTCAGCTCCTCGCTGCTCAGCGGGTGGTTCCCCATTAGCAGAGCCTGCGTGTATAACAGCTCGATGCTGTTCTGCTGGAGCTTAAGATCTCCGGATGCGATGGCCTTGCGGACAATCGGGTTATTGTAGTTGAAGCACAGCCTTGCGTAAGGCTTCTCGTACAACTCATCCTTGATCACGTGTATAACCTCGGCAAACAGCGGGTTGGCCTGCTCCTCGCTCTCCTCCATCATTTTAAAGAAGTTGACCTCCTGATTAATGTTGAAGAGAACCGGAATGTCCGCAGGCTCGAACCATTTGATGAGCGAGCGGCATTGATACGGCGCAAGCAGACGGTCCGCCAGGTCCAGGAAAGGCTGTACTTCATCCCGCTCGCTTCGGCCGAGCGATTCGAAGCGGCTGGAGAAGCTGAGAATATCGAGCACGCTGACCTGCACCTGCTCGTCAATGGAGGGAAGCTTTCGAATCAGCTCCAGATCATGGACGTAGCCGCCGTTAATGACCATCATGTTCTTGGCCTTCGCCACGCGGGCTACCTGCCTGAACTCGTCAAAGCTGGAAGTGACCATAACGGTACGGTGATTGCGCAATATATCGGCCATTTTTAGATCGCCAAATGACGTTTCGAAGCTCAAATGCAGGATAAAGAGCTCATACAGCTCCTCATCCTCGGCAGCCATCGTTTTGAGCGAAGCATAATGAATGAGGACAATCCGCGCGAACAACTCCGGATCTTTGTCGGCGAGCTCTAGCAGATAACGCTTGATACAGACGCCAAGCTCATCCCGTACCGCATAGAAAAGGTCGTTTTCCTGGAAGGACTCCCTCGACGCGGTAGGCCGCAGGCTGTTTGTGTTAATGATGCCATTAACGAAAAAGGCCCATGACGGCAGCATGTTGTTCATTTTGTCCGACAGCAGGACGCGCTTCAGGTACGCCTTGTGGCGTTTCTCATCCTGCAGGCTGACGGAATAAGGCAATATGTAAGCAATCCCTTCCGTGTCTCCGATCAGAGACTTCAAAGGGATAATATCCATCGGTTTCTCGTACTCGCTGTCCTCGATATAGGAGATCGCTTCTGCTTTGCCCATGCGCCAAGGAGGAGTCGTATCGTTGATTTGCCGGCTGTCCTTGTCCTCCGTCAGCACGATTGGCGTCTCCAAATATTTGCCGAACCGCTCGAGCTGCTGATACATCTTGTACCACTCGGCGTATTCCTCGTATTCCGGCTTCAGCTTGAGATACACCGTCGTTCCGATCGGAACCGTTCTCTTCAGCTTATTCGTGACATAGGTGCCATCCGCCTTGCCTCGCCATTCCAGCGAATCTCCCTCGAGGGCAGACCGGGTAATAAGCACAATCTCGTCGCTGATGACGAAGCAGGACAGAAGACCAACGCCGAACTGGCCGATATAATCGTCCGCCGAATCCTGATCCGCTTTCTTCGTTGTGCTTCCGATCCGCGCCAGAAACTGTTCGATTTCCGATGCCGTAAGACCAATGCCGTTATCCATGAAAGAGATCGTATGCGAGGACGGGAACAGCTCTACCGCTACCTTCCCCTCCGCTATATGTCCAAGTCTCTTTCTCGCCGTCACCGCATCCACCGCATTCTGAAGCAGCTCGCGGACGAATACGCCCGGATCGGAATATAAATGATTGGATAAGAGATCGATAATGCCCTGCAAATTCACTTGAAAATTCATATTGCCCAAACTCTCACCCCACGGTTCATTTCTAGTTTTTCCCTGCTATAAGCCAACAGTACAGTATGAATATCGTCAGGAACAAGGGCACTTATAAGTATAAAAAAAGTAGCGCGCCGACAGCGCAGCTGTAAATACGGTTTTTCCCGTCCTACAGTTGCGCCGTAGGCGCGCTTTGCAATAACTTTATCTAGGCGTACATCGTTACGATTACGCCGTCGTAATTGTTGCCGGATACCTCGTACGGCTTGCCGTTCCGCACTTGAACGGTGGCGCCGTTTCCGACCATCGGGTAGTAAGCGACGGTATATTTTTGACCGCCTGCCGTGATTGACATAGCCTTCGTTTGCTTCAGCTTGTCCAGATACTGCTCCAGCGTCAGATCCTGCTTATACATAATGGCACTATGCGCTTTCCCGACGTAACGGAAATGCCAAGGCTCATATTGAATGCCCGTGATATCTTCTTTCCCTTTCGGATACCGCAAAATAAACCCGTATTCCCACGCGTGCTTCTTCAGCCATTTGCCTTCCTCGGCTTCGTCCATCTTTGCAGTGGTTGAACCGATATCCAGCGATAAGCCGAGATTATGCTCGCTGTGGTAAGCAGGAAGCGCATAATCATGCCCCATATCGCGGTACAGCTGGTCTTGCTTCTCCGCGTCGCGGTAGCCGCTGCTGATGAGAAAATGCTCCACACCGTCTTTCTTCGCTCCTTCCACCATCTCGCCAAAGTCCTTTGCCACCGACTCGGACAGCTGAATCGACGAATCTAGCAGGCCGTAGCCTTGCACCAGATCCGGGCGATCCGATAGCGAGACGATATCCGAGCGTATTCCTTCCGGATGCAGAGCATAGTCGTTATTCACAAGGAGCAGATCCCCCTTATACATCTGCTCCTTGCTTACGGTTATCATCTTGCTGTCTTGCTGCGGCAGCGACCCGTTTTCTATATCAACCTTGTCTTCCCCGGCGCTTTTCACATTAAGCTGCGAGATCCCGTAACTTAACAGGATGACAAGGATAAACGCAAAAACCCACTTCCTCATGGCCCCATTCCCCTTTGCTTTGTTCATGCAACTAAGGATATAGGACACAATTTAAAAAGAAGTGGGGTAAAAGTTAAAGTTTTTCTTAAATCGGCAGCTTAACCGTAAATACCGTCCGGATCGTGCTGCTCTCCGCCGTTATGGTGCCTTGATGCTGCTCGACGATATTTTTGACGATAAACAGCCCTAGCCCCGTGCTTCCTTCGGGAGAACGGGCGCGGTCGCCGGTGTAAAACATGTCGAACAGATGCGGCAGATCCTCCGGCTTGATCGAGTCGCCGTAATTAATAACCTCCAGAATGGCATGACCGTTCTCGGCTCTTCCCTTGATGTCGACATATTCGCCATCCTGTCCGTAACGGGCGGCATTCGTCAGTAAATTCTCGAATACCCGGGCCAGCAGCTCGCCGTCCGCCTCCATCAAGAGATGGGGAGGAAGGTCCAGCCTTGCCGTCAGGCGGCTCTTCACAAACACCGGGTACAGCTCTTCGCTTAGCTGCATCAGAAGCTCGGATAAATCAATCTGCTTCTTGTCCAGCGTGAGCATGCCGTAGTTCATCCGGGTAACCTCGAATAGCTCGTCCACCAGCCGCTCAAGTCGCTGCGATTTGTTAAACGCGATAGCGGCAAAATGCCTGACCTGCTCTAGGGACAACTGCTCGTCGCGCAAAATAAAATCCAGATAGCCAAGCACCGAGGTGAGAGGTGTCCGCAGATCATGCGCGAGATTAAGCACGAGTTGATCCTTGCTGCTCTCGGCGAAATCTCCCCGCTCTACCGCCTTCTGCAGCATCTCGCCGGCAACGTTCAGATCCCCCGCTATCACTCCGAATTCATCGTCCGAGGGAACCAGCACCCGCCCGGTGAAATCCCCGTTGGCGAGCCGGTGAATGCCGGTCGAGATTTCCTTGAAGTAAGAGACGTAAGGCTTGGTGAATAAATAAAAGAAAAAGAACGATAACGGCAGGAAAAAAATCAGGAAGAAATTCAGATCGCCAATATCGTTAAGCCAGCTGCGGGCTTGTACAATCGGATCGTCAGCGTAACGGACTCGCTGATTATAGTAAGACTTCAGCAGCCTGTAGATCAGGTAAGTCACCGCTCCCGAGATGAGCAGGCTCATGACGAACAGCTCGATCATTCGGGTACGGAAGCTGCGTAATTTTTTAGCCTTGGAAGGCATAGCCTACCCCCCAGACCGTCTTGATCCATTGCTGGTGCTGCTTGTCCTCGCCAAGCTTCTTGCGCAATGTCCGGATATGAACCATTACCGTGTTGCCGCCGCTCTCGTAATAAGCCTCGCCCCATACCTGCTGGAAAATATGCTCCGCGCTGAATACCTTCTTCGGATGGCTGGCCAGCAGGTGAAGAATATCGAACTCCTTCGGCGTCAAATCGATCCGGTCATTGTACAAGGTAACGGTGCGCTGCTCCTGGTCAATCGTGAGACCTCCCGCCACAATCGCGGAAGACGCATGACTTGGTGCGACAACCGGCTGATTTAACTGCCTGAAGCGTCGCAGCTGGGCATTGACTCTTGCGAGCAGCTCCATCGGATTAAACGGCTTGGTCATATAATCGTCGGCGCCCATAACGAGGCCGGATATTTTATCGAAATCGGACGTCTTGGCGCTTAAGAAAATAATCGGCATCCTGTACTGCTGCTCCCGAATAACGCGAACGACTTCGTAACCGTCCATATGCGGCATCATAATGTCGAGAATAACCAGATCGATTGTATTCGTCTGAACGAGACGGACGGCTTCTCTCCCGTCAGCGGCCTTCAGCAGCTGGTAGCCCTCCTTGCCCAGATGGAGCGCAATCAGCTCCGCAATGTCCGGGTCATCCTCCGCAATCAAGATCGTTGTGCGCTGCATCCCCATTGCAAATCATTCCTTATCCAGTTTCTTGTTTATTCCAACTCTTATTGTAACCTCTTGGACGAGACATTACACGAAGTAGTTGCACCTTGGGCTCCAAACCCCGAGGAGAGGGCTGTTTCCGCCTCGCGTTCCCGCGCTCATCCCGTTGTAAGACGGTTTTTCCGTCTTATTTGGCCGTTTCCGCCTTGCGTTCCCGCGCTCACCTCGCTGTAAGACGGTTTTTCCGTCTTACAGCGAGAGCATGGTGGCACGGGCAAAATAAAAACGCCGTCCCCAAGCGGGACGGCTTTTCACTTTCCATTATATAGAGGCGGCGGTTTGCGACGCTGCCGCTTTTCCTTTTTTCACGCCTGCGGCAAGCAGCAGAACCAGGCATCCGCCCGCAATGCTCCACAGGACTGCCGCATTCGAGCTGACGGCATCCAGCCCGCCGAAGTACATGATTTCCCGAAGTCCGCCCGCTACGAAGCGAAGCGGTGTCCACGAGTACAGCAGGTTCTGCGTCGCATCCGACAGGAATTCAACCGGCATGTTCAGAATTGGCATCGAGAAGAACATGAGCAGGACGAGAATCGCCATCGCCGGGAAGCCAATCCAGTTGAGCAGCATCGATTGCAGCAGGTAGAACGCCGAACCGCTCAGCCATAAGAACAGCCATGTATCCGCTGCATGCGAAAGCTCCATTCCGTACCAAGCGTTAGCCATCCATACGATCAGGCCGGAAGCGGCGCCGATCAGCACCAGGCCAATGACCGGCTGCATCAGGTGAGCCGACCATTTGCGGCCAGCTGCCTTTTTCGCATTATTGCTGGCAAGGAACAACATCATCGCCGTCACTAGGCTGCCAATCCACATAATTTGCGTAAGCAGCCCCGGCGCGTTGCCGCTTGCGTTGTTAGCGCCAACCGGATGAACGGTTTCTTCCTTTACCTGAATAGGTGCGAGCAGTGCCGCTGCCGTAGCAGCCGGGATCTGCTCGGAGCGCTGGGATAACTGCTCAAGCGCCGATTTCGACAACTCGAGGGATACCATCTTCATTACTTGACCGAGTCCTTGCTTCACAACCGTTGCCGCCTGCGAGTTCATGCCATCATTGCTGATGATTTGCACGGTTGCGGGGGCAGGCGCCGGCCCCATCATGGAGGCTACTCCGGCACTCAAATCCTTCGGCAGAACAAGCGCGCCGTAATAATCGCGCGAGTCCAGCCCTTTGCGCGCTTCTTCTTCCGATCCGACAATCTTCCAGCTGATTGGCAGCTGTGTATTAGAGGTCAGCTGCTGCTTGATCATTTCGCCCACGGCCAGCTTATCTCCGGTTGGAAGATCAAAAGGCTCATCCTGCACGACCAAAGCTACCGGCACATCATGCGGTTTCGAACCAAGCACGGAACCCATCATCGCAAGTCCAAACACCGTAAGCACAAGCGTAATGATCAGCACGCCAAGCCATAACATTTTTTGTTTAAAAATATTCATAAATCTCCATCTCCCATCTCTATATAAATGAACATCGTGTTGATTAGTGATCACGTTGTTAATTATAATGAGAGGCAAAGGAAATACAATAATCATTCCTCACCGTACTGTTTATTACTCACCACTTCGGCGGGGCAGTGTTCATTATCGCCGCAAAAATCGCAGAGGGAGGCCCTCATGTCCGAGAAAATCGACCGGAGAAAAGCAAAAACGAAGCAGCAGATCCATGATTCGCTGATGGCTCTTATCGCCGAGAAAGGCGTGGAGCATGTAACGGTTACCGATATTACAAGCCATGCCAACCTGAACCGCGGGACGTTCTACCTGCATTACCGGGATGTGCCCGATGTCCTGCAGCAGCTCAAGGATCATGTGTTCAAGAGCATTGAGCAGTACGTGGTGAAAATCAACTTCCGCACGGCAATGGAATATGCCGACCTCCAGGTCCCTTACCCGTTAGGCGTGCGTATCTTTCAGGAGTTTGCGAAGCATGCCGATTTCTTGAAGGTGATGTTTGGCCCTAAGGGGGATCTCTCCTACGCCATTCAATTCCGCAAGCTGATGGCCCGGCATATTTATCAGAAAATCGATATTCCAGAAGCCGCTAATCTCAACATCCGGCGGGACTACGTTGTGGCATACATGACCTCCGCGCATTTCGGCATGCTTATGCATTGGATTGAATGCGACCTGGATCAAACGCCGGAGCAGATGGCCTTCATTATGATGAACATCGTGAACTTTGGCCCGCTGGTCTCGTTTGGAATAAAAGAAATGCCTCCGGCCAAGTCATAAGAAAAGAAGAGCCTCACTCTCCGTGAAGGCTCTTCTTCTTTATCGTTCATACTCGGAATACCACTTCGGCACCAAACGCTCAAAGCCGTCATGGTCCTCCCATACTTTATTTACCCGGTTCAGCATATCGTCCAGCTCCTCCGGGCGTACGCGAAGAATCCAGACGATCGAGGACAGAATCGTCAACGCTATATAAAGCGAATATAAGGCCCAGAAGGAATCCTCAAGCCCCCCTTCCCCGCAATAGCCGTCGATCTGACCAACGGCAAACGGAATGCTGGCCTCCACGCTGAAAAAACCCGCCTTCAGAAATTCATGCACGGGATCTCCCCAGTCAAACCGGTTCACATCAATGACGCCTGAGAGCCGTCCATCCTTCACGATAAGGTTGCCGGTATGAAAGTCGTCATGCTGCAGCTTGCTCGGGCGCCCCTTCAATAAGCCAAGATTCGCTTCAATAAAGGTAAACAGCTTCTCCTCGAAAGCAATCGTAACGCCGCTTTGCTCATAGCCCTCCCGGTACCGCCTGTATTTCGCGAGTACGCGGGTTTCCCAAGGCTCGATAGATTCCGGCGCCTCAATCCGATTGATTTTGCGCAGCTCGGCTCCCGCTTGCAGACCAATCTCATACTGCCGGCTTGCGCTTAAGGCCGGAAGCTCGTCTATCGCATCGCCGCCTTCAATGTAAGTCAGCAGCATGTAGCCAAGCCCCAACTCCTCCAGCTTCCCTATCGCAACCGGCAAAGAGCTCATAACCTCGTGCTCCCGCAGCTGCTCAAGCACCCGGAATTCCTGCTGCTTCCTTGCTTCCTCTTCGAGCGCATAGGTTCTGAGCACATACGCCGCCTGACCAAGACGATCGCAAACGGTATACTTGCCGTCGCCGGAGTAGCCTTTCTGAATGGCCTCCAGCTTCATATCGTCTTGCAGCTCCGGTATGGCCGATAGCAATTCATTCATGTCTGGCCCTCCTTCCGGTAAAAAGCTTATAAAATCATCCGCATGAGCGCGGATATATAACGCAAGCCTGCGAAGACTGTCCGGCACCCCCGCCTAAAACCGTCTGTAGCAATCTTCAACCTTCAGGCGCAGTTTATCATCCAGCTCGAGATCTTTGAAAGTTACTTCACTTAAGGCACGGCCTTGCCGCACCGCATTCGAATCAAGCAACAACCGAAGCTCTTCCAGAATGCCGTGCATCGTCTCCGCTCCAAAAAAACGAAGTGCCTTCCAGACGCCATCCGCGTATCCGGGCTGACTGAGTACATGGGCAGACCAACAGTACAGCTCCATCGGCGAATGCTTGGCATGGTCGTACCAGGCACTGAACATAAACAAAGCTTTTTGCGGCCGGTTAAGTCTGGCAAGCGCTTCCGACTTTACCGCCATGCTTTTGCCTCGGATTTGATCAGCCACCGCCCGTATGCAAGCCCGCCTTAACTCGTCGTCCCCAAGCTCATTGAACTGCTTCCTGCTCATCGCAACCAACAAAGAAACACCCCTTTTCCTCACAAAAGATACGCAAGCAAATGGAAAATGTTGCACCCTGAGTTTAGCGGTTTTCCGCTCGTCCGCAACATGGTTCGGACCAACTTGGCAAACAATACAGATACCTGTTTTTGTGCCGTTCTTCTCGTTTCCATATCTTTTTCAAGAAAACCCGCTTACTATAATTGAGAAACTGTTAAAAACTTAGTACACTAGAAGAAATAAAGGAGGCGGACTTATATGACCGAACCGGCAAACCATTTTGAACTTGGCATTAGTACCTTTCTGGAAGCAAAGCCTCATCCGGGCATAGGCGGGGCGTACAGCCACGCGGAACGGATCCGCAATAGCGTGGAAGAAATGATTCTGGCCGACCAGGTTGGCCTTGATGTATACGGGATCGGGGAGCATCACCGGCAGGATTACGCGGCAAGCGCTCCGCATGTCATTCTTGCGGCCGCTGCCGCGCAGACAAAGCATCTCCGGCTGACCAGCGCCGTTACCGTATTGTCGTCGGACGACCCGGTGCGCGTGTACCAGGGCTTCTCCACCGTTGACGCGATCTCGAACGGCCGTGCGGAAATTATGGCGGGCAGAGGCTCGTTTATCGAGTCGTTCCCGCTCTTCGGCTACAGCCTCGAGGATTATGACGAGCTGTTCGACGAGAAGCTGGAGCTGCTGCTCCAAATTACGAAGGAAGAGAAAGTTACTTGGCAGGGCAGCCACCGCGCCGCAATCGATAATCTGGCGGTCTACCCGCGTGCGGTGCAGAACCCGCTTCCGGTCTGGATTGCAACCGGCGGCAACCCGGAGTCGGCCATTCGCGCGGGCGTGCTAGGCCTTCCCGTCTGCTTCGCGATCATTGGCGGTATGCCGGAGCGCTTCGCTCCGCTTGTTGAGCTTTACAAGGAAGCTTATACCCGTGCCGGCCATGATCCGAAAAAAATGCAAATCGGCTCTCACTCCCACGGCTTCATCAGCGACACGGATACAAGAGCAACCGAGCTCTTCTTCCCTGCCCAGCAGGCGATGATGAACGTCATCGGCCGCGAACGCGGATGGCCGCCTTACACCTTCGAAGCTTACGATGCGGCACGCAGCATGCGCGGAGCGCTTTATGTCGGCGAGGCAGAGTATGTAGCGGAGAAGATTATTTTGCTGCATAAAAACTTGGGCTTAACCCGCTTCTTCCTGCATGTCGACACCAGCTCCATTCCGCATAAGGATATGATGCGCGCTATTGAGCTGCTTGGCACCAAAGTAGCGCCGATTGTCCGCAAGGAAATCGCTGCTTCAGCAAAATAATCGATTAGGCACAAAAAAAGTGCGGGCCTGCCGAAGGCTCGCACTTTTTCTATGGGAACAGCGGATCTATCGCCGCCCGCATTTCTTCCTCCGTCATATGGCCAACCCTTCTGAAAACCACGTCGCCCGATTCGTTCACGAGAATTGAGACGGGAATCGATTTGATGCCATAGGCATACGTAACGCTTTTATCCGAATCCAGCACCACCGGAAAATGATATTGCTTCTCCGCGATATATTTCGCCACTTCCCCCTGTTCCTCCCCAACGTCAACGGATAGGACAACAAGTCCTTTATCCTTATAATCCTGATACACCTTCTCCAGCGCAGGCATCTCCTTGTCGCACCATTTGCACCAGGTCGCCCAGAAGTTGACGTAGACGGGCTTTCCTTTCAGACCCGACAGCGTTACTTCCTTGCCGTCTAGATCCTTCAGCGTAAAGTCATCCGCCGGTTCTTTGGCTGCTTCCGTCTTCGTTTCCGCTGCCAGGGCAGCAGCATCCGTCTTGATCCCGTAGTTTTGTGTCACGTAAAGCGAGAGAAGCACGAACGCAGCAACGGCTCCGATCAGAATCCAGGTAGATTTTTTCACGGTTTGCCTACCTCCCTATAGTTGAATAAGCCCGGCATACTTGCTGAATACCTCCAGCTGATTCGTAAATACAAGAACGCCCATCAGCATCATAACGGCTCCGCTGACAACCGAGATCTTCGGGAGATGCTTCGTCACTTTTCGAAGGTGCGCGGATAGGTTATCGATCAGCACGGCAGAGAGCAGGAACGGAACCGCGAGCCCCAGCGCGTACATCGAGAGCAGGAGTACTCCCTTCCCAAGGGTTGCCATGCTCCCGGCGTAGATCAGAATGGAAGACAGAATCGGCCCGATGCAAGGCGTCCAGCCGACGGCGAAGGCCATGCCCAATACGAGAGCTCCCGCTTTTTTCCCCGGTGATCCGCTTGGCAGAAACCGTTTCTCTGAATAGAGCAGCTTGATTCGCAGCAGCCCCGTCATATGCAAGCCAAAAACAACGATTAGAGCTCCGCCGATCTGCTGCACAAGCCGCATATGCTCGGATAGCAGCCGGCTGACGGAGCTGACCGATATCCCGAGCAGGACAAACAAAATGGAGAAACCGAGAATAAACAGCGCCGTCTGCGAGATAACCGTAAGCTTATTGGGGCTGTTCTTCAGATCGGCGGCCGAGGTGCCCGCGATATAGCTGAGATAGACCGGAATAAGAGGGAGAACGCAAGGCGACAAGAAGGACAGCAGTCCCGCCGAAAAAGCTAATAAAATATCCAATACCTTTCACCGCCGCATTGGAAAAAGGGGCGGCCAAGTCGGCCGCCCACCTCTTCTTCGAGTTTCTATTATTGGGACAACAGGTTATACAGCACTTGCGCCGCTTCCGCTCTTGTCGATACGCCTTCCGGATTCAGCTTATTGCCGCTTCCTTTAATAACGCCAGTCTCGACAAGCGTTGTAAAGGCCGTTTGCGCATAACCGGCAATATCGGCCGCATCCGCATAGGAGGCTACGGTTGCGCCTGTCTTGGCCGTTGGCAGCTCGCCTAATTGCTCAAGCGAACGGTACAGCAGCGTGAACAGCTCTTGGCGCGTAATTTTATTATTCGGATTAAACTTGTTATCGCCCGAGCCTGTTGCGATGCCAAGACGCTTCGCAGCCGCCAGGTAATTCGTGTAGTACGTACTTCCTGCGTCTGCAAAATTCGCCGCGCCTGCCGCTTCCGGCTCGATTCCGTATGCCTTCAGCAGGAAGACGATGAATTGGCCTCTTGTCAGCTCCGCATTTGGACTGAAGTGATCGGCATCGGTACCGCCGGTAATCTCACGGGCAGCCAGGAAGCTGACCGCATGATGGAACCAAGCAGTTGCCGGTACATCCGCAAAGCCTGCTTTATTGAAGCCGATAATGTATTGCGAGAAGTGAGTGGTGGCGAATTCCACGGTTCCCGTTGCCGCATTGTAATGACCGCGAATCGTTTGCAGCTCGCCGGAATCCGCAAGGTAGTACACCACGATAGATTCGGGATTCTCGCCGGCTTTCAGCGTGTACGGAAGGCTTACCTGCACCTTGCCGCCGCCGAAATTCGAGATTTGCTTATCGCCTGCAAAGAGGGACAGATCGTACACCGGACGGTCGCCCAATACGGCCTTGCCTTCTTCCGTCAGCTCGAACTTCGATACGATCACGCTGATATCTCCGGACAAGGCGTTGCCGCTGATGCTTTCTACCGCTTTGGCATCGAAGGTTGCGGTTCCAACCGACAGGTCTGCCTTCACCGCCGCGTTCGTTCCCGAAGCAATCAAGTTAAAAGAGTCTCTAGGAATCGTCAACTGCGTAGATGTTGTAGCCGCGGTTCCAGGCACCTGGAAGCCGATTACAGCCGCTTTGCCCGCTGCTTCCGCTTTGGACGCTTTCGTAATAAGGCTTGCTACATCGTTTGCAGACACCGCCGCTACCGTCTCGCCCGTTGCCGAATCGGTTGTACCGGTAACCGTTACCGAATTCACCGCATTTACCTCTTCAACCGGTGTGGTTGGCGTAGTTGGATTGGTAGGGCTTGTCGGGTTTGTAGGATTAGTAGGCGTTGTTGGGCCTTCATAAGCCGGAACAACCACGTCTACCGCCTGACCAGCCGCATAAGGAACTGCCGTTGGTCCGGTTTGAGAATTTGTTGGACCGTTATAACCGTTTTTCGCCGCGTATCTGACCGAGTACGTACCAGCCGCAAGACCCGTGATGGCATTGCCGGATACGGCTGTATATGCCGAGTCTGCCGCGCTTTTCAGCTTGTATTCCAACGCTTTGTTTGTTGTGCCCGTGATTTGACCGTTATTGTTTACGCTTGAAGTTGGCGCTACGCCAGTCAGACCGGTTGGCGTTGCTTCCAGGCGCGTGAGCAATTTGTTCAGCGCGTTCGTGTAATTCGTATGATTGCGGATCGTGCCGTCAGCTACGGCATAATCCGGCTGGATGTTTTTCCAGGTGTACATCAATTCCACGTGGCCAAGGATTGGCGCTTTGCTGCCGTCGGCGTTCACGTTGTCCTTGTTGTAGGCAAACAGGTAAGGAACCTGCAGCTTGTTGGCAACAACGTTAGTTCCATTTTCCGTGTAGTTTACATTATTGGATGCAGGCAGGTATTGCGTTTTGATGTTGGTCAGGTACTTGTTCGTCAGATCCACATACAGCTTTGCCAGCGGGTGGTTCGTATCGCGCACTTGAAGGAAAGTGCTGTTATGCGGATCAGCGCTTGGGTCAAGCACCGAGATGCCCGCATCCAGCTTGGTGTCCCAGAAGTAGACTTTGTCGACGTTGTACTTCTTCGCATACTCGTTAATGAAGCGGATTGCCGCCTGCGTATTCGGGCACCACGAGCCGCCGAACAGAATGACATAATTGCCTTTGCTTTGCAGCAAATGAGTCAGCTCATTGTAAGTGACATGCTCGTAGACAAGCTCGCCGTCATCGCCAACGACTTGACCGTTTTCCTCATGCGTCGGGAAGATGTCGCGTCCGACCGTTTTGTCCTCGTGCTTGTTAAACGCCGGAGCGATAAAATCCCAATTGGTGAGGCTGTCGTAATCGGCAGCAGGCACTTTATTAAATACGTTCAGAACCTGTTCCTTATAGCTGTCGACCTTCGCCGTATCCAGCGCATCGCCGTCGTTAGGATCGGCTGTCAGGAAATCGTTCCAAGTATAATTCGCGGAAGAACCGTGCTTCTCGAGCGAAGCGATGATCGGCGCGGCGTTGCCTTCGCCGTCCTTGTGATCCTTGTCATAGATGAACAGGAACGGAGACTCGATTTTTTTCGCCTCGCCGCTCGCAATGACCGTAGAAGGCGTCGTTACCGTACCGCCGCTTTCCTTCTCCGGCGACTTCTTGCTGTAAGTGATCGTAGCATCGGTATTGGCGCTGAGGTTCGTCAAATACTTGTCCACCAGTTCCACATAAAGCTCGTTGAAATCATAGAAGTTCGTTGTGTTTGTCGTTACGCCTTGCGAAGTGGAGGTTACAACTTTGGTATAAGGATTCGCCTGCTGCTCGGCAATATCGACCGATTCGCCATCCAGCTTCGTATCGAAGTTGTAAATGGTGTCTACGCCGTATTGCTTCGCAACCTGGTTGATGAAGCCGATATCCGCCTGCGTCTCATTGCTCCAGGCTCCGCCGAACAAGACGGCATATGTACCTTTGCTATCAAACAGCGTAACCAGATCCTCGTAAGTAACCGTCTTGAGAATATGGTTCGCGTCGTTCAAATGCGGGTAAACATCACTGAAATAATCATAATGGCTGACAGCGCTATTAAAGCTGCTTACTTCCGCGGCGCGTGCCGTGCCGGCCTGGAAGACCGGCAGCACTAACGCGGAGGCGAGTAGAACGGATAGTGTACGATTAAAAGTTTTCATGTGTATATACTCCTCTCCCTATTTGACCCATTTGTCTTATAAAAGCCGATTAGCAGCTTTCTTCGCCGTCTACCGCGCAATCCTCATCCGAAGACGAAGGAGCCGGAGAAGGGGACGTGGAGGATCCGCCAGAGGAGCTTGTCGAGCCGGAAGAGGACGAGCTGCTTGCCGGAGCTTTTACGGCAGGCGTCTTAGGCTGCGACTCTTCTTGCTTGACAAACGTTACTTTTTTGCCCGAGTCATCCGATTGGCTTGCGGCAGGCGCCGAAGCTTCCGGTTTGCTTGCAGCCGGCGTCGATTGGGCCGGCTTCGCGGCTGGAGCCGGCGTTGCTGCGGGAGCAGCTGAAGTGGTGGACGGCTTAGTGGATGCCGCTGGCTCGGAAGCTTTGGCCGCGGCTGGCTTCGAAGCTGCGGGCGCAGATGTCGGAGCCGGAGTGGAAGCGCTTTGAACGGCTTCCGTGGAGCTTGCTTTGGCTGTTTGCGCTTCTGCTGTCGTCTCTTCCGCAGGTGCAGCAGCCGTCTGTGCCGATTGAACCTCGGCAGCTTGAACGGCCGGCTCTTGAGATTGCGTCTCGGCAGCTGCGGTCGTTGCTTCTGCTGTCGCCTGTGGTTCAGCTGCTACGGCCGTATTCGCAGCATCTGCTTGCGGCTGCTGCGCAACAGCCGGTGCAGCAGGCTCTTGAGCCTCCGCCGCAGCCGGCTCCGTGCCGGATGTGTCCTTGTTCGCGTAAACGGCAGCATATGTCAGCGATGAGAAGACTACGGCTGCGGCTACGAAAGTAACTGTCAATTTGGAGCTAAACCATTTTTTCATGATGAAACTCATCCTTTCCCCTTTGGTTTTAGGCGGCTCATTCAGTAATCAGGCATAAAAAAAGATCCAATGCCCGCATCTAGTGATGCCCGAACATTGAATCTCTGGAGGTCCAGTCGACTAATTTCTTATCCGAATTACGTATGATGTTCCGATTTCTAACCCTATCTTAGGATGTCAGAGATTGGATGTCAACCATTTCTTAATAATTTCCCATAGAAATAGTCGGATATATTTTTTTTCCAATAAAACGATTGACAATTGCTTCAGACGTTTGTAAATTATTGAATTGTAATTCCTATCAAACAACTTGGATTAGGGGGTAATAGTAAGATGGATAAAATAGATAACAACCTGTTGCTGGCGATCGAGACGAACTGGTACAGCTTTGTTACCGCAATCTTCGTCTTTGCTTTTCTGTATTTCCTGGCTCGCAAGCGTGTCGGCTTCGGTACGCGGGTGCTTGTCGGATTAGGGCTGGGGCTGGTCGTCGGGATCCTGTTCCAGAGCCTTGATTCCCTGGAGATCAAGGGGATCACCACCTTCGGCAGCATTTATATCAGCTTGATCCGCATGCTTGTTATTCCGCTTGTTTTCGTTCTTGTATTAAATAGTATCGCCTCGCTCACAAGCCTGGATTACCTGCGCAAAATCGGCTTCAAGACGTTTGCCTGGTTCCTTGGCACGACCGGTATCGCATCCGTAATCGGCTTACTGACCGCCCTGGTATTCAGCCCGGGCAAAGGCATCCAGCAGCCTGCCGCAAGCGATGCGGCAACGCGCGAGATTCCTACGTTCTCCGATGTCATTCTTAGCCTTGTCCCTTCCAATCCGGTTAGCGAAGCGGCGGACGGCAAGGTTGTTCCGATCCTCATCTTCGCGATTTTCCTGGCTATAGCCATCATTAAGGTGGGTTCGAAAAACGAAGAGGCCGTCAAGCCGGTCCGCGATCTTATCCAATCGGCTACCCAGGTCCTGCATCAGGTCGTTAAATTCGTTATCCGCCTTACGCCATACGGCGTATTTGCCCTGATTGCCGGCGTTGCGGCCAAATACGGCTGGGATACCCTGCAGGAGCTCGGCAGCGTTATCGTAACCTCGTATGTCGCCCTAATTATTCATTTCGTGCTTGTGTTTGGCGGTCTGGTGCTCTTCGTAGCGAAGGTTAACCCGCTCAAGTTCTTCAAGAAGGTCTACCCGACGGTTGCCGTTGCCTTCACGACTCGAAGCAGCTACGCTACGCTGCCCATTAACCTGGAAGTCATTACGAAGCGTCTCCATGTCTCGCCGAAAATCGCGAGCTTTGTTGCACCGCTTGGCGCATCCGTGAACTTTAACGGCTGCGGCGGCGTATGGCCGGCGATCGTTGTCGTCTTTACCTCGCAGGCGTTCGGCATTGAGCTTGGCCTGACCGATTACATCGTGCTTGTATTCGTAAGCATCATCTCTTCCATTGGCGTTGCGGGCGTTCCCGGACCGGCTGTTATTTCGACAACGGTTGTTCTTACCGCGCTTGGCCTTCCGCTCGAGGCGCTTGCGATTGTTGCCGGCGTTGAAGCTTTGATCGACATGGCCCGCACGGCCGTTAACGCAACGGGCACCTCGGTTACCGCTCTGCTCGTAGCCAATTCCGAAGGCGAATTCGACCGCGACGCATTCAATAACGACGACGATGAAGAAATCGCGTTAAACGCTGTGTAAGCAGAGAACAAAAGCGAAAAGCCGCCTTTTCCCGCATAATACGGGAAAGGCGGCTTTTTCATTTGCAGGCTTCCAGCTGCCGGTCAATATAGGCCAGCAGCCATTCCCGCTCGCCGGGAATTTGCTCGCGCAGTCTTGCCGCGGCTACCGGCAGACGCCAGCGGTCAATTGCGGCTCTATCCGCTCCCGTCAGCCTGCAATATTCGGACAAATACGCCTCGTTCAGCCGCTGCCCGGTATCCGGAGGGATAGACAGCGGAGGCATGGAAACAAACGGCGACAAGAACATCATGGAGGTTCTCGCCGCGTCGCATAGCGGATCGCCCGAATTGGCATCCATCCAGTCGATCACGGTCAGCCGCTCTCCCGCCTGGAGCACGTTATCCGGATGAAAGTCGCCGTGACAGACGGATTCGCCTTCCGGCAGACGCTCCAGCTCCGTCAGCACGGGCTCCACCCGGTCGCCCAGAAAAGCTGCGGACTGCCTCACAAACATAGCCATCCGATCCTTCTGCCTAGGCAGCCGGGATGCCCTGCAGCGGTGAATATCCGCATGCAGTTGGGCCAGGAGGGTACTGTAATGTTCCGCCTTATCCATATCGTGCAGCATCATGGCCAAAAGGGATGGCCCAGCGATCTTCTCGTAGACCAGCCCGCTTCTCCCATCCACCTCGACCTGTCCAAAAACCTCAGGCGCAGGTACGCCTGCCTTATAAACGGCCGTGCCGATCTCCGTCTCGTAATGAAGCCAGTCCTTCGGGATGTTCCCGTAATAAAGCTTCACGACCTGCCCTTCGCCCCATTCGTAGACCTCGGCGGTCATGCCTTTCCCGATCAATTGCCCTGCAGTCATCCTTGTCCTCCTTCTTGCGGTCAGGACGACATCGTCCGGCCGCGGTTTTCCAGGTTTTTTGCGGTGGCGCTTGTGGGTACGTCCTTCTCTTCTTTAAGCGTTCCGAAGAGAGCATCCACAAGCGGCGTCGATACGCCATACCAGTAATTCTCGTTCTTGAAATGATGGAGCAGATGCATCCGCTTATTCCACTTCCAGAATCTCGTCTTGGGCTGGATCGGCCGGTGCGCGACATAATGCTTCCATTCATAGACGAGCAGCATCGCCACAAGTCCCGCCGCAAAGGCGAGAGTGAAGTCCGTTGAGCCCGCGATGAGATAGAACAGGAGCGCAAATACGCCCAGGTTGGGCAGGCTGTACCATACCGGCAGGAACAACAGCTTCAAATCATGCGGATCCGCGTGATGATCGTAATGCAGACGCTTCAGAAATTTGAGGAATAACGGGTTTTGGGGGGCCTTCAGATGAAAGAAGAACCGGTGGGTCAAATATTCGCTGAACATAAATCCGATAAGGCCAACGATAAAGAAAACCAGACTGTACCAGTTCAGGGCCGCAAACGCGGCCCAGGTCGCTAAAACGATTAGCACCGCTGTCATCATCATAATATCCGCATGCAAAAAATAGTCGCGGTAAAGCCCTTTTTTGCCCACTTTTAACCCCTTCCTCTACCCTCTTATGATGTAAGCCCTTACTTCTTATCTTACCAGTAATTTTACAAAAAATGTTCTTGCTTATATGCCCGCGAAGCGAAATAATAGGGTTTATTCAACAAGATGTGCTCATCAGAAAGGTTGGCTTTACCTTATGGAAGTCTCGCAGCAATTAAACAGCAAGCAAGTCCTGAAAGGGCAAGCCGGGAAAGAGCCGTTCCCGATCTCCGTCTTGTCCCTGACCGTTGGCGCCTTCGCAATCGGCATGACCGAGTTTGTCATTATGGGCATTCTGCCGAATGTCGCGAGCGACCTGAACGTCAGTATCTCGGCAGCCGGACAACTGATTACGATGTATGCTCTAGGCGTAGCCGTCGGCGCTCCGATTATGACGATTCTGACGAGCCGGATTCCGCAGAAAAAGCTGCTTTGCATTCTTATGCTGCTCTTTATTCTCGGCAACGGTCTGTCGGTTGTGGCACCCAATTACGCGGTTCTCATGATTGCCCGGATGATTACGGCCTTGACGCACGGCACCTTCTTCGGCGTTGGCGCGGTTATCGCCTCCAAGCTCGTAAAAGCGGATAAGCAGGCGGGAGCCGTCTCGATTATGATGGCGGGCCTCACGATCGCCAACATTATCGGCGTCCCGATCGGTACGTATATCGGCCAGAATTGGGGCTGGCGCGCTTCCTTTGGCGCTATTGCCGTCATGGGGATCCTCGCACTAATCGGCATCGTCATCTTTATTCCCAAGCTTAAGTTAAGCAAGCAGGTCAGCGTTCTTAAGCAACTATCGGCGATTGCCAGACCAAAGCTGCTTGTCTATCTGCTGATCGCGGCACTCGGCAACGCCGGACTGTTTGCGGTATTTACGTATATCACGCCGCTCCTCACGGATATTACCGGCTTTGCGGAGCATAACGTAACCTGGATTCTGATTTTGTTCGGAATCGGCGTAACGGTCGGCAATATCGTTGGCGGCAAGCTGGCCGACTGGAAGCTGATGCCTTCCATTCTTGGCCTTTATCTCACGATAGCGGTTGTGCTGACGATCTTCACCTTTACCGTTCATAACGAGATTGCATCCGTCATTACGATTTTCCTGTGGGGGGCGGCCTCCTTTGCCGTATTCCCGGGGCTTCAAGTACGGATTATGAGCCTGGCGCAGTCCGCGCCGGCGCTAGCTTCGACGTCCAGCCATTCGGCAGGCAACCTCGGCAATGCCTCCGGCGCCTTTATCGGCGGCTGGGTCATTACCCATCTTTCCTTGGGCGCGCTGCCATGGGTAGGAGCCATCCTGGTCGGCCTTGCGCTGGTGCTTGGCCTGCTCAGCTACCGTACAGACGCCAAGAACCCATAAAAACAAGAACTACAACCCTCTGGACTGCAGCAGTCTAGAGGGGTTTTTTCATTTTAGGCTAAGCCGGCAGCCTGATGGTAGCCGTCGTTCCGATATTCGGCTCGCTCGTAATCGATAGAGTGCCGCCATGGGATTGAATGATTTTGAAGCATACGGTAAGTCCTAGTCCGGTTCCCGTATCCTTGGTTGTATAGAACGGCTCGCCCAGCCGGTCAATGACATGCTGGGGAATGCCCACTCCCTGGTCGATAATATCAATAACCAAAAAGCCTTTATGGTCCTTCTTCATATGCACGTGAAGCTCGCCTCCGCCAGGCATGGCTTCAATCGCGTTTTTCATCAGATTAACGAGCACCTGCTTGATCTGATTGGCATCGCATTGGACAATCGGCAGATCCGGACTTTTCTCCGCGGATATGCTGACATTCGTGATAATCGCTTGCGACTGCATAATCGGAATGATATCGTCCAGCAGCGAGCTCATGTCGCAGCTGCTGATCTGCTGCCACTGATGCGGCTTGGACAGCAGCATAAACTCCCCTACGATATAGTTAATCCGCTCCAGCTCGGTCAGCATCATATCGAAATAATGGCGGTTCTGGTCCGTTGTTCTCCGGTGGAGCAGTTGAGTGAACCCTTTCAGCGCGGTTAAAGGATTACGAATCTCGTGGGCAACCCCCGCCGCCAGCTGGCCGATAACGGAGAGCTTTTCCGACCGGATCAAATGCTGCTCCGACAGCTTGCTCTCCGTCACATCCAACAAAAGTCCGGATATGGCCGGCTTTCCTTTGAAAAAAGCGGGAGCCGCCTGCATCTCGAGGAACAGTTCCGTTTGATTGGATTTCCGCGCGGCAAGAGCAAGCCGGGAGGATTGATTCAACCGGCAGATCATGCTGAATTCCTGCTTCAACCGGTCGCGGTCCGCCTCCAGCAGGAAGCTTGCCAGCGGTTGGCCAAGCATTTGCCCCGGCTCGCAGCCGAACATGCTCTCCCCTTGCGGATTCATATAGACCAATCGGCCATTTTGCTCGATAAATACGCCAAGCAGCGAGCTTTCCACGAAATTATCGTAATTGACCCTCGACTGCATGAGAGCGGCCCCCGCCGATTCCAGCTCGTAAATACCCACCGACAGCCGAATGGCAAGCAGCACAACGGCTACAATCGCTCCTGCGCTAATAATTGAGAAGTCGCCAAGCCTGCAGATGACGGCGATAAGAGCTGCGCAGACAAAGATAATAAGCGCGTAACGCCTCATAAAGGTCTGCCTGGACTCGTTGCCCGGCCGGAGGGAAGCACCAAGCGGATCCTTGTCGGGCAGAGCGGCAAAGCCGATAAACATCATGCCGATAAACCAGCAGAAGTCGGCAATCCAGGACCATTGCTCGCCTGCGGCAGCGTAGGATAATAAATAGACAAATGCCGTGTTGCCTAATAATTTGATTAAAAAGCCGCTCAACAGAAAACTATTGGCCCTGCTGGAAATAATCTTTTTGCCGTACCAGCTGAAGAACAGCAGAAGAAATACAATGACCGCATTAAAGGATGAGTTAAACATGTGGTATCCCACAACATCCCGGTTAACGTGATGATGGGACAGAATCGGTTCAATCAGAAGGTTCCAATAGAGCGTGGAAGCCATCGTGCCGTACAATAAAATATCGAGTATGAATCGAAACGCAAGGTTGGAGCGGCGCTGCTGGTACTGCATATAGAGAGCAATAAGATAGAATAAATATTGAAGTCTCCATAGCAGCTCCGGAATGCCCAGATAATCCGGCTCGGCGCCTCTAATAAGCGTCACAATAGACCAGATGAGCTGGGCAACAAAATAAACCAGCAGGCCCAAGCCGTAAAACAGCCAGTATTTCGCCTCTTTGCTGGAGGCTCTAAGCAGAAGGACTGCCGCGTAAAGAGCGGCCAACGTTTGAAGAATATGGCTAACGGCTGCCCCGGTAAAGGAATCTCTCCGCAGAAACAGAAGCCAGCCCGCGCATAACACCAATAGAATGATTCCGAAGTAAACCGCAAAGCTCCTGCCGCGAAACAATCATGAACCTCCCTTCGCATACTTACAACATTTACTAATTTCTTTATTTCCTATAATACGATTTGTTCTACCAAAATCCTCCTTTCCCCTACGTTTCGGACAAGATTTCTCTGTTATATACGCGTAAATGCGCGGCTTTTCGACACCAACTGTCGCAAAGTGAACCGGCTTCGCCGTCCTTAGGCGGGGAAGCGCGTTAATTGACTTATGGCTTAGGATTAAAAAAAGCGTTTCTCCGTTAACGGAGAAGCGCTTTTTCAACTGGCTCTATATGGGCTGAACGGACGGTATTCCGTCCGCTGTTCTTGGCTTCGTACAGGGCATTGTCGGCTGCCTTCAGCAACTGGTTAATGCCTCCCCCCGCTTCTTTGCAGCCCGCTCCCGTCATGGCAATGCCAAAGCTTGCCGTCACGGACAACGGATGCTCGGATGAAGCCGCGGCCATCGCTTGCGCGGCAATCTCGCTGCGGATCCGCTGTGCGGCGGCCTCCGCCTCCTCGAGGGACAATCCGGGCATTGCGACCACGAATTCCTCGCCGCCATACCGGCCGAACACGTCCTCCGGACGAAGCAGCTGCCGGCAGATGTCGACCACATGCAGCAGGGCGCGGTCTCCAACATCATGGCCGTAAGCATCGTTAATTTGCTTGAAATGATCGATGTCGAACAGTAGCAAGGCAAGGGGCTCGTCCCGCTCAGCCGATTGATGCAGAAGGGCTTCGCTTAAATGAATGAAGTGAAGACGGTTAAAGATCCCCGTCAATCCGTCATGATAAGCCAGCACCCGAAGCTGCTCCTGAAGCCGCACTCTCTCCGTTATGTCAATCATAACGATCAGCTTGCTCGTCTCCGGGCCCCTTCTCTTCCGGATAAAGGAAGAGCGGATCTGATAATAGTAGGACTGTGTGCCAACGGTCCACTTGACCTCATCGTAGATACGGGGCATATCGCCGCCCGCTTCCGAATCCAAATCGGGCATCGCGAGATCCGTATGCAAGGCAAGCAGCGGTTCAATCGCCTGGCCAAGTGCGGAGGTTGTAAGCTCGGGTAGAATAGCCGCGGCGGCCGGGTTGAAGTCAACCAGCCGGTTATTGCGGTCCAGCACCAGTACGGCGTCGTTCATGCTCTCGAACAACGTGTCCCTGGCGACCGGCGCAACGTTCAGCATTCCTTTTGAGACAAGTCCCCACATATACAAAGCGGCCGTAACGGCCATGATGACGGGAATCGGATCTATGCCGTCCGGCGTCAGGTTGCCCAAGTAGAGGAAATCGCCGGCGATCGGCAGGAGAAGCCCCACCAGCATCGTAATATGCTGAAGACGGTAAGAGGACCGCATCCGGTTCCAATAGATCAGCAGCAACGCCACTCCGCCAATCATGCAGCCAAACGTATAACCGCCCTGAATGATATACCAAGGCCCCGCGTTTAATTCGACTTTATGAATACCTTCGCCTAGCTGCAATTCAACGGAACGGTAATAGAAATGGTGCAGGTCGTTTGTCATGACAAGAATCATCGTAATAAACGGCATCAGGTACATCAAATACCGCATCTGCCACTTCAATAACCTTTCCATTCCAAGGAAATACATGATCAGCATCAGACTGACCGGCGGAATAAACGGCATCCCGAAGTACTCCACCGTAATCCAGAACTTCACTTCCTTAAGCGTACCGGCAGACAGCTCTAAAGCGGAACCGAATATATAGATGGCCGATAGAAAGCACATCGCGATAAAGGTCCTGGCCATCGCCTGCTTGGAACGGTTCATGAACACGTATATACCCATTATGATATTGATAACACCTGCTGTAACCATTAACGTCAAGACAGCGGAATAAGGGGTTCCCATACTTGGTGCACTCCGTTAGGTAAGATTAGCTTTTGCAACTGATCGTAACACAAATAACAGCAATTGTGGGCAGTCCCTGAAATTTCTATTTCCGCGCGGCCAAGAGCAGGAACATCGGGCGTCGCGTTTCATCCTTCATTTCCGCATATTGATTCAGTGCTTCTTGCGAGGGTCCTGGCTCCGCAACCTCCGCAACCTGGAACCCGGCTTGGATAAGCGCGTTCATAATGGCCGATAAGGTGCGATGATATTTGATGACGTCGGAGTCCAGAAAACGGGCAATGCGAGAGCCTTCGTCCTGATAGTTGTCAACCGGCCAGTGCAGCCGCTCGCCCGATGGACCGTAATGCCAGTCCTGCGCGGCAACGGCCGTAAAGACCGGATGCTCCATGGACAGGACAAAGCTGCCTCCCGGAGCCAGACTGTCGTAAATTTTGCGGCAAGCTCCCGCGAAATCCTCGACGTAATGGAGCGCAAGCGAGCTGATGACGACGTCAAACTCTCCGGGCTCGAAAGAGATATCTTCGATAGCCGCCTGACGGTAGGAGATTGCGGCATCCTCGTTAAATGATTTGGCACGCTCGATCATTTTCTCCGAGATATCGATTCCCAGAACGGAACGGGCGCCTTGCTCCCGCGCATAGCGGCAGTGCCAGCCATACCCGCAGCCGAGATCGAGCACTCTCTTCTCTCTCAAATCCGGAATCATCGTGCGCAGGACATGCCATTCGCCTGCCGCCTCCAGACCGCCGATCGAACGGGCCATCTGACTATATTTATCGAAAAAATCCGGATCATCGTATTTATTTTGCTTCATAACATGTCACTCTCCTCTTATCTATCAGCCATTCCAGGCTTCGACATAATCATTAATATAATTAGTATAACCTCTTCTCATCTATATCGGCATGTTTCTCATAGAGTCTATAGCCAATAACGTTAAGGCTTTCCCGGTTTTTTTGTCTTGGCGACGGATGGCCGCCATTGTATGAGCTTCACCAGCTGCTCCTGCATGTAAGCCGGAGAGTAAGGCAGACCGTTTTCAATCCAATAGAAAATCAGTCCCAGCAGCGCATGATTCGAATACACGGATAACAGCTCGGCATTTATTCCTTCCAGAGTCGGGTGCTCCAGCTCATCCCTTGAGATCTGCTGAATCGCAATGAACATCTTTTCTCTGAGATGGGAATGCGCGTTGCTCTTCAGAAGCAGGGTGTAAAGGTCGGCATGCTGCTGAATATGCTCGAAAATTTTCACCGAATGGGCCGGCAGCTCATGAATGCGGAAATATTCCTCGTTCTCGTAGGGAGCGCGGAACGATTGCAGCAGCTCCCCGATCAGACCGTGAATGATGTCGTCCAGCAAAGCCTCCTTGCTCTCGTAATGCGAGTAGAAGGTCCCGCGGTTGTAATTGGCGAGCTCCACTATCTCCGTAATGGAAATGTCGTCGAAATCCTTTTGCTTCATAAGCGTAAGCAGCGCCTGCTTTAACGCCTCCCTGCTGCGGATCACCCGGCGGTCGACAGCTTTGCTATGATAAACGGGCATGCCATCCCTTCCTTTTTCCAAAAAGTTTTTTTCAACAAACGGCGGCCGTTTGTTCGTTAACATACATTTCGCGAGGTTTTACTGATTGAGGCTTGCTCCACAGCTTTATTATACTAAAAACAAACAGTTGTACTTATAACCAACAGCTGTTGAAAAAAATTCTAAGCCTTCGCAGGAAGGACAAGCATACAAGCCAATTGAAACCGGGAGGAATTAACAATGAGATTATCGGGTAAAGTTGCAGTTATTACGGGCGCCGCTTCGGGTATGGGTAAGGCGATTGCCGAGCTGTATGCGGCGGAAGGAGCAAAGGTGGTCGTATCCGACCTTCGCGTGGACACCGCTCAAATCGTTGTTGACGGCATCGAGGAAAAAGGCGGTACGGCGGTTGCCGTGGCAGCCAACGTTGCGAAGGAAGAAGACGTGCAGCAGCTCATCGACACGGCGGTAGAGAAATTCGGCACGGTAGATATTCTCGTCAACAACGCCGGCATTATGGACAACTTTGTTCCTGCCGCCGATCTAACGGACGAGCTGTGGGAGCGCATCTTCGCGATTAACACAACCGGTCCAATGCGGACCATCCGCAAGGTCCTTCCGCTCTTCCAGGAGAAAAAAGCAGGCGTTATCGTAAATATCGCTTCCGCCGGCGGTCTCTTTGGTTCCCGTGCAGGCGTGGCATACACAGCTTCGAAGCATGCCGTGGTTGGTCTGACGAAAAACGTTGGCTTCCAATATGCCACGCAAGGCATCCGCTGCAATGCCATCGCTCCCGGCGGCGTAAATACGAATATCGGTACTTCGATCAATGCTCCAAATCCGTTCGGCATGGAACGCGCTATGGTTGGCATTCAGGTGAATCCTCGCGCGGGCGAGCCGGAAGAGATCGCCAAGGTTGCCTTGTTCCTGGCTTCGGATGATTCCAGCTTCGTGAACGGTACCGTAGTAACGGCCGATGCAGGCTGGACGGCTTACTAAAAAATTATTGCTATCAAACAAGCGTCAGCCTCAGCGGGCTGGCGCTTTTCTTTTACACTTCTATATAATCGAGAAACTTCCGGGCGAGCCGCTGCTGGCTGCCTTTCTTGGAATAGATGCCGCCAAACGTACCGCTCGCATCCAGACGGTAGCCGGCCAGCGGAACGGCCACAATCCTCCCGCTTTCCACATACGGATCATCCCTCAGCATAAGGCTGGACATCAGACTGATGCCAAGGCCCTCCGCGACGCTGCGCTTTATGACCTCGGGGTTTGTTGTCGTGAAAATAACGTTAATCCCGCCGCATACCTGCTTAATATCCTCCGTCACTCCGTCCCAGAAGCTGCTTGCCGACATAATAAACGCATGATTGGCCAAATCCTTCAGCATAAGCTCCTTGTTTAGAGCCAGCACTGAATCCTTGGGTACGATGACCTGAAGCTCCCCTTTATATTGAAAGGAGTGAAAGGCAATCGGTTCCGGCAGTCCGTCGCTCGTGTATTGGTTAAGCGAGATTAAACCCAGGTGAGCTTTGTCATGGACGATCCGATCAATCACAATCCGGCTCTCCAGCTCGATGACCATCACCTTGATTTGGGGATAATCCTTTTTGAACCTCGCCAGCGCCTTAGGCAAAAAGGTCATGCTTAGGCTTGGGATCGTCGCGATGATTAGCTCGCCTTTATAAACAGAGGTAATGGCTTGCACCTCGTCCTTGATCTCGTCGACCTTCATCAGAATTTCGAGCACTTTCCTGATGATCGTTATGCCGTCCTCGGTCGGCACGGTACCGCTTCGGGAACGTTTGAAGAGCGGAATGCCGATTTCCTTCTCCAGGAGGGAGATGGCTTGGCTGATCGCGGATTGGGATACATGAAGATTCTGCGCGGCCAGCGACATGGAATTCGTCTCGAATACTTCCTTCACATACTCCAATTGTTCGATATTCATGGACAACCTCTGTTCTTTATATTAGCGTTGCTTATATTACCATCAACAATAGATGGTATCTCATCTGAATTCATTATATTATAATCGACCTCACGTCAATAAGTGGAGTGTGAGGTTTTTTATGAATGCGAAGCAAGACGGCAGCCGGTTCTGGCTTATTATACTCGCGATCTTCTTCGGCAACTTCTCTTCGATCTTGAATTCGGGAACGGTAACGGTTGCCCTGCCCTTCATGATGAAGGATCTTCATTCGGACCTGAACGATACGCAGTGGGTAACAACCGGCTTTATGCTCGCCATGGGGTCCATCGCCCCTATTGTTGGTTATCTGGGAGATAAAATCAGCTATAAGAGGCTTTATATGTTCTCGTTAGTCGGCTTTTTGATTTGCTCTATCCTGTGCGGCTGCTCCTGGAACATCGGCTCCCTGATCGTCTTCCGGATTATGCAAGGCTTGTTCTGCGGGGCGATTCTGCCGGCAACGTTAACGATCGTCTATCAGGCGGTTCCGGCGGAAAAGCAAGCGCTTGGCGTCAGTCTTTGGAGCGTAGCCAGCATGTTCGCTCCGGCCATCGGCCCAACCCTTGGCGGCTTGCTGACGGAGTATTACGGCTGGAAGGCCATCTTCTTCATGAACATCCCGCTTGCGCTATTGGCAATCGCGCTGGCCTCCCGTTATCTGCCGATGCAGCAGGCCAACAAAGGCAGCTCCCTGGATCTAGCCGGGCTGCTCACCGCCGTAACGGGCAGCACATCCCTGATGATGTATTTCACGCAAGGGAATAAAATCGGCTGGTTTTCCGGCTGGGGAATCCTATGGATGACGCTTGGCGTAGTCAGCATCGCCTTGTTCATCTGGCGGGAGATGACGGCGAAGACGCCTCTCCTTAATCTCCGGGTTTTCCGGCACACGACCTTCGCCTTTGGCATAGTCGTCAACTGCATTTTGACCATTGGCTTGTACGCGGGGGCCTTCCTGCTGCCAATCTATATGGAAAATGCCCTTGGCTCCTCGTCCTTGACGGTAGGGCTTATGATGCTGCCGGGCGCTTTGCTTATGATAGGGGCATCTCTATTGTCGGGGCGGCTGCACGGGAAAATCCGTCCGGAATATCCGCTGCTTGGCGGCGCCTTTCTGCTCATCATCGCGACATGGGCATTCAGCCGTCTATCCCTGACAACGTCCTACGCGTTTATCATCGGTTGGATGATCTGCCGTTATGTCGGGCTAGGCTTCTCGTCCCCGAATATCATGACGCTCTCGATGAGCGCCATTCCGAAGGAGTCTACCGGTCATGCTTCCGCGATTACGAACTGGCTCCGCCAGGTCATTGCCTCCTTCGCGATCGGCATATTCAGCTCGGTTTATTCGGTCCGGACGCAGACGCATTACGCGGAGCTTAACGCAAGCGCAAACGGCACGGTGAAAACGTCCCTGCAAGCGACTGCCTCCGTGCTCGCCATGAACGATACGTTTATCGTGGCTTGCGTCGTTACGGTTGTTGCGATTCCGTTTATTGTTGTTCTGAGCTCCCGCTCCCGCATCAGCGGCAAAAAAGCGGCTGCGACCGTTTCCAAATGATATCCGAAAGCCCCTCTATATCGGTATAGAGGGGCTTTCGCCGTCTGAAAATGATATAATTTACCTTATACAAGCCCGCGTGGAGCAGGAGGTAAAGCCGTTGTTTCGGATTATGATCATTGAAGACGACGAGAAGATTCGGCGGATTGTCGCCGACGCGTTACGCAAATGGCAGTATGAAGTCATCGAGCTGACATCCTTCGGCGACGTGCTTGGGGAGTTCAAGGCCGCGCAGCCCCATTTGGTGCTGCTTGACGTCAATTTGCCCGTGTTTGACGGGTTTTACTGGTGCCAGCAAATCCGCATGGCTTCGAAGGTGCCGATTATTTTTATTTCATCCCGCAATCAGAATATGGACGTCATTATGGCGATTAATATGGGCGGGGACGACTTCGTGCAGAAGCCGTTTGACCTTGGAGTGCTGGTGGCAAAGGTGAGCGCGCTGCTCCGCCGCAATTATACGTATCAGGACGACAACCTGCAGTTGTCGCACCGGCAGCTTGTTTTCCATCTGTCGAATTCCTCCGTGCAGTACGGGGACCGGACGGCCGAGCTGTCGCGCAACGAGTTTATTATTCTGCAGACGATGATGCGCAGCATCGGCAAGATCGTCTCGCGCGATGATCTGATGCAGGTGCTGTGGAACGACGAGCAGTTTATCGACGATAATACCTTGACGGTCAACGTTAACAGGCTGCGCCGCAAGATTACGATGCTTGGGCTGGAAGATTTTATTGCGACCCGCAAAGGAATGGGGTATATCATCGAATGAGCTTCTGGCGATTCCTGAAATACGAACGGCCTTATTTTCTATTATACGGCATCGCTTTTCTTCTGACGGTTGCGGTATTCGCCACGGATCCGCAGTCGTCCTGGCATTGGCCGACCTTCTTCTACGCGCTAACGCTGGTTGTGCTCTGGCTTGCCGCTTTTACCGCCTACCGCTATTCGCGGAATCTTCAGGCAATCCGCCGGATGCAAAGCGAGGATGCCGAGCCTTTGTCGCTCGAGGCGGAGGCTTACCGGGATACGCTGGAGGAATCCGGCATCGCCCATATCCGGTCCTTGAACGAGGTGCAGGCGAAGCAGAAGGAATATTACGACTTTATCATCTCCTGGTTCCATGAGATCAAGACGCCGATCTCCGTTCTTCGCCTGATGCAGCAGACCGAGGTGGACCCGCAAAGCCTGAACGAGGAGCTGTCAAGGATCGAGCATTATGTCGATCAGGCCTTGTATTATGCGAAGCTCGACAGCTTCAATCAGGACTATGAGATGGTGAACTGTGACCTGGAGCCGCTCGTCAAGGATGTCATCAAAGCCCACTCCAAGTCTTTTATCTCGAAAAGAATCCGCGTTCGGCTCGAACTCCCGTCCACCGTCGTCCAAAGCGATTCCAAATGGCTGCTGTTCATTATTAACCAGATCATAACGAACAGCCTGCAATATACAAGGGATCACGGGGAGATCAGCGTAAAGGCCGCCTCTACCCCGGAGGAGAAGCTGCTTATTCTGCGGGATAACGGCATCGGCATTGATGCCATGGATATGCCCCGAATCTTCAATAGGGGATTTACGGGATTAAACGGCCGCACGTTTGCCAAGTCGACGGGCATGGGGTTATATCTGGCCCAGGAGCTGTCGAGAAAGCTGGGGCATTACATTACCTGCGAGTCCGCGCCGGGCAGCGGCTCGGTGTTCACGATCCATTTTCCGAAGCATCATGATCCTTATTTGAATACGCTTCAGCGGTAAGAGTAGAGGAAAACAAAGGGCTGCCCCACATGTCATGAATTGACGAGGGACAGCCCTTTGCGCAGGCTAAGGATTCTGATTGATAATCCGGTAATACAGGTTGGCCGACGAGACGTAGAACACCAGATAAATGAAGAAGAATACCCCGATAATGCTCCACACGATGCCCGGCAGCTCCGGGAAATCCGTTACCGAGTCCAGAATGTAATACTTGATAATCGTCCAGCTGTACAGCATCCCAAGCACGATTGGCGGCAGGAAGACAAACAGCAGCTGCTTGCGGATTACGCTCCGGAACTGGCGGTTGTGAATGCCCATTTTACGCAGGATGGCATATTGAAGCCTCTCGTCGGTGGCTTCGCGCAGCTGCTTGAAGTAGATGACGCTCGCCAGCGCGAAGGTCGCGATCAGAGCAAGGAAGCCGGCGGCAAACAGCAGCAGGGACGAGCTCTCGATCTGCTTCGAATAGATATCCGCGAACGAGGAGTAGTACGCTGCTTGGTTGTGGTCGACAACCATGCCATGAACCTGCTTGGATAATTCCTCCGCGTTTTTGGCGTCCGATAGCCCGTAAATCTCAAAGCCTTTTTTCTCCGTTCCGCCGCTTAGCTGCCCGTAAGCCTCATCCGAAATAACAAACACCGGAGGCTTCTTGTCCATGGACAGGACCGGGTCCGTTGCCCAGCCTAGATAGGCATAGTCTTTTTTCTCCACGATCGTAAAGGTCTTCTCGCCAACGGCTTTCACCTTGAAGTCAGGCGTCTCTCCAGCGGAGTATCGCTTCGGGAAATCCGAGCCTTGGGAGAGGGCAACGGCCTCCATTCCCTTTAGCTCTACCTTTTGCTTATCGCCCCGCAGACCGATTAGCTCATTGTAGTCCTTTTGGGAGATCAGCCATAGGCCTGGAACATAATACTCCGGGTTATCGAATGCGATGCCGCGCTCCGTCACCGGTTCCACAACCAAAGCTTCCGGCTTCAGATGATAGTGGATGTCATGGTCGGAGCCCTTAATCATCTCATCAATCTTCTGATTGGTTGCCGAATCAAGAGATTCGTACGCGATCGAATTCGGCACATTCCTGCCAACCGCTTCGAACTGCACCTTGTAGTTGATCGTCACAAAACAGAGCAGCATTACTATAACGGCGCTGAACAAGGAGATAAACGTCAGGTTCAGCGTGTTGCCCCGGATTTGAAAACGGAGCGAGGACGTCCACAGCACGGTATTGCCTTCATGGTACTTGCGGCCGCGGCTGATGAGCTGAAGCAGCCAGCCGGCAAACTGACGGAAGAACAGATACGTTCCTCCAACGATGCCTATGGCCGTAGCAATCAAGCTGAACACCCCGTAATCCTGCCAGACGGCCGAATATTGACCGCTGCAGATCAGAAACAAGGCGATGCCGATCAACAGAACAGCCAGAACCGCCATCACGGGGGATACGCGAACCGGCTTCTCGGCCTTTTGCTTGGCATGGAACAGCTCCGTCAGCTGCACGCGGTTAACCAGAATGTAGCTTTGCGCGCTGACGATCAACGCAATCAATAGGATAACCCCGGCAGCCGTCGCCATGGCTCCAATCGGGAAAGACAGGGAGATGACCTGGTCGTATTGCATGAGATTCATAAGCAGCATGCCGAACAGCTTCGACAGCAGCCCGCCGAGCAGAATGCCGACAACTAGCGAAATCGCGCCCATGACAAGCGTCTCGTAAAAGATCATCCGCACAAGCTGCCGCTCGTTCAGGCCGTACAGGAGATACATGCCGAACTCTTTTTTCCGCTGCCGCATGAAGAACGAATTGGCATACAGGATAAAGAAAATAATGAACAGGAAGATAACGACGGACGCAATGGCTACCCCGGTCTGGAACAGCTCCCGGTTCTGCAGCGCATCGATAATGTCTTTGTTGTACATAAGCGAAGAGAACGTATATTGAATAATAACGCCGATAATCATGGACATCAGATAGATGGAATACAGGCGGAAGTTGCGTTTGACATTGCGGATCGTCAGATCGAACAGGCTCATCGCAGCTTGCCCCCAATGAGGCTTTGCGTCTCCAGAATGCGCTCATAGAAAGTCTTCTGGCTCTGCTCCCCCGCGTAAATCTCGCTTACGACTGCCCCGTCCCTTAGGAAAATAACCCGCTTGCAGTAGCTCGCCGCATAGCTGTCATGCGTAACCATTAGTATGGTCGTGTTAAAAGCCGCGTTAAGCGATACAAGCTGCTCGAGCAGCTGGGTCGCCGAACGCGAGTCGAGCGCGCCCGTCGGCTCATCGGCGAATACGATCGCCGGCTCCGTAATAATCGCCCGCGCCGAGGCTACGCGCTGCTTCTGCCCGCCAGAAATTTCGTTCGGATATTTCTCGAGCAGCCCTTCTATGTGGAGCGCTTCAATGATCGGCTTAAGCCGCGCCTCCATGTCAACCGCCTTGTACTGGCGCAGCGACAGGGGCAGCAGGATATTCTCCTTCACTGTCAGCGTGTCGAGCAGATTATAATCCTGAAAAATAAACCCCATCCGCTCCTGCCGGAATTGGCGAAGCGACTTCTTCTTCATATCAAGCAGCGATTTCCCCTCAATCCATACCTCGCCGCCGCTGAGCTGATCAATCGTGGATAGTACGTTCATCAGCGTGGATTTGCCCGAACCCGAAGGCCCCATAATCGCCGTAAGCTCGCCGGGCTGGACCGTCAAATAAATGTTTTTCAATACGGGAGTAGCCCCGTAGCTCTTTGATAAGTTTTTCGTCTGGATTACCGTCTCCATCTCCATGAATAAGCCCCTCTCCTCTTGCTATCTTTAATATAGACAGATCGGAGAGAGGCATCCATCGAAGTAAGATCGTTCCAGGTGACGTTTTTGTCACGATGGCGACCCGGCGGCTGCCTGCCTCGGACTGCTCCCGGGCGCTTGCGCCTCTGTAACACGGTTTTTCCCTGCTATTTGACCATGTTAGGCCCGATAACCTTGCGCAGCGCATCCGCCCACAGCTGATAGCCTTGCTCCGTCAGGTGGCAGGTATCGAAAGCAATCTCGCGCGGCAGCGTTCCGTCTTCGGCTAGCATCGACGGCCCGATATCAAGGAAGATCAATCCCAGCTCAGCGGCCAGCTCAGCGTACAGCTCGTTCATCCGGCCGATCAGCTTGCGGCGCGGATCCTCCGGAGACTCTTCGCGCGGGAATACCGCCATCAGGATAATCTTTGCGGCAGGGGCATGCTGACGAACACGCTCAACTACCGCGCGTACGCCGTCGCGCACCTCCTCCGCCGTGCTGGAACGGGCGTTATCGGTGTCGCTTGTATTATTTGTGCCGATATTGATAACGACCCATTCCGGAGAGAGCCCTTCGAACTGCCCGTTGTCCAGGCGCCACAATACGTTTTGCGTCCGGTCCCAGCCGAAGCCAAGGTTAAGAACCCGACGGCCTCCGAACACGGATTCCCAAGCTTGTCCCGTTCCATGCTGGTTAGCGGAGGCCGGAAGTCCCCCCCAGAAATGCGTAATCGAATCGCCAATCAGAACGATTTCCGGATTAATCTCAGGCTTGATCCGCAGCACCTGCTCATGCCGCTCCCACCAGTCGTAGCTGTCCTCTTCCAGCTTGGTCGCCGGAATAACGGCCGTATTTACCGTATGCGTTTTCATCAACTTGTTGCCTTCTGCTGCCGTCTTATTCACTTGAATCACCCTGTCCCTATGATTTGACTCTATTATAGCGGAGCGTGCTTGACTTTCAACCACAAAAAAAAGGCTGAACAGCCGCGAGAGGCAGCCGTTCAGCCTTTTTATATCATTCTTACGCTTTGTTCGAGGAACCGAACTCGCGGATTTTACCGATAACGGTTTGTTTGATCGCTTCGCGGCCTGGAGCCAGGAATTTACGCGGATCGTATACGTCGGAATCTTTAGTCAAGATCTCGCGAGCAACTTTAGTGAACGCGATTTGGTTCTCTGTGTTCACGTTGATTTTTGCTGTACCGCGAGCAATCGCTTTTTGGATATGCTCTGTAGGGATGCCAGTACCGCCATGCAATACGAGCGGAAGCTTGATTGTTTGGCAGATTTCTTCCATTTCAGCAAAGCCCAGTTTAGGCTCGCCTTTGTAAGGGCCGTGAACGGAACCAAGAGCTGGTGCCAGGCAGTCGATGCCAGTACGTTCAACAAGCTCTTTGCACTCTTTAGGGTCAGCGTAGATAACGCCTTCAGCGACTACGTCGTCTTCTTGGCCGCCAACTGTACCCAGCTCGGCTTCAACGGAAATGCCGCGCTCGTGAGCGTAAGCAACAACTTCGCTAGTGATGCGAACGTTCTCTTCGAACGGATCGTGCGAAGCGTCGATCATAACGGAAGTGAAGCCAGCGTCGATCGCTGCTTTACATTTGTCAACGGAGGAACCGTGGTCCAGGTGGATTGCAACAGGAACCGTAATTTTCATTTCTTCGATCAGGGCTTTAACGATGTTTGTTACCACTTTGAAGCCGCCCATATAACGAGCTGCGCCTTCAGATACGCCCAGGATTACCGGGGATTGCTCTGTTTGAGCAGCGTCAAGGATCGCTTGAGTCCATTCCAGGTTATTGATGTTGAATTGACCAACAGCGTAACCGCCTTGCAAAGCTTTGTTCAGCATGTCTTTCATTGATTCCAATGCCATTGTTAAATCCTCCTCAGATAAATGACTAGACCTTTCAATCATACCCAATTCAACTGCTGTTATGCGGTTCCAACCGGCAGATCTATCGGCCCGAACGGAATGGGCGTATGTACTCGTTCACGTTCTCTTTAAGTCAATATGTTATCACAAAATTCGGCATAAGACTACCTATTGGAGGTCAAGCTCCTTTGTCGCAGAGCAAACCAGATTAATTTAAAAATTGTAAGCGCTATAATTGAAGCAATGAAAATAAGCAGGATCCAAAAGACGGCGGCTAGCCATGGCCAGTCATCAAAAGGTCCGCGGTATATGACAAAAACCGAGTCATGATAACCGAAATCATCTTTATGACTATCCGTACGAAACAAGGTCTGTACAAGGCTATTGTTCGTCAAAACGAGGATTCCCACAACCACTAAACCAAGCAAACCGCCTTGCCATATCGTTCCTTTGACACTCATTGTTACACCTCCTATCCTCGCAATCGCTGGATGGAATAATATCTATCTGATATTTTACCATTAGTACGCGAAACAAGCTGCCGGTCCTTGACGACCGGCAGCTTGTTTTTTCACATCCTCATTTAGATCTTAACCGGCATCTGCTGCTCGTCCCGCTGCTTCTTCGTCAAAGCGAAATACAGGCTCGTCAGAAGAACAAAGATCACAACGTAAAAGGCAAGCCGTCCGGCCTGCGACCACATATGAGCGAAATCGCCGCTCGAGATCACATCCCTGTAGCCGCGGATGCTGTAGGTCATCGGCAGCCAAGGATTCATCGCCTGCGCCCAGCCAGGCAGCAGCTCATACGGGAAGGTGCCCGCGCTTGAGACAAGCTGGAAGATCATGAGCAGCAGCACAATGAACCGGCCGGGATTATCGAGCCAGGTCACAAAAGTCTGAACAACAAACATAAAAGTAAATCCGGTTAATACGGTGTACAGATAAAATAGCGGCACGCTCTGCACCTTTAATCCCAGCACGTATAGAATTACCGTGCTTAATATGAGCGATTGCGCAAGACTCATCACGCCGAACGTAAGCAGCTTGCTGAGGAACAAAGGAAACCCGTCCGCTTCTTCATCCGCCGATCGCCTAGCCGAGAACATCGTCGTGAAAACAAGCGAGCCCGCAAACAAGGCCATGGACAGAAAATACGGAGCGATCCCGTTCGCGTACAGCCTCACCTTGCGGTCGTCATTCGCCACAATTGCAACCGGCTCGGCAATCATCTGGATCGTCTTCTCGTCCGCCTTGAGGCTGGCAGTCTGCTCGGCGGCGCTGGCCAGATTGTCCGCCAGCTGCTGCGAGCCGGATGTCAGCTTATCGGCTCCGGTTGTCAGCTCGCCCGCGCCGGATGCCAGCTGCGAAGCCCCGCTTGCAAGCGAAGCGCCGCCGGCCTCGAACTGCGAGATGCCGGACTTCAGCTTCTCCGACCCTTGCGCCAGCTGCGCCGCGCCCTGTCCAAGCTGCTTGCCGCCCGATACAAAGGCCGGGAATCGGGCCGCCATCTGCGATAAGCCGTCGCGCAGCTGGTTCTGCGCCGTCGCCAGCTGCGAGGCGCTTTGCAGCAGCTTGCTCTGACCGGCGCTAAGCTGCTTGCTGCCCGCAAGCAGCTTCTGCTGTCCGGCATTCAAGGTGCGGCTGCCCGCAAGCAGCTGCTGCTGGCCCTTGCTCAGCTCCTTCGCGCCGCCAGCTACCGCCTGGCTTGCCGCCAGCAGCTTCTGCATTGCCGGATCGGCTGCCAAGTCGGCATTGCTGTCCGCCAGCTGCTTGAGGCCCGCAGCTAACTGGGCGCTGCCGTCGGCCAACGTATCGCTGGCGGCAGCCGATGCGGTCAGCCCCGTCTCCAGCTGCTTGCTGCCGGCTGAGGACTGCTGCAGGCCGGAGTACAGATCATCCGTCCCGCTCTTGGCGGACTGGATTCCGTCCTTCAGCTGCTCCGATCCATCCGCCAGCTTATCAGCCCCCTGCTTCAGCTGCGTGGAAGCCGCGCCTAGCTGCGAGGCCCCGGATGATAAAGTCCCCGCGCTGCTGCTTAGCTTCGACAGCCCCGCGTTCAGCTCCGATGTCCCGCTTTCCAGCTGGCTGACGCTGGCGTGAAGCTTGGCCGCACCGCCTGACAGCTCCTGCAGCTTGCTGCTTAGCGTCCCCGCTCCACCCTTTAATTGCACTGCGCCGTCACGCAGATCAAAAGCCCCGGCCGCCAGCCTGGAAAGGCCGCTCGAAAGCTCCGAGAATTGAGAGAGCATGCTTCTCGAATACGCCTCGGTCAGATTTTGCGACAGCCTGTTTCGCAGCTCCTTTGTCGCATTTTCGCTGATCTGCCCGGATATAAAGTTATAAAAGCTGTTCGATTCGAAGATAATATCCGCCTTCTGCGGCGTGTCGCTTGTTAAAGAAGACGCATTCTCGGAGAAATTGTCCGGGATCGTAATCGTCGCGTAATACCGGTTGCTGACCATCCCCTCGCGGGCGGCCTGCTCGCTGACGAAGCTCCAGTCGAAGGTCTCGTTCTCCTTCAGCTCCTTCACGAAATCATCGCCGACATTCATCGCTTTCCCTTGATATTCCGCGCCTTTATCCAGATTAACAACGGCAACCGGCAAATTCTGAAGCTTCCCGTAAGGATCCCAATTCCCCTTGATCAGGAACCCGGCGTACAGCATCGGCACGATAGATACGCCAAGAAACGTAATGATAAGCATCCTGTTTTTCAGAAAATAACCCAAGTCCTTCTTAAACACTCGAAACGAATTAGCCAATTCGGATCCATCCTTTATCTGTCATTCTTCGTGCCCCTATTGTTTCCTATGCCTTCCACTTCCATTCGACAGCTATTGCATTTACAATCTCGTACACTTTAATAGAGGACTACATTTTGAAGGGATGCGATGCTGATGAGTCGATGGAAAATCGTTGTGCCGCTGCTAATCGGTTGTCTCTTTGCCTTTGCAATAACCGGCTATGCCGCCTCCCAGGCGGCGTACGAAGAAGCCGAGCAGTCATGGGCCGCCCCGGCATTAAAAGAATGGCTCGATCTCGGATGGCTGCAGGGCTATCCGGACGGAACGATTAAACCGGAGATGCCCGTAACCCGGGCGGAGATGATATCGATGATCAACAGAGCTTTCGAATTGAGCGATACGGCTCCCTTCTTTTATCAAGACGTCCAGACGTCCGACTGGTTTTATACCGAAATAGGCAAAGCCGTTCAGGCAGGCTACATACCCGAGGGAGGCAACGGCCGGATAAGACCGGAGCAGATCATTACTAGGGAGGAAGCGGCGCTTATGCTTGCGACCCTTGTTCAGCTGGAGCTTCCGAGAGAACAGGATACCCCGTTCAAGGACAATGATCGGATTCAGGAAGCAAGCCGCGGAGCCGTTGCGAACTTAGCGGAAAAGGGGATTGTGCAGGGTTACCCGGACGACACCTTCCGGCCTGCCGAGCCAGTCACCCGTGCAAGCGCTGTCAGCATGATCGACAGATTGCTGAAGTCCGGCATCGTGAACCGGACTTACTCGGCGCCGGGTACCTATGGCCTTGAATCCGCCGTCGAGACGGTGTACGGAGACGCTACGATAGCAGCTCCTGATGTTACTTTGCGAGATTTGCATATTAAAGGGGATTTGATTATCAAGAGCGGCAGCGAAGGTTACCGCCTTATCGATGTCACGGTGGATGGCGACACCATTAGCTGACATCAGCTTGCCTATAGCATTGTTTTCCGGTTATTTGGTACTATTAGTCTAAAAAACAGAAAAAGGAAAATACGCGATGTCTTCAACCTCATTAGAATCTATTGCTTACCGCGAAATCCGGGAACGGATTATGCGGGCTGAATATATGCCGGGTTCCATGCTATCGGAGAACGAGCTTGCCGCGCAGCTTGGCATGAGCAGAACGCCGGTCCGCGCCGCTATCTCCCTGCTTGAACGGGAAGGGCTTGTAGGCTCCTTCCGGGGACGGGGGGTTATGGTAAAGGAAGTATCCGCCCATGAATTCAGCGAGATGTATGAGGTTCTTGTCTCCATGCAGCTGTTCGTGCTGGACACGGCCGCCAAGCGGCAGTTAACGTTCGATATTGCATCCATGGAACAATTACTCGAGCAGCAGCAATCGGCCTTGGAGCAAAAGGATTATTACGGCTACTACAACAGCACTTTGCAGTTTACCGAAACCATTCTGAAGACGATCCATAACGAAAGCATGCTGCAAATTATGGAGCTGTACCGCGGCCGTTACGTGTTCAGCACCGTATCCTACCGCATCAAATACCCGCAATATCAGCCAAGCCGTTCCATTCAAACGAACCGCAGTATTCTGGAAGCGATCAAAAGCGGCGATATCGCCGCGGCTAAAGCCGCCGTCGCCTCGCAATACTCGGATACCCATGAGCATTTCATTCTCCATGGTCTAATGAAATAAATCGTTTATTCAAAAAAAGCCATGAACTCCTATGTCGGAATTCATGGCTTTTGGTTTATCGCGCTTTCCTCTTCCTCCGATGGTAGATCAACCACCCCATCCAACCGAGCCCCAGCGCGAGCAGTACGCCAAGCAGCACGATATAAGACAGATGGAACAGGGATTCATTCATTTGGGTAACCTCCTTAAACGCCAGCTCTTACCCAAATAGGATGAATCTAACGAGCCAAATTATACGGCTGCCTTGAATGCTTTCACCAGATCATCCGCGCTCTCCGAGATGACGAAGAGGACGTAGTTGCCCTGCACGACAATTTTGTAGTTTTTCGCATTCTCGTACTGATCCTGCAAATACGATTCGAACTGCTTCTGAACCGCTTCGGCACGGCTGACCATGCCCTTCTTCACGGCATCGATATCCTTCACCTTCTTCACCTTAAACACGGCAATCTCGTTTGTCTTTACGTTCATAAGCGGCATGCGGCCGGAGTAATCGGCAAGCGTCGAGGTATCGATGCCATACATGTTCTTCACGTCATCGGCGGTCATGGCGATCAGGGCAGGCTGCTCGACCGCCTTCAGCATCGCATCGATGACATCACTTGCCGCAGCATCCGCTGACGGGCTCGGGCTTGGCTTGACGGTTGGCTTCGGTGTTGGCTTCGGCGTCGGCTTTGGCGTAGCGGACGGCTTCGCGCTTGGCGAAGGCGTTGCCGCCGGCTTCTTTGCCGGCTCGGAAGGCTTCGCGCTAGGTGCCGGTTCCTTCGACGCTGCCGGCGTCTGGCTTGGTTCGGCTGAAGCGCTTGGCGAAGGAGCCGGGCTTGCGCTAGCCGCCGGACTTTCGGCCGGAGTCTCCGATGCCTCTTCGCTTGGCTGCGCATCCGGGCTTGCGGACGGGCTTTCTTCCGCGGGAGCCGTAGCCGTAGGAGTTGGCGAAGCTGCCGTATTATTGCTGCTGTTATTGTTATTGCCGCCGCAGGCGCTGAGCACGCCGCCCATAATCATAGTCGTGAGAAGAAGAATGATGGCACGTTTTTTCATGTAAGAACTCTCCCTTGTTATATCGATTATTTGTTGAGCTTAAGAATCTCTTTGTTCTCCGAGAAGGTTGCCGTATTAAACAGCATCAGCGTGCGGCTGATGCCGTTCGCTTTCCTGTATTCGCTAATGCTGCCGTTGTAGTAGCGCATGTCAATGACATGAATTTCTTTGACATGCTGCGTCAGGAAAGGCAGGACGCTATGGGCATACGAATCCTTGACCACAAGCAGCTTGTCCAGATCCTCTTCGCCCTCCGGAATATCGCTTGTCAGCGTCATAAGCGCATGAACGCCGCCGAGGAAATACGAGTATTTATCTTTTTTCGCGAGGAAGCTCTCGTCGTACAAACTGTCCGTGGTTCTATCGGTATCCGCTACGTATACCGACGTGGGCACCGGTTTCTTCGGCATAAATACCTGCAGCAGGTCCGGCTTCGCCAGGCTGAATTGTCCGCGCGTATGGTAGCTCCCGAGGAAGGAATCGCTTACGGTCTTGACCGTATAATCCGACATCGGATGCGGGGTCCATCCCATCTGCTTCGCATACGCCTCATAAGCGTAATAAGCGCCCAACGTCGTCCAGTGATGGTCGGTCCGGTAATAAATCGGGTCGGAGACATGCGGCTTCAGAACGTCGAACCCGTTGATATACGTCAGATTGGCAGATCCCTGCAGCTCTTCCCCTACCGCTGCGTTCACCTGATCCTGCCGGTCATGCGGCGCTTTCCAAGGAAGCTTATCCGGATAAAGACCAATGGATGTCGGCGCAAGCAGGAACGTCAATTTGGAGTCCGGACTAGAGGCGGCGAAGCCCTTTACGGCATCCGTATATTGGGCGAGCAAGGCCGGATCCGGCTTCGTAAACTTCTCGAATAGATAACCTTCCTTCCCTTTGTAAATCCCGTTGTTCTCCTGCTGAAGCCGCAGCTGCTCGGAGAGCGACTTCACCCACACCCACTGCCCGCGAAGCGGAAAATGGTCCGTAACGAACGTTTCCGCCTCTTCCGCGAACTGCTTGGAAAGCAGCGTGTCCCAGGTCAGCTTGGGCTCCGCCTGCAAATAGCGGTTCTCGAGCTCGGAGAACTTCCTTGCCGGCGAGAATAGAAAGATCAGAGCGAGAACAAAGAGCGTCACGATAAACCAGATGGCGAGCAGACGGTCGGTTTGTTTTTTCATCATGGATGTCCCCCTTGCTGTCAGAAACGGAAATACAGGAACGGATTAAAGGTCGCGTCGACGAGATAAGAGACGGAGAGGAAGAACAGGACAATGAGCCAAGCAAAGCCGGCCAGCGATCGGACGGGCGATAAGCTGCCGCTCCCCAGCGCGGACGTCATCCTCTTCCTCCAGGCGATCGAGGCTAGTACAAGCACCGCGAGCAAACCCAGGTTCGTGTACAAGAAGTAAACAGTCCCGGCATTCCAGACCGGCTGGCCGTTTAGGCCAAACATCGCTTTCAGATAACCGCCAACCTTCGGCAGCTCGTCAAAGGCGAAGAGCACCCACCCGATTAGGATCAGCAGGCTGGCGTAGACATGCCGGATCCAGCGCGCCGCGCGGGCGAGCAGGCGTAGACCGGCCCATTTTTCGAAAATAAGAATAACGCCGAAATACAAGCCCCACAGCATGAAGTTCCATGCCGCCCCATGCCAGATCCCGGTCAGAAGCCAGACAATCAGGATATTGCGGAGCTGCTTCGGCAGACCCTTCCGATTGCCGCCAAGCGGAATATAGACGTAATCCCGGAACCAGGTGCCTAGCGATATATGCCATCTGCGCCAGAAGTCCGTAATGCTCTGCGCCGTGTAAGGCTTATTGAAGTTCTCGTTGAACCGGAACCCGAACATAAGTCCCAGCCCGATTGCCATATCCGAATAGCCGCTGAAATCGAAATAGATCTGGAACGCGAAAGCGATAATGCCCAGCCATGCGGTGAGCACCGGCAGCGTGCCCGCATCGGCGTCCGAAATCGCATGCCAGAGCAGGCCGATGTTGTTGGCCAGAAGCACTTTTTTGGCCAGGCCGATAATAAAGCGCCTTACTCCTTCCGCAAACATCTCCATCGTCACGCGGTGTTCCTTCAGCTGCTCCGCCAGCGTGTTGTACTGCACGATTGGCCCCGCAACAAGCTGCGGGAACAAGGCTACAAACGTACCGAAGTCTATCCAGTTCCGCTGGGCTTTCGCCGTTCCCCGATACACGTCGATAATGTAGGACATCGATTGGAACGTATAGAACGAGATGCCGATCGGCAGCGCCAGTTCCGTGAGCGGAATATCCGTGCCCAGCAGGGCGTTCACGTTGCGGATCGCAAAGTCGGCGTACTTGAAATACGACAGCAGCGCCAGGTTCACGATAACCGAGGCGACGACAATCGCTTTGCGCCGCTTCGCTCCCCATTCCGGCCGGCTTAACAGGAGACCAAAGCTGTAGTCGGTCACCGTCGAGATCAGCATAATGACGATATAGACCGGCTCGCCCCAGGCGTAGAAGGCAAGGCTGGCCAGGAACAGAATCAGATTCTTTCCTCGTCGCGGCGACAGCCAGTAGAGCAGGAATACCGCCGGCAAAAAAATAAACAGGAATAACAGGCTGCTAAATACCATAGCCGGTTAATTCACTGTCCACAATCCGCCCCAGGCGGCAGGTTTCAATGGAGCTTTCCATAATTTCACGTCCAGCACTCTCCTCGATGTGGGTAATGATATCGCATACATAACAGTGCTACTGACGCGGATTCGGACAAGAAGGTTACAATTTGCCGCAAAATAACAGCAAAAAAAAGAGCATCCTCTTAAGGAGGATGCTCTTCGCAAGACCATCATTCTATTGTCTAAGCGTCTTAAGCGCGCCGCTCCAGGCAAGAACCTGGTCCAGCATGCCGTTTACGTTCGTCAGATGAAGATCGGCTGGCTTGAATACCGAACCGTTCTCAAAATCCGTGAACAGCGACAGCGCCGGGTGAACGCGTACGTCCGCGATCGACAGCTCGCCAAGAATGCCGCGAAGATGCTCTGCCGCGCGAGCGCCGCCCACCGATCCGTAGCTCACGATGCCGGCTGCTTTGTTGTTCCAAGCTTCACGCGCGAAATCGAGCGCGTTTTTCAAGGAACCCGTGATGCTGTGATTGTATTCCGCTACGATAAACACAAAACCGTCGAGGCCCGCCAGCTTCGCATTCCAAGCGCCTGCTTGCTCCGAAGCATCCACTTCGCCAAACAGCGGCAGCTTATAGTCGGCAACGTCTACGATCTCGTAGTTGGCATCGCCGCGTTTATCGGCAACACCTTTCACCCATTCGCCTACTTGCGGACATACGCGCCCCTGGCGCGTGCTTCCCAAAATAATCCCGATATTCAGCTTAGACATGATAGACCTTCTTTCTTAGAGTTAGTTAAACGATTTGAATCTTGCACTATCGTTTCCATATCATTCCTTCTCTATGCAGGGGTCTAAATCCTTTCCAAAGACTGCCTTAAATTCTCGTAAAGTTTGGCGGCTGCCGGAGATAAAGGCGCGGCATGGCTGACCAGCCCCATCAGCATGTCTATGGATACGTCCTGAAGCTCCCTTATTCGCGTACCCTGGGGCAATGGCTCCAGGGCGGTTAGCGGAACAAAGGCAATGCCAAAGCCATTTGCCACATAATGCCTTAGCGCCGTCATGCTGCCGATCTCCATCGTCTCGATCGACAAAGGCCCGTTATCCTGCAGAACCCTCTCGAGCTTCTTCCGGTAGGGGCAGTTCGCCGCCGTAATAAGCAGCCGGTGCCCTTCCAGATCGCTAAGCCTGATGCGTTCCAAGTCGGTCAGCGGATGGTTCGCCGGAAGCAGCAAGACAAACTTTTCTTGAAACAGGGGGTGAAAATATAATTCCTCGCTGGATTCCGGCGTAGAGCAGAACGCAAAATCCAATTCGCCTTGTCTTAGCCGGTTCACCAGCAGAGGCGTGCTGGCGATCTCCAGAGATACGTCAACCTTCGGATGCCCGTTCATAAAAGCCATAAGCAGCTGCGGCAGCCTAGTGCTGGCCGTTGGCTCCGTTACGCCAAGCCTCACCTTTCCGGCTTCGCCGTTTTGCAGCTCGACCAGATTGCTCTGCAGCCGTTCCATCCGGCGGACAATATCCAGGCTCTGCTCATAGAAGAGCCTTCCCGCTTCCGTCAGACTGACCTTCTTCCCCCGCTCAAACAATCGGACGCCAAGATCCGCTTCCAGCCTCTGAATCTGCATCGTCACCGTGGACTGGGCATAGCTCAGCTCCTCCGCCGCTTGATGGAAGCTGCCATGCCGGACAATGGCATGCAGCGTCTTTAAAGTCTTCAAATCCATTCGTCTCATTCGCCCCCGGATTTATTCAAAATTTTTGAACAATTCCTTCATTTAATTCAATTATACAAATCAAACAGCGACTTATACAATGACATTAAACGAAGAATCAAGGAGGTCATCAGATGGAACTGAAGCATAAAACAGCGCTTGTAACCGGGGGAGGAACGGGAATCGGACGGGCAACCAGTCTGGCATTGGCCAGCAAGGGGGCGGCTGTTGCCGTTAACTATTCGCGCTCCGCGCGGGAAGCGGAAGAAACCGTACAGCTTATTCAGAGCTTAGGCGGGAAGGCGATGGCGATTAGGGCGGATGTATCGAAGGATCAGGAGGTCAAAGACATGGTCGAGACTATCGTCCAACGCTTTGGCTCCTTGGATTTGCTAGTGAACAATGCCAGCATCACCCGCCACATTCCGTTCCCCGACCTGGACGCCGCAACCGGCGAAGTGTGGGACGAACTGTTTGACGTCAACGTTAAAGGCATGTTTTATTGCGCAAGGGCAGCTGCCCCCCATATGAAAAAGCAAGGACGAGGCGCCGTCGTTAACATCGGCAGTATCGCCGGTGCAACCGGCTTAGGCTCGTCCTTGCCTTATGCCGTATCCAAAGCCGCCGTCCACGGCCTAACTAAATCCCTCGCGCGGGCTTTGGCTCCTCATATCAGAGTCAATTGCGTAGTGCCGGGTGCCGTCGCAACGAGATGGTGGGCCGGCCGGGAGGAACAAATGTCGCAGCTCGCCCCGAATCTGCTTCTGCGGCAGATCTCGACACCCGACGATATCGCGCAGCTGATCTGCGCTTCGCTGGAGCAGGAAGCCATGACCGGCCAGATGATGACCGTCGACAGCGGCCAAACGTTGTAGGCCTATTTCACGATCTCCTTGTACTTCCCTGTGCTTGTAATCTTGACGGTAACCAACACGCGGCCAAGGGAATGCTCATTCAGGAAGTAAAATCCTCCCTTGGTCAGCTGGTGGAACAGACGCGAGTGCTCCCGGTACAGCGTCTCTTCCAGTTGGAACGGATCGCAATGCTTAGCTAGAGCAGCGCGATACGTTTCTCTAATCTCTGCTTCTATCGCCTCCTCAGCCTTCTTTTCCATCACCCCGATCGTTGCATTGTCGGAATCTCTGACCGTTCCTTTTGCCGTAACCTTGAGATCGAACTTGACATCCCCATTGCTCTGTACTTTCGGAATAACTCTCATACCGGGATGCTCGAACTGAATAGCTCCTTTACGACCGTCCTCCAAGGGCACTTGAAGGGTCGTCTTGCTGATCTTCTCCGTAGCCCATCTCAGCCCCTTGAGCTCGTCCAAGGACATCCAGTTCACCACCCTGCCCTTATCGAAGAAATACGCTCCATTCATCTCAAACATCCCGCGTCCGGCCTTTTCCTCCAGCCATGTGTGCCTGTTAATCGAAATGGAAGGGATATAAAGCGAGTTGCCGGGCTCATTCATATTGGCAATCAGCCGGTTGCCGTAAGAGGCAATGACGTATGGGCTCTGGGTGCGATTCTGCACGCCGGTGAACATGATGGTATCCAGAGGGGACAAATTAAAGAGCGACTTTTGCGTCAAAATGTCCTCCATCTTCTCCTTCGTGCCGAATACAAGCACGTTATACCGGATCTCATAATGCCGGTTTAACGTTGCATAGGTTTCCTTTCCTCCTCTCTTCATCAGATTCTCGCTCAGGACAACAGCCTTCAGATGTCCCCAGAATAAAGGAAACTGCGAGGTTTCGTTCGTATCGGCAAGCGACAGGGCAAGCGTTTCTCCGTGCCCCTTTCCGATCCAGATCGGCACCTGCTTGCCCAGTGACGTATTCTCGGATCTCGCGATATTGGAGAAGTTAAGCACCTGTACATACGTCTTATATTCGCCATTCTCGTAATCCACGCCAAGCGCGGTCACATAGGCCATATTCTGAATATCCCTCGAGTTTGTGCAGCTTGGAAGAAGGCAAATACCCAGCAAGCAAACTAATAGTTTTCCGATAAGCAGCCGCATCCTATTCCACTCCTTTACCGCTCGTCATCCTGATTTTGCAGGAGACCCGGACGCCGTTTCATTAAGAACCAAGGTAGCCTGAGAAACGAGGCTACGACATCCTTAATTTTTAGCGGCGATAGAGGAGCTAGATAACTTACCCCAAACGACTGCTGGCTTCCCATAAGCGCAATAAAGATGACAATCCCGAGAATGACCCCATACATGCCGAGGAAGGAAGACAGCAGGAAAAAGAACAGCCGGATAATGCTCACGACCGTGCTTAACGACTGGTTGACCAGCGTTACCCCCGAGACCGCGGTAATCGCGCCGATTACAACGACCGACGGCGACACTAGCCCCGCGCGGATCGCGGCGTCGCCAATGATGAGACCGCCTATCGACGTTAAGGTCTGACCGATGGAAGTCGGCAGCCGGACGCCGGCCTCGCGGAAGATCTCCAGCAGCATCAGCAGAATAAACATCTCCATCTGGGCGGAGAAAGGCAGTCCGAGCCGGGAGACCGAGATGGTCGCCATAATCCGGAACGGCAGCTGATCCTGATGAAAGGCCATAAGCGCTACCCAAATTCCAGGCAGGAAGACGGTAAGGAATAGACTGATGATCCGAATTAACCGGGCAAAGGAAACGTAAGTGTAGTTGAAATGGATATCCTCCGGCGATTTAAGCAGCAAGCTTAATCCTGCAGGCCCTACGATTACAAGCGGATTGCCGTCCATAACAATAAGGAACCTCCCGGAAAGCAAGGAGTTGACGCAATAATCCGGTCTCCCCGTATAATCCAGCAGCGGGAGAAGCTTGTATTTCGAGCCGGTTAACATCTCCTCCAGCTGGTTAATGCTGTAGAGACCGTCCGTATCGATGGATTGCAGGCTTTTATGTACCGCATTTAATATTTTCGGATTAATAATATCCTCGAAATAGAGCAGGGACAGCCTTGTCTTTGTCCGCTTGCCGATCGTATATTCCTTTACATGCAAAGAATGGCTGCGCAGCCGTTTGCGAATGAGCGCTACATTGACGGACATATCCTCGATAAAGCCGTCCTTGGGGCCTTTAATGGAAATTTCCGTGCTGGATTCGCTTGGCATCCGCTGCGGGCGGTCGCTGATCCCCATATTGAAATAACGCTTCTCCTGAACAAAATAAAGAAATAATCCCCCTTCGAAAATAATTTCATCTATTTCTTCCACGGTAGGGATTCCTTTATAAGCGAACAGAGACAGCCGGGAAATCATCTGATGGATATCTTCTGTCGAAGCCTTTCCGGTTGCTTCGTAATACTCGGTAAGAACAGGAAGGACAAACTCATGAATTTGCCCCGTATCGCAAAGAGCATTCGCGTATACCAGTACAACGGAAGGCCTGTCGCTAGCCCCGAACCGGCATGGCTTGACGAATACGTCGGCCGACCCCTGATATAGCTGTTTCAATCGTTCTTCGGTCCAGCTTGCGCTGCCTGCGGCTGCCGTCATTGAGGTTCATCCTTCCGGTATGGTTTGGAGAACAAAGTGATGACCATCCAAGTCAGTGTTATAACCAGCAGAATAACAAGCGATATAGGCAAAAACACTTTGTACATCCACTGGTAATAGGAATAATCATTCGTGCGCATGATGCCAATAAAGATATAGCTGGACATAATAATAGCCGTCGTCCATTTGCGGACCTTTCCCTTCATTTTCAGAACATCGGTCAAGAGGTACACCGCTATGCAAATGCGAATGCAAGCCCCCGACATCCACTGAAAGATCGAGAAGAAATCAACATGCTCGATATATTGCCCCACCTTCACGAGACGCCACTGTTCGTAAGGGGAAGTCATCTGATTGGCTGCTTCCTTAGGACCGAATTCGGTAATCGCCCCAACGATTGGCCCCAGCATGATTCCTACGATAAACAGGCCGTAGACGAGAACGTGCCACGTCTTGATTTTTTCGCTAAGCCTATGCTGCAGCAGAAGCAGGAAGATAACCTCGACATAACCGCTTGACGCATACAAGATGCCGCCGGCAACAGGCGCCCACCCGTGCTCCAGAATCGGGGTTAGCAATCTATAGTCTTTTTCGGAGTGGTTAAAGACGGCGACAAATACCCCCAGTACGCAGACAAAGGGAAACAATACGCCCGCGGTTATCGCAATTGAGCGGAGACCCCATACCGTTATGAAAAAGCAGATAATAACCAGAGTAAGAGCAAGCGCCAGAGCCGGGGAGGCCGGCAGGTAGTTGGTCGTATTCCATTTCACGGTATGGAGGACGGTTGTTGCGCCGATCACATACAAAATGACGCAGACCGGAATAATCAGAATCCACGACACAATGGGATGCGTCTTATCCGAAATCCACTTCTGCCACTTCTGCTGGCCGGACTTCTTCATCATCCATGCAAGCAGCAGGCACAATACTAAATAAACAGCCCCTGTCAAGATAACCGTAATCCAAGCATCCCGCCCGGAAGCGTCAAGCAGCATCGGATTAACAATGACATGATTGACAAGGCCGTTCGTCAAAGCAAAAATCATTAGCAATTGGGCGATATTGATTTTCTTGGTCGTTCCACTCATAAGCAGATCATTCCGTTCCTGATATCCCTTTCGTACAGGGAAAAAGATAGGTTATTCATTCCCAACTGTGATGCCAAATTATTCATGAAGGAATGAAGAAAGGCTCTCCGAGGATGGAGAGCCTTTCTTTAATGCCCCTCTATGGGGCGCTGTTCGATTAGCGGTTTTAGCCGGTTCTCCCATATCCACGTCGGATTGTATTGCCGGCGGATGATGGTCTTGGCCTGAATAACCGGGTTATTCCCTATCAGACTGGCGATCCGATCCGCATGCTCGCGCAAATACGCCTCCTCCGAGGGAAGGTAGGTCTCTCTCGTATCCATGCCGAACCCCTTTGCATTCCACCTCATAAAATACGCCTGGAGACGGCTGCCCAGCTCTTCCAATGCCGGTACCGCCTGATTCAGGACAAGCAGATTGCCCCGGCTGGCCGCCTCCAGCACAATAAGTCCAAACGATTCCGAATAGGAGGTGCATAGGAACAGATTGCTCAAGGTAAACAAATTCATGACCCCCGAATGCGGGAAGCCGTCCGGCCAGCCCAGGTCCGAGGTGAATACAAGTTCCTCCCCTCCAAGACCGTATTTCTCTCCTTCGCTTCTGATCATCCGTTTGTAAGCAGCCGGCTCGATATCGAGAGACGGAAAATCGCAAAAGATCATCTTCACCCGTTTACCCGACACCGATCCTATTGCCCCCAGCAGCGCAGCGGCTTTCTCCATCTGCTTGCCTGTCGTGAGCCGACCTGGATAAATCGCCAGAATATCCGGGGACAGCAGATCGGTCCGCGATCCAAGCCGCTGCACCTCTTCCCCCATCTCGCCGAACAGATTCAGGCTGTTCGGGATCGCTCTGCATCGCTCAAGCGGAACCTTGTACTGCTCTGCTAGCGCGGGTAATCCCGATTCCGCCGGGTACAGATAGGTGGTATTCGGCATCGGCAGAAATCTTGCTGAGAGAGGCCAGTCCATCCGCTGCGGCCTGACGGCCGGATAAGAATGCGTCATGGCCAGGAACCGAAGCCGGGGCAGCCGGGCCTGCACCTGGCGGACCGCAATATTATGAACGAGGTGCCAGCCCTGGTACAGGATGTCGTGAAGAAACACAACCTCCGCATCGGATAAGGCCTCGCATAGGCTGTCGGCGATGACTTCGGCCTCCTCGAAAAAGCTGGAATGAACCCTTCCAGCAGGCTGCGTATAATCCACCCAATGAATCTGCTTGCCATGCAGCCGGTTCGTTATTTTCACCCACTCGATCCGTTCGTCGCTATAGATGCCGTACCGCTCGGAATCCGGGCAGTCTTGACTGACGAGCACCTTGACGTCGGCTCCGCCGCCAAGCAGCATATGCAGATGCTCCTCCACAACGCTGACTAAGGAATAGGTCTTCGATAACCCGTTGAACATGGTCAGAATCGCTACTTTCAACGCCCGCCCCCCTTTTTTTCGCTTAAATACTGTCTTGTATGCCTGAATGAAAGGGATTATGCATAGGTATCTAAGGTGTGCATACCGAGGGCTGATAACGTACTTAGGAGGCGATAACGACAATGGCCTGTGTCAATCTGGGGATAGCCAATGGCTTCAATTTGTTTTTGTTTGGCGATCATACGCAATCCTTCGTTGATTCGGAGGGTAGAGTAGCCGTTGGCGGCAATGCGACATACAACAGCTATGGGGTTGGCGATAAGCTGCCCGTATCTACAACCAAAGCAGATCTCATCGTTCGGGGAAATATTGATATTACGGGAGGAACCAACTTCGCGGGGAATACCGTCATATTCCCTACCGGCACGGTCATTAACTATACGATGACCAATAATAACGGTGTACCCGGCCAACCCCTGGTAGGTACGCCCATTGATTTTGACGGGGCCGAACAATCGCTGGCGCAACTATCCCTTAACCTTGCCGCCTTGCCGGTCAACGGAACCATCGTTATTAACTTTGGAACCATATTCCTCGTTGGGACGGATCCGGCGCTTAACATATTTATGTTTAACGGAAACAACGTGGACGGCAACGGGCTGAGGCTGGATACGGCGGTCGGCATTAACATTATCGCTCCGGCAGGCTCGACCGTTCTTGTTAACATTGGAGATGATTCCGTCGGATTCGGAAGCTATCAGATCTTCCGCAACGGCGTTACGCCTAATCCTAGCGAAGGACAATTCATTCTCTGGAATTTCTATCAGGCTACTACCGCTTTTAATCAGAACTTGTCGATTCTCGGTTCGGTGCTGGCCCCATACGCGAACTGGGAAGCCATTGGCTTCGGCAATATTGAAGGAACGATGGTCGCCCAATCCCTCACCAATGTGGGGGGCACGCTGGAAGCCCATAACGTGCCGTTTATGGGCTGCCTGCCGGGAACGGTCGTGCCGACGACATCCACGACATCGACCACCACCTCGACGACTTCGACGACTTCTACAACGTCTACCTCAACAACTTCAACGACATCGACAACAAGCACAACATCAACGTCGAGCACGTCTTCTACATCAAGCACGTCCAGTACGACAACGGCTGTTCCCACCACTTCAACGACAACAACGACAACAACGCCCGTTCCTACCACTTCAACGACGACGACAACAACGCCTGTTCCTACCACTTCAACAACGACGACAACGCCGGCGGTGGTAACGGGGCCGATTATTACGGCGACCAAAACGCCAAATGTCTCAACCGCGCAGATCGGGGACACGATTACTTATACGATTACTGTTACCAATGTAGGGACCGCTCCGGGAGAAGCCCTGCTTGTTGAAATCCTACCGCCGGGTGTAGAGTTCATTCCCTCCAGCTTGCTTATCGACGGAGGGCGTTTCAGCGGGGTAGACATTACCCAGCAGGTGGCCATCGGTATCGTTAACGTGGGCCAAGTGGTGACGATCCAATTCCAGGCGTTTGTTACGGGCTATCCGCCCAACGGACAAATTAAGAATACCGGCTTTATCGTCACCGTTCCCCCAGGCACCGTGCCGGCAGCCTGCACGCCAGGAGACATTTCCTTTAATGGCATGCCGGGTATAACACCGGTTCCGGGGCTCATGCTCCCGGTTCTCCCTGTCTTTAAACCCGGCGTAACGCCAGCGCCGGGTCAGGTCCCGAATTTGGGGCCGATCACCGGGCCGGACGGAAGTGTGCTGCTGAACCAGCAGGTATCGGTTCCGGGCATTACCCTTACACCGGTTATCGGCCTGACCATACCGATTATTACGGGAACGGTCCAGCCCATCATCTCGACAAGCTTTGTTTCCGTCCCTTGGACTTCCGTCCCGAATGCGCCTAACTTGCTCATCTCTAAAGCCTTCCTCGATATATCCTTATTCGTGGGGCAGCGTATCACCTATACGATATTCGTCATTAATAACGGCAATGCCGTATCCGGCCGAACGACTCTAACGGATTTCCTTCCGTCCAATGCGGCCTTTATACCGGGAACGATCCGGGTGAACAACGTGCTTCGATTGGATGATAATCCGAGTGAAGGCATTAATCTCGGGCCGGTAGCTCCTAACCAAAGCATCTTCGTCCGGTTTGATGTGCTCGTAAGAGGAAGCGGCGCATTAACGAATACGGCCGTTGTAAAAGCCGATTTCCTGTTGCCGAATAACCAGATTCTATCGCAGACCTTCTCCTCCAATACCATATCGAATCCCGTGTCCATGATTCGGGCATCGGATTTCGCCTCTTTCCTTAAAACCGCCGACGCGCAAATCGTCAAGGTCGGGGAAAGCTATCACTATAATATTACGCTCACGAATCTGTCGTCGGACATTACGGCGAGCAATGTTATTTTCTATGACCCGCTGGACAATCAGCTTGCCTACGTTTCGGGAAGTCTGACCGTTGACGGCATTCCGCAGCCCGATCCGCAAGCCGGCATTCCGCTTGGCACAATCGCGCCGGGAGTCACGCGGAGACTTACCTTCCAGGTAAGCGTTCTGGCCGAGCCGATGGGCGGCATCATGATCAACCAAGCAGCCGTATTTTTCGAATTCCGGTTCGGCTCATCCTGCTTCCGTGCGGGTCTGCTTACGAACACGGTAAGGATTATCGTGGAGGAAGAAGAGGAATAACGCGTAGGCCAAAAAAGCCCAAAGACCCCTGCTTGAGAGGGGTCTTGGGCTTTCTTCTGTTTATTAAGCAAATTCCCAGCAGCTAAGACTCAGATTGCCGTATTGGTAGCTGCGGTGAAGCAGCTTCGCCTGGCGAGTGCCGTCGCCTGCGCCCATGGCCAGCAGGAGCGGAATAAAATGCTCGCTTGTCGGTACCGCTTGCGCCGCATAAGGAGCAAGCGTGCGGTATTGGAACAAGGCGTCCAGATCCCAGGACTCCAAATGCTCCTGCAGCCATTGATCAAAGCCTGCCGCCCAATCGTCAACGCCGTCCGAACGCCAGTTCAAGGCCCGCAGATTATGAACGGTTCCCCCGCTTCCGATGATGAGAACATCCTGCTCCCGAAGCTCGGCAAGCGATTTGCCGATCCGGTACTGCTGCTCGTTCGTCAGGTACCGGTTCACCGATAATGCAATAACCGGAATATCCGCATCCGGATACAAGAGCTTCAGCACCGCCCATGCCCCGTGATCCAAGCCGCGCTCATCGTCCGTTACCGCCTGTATGCCCTGCGATTCAAACAAGGATACGATGCGGTCCGCCAGGGACCGGTCCCCTTTTGCCGGATATGTCATCCGGTACAGCTCATCCTGAAATCCGCCGAATTCGTAAATCGTGCTGTACGTCTTAGATGCGCTGACGGCTTGCACGTTCTCCTCCCAATGGGCCGAGAATAGTACAATGGCCTTCGGCTTTGGATGATTAGCCGCGAAGGTCTTCAATAAATCCGTATAGCTGTTATCCTCCAATACGATGGATGGCGCGCCATGCGCGAAGAAATAAGATGGAAGCATTACTCTTCACTCCTTTTATATATGAATGATCCTTTTGCGTCTTCCTTGATCCATTGCAGGAAATCCCGCTGATTCTCTTCCGTCACGCCATGATCGGACTTATACGTTTTGAACGTAAGCTTAGGCGCAAGCTCCCGGAAATAGGCTTCGTTCTCGTATCCGATGCTGACCGGGAATACCGAATCGTATTCGCCGTGCGAAATAAAGAAGGCTACCTGCTCCACGCTCTGCAGCGCATATTCGTCCTTCACGAAACCGGGCACGTAACCATTCAAAGCTACGATCCCTCTCAGTTGGTTCCCCATCGTAAGCGCCAGCGTCATCGCCAGAATCGCCCCTTGGCTGAAGCCAAGCAGATAACGGCGCTGCGGATCTATCGGATATTGTGCCGTTGCTTCCTTAATAAAAGCTTCCAGCTGCACGGCTGCTTGATCGAATAAGTCACGGACCGGATTGCCGAGGCTTTTGAGCTCATAATATTGATAACCTGCTCCGAGCCGAAGATTACCCCGGATACCGATAATAATGAAGTCGTCCGAAAGGGATTCAACAAGCCCGTACATATTCCGCTCGTTCGAGCCTTTGCCATGAAGCGTAAAAATCGCGGGATACGTTCTGCCCGGCTCCAAATGGGACGGCAGATGAACATCATACTCATAGACCGAATTCATTGAACAACCCTCCGTTTTGCATCAAATATATTAGTAATGCAAATATTTATTTTATATAAGAAATATAACGCCGCAAGGTCTAGCCTGTCAACCGGAAAATTGTTAATATAAATATAAGTTACGTATGACTAATATTTTTGAGGAGTGAGCTGCGTCATGGATATCGGCTCCACCATTCGGGCCATCCGCAAACGGAAGAACATCACGATTGCCCAAATATGCGAAGAAACCGGCTTGTCTCAAGGCTTTATGAGCCAGGTCGAAACGAATAAAACATCCCCGTCGATTGCAACGCTGGAGAGCATCGCGAATGCGCTTAAGGTTCCGCTGGCGTATTTGCTGCTGGACAAAAAGGAAAAGCTGCAGCTCGTCCGCAAGGATGAGCGCCGGATAACGACAAGCGGACCGGACAACCTGAAGGTCTCTCACCTCAGCTCGACTAAGAACGTCCATATGATGATCGTTGAGCTGCCGCCCGGTGCGTCAACCGGAGAGAACCATGCCCACGAAGGCGAAGAGGTCCATGTCGTTATCCAGGGAACGATCTATATCGAGCAAGGCGAGGATGCCGCCGAATTAAGCGCCGGCGACTCCTTCAGCTGGAATGCCTGCACCCCGCATACGGTGAAAAATATCGGGGCGGATACCGCAATCGTCATGATATCGGTCTACACCGAATCCGATCCTTCGAAGGCATTTCAGTAATCGAAAGAAAGGGCGCCCAACGGGCGCCCTTTCTTCCTTCATAACAAAATAAATTATACACATTTGTTCCCGCTTTACGCTCTTTTCTCGACCTAGCCCACTGTGATAAAGTGGAAAAAGGGCCAAATAAAGATCCGTGGAGGGGAAAGATGGACGCATACCGTCCGGCGAGCCTAAACAAACTAACATACATACCTTTTCGTTGAAAAGCGAAGGAAAGGAAGGCACTTATCCATGAATGCTTCTCAAGCTGGTGGATCCAGCTCTGCCCCCGACTTAACGAATATTAAGCGCGGGCCCATTATCGCTACGATTATTATTGGCGCTTTTATCGCCATTCTGAATGAAACGCTGCTAGGCAACGCGCTTCCCGAATTAATGAAAGCCTTTGAAGTTGGCCCTTCAACCATTCAATGGCTAACGACGGCCTATATGCTTGTAGTAGGCGTACTCGTTCCGGTAACGGCATTGCTTCAACAATGGTTTACAACCAGGCAGATGTTTATAGGCGCTATGACCTTGTTTTTCGCAGGCACGGTTATTTCGGCCGTTGCGCCCGAATTCGGCGTTCTGCTTGTAGGACGGATTGTTCAAGCTATCGGAACCGGCTTGATGCTTCCCGTATTGATGAACACGATTATGGTCATTTTCCCGCCTGAAAAACGCGGGGGCGCCATGGGTCTGATCGGGCTTGTCATTATGGCGGCACCGGCCATCGGACCAACCTTGTCCGGCGTTATCATGGACTCGCTCAACTGGCGCTGGCTGTTTATTCTCGTTATTCCTCTTGCGGCTTTGTCGATTATTTTCTCCTTTATGTTCCTGAAGAACGTATCGGATATCACAAAGCCTAAGGTGGATATCCTCTCGATCCTGCTCTCCACGATCGGCTTCGGCGGACTTGTGTACGGCTTCAGCTCGACGGGCGAGAAAGGCTGGTCGGATCCGGTGGTTATCTGGACGATCGCCGTTGGCGCGGTAGCCCTCATTATCTTTATTTTGCGCCAGTTGCGACTGGAGGCTCCGATTCTGGACCTGCGGGCTTTCAAATCGCCGATGTTCTCCATCGTAACGATTCTGCTCTTCGTTCTTATGATGACATTGTTCTCGACGATGACGCTGCTGCCGATGTTCCTGCAAGGAGCATTGCTCATGACGGCATTCACTTCCGGTCTCATTATGCTTCCGGGCAGTATCGTGAACGGCATCATGGCTCCGATTTCCGGCGTATTGTTCGATAAATTCGGCCCCCGCGTTCTTGTTACGCCTGGCCTTATCCTTGTGGCCATCTCGCTGTGGATGTTTACGGGCATTGATGCCGCGGCAAGCAACGGACATATCATCATGATTCATATTATTATGATGGTTGGTATTTCCCTTGTAATGATGCCGGCTCAAACCTCCGGCCTGAACCAGCTGCCGCGTCACCTGTATCCGCATGGCACGGCGATCCTAAACACTCTGCAGCAAGTATCGGGCGCAATCGGTACGGCGCTGTTCATCAGTATTATGAGTAACGGCACCAAAGATTATCTGAAGACCTCCTCCGATCCGGGCTCGCCTGCTGAGCAAGCTCACGGCATGGTCGCAGGCATTCATGACGCCTTTTGGATTGGTCTTATTGTCGCCATCGCTGCGATCGTTATCGGCTTGTTCGTGAAGCGCACCAAGCCGCCGGAAGGCGATCAGCCAGCGGAAGGCGAGAAGCAAGTAAGCATGAGCCATTAATCAACAAAAGCAAAGCGCCCTCCAGAAGATTCTGAAGGGCGCTTGCTGTTTGAGGCTTATTTCAGGAAGCCTTCTTTGAAGATCGAAAGCAGGCTTTCCAGGGTAGTCGGGTCACTGTAAGTCGAAGCTTCCGTGTCGATTTCGATAACGTGGTTATTTTTAACCGCAGGGATGTTCTTCCACGTATCTGTTTTCATAAAGGCATTGTCATTGGCCGTGCTTCGGCTGAGAACGATATAATCGCCGACATAATCAGACAGCGTTTCTTGCGACAGGGTGAAATAACCGGGTCCTTGAGCGTCCTTCGTTACTTTCTCCGGCATTTTCAGACCCATGGCTTGGTACAATACTTCCGTACCGCGCGCCCAATGGTCGCCGAATACGTAGAAGCTCTTTGCGTCCGTCTCGATAACGGATACGGTTGCCTTCTCGCCGATCTTCGCTTTAATCTCGTCGCCAATTGCGGCAGCGCGGGATTTGAAGTCGTCAACCCAAGTTTGCGCTTCTTTTTCTTTGCCGAGTATCTTGCCGATTTCGATCTGCTGATTCAGGTAATCCAACTTACCCCAAGTGAAAGCAACCGTCGGAGCGATTTCGCTCAGCTTGGCAACGTTCTTGCTCTCCGTGCCAACCACGATCAGATCCGGATCCAGCTCAATGATTTTCTCCAGATCTTCATCGGATACGACTTCCACGCCTTTCAGCTTGTCGGTGAAGAGCGGGCTCATGTTGGTCCATTGGTCTACGCCTACGATGTTGGCGCCCATGGAAATCATATTCGGCGCGTAAGCCAGCGCTACGATGCGTTTCGGATTAGCAGGAATTTCAACCGGGCCGCTCTCGGACTGATAGGTTACCGTTTCGGATGCCGGTAGTTCCGCCGCCGCGGATTCTGTTGCCGCAGGTGTTTCCGCAGCTGCTGCGGAACCGTTATTCGCATTGTTCGCGTTATTGGTTTTGTTGCTGCCGCATGCACTAAGAACAACAACAAGTACAAGCAGCATGATTGCAGGAATAAACTTTTTCATGGTTGGGCTCCTTTTATTTTGAATGGCATTAACTACGATAATGATTCTCAATATCACAATGATTAACTATAAATGGTTATTGAAAGTCTGTCAATGAGCGCAAAATAAATTTTAAGTTGAAGAGCGGAGGTTGTTTTTACATGAGCACGGACAATTTGCGTTATCCCATCGGACCTTTCGAAGAAATATGCGACCCAACGGCCGAGCAACGCAGTAACTGGATGAAAGAAATTGAGCGGATGCCGTCGCGGCTTCGGAAAGCGGTGGATAAGTTGTCCGAGGAGCAGCTGGCAATCCCTTACCGCCCCGGCGGCTGGACGATCCGGCAGGTCGTTCACCATCTGGCGGATAACGATATGAATTCCTATATCCGGTTCAAGAAGGCAATGACGGAGGACAATCCGGCCGCTTCCACTTACCGGCAGAACATGTGGGCAGAGCTTACCGACTATGAAGCGCCAATCGAAGCTTCGCTTGTACTGATCGAGGCGCTGCGCAGCCGATTTTCCGTGTTGCTGGAAGGGATGCAGGCATGGGACTTTGCAAGAACCTTTACGAGCCCGACAAACGGACTGATGACGCTGGACACGGCGATACAACGCTTCGAATGGCATGGCCGGCATCATCTTGCCCAGATCAACTCATTAAAAAAGCGTATGGGCTGGTAGCCCATACGCTTAAATGCCTCTTGCGGTTATCTTGCGACACTCTCCAAGACCTGCTTCACCAGACGCTTCGGCGCCGCCAGAAGATAGGCTTCCTGAATAAGCACGGTCAGCTCGTCCCAATTCGGACCCGCTTCCATGTCAACGGATACCCAGCCATGATGGCCGATATACGGCGTCTTGACATAACCGCCCTGCTCTAGCAGCAGGTACTGCTGCTCCTTCGTCGCTTTGATCGACAGGCTCGGCAAGGCGCTGTTATGGCCTTCCCCCATCATGATGAAGGTTTTGCCTCTTACCTTCATCACGTCATGCCCAAACCCGTCAACGATCTGGTCTACCTCCGGCAATGCGGAGCAAATGCCCTGCACCCGCTCCAGCATTGCTTTCCCAAGCTCCGTCTCCATCCCTATCCCTCTCTTCTCCTGTACAGATCGATACTCTTATAGCCTTCTCCTAGAATAACCTTCATCTCGGCTTTCCGTTTGGTTCTGGTCTCCTCTTGCGCGGCACTATATACATAACGGGCCCAGTCCTTGCGGTACCCCGGGGTAAGCGACCGGAAGAACGCCAATATCTCCGGATGATCTAGAAGCTCCTGTTCCACCCGGGACACTAGAGCTTCGTAGTCGGCTACGCTTTGACTCGGTTTCTTGGGGGCTGATGAACCCTTCTTGCGCGCTTCGGACTTGAAGCCTACAACCGTAAAGACGTCATCCAATCCCACCATGCGGGCAAATTTGACCTCGCTGGTTCCGATATAGCCATCCTCCTCGCTCGCACCCAGCCCTTCAAACAGACTGTCCCGGTGAATGTAGGTCGGATATACTTTATTGCCCTTCTTCGGATAGGCGGCATACAAATAACCGCCTTCCTCCAGGTAGTTATTCTCTATAATTTCACTCATCAGCTTCTGCAAAGAGGGCATATCCAGGACAAAGGCAAAGATCAGGTCGTAACGTCTGCCCGCCTGCAGCTCTGTTTCGTACCGCTCCAGGCCGGTCAGAGCATCGCTGCCCTCCGGCTGATGCAAAACCGCCGTATTTTTATACTTATGTAAATTCAACTTCTCCACGATCGTCTTGCTCATGGATGACCTCCGATTCTTTTACATGCGCATAAGGCGCTTTGTCTCCTACGAGGCCGAGTTGAATGCCATGCTCCAGATAAGCCTTGGCTCCGCACAATACAATCGTGAAACCTTCCGTCGAGCCAATCGCCCGCTGCGCGATTTCCTCTGCCTCTCCCTGGAAGCCGGAGTCGGTCACGGTCACGAAGGTTTCCGTTTCGGATAAGGCGTCAAACGTCCATTCGGCTCTAGTTCCCCAGTCGATAACAATTCGTTTATTCGTCTCAAGCTCCAGTACGCGGACAGGTGCCGACGCTCCGTACATCTCCCAGAACCACTCCACCTGACTGCCCGCTTCCAGCTTTCCGCTGCCTCTCGTAAACCAGAACTTCGTTGTAATAGCCGGATCGATAAAAGCCTCGTACACTTCGCTCACCGGACGCCTGATCATCATTTCCGCTTTAGCTGCTATTGTTGTCACCGCTAAACCTCCTCATGTCGTTTGCTACTTCCTTATTTCTATATTGGCTGGCATTCAACCTGCTAAACCTGCTGCAATCCCTCGTTAGGGGAATGGCTTCTTATCTTATTTCTCCAGTCTCTTATACACGGCCTTTATAAACCCGCCGAACACCTCGTGGCTGTAGGTAAAGCCTTGCTTCAGGTAATAACGAAGCGCATCCTCGTTCCCATTCGATACGTAAATGAACAGCAGATCCACGTCCGGGAAGCTTTCCAGCCATTCCATCGACGACTCGAACAGCTTCTTGCCAAGCCCCATGCTCCGGTAGCCGTCACGCAAATACAAATTGCTGAGGAAGCCAATCTTCTTCGGAAGCTCTACCCAATCCGGGTAAAAGCCCTTGCTGTCAGCCGAGTCCCGATTGGGAGCCCAGGCGGGGAGCTTGTCATCCCCGGGTTCAAGATCCTCTACCGTCGAGAACGCGTAGCCAACCGGCACGCCTTCATCCCTCGCGATAAGGACATGGGTACGAAGCGCACCGTCATAGCTTCTTCGCATCCTTGTATCAAAGTTCATCCGGTCGAACACCTCCGGGGCCATAACAGCCCGGGACTGCTGAAAAGCCATCAGCTCGTTGCACAGCTCCCGGCAAGGCTCAATGTTGCCGTCCTTTACAACCTCTATCGTTATATTCGTCATGTCTGCCTCCTGCATGCCATCTCTTCCTCTTGTATAACTAAAATAGCGTGAACGGCTATCCCAATGCAATCGGCGATTAGACACAAAAAAAAGAGCCTCTGCCAAGAGACTCTTCCTCCATGTTCTATTCAAACAGCTTGCCCAGCGCATCCAGCATTTCGCCCGTGCCATGCTCGCGAATTTCCGGCGTGTCATGCCCGTCGAAAAAGGCGCCTTGCTCGGTGAAGACCAGCTTGGTTCCGCCGTCCACGGGGAACAATTCGATTGTGGTCGTCGAGACGGACATCCGCGTATCATTCATATCCAGCGTGTACGTATAGACAATACGCTCGGCAGGCACAATCTCCTGATAGACCGCGTCAAAGGTAAAGACCGGTCCCTCCGGCGGCCCGCCGCTGCTGTACTCGCGCCCGCCTACCCGGAATTCGAACTGATCCGGCTTCGAGAACCACTTGCCCTTTACCTCCGGATCGGCAAAAGCCTCGAATACCCGCTCCGCGCCAGTCTTGTAAGTACGTTCAACAACAAAGGTTGCATGCTTAACAAATCTTTCGCTCATCGTGAATGATCCTCCTTAAATGAATTGCGAAGCCATTCATGCTTCGTAAGCGTAAACTTAATGAATTGCGAAGCCATTCATGCTTCGTAAGCGTAGTCCCTTCGATTACGGCTCGTCTTCCCCCTGCTCAAGCAGGCTGCCCAGCTTATCCAAGTGCTGCTCCCAGCTGGCTCGCCGCTCAAGCACGGGCTTCTCGAATTCCATCTTCATCGCCTGCAGAAGACCCGTAAAGTCATCCACGGTCAAGCCCTTCTTGCCGATGAGCAGCTTGGAGGCATGCTCCAGCTGTTCAAGCAGCTTCTGCTGCCGCCTTATCTGCTCTTTGATCCGCTGCTTCTGCAGCGTCACCATCTCCAGCGGACTGATCTGCTTGGCCGATAAGGTCTCCTTAATCTCATCCAGCGACAAGCCCAGCTCCTTGAGCGTCAGAATCTGATGCAGACGGGTCAGATCGGACTCGTCGTACAGCCGGTGACCGGAATCAGTCTGTCCCGACGGCGAGAATAAGCCGATCTGATCGTAGAAGCGTAACGTTCTGACCGTCAGCCCCGTCATTCTGGCGAGGTCTCCAACTTTCCAAAGATTGTTCATGATCAACCCTTTCGTTGACGCTAGCTTCATACCGGTAACTCTATTGTAAAACATGACGTTACGTAAGGTGCAACCCCCAAGCCGATTTTACATTAGAAATATATTTGGTGCGGATAAAGAGGAAATATACAAGCTGAATAACAACGAATGATCCAAGCACCGTCAGCGACGGCTTCATCATATTGTACTCGAACATATTTTGCATCGCCGTCAGGGCAACCGCGCCGTGAATGACGGCCACTAAAATCGGGGCGAAGAACAGAATCATCAGCTGCTTCGTTAGAATCGCCGACAGCTCGCGGTCCGTAAGCCCAATCTTGTGGATGGCCTGGAACTTCCGTTTATCTTCGCCAAGGTCGGTATACAGGCGGAAATACAAGAAGCTGCCCGCTCCCACGAAAAATACGATGCCGATAAAAAATCCGACGAACAGGACAACGCCAAAAATCTGATCCTGCTGGTACAGCGCGTAATCCACGCCCATAAACCAGTTATCGGTTTTGCCAAGCTTGCCGTCAATCTCTTCTCCCGCCTTTTTCAGCGCTTCATGCGAGCCCGCAACGTCAAAGGCATATTGGTAAATGACGCTCTCCGACTTTTTCATCTGCTCAAACCGTTCGTCGGGCACCACGTAATAGTCGGGTCCTGCCTGAATAGCCGGCGTATCAATCGTCTGCACGGGCTTTAGCATAAGCCCCGCTTCCTTCAGCGTAACCGGCGTCAACTCCGGCTGCGGTGTTCCCATCATCGTGCCGTTGTAGTGGACAATAGCCGCTTCATCGCCTTGTACATCCGCCTTCGTCCCCTTGGCTGCCGTTACGAGCACGTTAAAGGCGGATTGCGGTACGACGGAAATTCGCTTGCCGTCCTTTGTCTCCACATTTTTAATGGTGAGCGCATAGGATTGATGGGACAGCCCCGCATCCTTCAGCGTCTGTTCAATCATCGCAACGTCCTGCTCGGAAGGCCTGTCGTACGCGGTGTACTTCATGGCGAACGGATTATCGCTGCGAATGACATCCGTATACATCGATTTGAAGCCGAACAACGAGCCAATCGCGGAGAATGCCACCGTCGACAGAATCGCCACCATAAAGAACGTTCTGGCGTTATCCTTCATCCGGTAGGCAAGATCCGATAACAGGACGATGTTTGTTTTCCGCCAGAAAATCGAACGGCTCCTGCGGCCTTTATGAACGGCATACACGCTCAGCTGGGTGAACAGGAAATACGTACCGATAATAACGACAACCGTCACCGGAATCATTGCGTAAAAGACGACCATCCCCTTGGCCGCCAGCGCTGCGGCATAACCGCCAACAATCAAGAGCAGCGCAATCCAGGACAGCAGCGCGGATGCCTTCGGCTCCGGCTTCGGCTTGTTCGAACCCTTCAGCAGATCAATAAGCGAGTTGTTCCGAAGCACGGTCACCGTAAATAACGAGATAAGCAGGAACAGCGCCATAAAAGCCGCCCCGGTCAGCACAATCGCCTTCGTTGGAAAATAAAACGGCAGCGCCGCATCAAGGCTAAGCAGCTGCTTGGCTGACATAAGGATGAGTTGGGCGAAGCCAAAACCGATTACAATACCCGCCACCGTCGCGCCAAAGCCGATCACGATATTTTCCATAAACACAAGGCTGCGCAGCTGCATACTCGTCATCCCGTGCATGATGAGGATGCCGAACTCCTTTTTGCGCGTCTTCAGGAATGATCCCATCGAGTAGAGCACGAAGAAAAACGAGAATACGTAAATGACCGATTCCGCGAAATGCATAGCAGTAGACACGTTAATGTGAATCGCGCCATCGGCGAGTCCCGGATGAAAAGCAAATATTGAATAGACGAAAAACACCATAACCGAAAACGCGCTGCTTAGAAAATACCCCGCGTAAATCCTCCGGTTGCGGATCACGTTATGGAAAGCGAACCGTCGCAAGCTCATAAATAAGCCCTCCCTGTTGATTTGATCTCATCGTAACAAAGGAGGGAATCAGGCTGCTATCGATTAACCTTACGTTTCCTTACATTATTGAAAGGTTCAGCTTGTACTTCCGGAAGGCGCCGAAATAAAAAATGGTTGCTGCCCTTGAAGGGCAGCAACCATTGGAGCCGATTATTTTGTTTTGAAGCTGAGGAAGCCGTCGTCCACCGGAATGGTTTGACCGTTAATCGCGCTTGCTCCGTCGGAGAACAAGAACGTTACCACGCTTGCCACTTTCTCGGGCTGAATCAGCTGACCGCGCATATGCTGAGCGCCAAGCGCCGATTTCATCGCTTCGTCGTTGCCGAGAATCGGCGTATTGATAAAGCCGGGAGCAACGCCTACAACGCGGATGCCGTATTCGGCGAGCTCGAGCGCGCCGGATTTGGACATCATAACAACAGCAGCTTTAGCGGCATTATAGTTAAAGCTGCCAAGCGCCGCCGCTGTACCGTAGATCGATGCCGTGTTCACGATTGTACCTGTGGCGCCCAGCTCAACCATTTTTTTCGCGCCGTAATACATGCCGTAGTAAACGCTATGCTGGTCAACGTCGATTACGCGGTGATACGATTCCGGATCCATCTCGAGGAAAGGCTTCACAAGGCCAATGCCCGCGTTGTTGAAGATCCCGTTCAACGTGCCGAATGTCTCTACCGCGAAATCAACGAGTGCTTTCACTTCTTCGCCTTTCGATACGTCTACCTTAAAGGCCGCCGCTTTGCCGCCAGCCGCTTCAAGCTCTGCGGCAACCGCATTCGCGCCATCCAGGTTATAGTCCGCAATAACAAGCGATGCGCCTTTTGCAGACAGCTGCAAAGCCGTTTGTTTGCCGATACCGCTTGCGCCGCCAGTAATAATAATAACTTTGCCGTCTAGTTCTGCCATGATAAATATCCCCTTTGCTATGAATTAGTTGTTTGAATGGTAACAGCCGCGATTAGATCAAAATCGATCCGCCGTCGATCACGAATTCTTGTCCGACAATATGAGAGGAGAGGTCGGATACGAGATACATCATCAGGTTGGCGATCTCTTCCGCTTCGGCGTATCGGCCGTCCGGCGTTGTATTCGCCATTTGCTGTCTTGCCGCTTCAGCCGCCTCCTGATTGCCCTTGCCAAAGCCGCTTTCGATCGAACGCATCATTTGCGTATTCACAACACCCGGACATACCGCGTTCACGCGTACGCCGTAAGGAGCCGCTTCAACGCCGGCCGTCTTGGTCATGCCAAGCACCGCATGCTTGCTCGCGCCGTAGGCCACCATGTTAGGCGTTGCCAAAAGCCCTGCTCCGGATGCGGTATTAACGATTGCGCCGCTCTTCTGAGCGATCATTTGCGGAAGCACATGCTTGAGACCAAGAAATACGCCGCGGACGTTAATCGCCATCAGGCGGTCAAACGCTTCGGTTGGATACTCGACCAAAGGAACAATTTTGCCTTCCCAGCCGGCGTTGTTGAGGAAAATATCGATTTTTCCGAACTTCTCGACCGTTTGAGCCACGTAACCCTGAATATCTTCTTCCTTGGTTACGTCTGCTTTTATAAAAACGGCTTCACCGCCGTTTGCCTGGACTTGCTTAACCGTCTCGTTCCCGGCTTCCTCCGACAGGTCAACGACAACAACCTTTGCGCCGTTCCCGGCAAGTGCAAGCGATGCTGCGCGGCCAATACCTCCGCCTGCACCCGTCACGATCGCCACTTTATCCGTATAATCAAACTTTTGCATCCTAAATCACTCCTTAAAAGAAATGCAATACGCTTTTTTTGTTGCAACCTTTACTTCACTTGCTGAAGCTGCTTACAAATCTATCTTAACAGATTACTTTGTCGATTGTCGACAATTTAACCTAAAAAGCTCTTCCATTAACTCCAATTCCCTTTTTTTATTTAATTCCTGCCAGTAGAAATTCATAAATGGCCGTTTGCGCTTTTTCGTATTCGGATGCCAGAATAGAATCAGTAAACCGCTGAAACGGCGCATGAAACTCCTTGATTTTTTGCTCGCTCCATTTCACTTCGACAAAGATGTTCAGAATCAGGCTTGCTTTCTCGTAAAACTTCGCCAGCGCGACGTTACCCGCCACAACCACCACATGCCGCAGCACCCGTTCCGCCTTCATCTCGTATTCCCGTACATTGCCCTGCTCGCAAGCGGCATCCGTATCCGCGGCGTATTGCTTCAGCATTTCCTTATATTCAGGCGTCCATTTCTGCTGCCCGTACATGACGGCAACGCGAAGAAGCTCCGCCATCAACGTATTGTAGTCTTCAATCTCGGCTTGGGTAAAGGGCTTCACAATCGTCCCGCGCCGAGGAAGACGCTCTACAATCCCTTCAACCTGCAGCAAATACAACGCTTCCCGGACAGGCGCCCGGCTTGTATTAAGCTCCTTAGCGATTTCCTCTTCGACGATTTTATCTCCGGCATTCAGCTCTTTGCCGATAATTTTTTTCAAGATATATCTATAGATCTGCTGCGGCAAGGACTCCCCGAACTGCGAATCCGATACTTCGTAAGAATTGAACATAATGGATATCTCCCCGTCTGTCTAATTAAAGCTCCTCTCCTAGTTATCCCAAATTAAGCGGGTAAAATCAATACGCCGTTCGCTCCACCCTGCTGTTCCGCAGCAGATCATCCAGCCGGCCGCAAAGCTTCACCCAGTCGAAATGCTCAGACGCATCCCTTTGCGTGCTTGCGGATGCACCCCGCAGCCGGTCCTCCGCATGGCATATTTCGATCATCCGCTGGGCGAGGCCGGCGCTGTATCCAACCGCATGCAGCGAGCCGTACGCAAGATGCAATTTCATTTGCTTGTTCAAGTCATCCAAGTGGCTGCTTCGGTCCTCCTGCTCCGTGGCAGCGTCCCGGCAGCATGCAATATCCGAAGCGAGCAAATAACAGCCGTGTATTTTGGCTTCCGCAAGTACATGGGCATAAGCCTCAACATTTGACGGCAGGGCGAAAATTTTGGATTTCCGGTACCATTGATGCAAAGTCTCCTTATCCTGTACGAAACCCGTCAGAATCATCCGGTCCGCAAGCCACGGATAATTCGCCATATACGAATAAAGATACGGCTGAAAGGAATCCTCGACTTTGCCTACCAGCACAAGTTTCCAGCTTGCCGGAATATAAGGCTCCGCCATCCGGAAGGCTTCCAGCAGCACATGCGTTGCCTTTTCCGGTATGCCAAGCCTCCCGACGGTCAGGATATAATCCTCCTTCTCCTCGAACGCTACGGGCAGCTCCGGCTCCTTGCCGAAGAAGTAATAGCCGTTAGGGATGCGATGCACCAGCACCGACCATTTATCCGAAATGTAAGGAGCAAGCGTCTCGCTGCTGATCACGTCGCAATGACTCAGAAAACGTCGGAATTCATCCGTCATTGGCGTTTTGTTCACCCATATGATGTTGGCATCCAGCTTCAAATAAATCGTGCCGGAAGGGTTTAGTTCCTTATATTTCGCCGCCGCTTCGTAGTAAAACGGATAAAAACCAAAAAGGTATAAAACGTCGATTTTTGTCGCATTACATCCTATATACCGAACCAGATCATCACTGCAATCACGCAAGTTCGCCCCGAAAATCGTATCCATCGCCCGGTCCGGACGGTAAGGAAATGACGGCTCGATATATTCGAGCTCTATCTCCTCCTCGAAGCTGGAAAATGACGGCCATAAAGGCTCCCCGCCGCTTGGAAGGTAGGTGACATAGACCGCCTTATAGCCTCTGTATTTCTGCATCAGGTAAGGAAGATGCCGATATCCTTCGTCAGCAGCGAATCTGTCAGGCATGGCGCCAGCAAATAAAAGCTTTTCCGTTCTTGCATATTTGCACCCCGATACCCCCGTCTTATAATCGGTTAAATATATGTTAATAATTCCGCCTCTAAAACCTGGTCCGAAGCATATGAACACAGGCCGAAATCAAAGGAAACACGGCAGATTTCGGTCAAAAACGAAGAGGCACCCGGTGGGCGCCCCTTATAATCGTTATTGTGCGGTTGTTGTTGCTGCGGGAGCATCCTGAGGGGCTGTGCCGCCCGGTGCTGTGCCGTCCTGCGGCATTTGACCGCCCATGCCCCGGCCTCCGCCGCCGCCCATGCCTCCATGACCGCCGCGTCCGCCGCCCATACCGCCGCCAAATCCGCTTTGAGCCTCCGTAACGCCTGATTCATTGACCCACGTGATGAGGGAGGAAGCCGTGAAGGATACGACTTTTGTTCCGCCGCTGTATTCACCGTCCGCGTAAAGACCATTGGTTGGCGTACCCGTCGACTTGCCGCCCGAGTAGATGGTGTAGGAAGCATCTTTAGCCAGATCCGGCGTACTGATGTAGACCGCCTGATAGTTTTTCGTTGGTGCATAAGTAGCAATCGTTTTGCCCGACTCGTCTTCCAGGTGAACTAGCGTACCCGCTTGCTGAGTCTGAGGGAACAGCATCAGAATGCCGGCTTGCGTCGAGCTGTCCGATGCTGCCTGCACCATGCCGGAGCTGCCCGCCGCAACAAGCGTGCCTCCTGTCATGTTGAAGGTGCCGTCATAGTCCAGCGCGCCGTTGTTGTTCTCGGTCGGCCCGTTCACCATAACGGTGCCGCCCGTCATGACAATCGAACCATTTGCGTCAAGACCATCGCCGTTCGCGTCCACATACAGGCTGCCGCCGCTGATGGTGAGAAGGCCTTCCGAAGCCCCGCTTGCCTGTTGACCGCCGCCTGGAGCTGCGCCTTCGCCGCCGGAGCTGTCCGCGCCCGTTGCCGCATTTACGCCATCGTCGCTCGCCGCCAGCTTGATGTCGCCGCCGGCAATGGTAATATCGGTTGCTTCGAGGCCCTCGTAGCTCTTCGTAATATCGATGCTTCCGCCGGCAATCTCTAAAGCCGTCTCGGCATGGATGCCGTCATCGCCGGCTGCTATGGTCAAATCTCCTTCGGAGATGGACAAACCGCCCGTGCTGTGCAAGCCATCCTTGCCGGACTGGATGTTATACGTGCCGCCCTGCAGGACAATGATTCCTTCTTCGCCTTCCGTATCATTTGTTGTCTTGATACCGTGGCCGGCTGCATCCAGCGTGAAGTCTCCATCCTTCACCGCCACAAGGTCGCGTCCCATTACGGCATCGTCCGCCGCTTGAATGTCAAACGTTCCTCCGGTAATTTTCAGCTTATCCTTGCTCGCAATCCCGTTGTTGTAGTTGCCTTGCACGGTCAGCTTGCCCGTGCCGTTAATCGTCATATCGTCCTTGCTGAAGATAGCCGCATTAGGCTCATCCGTTTCCGAATCAGGGAAGACATAGTCCGTTCCGTCGGATACGACATTATTGGTGCCTTCCGGCAGGGACAGGATCAGCTTGCCCGCTTCCTCCACATAAATCGGGGCGCTCTTGCTGTAATGGATCTCCGCTCCGTTCAGGACCAGACGAACTACGCCTTTATCCGCTACATTCACGACAATCTGGCCTTCGTCCAGCTTGCCGCTGGCTACATAGGTTCCTGCAGCCGTAATCGTAATGATGCCATCCTTCGCTTCCGCGCCGGAGCCATCAATGGTAGCGCTTGTTCCGCTCAAAGTGATGTTTGTAGCATCCGTCGCGCTCCAATCGGTATACGCATCATCCTCGTCATATTCAACGGCGTCATCTAATTGATAGGTTGCCGTCTGGACGGCAGCCGCCGCTTCGCTAGTATTGGCTGAACCCGTGCTGCCCGTCGTATTGGCTCCCGCGTTCGTCTGGCTATTGCATGCCGACAAGGCCGCCGCGCATAATAAAATGAAAGCCAATTTGCCTAATCTCTTGTTATTGTTCATCGTATCTCTTCCTCTCTAGGTAAATGGATGGGTCTAAGCTTCTGCTCCCGTTGGAGCCATCGTTAAGGAAATATCGAGGTTGCCGTTCCGGCAGCGGATGGCGTCCAGCAGCTCCTTCTGATTCAGGGAAGGCTCCAGCGTGACGGCATAGACAAGCTCGTACAAGCTGCCAAGCTCGGTTGTTCTTACTTTTTTCAGCTCGTATTGCACGTTGTAGATGTTGAAGACTTCGGCAAAAGCTTCTTCATAGCTCAGATTTTCCGGAATCGTTACCTTAAGCAGCTTCTGCGCGGAAGACTTCGAGCCGAACTTCACGGCTTTCAGCAGGAACATCAGGAGACACAGCACAATCGTGAACAGCACCGCGTAGCCGTAAGCCCCAACGCCGCAGGCAAGACCGGAAGCCATCGTAAACAGGACAAAAGCGATATCCTTCGGATCGCCGGGCGCGCTTCGGAACCTGATAATGGAGAAGGCGCCAGCCAAGCTGAACGCGCGGGCGATATTGCTGCCAATCAGCAGGATAATAATCGCAACAATGGTCGGCAGGACGATCATCGTTAGGGCAAAGTTCTGGGTGTAAACGGACTGTGTTTTCATATAGGTAAAGCTGATCATCGCGCCAAGCGCAAAGGATAATAACAGCGTCAACATCGCTTGGCCGAAGGTTAGCTCGGTCACGGATGCCGTTGTGGAGAAGAGAGAATCGATCATAATAAAAGGCGCTCCTTTATTCGTTCTTCGTGTCGGATATTCATTCGGTATTCGTTGCCGTATTTCGAAAAGCCCGTCCGGAACATGCCAAGCTCGGACAGCAGCTGGGCGAGCCAGACCGGCACGGTCTTCTCGGCTTTTACTTCCATCAGCCATTGGTCCTTAGCCATCAGCAATTCTCCGTGATCGCCGGCTTCCAGCTTCAGATCGTAACGTCTAGAGCGGATATTCGTATCGAAGGTGATCCGCAGATCCCGGTTGTTTTTGCAAAACATCGCAATCCGGTCGTAAGCCAGGTACACCTTGGGCTGCAGCTCATACCGCCCGAGAAAATATTTGATCTCCTGAATCACCTGCTTGTTCATATAAGGCTTCGGTTCGGGCTCAACTCCCGTGCGGACGAATTCATACGCCTCATCCAGCGTTAATCCCGTTCTACGCTTGTTCACCAGGCCGCACACTTTTTTCTTCAGCTCTAAGTACACCTTGGCATCCGGCTTCGGAACCCCGTAAGCCCTCAGTCTGAGCTTTTCCCTGTACTTCGGCTTCGCCAGACTGTTGCGGATAATGGAATGCTGGTCGGTATCGAAATACAGATTGCTTATGGAGTAGAATTGATCGTTCTTGTTGTATTCGTCGAGCTCCATATAATCAAGCAGCCGGTTATAAATCTCGTGAAAGGACTGGCTGTCCATTAAATACTTGCTTTCGTAACGGTTAAACACCTCAATAGCCATAGGTTCAGGCTCCTTTCCGTTTTGGCATGCCGCCTGTTCATGTCTGTATCTTAGAAGGGCAACCTTTAATGAATCTTAAATGTTTGTAAATGTAAATACGGCTGTAATTGGGGCTTGCGCAAAGTTAAGATTGATTAAAGGTTGCCTACTTATAATAAGTTTACAAAGATAGCGCTAACGAAAAGAGGAATGCTTCATGCGAATACTGATTGTGGAAGACGAGGTCAACCTGGCCGACGCTTTATCTCAGATTTTGAAAAAGAATAATTACTCCGTGGACGTCGCGCATGACGGTCAATCGGGATTGGATAACGCTTTATGCGGCATCTATGATCTGCTGCTCCTGGATATCATGCTACCGGAAATGGACGGGATTACGGTGCTGAAGACGCTTCGGGAGGAAGGAATCGCAGCCCCGGTGATCATGCTTACCGCCAAGGGAGAAATAAACGATAAGATTACCGGGCTGGATTACGGAGCGGACGATTACGTAGCCAAGCCATTCTCGACCGGCGAGCTGCTGGCGCGAATCAGGGCCGCACTGCGAAGAAGAGGCGAGGTTGTTCCGGAGGACGGCTTGAAGTACGGAGATATCGAGCTCAATACCTCCAACCTGAAGCTGATGTGCAAAGGGAAGGAGCTGAAGCTGATTCTGAAGGAAAGCGAATTGATGGAGCTTCTTATCGTAAGGAAGTCCGCGGTTACTTCCAAAGAGCAGATCATCGAGAAGCTATGGGGATTCGATTCGGACGTGGAGCACAACAACGTGGAGGTCTATATTTCTTTCTTAAGGAAGAAGCTTGTGTTCCTGCAATCCGCCGTGAAAATTAACACGATACGGGGCGTTGGTTACGTACTGGAGGCGACCTCCTGATGTTTAATCGGCTGCGCAACCGGTTTCTGATCGTTAATATGGTGATCATCAGCTTCATTATGATTCTGGCCTTTTCTTCCATTTATACGATTACCTATCAGAATAACCGCAAGACGATGAACGAGGATCTTATTCAAATATCGGAGTTTTACCGCAAGCAGGAAGGTCCCGAGGGCGGCAAGTTCAGCGGCGGCGGTGGCCGTGACGGCCATGGACGCGGGGATATGATGGTTCCCGATGGCAAAATGAAGGCCGGTCCGCCGCCGGAGCGTTCGGTATCTTTTGCGCTAACGACGGATGCCGACTGGAACATTACGAATACGGATTCCCGCTTCGATATGGATAGCGATTTCTACACGCTTGCCGTCAAAGCTGCCTCATCGGGCGATTCGGGCCGCGGCGAGTTTAATCTCGACGGCAACCGCTGGGCTTATGACGTGCAGCAGGTTATGGGGGGTTATTCGGTCGTTTTCCTGGACGTCACGAATCAGCATCAGTTCTTGATGACGCTTCTGTACACGTTCCTTGCCGTAGGCTTCATAATGCTTATCGTTATCTATTTCACGAGCCGTTACTTCGCGAACCGTTCGATTGCTCCCGTCAAGGAAGCCTTCGATAAGCAGAAGCGCTTCATCGCGGACGCCTCCCATGAGCTGCGGACTCCGCTCGCCGTTATTAATACGAATGCGGATGTGCTGCTGTCCAACAACGATGACCTCATCCGCAATCAGGAGAAGTGGCTGCATCATATCAAGTCGGAGACGGAGCGCATGCGGACGCTGACAAGCGATCTGCTGTACCTGACCCAAATGGATGATGCGCGCGAAAATGTGATTTTCGCTCCGTTCAACTTAAGCGAGGCGGTGGAAAGCGTTATTCTGACGCTTGAAGCGGTCATTTTCGAGAAAGACATTGCGCTCAGCTACGATATCTCGCCGGAGCTGACTATCAACGGCAACGTGGAGCAAATGAAGCAGGTAACGCTGATTCTGCTGGATAACGCCATCAAGTATACCAATGCAAAGGGCAAGATCGACCTTACGCTGAAAAAACACGGCAGCGAAGTGGTGCTGAACGTCACCAACTCCGGAGAAGGGATCCCGCCCGAGCATCTGGGCAAAATCTTCGACCGCTTTTACCGTGCCGACGCCTCCCGCTCCCGCAAACACGGGGGCTACGGCCTTGGCCTCGCCATCGCCAAAGCGATCATCGAGCAGCACAGAGGCAAAATTCACGCCAAAAGCGTGCCGGGCGAGACCACTACGTTCTCCGTTCAGCTCCCGGTTGAACGTCACTAGATTGAAGCGGCCGTGCAGGGTTCAGCCTGCGCGGCTGTTTTTTGCTTGTGGGCGGACAACGGAGTCCGCTAAATTTCCGACCGTACACTAACAGCAGCCAAGTCTCCTATTAAGCCAGCCTCCAACCGTTCCCCTAACCATACCTCACCCGCTCCACCAGTCCTTCCTCTCTCCGCAGATCATTTTCGCTGTTATAACCCACTTCTGTGCCTCTAATCGGCCAAATAGCGATACGACGTTTCGTTAGATGCCGTCAGCCCTTTTATATGCGGCGTTCCAAGGTTCGCAAGAATCCTGCAGCTACCCTTCCCGCCCTCCCACACAGATAGGAGGGAGGATTACCCCAGCTCCCCACCCGCCGACGATTCAATCCGCCCTTCATATCCCCAGCCCCCCTCCTCCTTATTTAAGTTTGACTAAAGGTTGCCGCTCTAAGATAACTCCATAACGTTCAGGCAAGATGCCTGCTAAGGAGTTGGTTACTATTTTCCGCACGCGCAAATCCAAAATTCTCACCACTATAGCGGTTATTCTGCTTATCGTAGCAGCCATTCTGTACAAGCTTGCCGACCGGTATCTGATCGAGCATGTCGAGGTGAAGGTAACGCCTAATACATCCATCACGCAGGGGACCAGCACCGGCACCAGCTCTGGCTCCGGAACCAGCTCTAACTCGACCCCGCACTCCGGCACAAGCAGCGGCACCGCCGCCTCCGCAACGACATCCTCGGATGCCGAATACGACGATTGGAATTACAAGGCTGACAACGAGACGATCAGCATCAAGAAGATGGAGACCGGCTCCGGTTCGGACATGATCACTTACTATGTCGCCGACGTCACGTTTAACAGCAAAACGAACCTGCTTGCGGCTTTTGCCAAGGATTCCTTCGGCACCAACATCACCCAGAACACCTCGACCATTGCTGCCAACAACAATGCGGTGTTCGCCATTAACGGCGATTACTACGGCTTCCGCAGCGACGGGGTTGTTATCCGCAACGGTACCGTTTACCGGGACGAACCGGCTCGTATTGGTCTGGCCCTATTTAACGACGGCACGATGAAGTCTTACGACGAGGAAGAAACCTCAACCGACGACCTGCTCGCGCAAGGAGTGACAAACGCCTTTTCCTTTGGCCCGACCCTCGTTACAGACGGCGAAATCGCCGGCGACTTCAGCCATGTGGAGATCGATAAAAACTTCGGCAACCGCTCGATTCAGAACTCGAACCCGCGGACCGGCATCGGAATGATCTCCGCGAACCATTACGTATTTGTTGTCGTTGACGGCCGAAGCACCGGCTACAGCCGCGGCATGACGCTGACGGAATTCGCCGATCTGTTCAAGGAGCTCGGAGCGACGGAAGCCTACAACCTCGACGGCGGCGGCTCGTCCACGATGTATTTCATGGGACGCGTCGTGAACAATCCGCTCGGCAAAGGCAATGAACGCGGCGTAAGCGACATTATCTATATTCCGCAATCTTAAGAATGGAGGCCATAACCAATGACTATACTGATCCCCTCATACGAGCCGGACGAAAGACTGCTCACGCTTATTCATCATCTGAAAGAGGAGACCGAAGGCGCCTCCATTCTGATTGTCGATGACGGGAGCGGCGAGCAATACAAGCCGATCTTCGATTCGGCCGCGGAGGCAGGCTGCACGGTACTCCGGCATCCCGTTAACCAGGGCAAAGGCTGCGCGCTCAAGACCGGCTTCGATTATGTCCGGCAGCATGGCGGCACGGATGGCGTAATCTGCGCCGACAGCGACGGGCAGCATCTTCCGGAGGATATTCTTCGAATAACGGATGCCGTGCGCAAAAACCGCAATCACATCGTACTCGGAAGCCGGCAATTTACCGGCAAAGTGCCGCTTCGCAGCCGCTTTGGCAACTCGGCGACGCGGATGGTCTATGCTCTAGCAACGGGGAAGCCGATACAAGATACGCAGACCGGCCTTCGCGGCTACTCCTCCGAGATGCTCGACTGGCTGTGCCAAGTGCCGGGCGAACGGTTCGAATACGAGATGAACATGCTGCTGGAGGCGCCTAAAGCCGGTTATGATTTTGTAGAGGTGCCCATCGAGACGGTTTATTTGGAGAACAACAAGTCCTCCCACTTCCGCCCGCTTGCGGATTCGGCCAAAATCTATTTCCCGTTCCTGAAGTTCGTCACCTCATCGGGCTTCTCGGCGGTTGTCGATTTCGTACTGCTGTTCCTCCTGCAGTGGATGACGGGAAGCCTGCTCGCATCGGTTATCGGAGCAAGGGTTATCAGCTCAATCTTTAACTTTACGATGAACCGCCGCTATGTGTTTAACGATGGACAAGGGATATCGGTGCAAAAGTCTCTTCCCCGGTATTTCTCTCTTGTGGTCGTCATTTTGGTAGCCAACTACGCCCTCCTGTATTTGTTCCACGAGAGCATAGGAATCCCGCTGTTTATTGCCAAGCTGATGACGGAGGTCTTCTTGTTCGCCTTCAGCTATCTGGTCCAAAGGAAATTCGTTTATTAAGCTACATTGGATCCCGCACAGCGTAACGGAGCATGTTTACCGACATCTCAATCTACATTGGATTCTCTGCAGCATAATGAATCCAACGTAGATCGGGAATCCTTTCCTTTTATCCGGATTTTACTGTAGGCAATCCAACGTACGGTGAAAAATAAAAAGGCCGTCCCAAAACTTGGGACAGCCTTTTTCTAGTTCTTCGCCTTCCGCTGCGACAAAATCTCCGGAATATGAAGCTCCCGCAGAAGCTCCACAATCTCCAGTACGCTGCTCTTGTTAAACTTTTTCAGAATGCTGTTGATCTGCGACTTCAAGGTTGAAGGCTCCACATGGCGCAGCTTGCATATTTCCTGGCGGGTATAATCCTTCATCAGAAGCTCCAACACCTCAAGCTCGGTTGGCGTCAGTTGGGTAAAAATATAAAAGTTATGCAGCAGACTGTCTTCCGTCGTCTTGATTCGCTTGAATTCCTTCGTAATCTTGCCGGCAATATTCGAATGCAGGGACGGCCGGTCGTAATAAGCATCCTTAACCGCCTCGATAATCGATTCGGCCGGCATATTTTTGAGCAAATAGTTGGTTGCCCCTAGCTCGAAAGCGCGAAATACCGTCTCGTCCGTCTCGCATACGGTCAGCATCACAATCTTAATATCCGGCATGTAGTTCAGAATTTCGGACGTTGCCCGAAGCCCTGCTTGTTTATCCTCCAGCTCGATATCCATCAGGATCACATCCGGCTTATTAAGCGCAGCCAGCATCGTGCCCTCGTATCCGCTGGCCGCCCTGCCGACGAATTCAATCTCTTCGTCTTTCGAAAGGATCATCTGATATCGCTTACAAATCAAGGGATCGTCTTCCACAATCAGTACTTTAATGGGCGTGCTCATGCTGCTTCATCTCCTCTCCTGCTTGTCCAATGAAAGTAAAGGAATGACAATATGAAACGCCGTGCCGCTTCCGGCCTTGCTGTCAACGCTGATCTTGCCCCCATGGGCCGCAATAATCGTATGGCAGATCGACAGCCCCATTCCCCAGTTGGTGGCCGTAGGCTTGGACGAATAGAACGGCTGAAAAATATTCGCCAGATTTTCTTCCTCAATGCCGGGTCCGTTATCCTGGATGACCAGCTCGACCCATTTGTTTTTCACGTTGACCCGAATATCGATCTGCCGGGATTTCTCCGGGACGAACTCCAGCGCTTCCGACGCGTTGGTTACGATATTCTCTACCGCTTGGGAGAAATAATAAGGATCCGCCATAATCATCAGCTGCCGCTGGGGTCGTGCGTAATGAACCCCTACCGACTTCAGCTCCGCGCTCATCTCGCCGAGCAGCTTATCAAGCAGATCGAACAAAGAGACCGGCTCCAGCTCGATTCTGGACTTCAGATTTTTCTGATGAATGGCATCAAGGCGAGTATAGACCTTATTGCACCGCTGTTCAATGACCTGCAGCTCCTCCACCAGCTCCGGCTGCTCTTCGCATAAGCTCTCCAGGTATTCCGTCTGCGCCTTAATCGCTAACAGCTCATTCTTCATATAGTGGCTGAATACCCGGGAAGTTAACAGGGCCGAATCGATATTGCGGGAGATAATCGTCTCCTGGTTATTAATCTTGTTCTGGATCCGCGCGTACATGTAGATGCTGTATAGGCTGATAAACAAGCATAACCCCGAGACATACGGCAGCAGGGAATAGATGGACGGGTTGCCTACCAGATTAATCGGCTTGTACCGGACAAAATGCGCCGCCTTCGACACCTGCACCAGAATGTTGGGTGCCCAATAATTCATGTATAAGTATGTTATATGGACCGATACGTACGAGATGATTATCATCAGGATGTTGCTTCGTATAAGGTGGACTTTCGGGGCATTATACAAAGCATAGAGCAGTAAAAGAATGCCCGCCGCAATATACGAGGTATTGAGCGACAGAGTTACCTTATGCATCGTTTCATAGAGCGATTGAATCCGCTGCGCGGACATATAGTCCGGATAAAGCTTATAGTACAGATGCTCGTAGAACACCGGATCATAGATAACCGCCTGCAGGACGCAAGGCAGCGCGACGAGAGCAAGCAGCCATCGGCTGCGTTTAACGCTCAGGTCATAGGCGAAATACAACGCCGAGAGAAGCCCGGTATACAGGAACAATAGCGTGAACAGGTGAAAAATCCGGATAAGCGCCAATCGGGAAATCGGCAGGAACAGCAGCTGGTTTTGCAGTCCTTTTTTGATGCCGAAATACTTATCCATGCTGTTGTAATAATAAGCGTCCTTGCTCATGTACGTAAGGATGCAGGTTACGACAATCAGATAGGACAAGCCCATCAGCAGCATGAACAACGTGGCTTTCGTATATTTTTGTTGGGTCAGGCAGAATACCGCGATGGCAATAAACAAGAGAAACACAAAGAAGATAAACATGGACGCCATCCTTTCGACCAAATCAACCAAATAAAATCTATTTTATTTGATCTTTGCGCAGCTGTAGAGGTTGAAATTTTATACAACCACCTCACTTTATCCTACCGCCCATCCCCAGCAATTCATACGGATTCAGCCCCTTCCTCCTGTTTCAGGCGATGATAAAACTTCAACCTTACCGGATTGGCCGGGCGGATTTACTATAAAAGGACTACAAAGCTTAGGAGGGAACATCACGATGAAAACTCGCAGCTACTTCAGCTTGGCCCTTATTGCCGCTCTTGGCGTAACCGCTGCAGGATGCGGCTCGAACGATACAAATAAGCAAAACAATGCTGCCGGCGGCGGCAAGACGGTTTTGGAATATTACACTTGGACGGACGAAGCCGATTACATGCAGAAGGTTGTCGATACCTTCAACGCGCAGAACAGCAGCATTCAAGTGAAGATGAACACGATCAGCAACAATGCGGATGAGTACAACACGAAGATCATGAACAACCTGACCGGCGGCTCCAAAATGGACCTGTACAGCATGAACGGTACGTCCAGCCTTGGTCTTTACTCTTCCAAAAATCAGCTGATCGACCTGACCGACCGCATCAAATCGGCAAACCTCGACGTTGGCGCTTACGGCCCCAGCTACCAGGACATTGTCGAGCTGCTGACAGACGGCAAGTATTACGCTCTTCCTTACCGGACTTCCGAATACGCCCTATTTTACAACAAAGCCATCTTTGACAAGGAAGGCCTTCCTTATCCGACCCAAATGACCTGGGACGAGTACGCGAATCTGGCGAAGCAGCTGACCAAAGGAGAAGGAACCAGCAAGCAATGGGGCGGTTATTTCGCGGATTGGCTTACGGCACCGCTTGGCGCTCTTCAGAAAGGGACAAACATTCTCGACGACAGCCTGGACGACGTGGGCAGCTGGCTGGACTACCTCGACCGCTTGTATTACAAGGATCAATCCCATATGAGCTATAAGCAAATGAACGGCGAAAGCGTCGACTGGATCAAGCAGTTCGAGAGCGGCAACGTCGCGATGCTGGTCAACGGCGAATGGACCGTCAACATGCTGAAGGCCGATATCGAAAGCGGCAAGACGAACATCAACTTTGACATGGCGCCCCTGCCTCTACCGGAAGGTACAACCGATCCGGTTACCGTAGGCGGCGTGAGCACCTTCATCGGCATTAACCCGGCAAGCAAAAATGCCGACGCCGCGTTCGAATTCGTGAAGTTCCTAACCGGCGAGCAAGGCGAGTCCATCATCGCGCAGTCGAGCGTCCTGCCGGCTTACTCCAGCGACAAAACCAAGGATGCGTTCCTTGGCGCAACCGGCATTCAAGGCAGCGGCTACTTCTTCGAAGCCAATACCGTAATCGAGAATCAACCTGTCGCTCAAATCGACGAGATTAACCGGGTATACAACGAGCAGCGCGACCTGTTCCTGTTCCAGGAGATCGATTCGAAGAAAGCGATCCAGAACTACATGGTGGCCCGCAAGTCCGTTCTCAACAAGTAACACGCAACACGTAATCTAGCTAAGCAATTATCGGCTTCCGCTTCTTCGTGACGGAAGCCGATCTTATTTCAAGGCACGAATTGGCATAAACAACCAGCAAGGAGGTTCTTCCATGACCAGCAGACGACTGCCTCAGTTCAAGCCGTATCTAACGGGGACGCTGTTTATCCTTCCGGCTTTTGCGCTGTTTGCCGTCTTTATCTTAATCCCGCTCGTGTACGGCTTTGTCATGAGCTTCACCGATTACGGCGGCTTTAACGTCAAAGCCAACTACATCGGCTTTGACAACTATGCAAAGCTGTTCAAGGACGATTATTTTATCGTATCCCTTAAAAATAATCTCCTCTACACCGTTCTGTTCGTTCCGTTAACGATGCTGCTCGCTTTGCTTGCGGCTATCGCCCTGAACTCGGTCCTTCATCTGCGCAAATATTTGCGCATGGCCTTTTATTTTCCGCAAATCACGTCGATGGTCTCGATCGCGATCGTCTGGGCATTGCTGTTCAACCCGATGTCCGGGCCAATCAACCATATGCTTGAGGCGATTGGCATCGCCAATCCGCCGCAGTGGCTGATGTCCTCGAAGTGGGCGCTGATCGCCATTGTCGTGGTTGCCGTATGGAAAAGCTTCGGCTACTACATGATTATTTTGCTGGCTGGCATTCAGGGTATTCCGACCCATCTGTACGAATCGGCCAGATTGGACGGGGCGAACCGCTTCAAGCAGTTTCTGTACATTACGCTGCCGTCGCTTTCGCCAACCCTATTTATGGTTCTCATTCTAACGATTATTAACTCCTTCCAGGTGTTTGACCTGGTATCGGTCATGACGGACGGCGGACCGGGCCGTTCCACGAACGTCCTTGTATTCCGCATTTACCAGGAAGCGTTCGTCAACTACCGGATGGGCTATTCAGCGGCGATGTCGACCGTGTTGTTCCTGATTATCATGATTATTTCCCTCATTCAATTCCGGCTCGAGAAAAAATGGGTGACTTACTAAGATGGAAGCGAGGTGCTCATAATGGATGTCCCTGCATCGAAATGGGGTAAGTTCGGCAGTTATTTCTTACTCATCGTGTTAACCGCCTTTTCGATCGCTACGCTGTTTCCGTTCTTATGGATGATTTCGACGTCCCTTCGAACGGACGTGGATCTGTTCAACAATCCGATGAACTGGATCCCCAGCAAGCTGTATCTGAACAATTATCAGGAGGTATGGACGGCGATCCCGTTCGGCCGCTACTTCCTGAACACTCTTAAGTTATCGGTCCTGATTACGATCCTGCAGGTTGTGATCTGCTCGATGGCGGCTTACGCCTTCGCGAAGCTGAAGGTGCCGTTCAAGCAAACGATCTTTATCCTGTTCATGACGAACCTGATGATGCCTTGGCATTCGATCATGGTTCCGCAGTTCACGATTATCAGCAAGCTGGGCTTGTACAACACGCATACCGGTTATGTCCTTATTCAATTATTCAGCGGCTTCGGCATTTTCCTGATGCGTCAATTTTTCCTCAGCCTGCCGAACGAACTAAATGAAGCAGCCCGGGTGGACGGCTTAAACGAATGGAAAATTTTCTGGAAGATCGTCATGCCGCTGTCCGCGCCAAGCCTGTCTACCTTCGCCATCTTCACCTTCACCTTTATGTGGAACGATTATCTGGCACCGCTTATTTACTTGAACGACGATATGCTGAAGACGCTTCAGCTTGGGCTGAAGGCCTTCCAGACCGAGCACACGATGGATTACGGCCTGCTGATGGCCGGCACGGTGTTCGCAACGATTCCGATGGTGATCGTGTTCCTGATCGGAGAACGGTTCTTTATTCAGAGCGTGGCTACGACCGGCATGAAAAACTAATCTAAGAGACGAGGTTATATAAATGACTACAAACCTGAACAACTTTGTGCAAGTGCGCGGCGAGGATTTTGTCGTGAACGGGGAAAAAATCTTCTTCCGGGGCTTTGGCCTTGGCTCCTGGATGAATCTTGAGCATTTCATGATTGGCCTTCCCGGCACCGACACGATGATCAAGAAAGCATTCGGAGAGGTGTACGGCGAGGAACGCGCAGCCAAATTTTTCGACCGCTTCCTGCTGGAGTTTGTGGACGAGAAGGACTTCGAGTTTCTGAAAAGCATTGGCGTGAACCATCTGCGCATCCCGTTCAACTATAAATATTTTATCGATGACCAGAATCCCGGCGTCTACAAAAAAGAAGGCTTTGCCTATCTCGATCATATCGTGAGCCTCTGCGAGAAGTACGGGATTTACGCGATTCTCGACCTTCACTCCGTGCCGGGCGGACAAAATCCGGACTGGCATTGCGATACGAACTCCGGCCTGCCGCTGTTCTGGGAATACGCCGCGCTGCGCGATACGGTCATCAAGCTGTGGGGCCATATCGCCCAATATTACAAGGAACAGCCTTGGATTGCCGCTTACGATATCGTCAACGAACCGTCGCAAGTGACAAACGCGAAGGTGTTTAACGAGTTTTATGAGAAGATCATCGCGGAGATCCGTCAATACGACGAGCATCATATCATCTTTATCGAAGGCAACAAGTTTACGACCGACTTCACCATGATTGATCCGATCGACGATCCGCAGGTAGCGTACGAGTTCCACTTCTACCCGTTTGTGGACGAGCCTGCGGTTCTTACGCCGGAGATGGACCGCGCGCGCCGGAAAGAGATCTTCGCCGAAGCGTTCGGCAAGCTGGTCAGCATCCGCGAGAAATACAAGCGTCCGGTATGGTGCGGCGAGCTTGGCCTGGTATTCGAGCAGGAGCAGATCGACTTCCAGATGACGATTATCGAAGATATGCTCGATCTATGCGAAGAGCATGATGTATCGTGGGCACTCTGGACTTATAAGGATGCGGCAACGATGGGCATTGTTTATCCGAAGGCTGGAACGCCTTGGAGAGAACTAACCGACGAGATCAAGCAGGTGTGGAACCAGCATAAGGAGCAGGAAAAAGGCGAGGCGCTTGTCGACTACATGGCGGCCACCTATTTCAAGCCGATCTCGGCCGAGGAGCGTTACCCGCTTCAATTCCGGATGAGAACGATCATGCAGGCCATCTGCGTAGAGCAAATGCTGAAGCCTTACCTGGCGAAGCGTTCGTGGGAAGAAATCGCCGAGCTTCCGGCTTCCTTCCATTGGGAGAACTGCGAGCATTGGAGCGAACTTGCGGCGTTGATTAAGCAGTATACCAAGGTGTAAGTTTATTAGCGAAAAAAGGGGCTGTCTCACATCGGTGAGACAGCCCCTTTTTAAGGAATCGTCCTTACGTTGAATTTACTCTAACAGCAAAACCCGTTTATTTCGGAAGCTCCGCCCATTTATTCGCCTGTTCCGGAGCCGTGTACGCGGCCATGCGGTCCAGCAGAACGGACGGACTTTCTTCGAAGAGCATAAGCTCCAGATTCGTATCCCGCATAAAGCCCGCCGAGACCGTCTGCTTCAGCATATCGGCTATCGGCTGGTAGAAGCCCTTTACGTTCAGAATGCCAACCGGCTTTTTGTGAATGCCAAGCTGCGCCCAGCTTGCCACCTCGAACAATTCCTCGAAAGTTCCAAGCCCGCCAGGCAGCGCGATATAGCCATCGGACAGCTCGGACATCAGGGCTTTCCGCTCATGCATGTTCCCCACTTCAATAAACTCCGTCAGACCTTTATGCGCCATCTCGCCGATGAACAGGCCGCGCGGCATCACTCCGGTTACCCGGCCGCCGTTAGCCAGCACCGCATCGGCAACAAGCCCCATCAGGCCGATTCGGGAGCCGCCATAGACTAATTCCATTCCTTTGGCAGCCATCAGTTGCCCCAATTGAGTTGCCGCTTGTCCGTACTCCGGACTCACTCCGGCATTGGAACCGGCAAATACGCAAATTTTGTTCATGATAATCCCCCTGCTATTCTTTGCTGTAGCGCTTGCTTAGCTTGTCTTTATGTGCTCTCGGAACTTCCTCCGTCAGGAAAGCCATCCGCTCAAACGGACCGTAACCCGACCAGCCGCGCTCTTTGTAAAAGTCTTGAATCCACTGTTGAAATTCCTGTTCCTTCATGACGACTATTCTCTCCTGCTCCTGTTGTTCAATCTATTATAAACAAAAAAGGGACACCTCTTAAAGTGAGGTGTTCCTCTTCTCCTGCTCCTTACGGAGTGGTTTTGCATTTCGAAATATTAGCTTCCGTATCTCCCATTACGTACAGGTAGGTGCTTAACGCATGATAACAAGGGATGGAATGCTTAATTGGGTATAAGGCGGAGTTAATCTCGAGTCCCGGCTCGAGATGACGGTAACCGGCGATCTCCACCGGTACCTGCGGCACGATATCCGGCTTATTGAAAATGCGGGTATTCGGAATGTTCATCCGCTGGAAGGCATCAACAAAGCTCTTGTCGCCAACGCGGGGGGAAGCGAAGGTTATGAGCTCGACAGCCAAATTTTTGCTTCCTGCGAGAAAGGCATGGAGCGTAGCTAGAGAGCTTCCTAGACTATGTCCGGTTACGAGAAGTCTTGTGCCTTGCGGCAGCGCATCGATGGACGCCATCAGCGTCTCGGAAGGAATGCTCGCGTCCGCGTATTCCACCATCATGCTGCGGTATAGATTCGTAAATCCTTGCTCCGTCTTGCCGCCGTCCGGCACCTCATGGAACGTCTCGAGTATGAATTCGAAGTCCGACAGCCAGTCCAGCGGACTTTCCGTTCCGCGAATCACCACCGCCTGCTGCAGCGGATTGTCCGCGGATCTCGCAATAAAGCCTCCGAATTCCCTTTCCCGCATCTTCTCGAGATGCGGCGTCATCGTCAGATTGGCCACCAGCTCCCAGCCCTCCGGAAAGTCCGCAGGCTTTACCGGCGACAGATGATTCTGCGCGTACATCTCGTAAGCAACCTTAACAAAATGCCCCCACTCTATCAGCTTCTCCATACTAATCGTATTGCTCATTCGTTCAGCTCCCTATACCTGCGAATATGGTCATTCCGCCCTTTAATTCGACAAATAATGGGAAAAACCTCTAGCGATGGTCTTCCAATGAAAAAGGCTGTCCTTGACGGACAGCCCCCTCTTGCTATTTAACCAATACCCATACCCCGGCCTGACCGGGAATTTCGCCTTTGGTCCACCATTTTGCCTTGTACGTGTGTCCTTCGTAGACAACCTGTTCGCCGCCATTATAAGCCTTAGCGCTATTCCAAGCCTGCACGGCAGCTGCCGATACCGGCTTCCATACATCCGAGCTGTCCGGCAGCTCGCCTTGCGTCCACCAGCCCGCTTTATATTCAATGCCGTTGTAGGTCACGATATCGCCGGCCACATAAACTTTCGCGCTGTCCCATGTGCCGGTTCCCGTAGGCGGCGTAACGACGGCCGCCTTGGTCGCAATCGTCAAGACCGCGCTTGCTGCCGAGCGGTTACCCGCCGCATCCACTGCAATAACCGTATACGCGTATGCGGTGGATGCCTTTAATCCGCTGTCCGAATAGGAGGTGGATGCCGTCGTGCCGATCAACAGACCGCCTCTGAACACCTCGTATTTCACAACACCGGTATTGTCGGTGGCCGCTGTCCAGCTGAAGGCCGCTGTAGTGTCCGTTACATTGCCGGCTGCAAGTGCCGCCGGTCTGGTTGGAGCCTGCGTGTCCGGCGCCGGCGTTGCGGCAGGCAGCGTACTTGCCGATACCGGCACGCTGGCCGCCGAGCGGTTACCTTTGTTGTCTACTGCCGCAATCGTATACGAATAAGACGAATTCGCCGGCAATCCGCTATCCGTATAGCTGGTTCCTGCCGAGGTGCCAACCACTTTGCCGTCACGGCTTATTTCGTAATTTTTAATTCCCGCAGAGGCCGTCGACGCCGACCAGGACATCGTAATGCTGCTGTCCGTATGGCCGGAACACCATACGCTGTCCGGGAAGTTAGGCAGCACAACCGGGTCCGGATCCGGAGTCGTTGTTCCTCCGCCTTGCGTCAAATTGACGTCAATCGCCTGATAGAAGGCATTAACCGTATCGCCGATTTCCCATACGCCAAGAATAATGTAGTAGCCTGTCCGATCCGTCGGTACCTTGCATTTATGCGTAACCGTCATCTCCGGCTTCTTCATTCCGCCGTCTACGGTACAGAAGGGCTTCGCTTCCAACTGGTCGCGAGTGAGCGGCTTGTTCGGATCCCAGCCGATCTTCGTAATGTAATAGTCCCATTTCTCCGTCATATGATTGGCCGTGAAGTTCCAGGTAAACGTATTATCGCCACCCTTCATGTCCACCTTCTTCCAGCGGCCTTCGGACTGGGCGTCCAGCTCGGTATATTTGCCCGCTCCGGCAATCTTGCCGTCAGCCGGACCTTCTGCGGGGAATCCGCCGATGCCCTCTACGCTTTGCGGCTCATACTGAATCGCTCCACAATCCTTGTTGGTGCCTTGGCTGCAGAGCAGCGTCCGGCTGGCAGGCGAAGAAATGTAGCCGTGGGCCGATGCTTTGTCCGCGATGGCCAGCATGCAGAGCAGCCCGAGCAGTATAAAGCTGAACAGAATGGCCAGTTTGCCTCCTACCGATTGTCTCGTTATCGTCATGTCGATTCTCCTCGTTTCATTGGATGAAATAACCGGTTCCAATAATAAACAATTGTCTAATAATCAGCCAGATTCCAAAGACCCGGAGGATTATTCTCTTCGACCCGCAGGTTGGATTGCTCCTGACAGAGGGGGAATACGCCAAGAGTCTCACCTTTCGAATCGATTTCGCGATATTCATCCATTAATGCATATTTCAGGAAAATAAAATGCGACTATACAATAGTCCCAGCTCATCTGTTGTCTCCGCTTTTCATGCGTCGGTCATCCCATTTTGCTTTCGCGTTCCCATGTCAAAGATCCCTCCTGCCGGCAGGCGGAGGGACCTTGTTTCATTGCTTTTCGAGTTACCGGTAGCGGTTCAGCAGCCCGGCTAACCGGTCCCGGACCGCTTCCCGTAATTCTTCGGGGCCTTTCAGAGCTGCTTCATATCCAAGTCCAATCAGAAATTCGGTATAAAAGGGCATGTCCCCACGGGATACATCCGCATCAATGCTGCCGCTCCCGTCTTCCCGGACCTGCAGCATCGGGGCCAGCCATAGCTCCGCTTCGCAGCGCTGGACTCCGGCCCGGCTGAGCTCCACTTGCAGACGGACCGGATTCTCGGGCATAACGGCCTCCTTGCGGCTTAATCGGATTTCGCCAAGGTCGCGCTTTTCCGTACCGGAGGTATCCTCCGAAGCAGTCCGGATCCGGTCGCAGCGGAAGACGCGGAAGCCCTCGCGCAGGAAGCAATACGCCGTGCAATACCATAAGCCGTTATGGGCGTAGATGCATACCGGCTGGATTTTGCGGCAGCCCGCCTCGCTGTCCTTCGTTTCGTATTCGATATCAAGCACCTTCTGATGCACCGCCGCATCCAGCAGCACGGACAAGCAAGGCGCATCGCCGCGCCTGGTTGGCGTAATGAAATCCACCCGGTGCTTCATGCTGTCGATCCGGTCCCGCACGTCGCCGGGCATATGCAGATAAAATTTGTTCAGCGCCGAGACGGATTCCCCCTCAAACGGCAGCGAGGAGTAATGCCGCAGCGCATGCACCGCAAAGAACATCGCCACGGCCTCCTCTTCCGTAAACGCAATAGGAGGCAGCACCCGCTCCCTTAATACCTGATAACCTCCATGCGGCCCAACCTCCGAATATAAAGGCACGCCCAGCTCGCTGAGCTCCTGCAGATCCCTTAGAATCGTCCGTTTCGAAACGCCAAACTCATCGGCCAGCTCCTGTACCTTGAATCGCCGCTTACGGTTAACCGTCATCATCAGTTCCATAAGCCGTTTGGATTTGGGCATTCTTCTTATCTCCTTATTCAATATCCATGACAGAATATGTCACTATTATCCGTTACGATAAGGGCATCAGGCAATACCACCGCTAAAGGAGCGATAAAAATGCTTAAATACTCCATTCTGTTTTTCCTCGTTATGTTTATGATTGGCACCGACACGTTTCTTATTTCTCCGCTGCTTCCTACGCTTCAGGCAGAATATGGCGTATCCACCGGCATTGCCGGCTGGATGATTGGCGCCTACACCTTAGGCTCGGCTTTGTTCGCGCTAATCTCCGGCCCTTTGTCCGACGGCTGGAACCGCAGAACGGTCATGATCTGCGGGCTGACCGCCTTCTCCGTTTCAACCGCCTTATGCGGTTTCGCGGACAGCTACTGGATGATGCTTCTGTTCCGTTTCCTCGCCGGAGTCAGCGCTGCCTTCACCGCTCCGCAGGTATGGGCCTCCATTCCCGCCGTTATGCCTCCGCAGCGGATTGCGAAGACGATGGGCATCGCCTTTGGCGGACTGGCCGCGGCCCAAGCGCTTGGCGTTCCGATCGGCAGCTGGCTGGCCGCGGCCGATTGGCCCGTCCCGTTCTGGAGCATCGGCGCATTTTCCCTGCTTCTTGCGGTGGCCGCCTTCCTGCTCCTCCCCCATATGAAGCCTGGCAGCCAGTCGCGCGCTTCGATCTTCAGCCGGTATATGCCGTTAATCACGAACGGAAGAGCAAGAGGCGGCTTTCTCGCTTACCTGCTGCTCCATCTGGGAAGCGGTACGGCGATGGCTTTTATCGGTAAATGGATGGCTGATCATTTCGAGCTGTCCATCGGCGGAATCGGCAACGTCATGATGGGACTTGGATGCGGCACCTTGCTCGGGAGCGTCATCAGCTCCACGGTTATTCGCAGGCTTGGCAGCACGCGGACCGTAACCGCCGGCATGGTCTTGCTAGCCCTTCTGTATATCGTTGGCCCGCATGCCGGCCTATCGCCCGCGGTGATGATCTATTTCGTTATCTTTACCGTTCTCGGCGTTATTTTCCCTCTTGTTATGGGCCTTCTTACTGCCCTTAATCCATCGATCCGGGGAACCATTTCCAGTCTCGCCAACTCGACCATGAACGGCGCGAATACGCTTGGCGCCTGGCTGGCCGGACTATTGTACGTTCATTTTGCCGGTTATGCGTCCATCGGTATTTTTTCCGCGGTATGCCTCGTTCTCTCTCTTGTCGCATTCCGGCTCGGCGGTCTTGTAACAAGCGCAGGCTCGGAGGCAAAGCAGCAATCGAAGCCTGCCTGAGCGCAGGACAAAACATGCCCCCCGCCAACACCATCGGTTAAAAATAAATGGAGAGTCAGCGCCGCAGCTGACTCTCCTAATCTTTTAAAGGAGTTATCGCGGAGAAGGAGTACGTTCCGTCTTCCCGCCTGATATAACGAACCGTGTATTTGTGATCGATTTGAACGGTATTCCATACGCTCTCCTCCAAAATAATTTTATCCACGCTTTTCAACCTTTTCTTGTCGGGGTAAGCCATCATAATCCAGTACTGCCCATCCTCCCCCTCGCCTTTATCGATTACCTTTACGTTTACGGCGAACGTACCCCTTCCCTGCTCCTTAGAAGAACAAGCCCCCAGCATCAAACCGGCCAGGAGAAGAATTGCGGCGCATAAACAGACATTTCTCATGCTCCACCTCATCCCTATTCTCCTTTATGCATACGAGTAGACGAATACTCTAAGACCTCCGCCCGAGAAAAGAACCTTCTTCAGGCCTCGCGAAATCTAGCCGCGGGTCCATTAATGCCTGTAAGTCCTTTCCAGTAAATTAAAGGTATACATTTACGGGAAGGGACGAGGATAAAATGCAAAGCTATGTAAATCAAGCAACGACGCAGAAGCCGAGGCTGTTCGAGGGGGAAAAATGGCTTGTTCTGACCGGTCTTCTTGGATTTCTTCTAGCGGCGATTTGCGGGGTATGGGTGCTTGCGAACGGAGGGGAGGTCTCACCCGGAGGCGATGTTTCAAAAGCTTTTTCCTTTGATGCGGCCCTTGGCGCTTTTATTCTATCCACCGCCGCAATTGCGCCATTATCGGGATTGAAGGAGCGAAGCCGGGCGCTGTTCCGGAGGGTGTACATCGGGCTTGCTCTTTACTCCTATGGGGCGGAGACGATTCAAAACTTCCGCGGCGTTAATCCGAGATTCGTTGACAGCGATTCGTTCTTCGACCAAACGGTCGGCAATATCTTTACGTTTGTTGCCCTGTTTCTCGTTTTGTTTTATTTGTACCTTGGCATTCAATTCTTCCGCTCGAGGGCCTATAAGCTTCGGCCCGAGATGGCGCTGGGCGTGCGTTATGCCATGATCGCCGTCACCGTATCGTTTGCCGCAGGCATCTGGATCTCCATGAACCAGGGCAGGTTTATCGGCGCGGACGGCAATATTATCTGGCTGCACGGGCTTGGCTTCCATGCGCTTCAGGCCGTGCCGATTGTCGCTTGGCTAGTCGAGCGTTCCCGCGCCAAAGCCTCTAGCCTGATTCATATGACCGGCATCACTTATCTGCTTGGCTTAATCGCGATCGGATGGCAGACGTTGAACGGTCACGCCCTAATGGAGTGGTCGCTTCTGCCAATAGCCGCAAGCATCTGCTTTATTCTTTCGATCGCGGCCGGCGTGGCTGCGCTGCGCAAGATGCTTCTTTCCGGTTCGCGTCCGAACAGCGGCAACCGGAACAGAGCTGCACGCTTTTAGATCATAAATAAGGGAGCTGCCGCGCGGGCCGCTCCCTCTTCTCTTACCGCCAATCGATGTGAGGCCCCTTCTGCAGCTGAAGCGGTATCCCCAGCTCCTTCGAGGCTGCCAGGAGCAGTTCCTTGCAGAAATAATATCCTCTATGATACACAATCCGATCCTTGTCGAATTCGTACTCGTGAATATCGTGCAGTTCAAGCCCCTGCGGGGTCTCCGCCTGAACAACAAATACCTGCCTGCCCCATAGCCATGCCAGCGAGACATGCAGAACAGGTCCTCTATACCGAAGCGATCCCTCGAGCATCTCTCTCTTGGAAAATTCCTGAAAGCCCGGTTGCGCATCGTTATGAATAGAGTCGCCAAGCATTTGAAGGAGAGGAACCGCCTCTCCTTCCCTTAGTGCTTGCAGCAGCTCCATCAACAGGGGATTCGCTTTCTCATCCTTGTCCGTCCTTCTCGGCTTAGGTGTCTCGTTGCGCAGCTGACGAACGGCTACCCGTGCACGATGCAGCGCGGAATAGACCGAACCTTCCGTCATGCGAACCATTCCCGCCACGTCGGACGCGCTAAAGCCAAACGCTTCCATGAGCAGGAATACCGCAATCTGGCGCGGAGGCAGATGCTGCACCAGCGTTTCAACCGCTTCAATTGTCTCCAGGGGATCGGCCGCCGCTGCCGGTTCGATTGCTTCCAGCTCCGCGTAATGATCTAGCTGCACCCGCCTTTTCCGGAGAGTGTCCATCCTCGTGTTTGTCGCAATCCGGAACAAATACGATTGATAGGCGATCGGATTCCAGATTTGCGTCATAGTGGCAAAAGCCTTCAGCATCGTCTCCTGAAACAGGTCTTCCCCCTCCCAAGGGGATCCCGTTAAATACCGGCAATACCGCCATAAGGACTGTTTATGCGGCAGCACCAGCTCTTCAAACTTCTTATGCGCAGCGCGGGTTTCCTCGGCTACGGTTATCGCGAAGTCAGACACCAAATCTCCTCCTGAAAAAAAATATCGCAGTTGCTTCGTAGGCATCTGCTTAAGCATTCTCGTATAGTAAGACGTATCTTTGAAGCGGAATCATACGGGCGTTTTATCATTTTTTTAGAAAGTTTTTAGAGCCCCTAAACATCCTCCGGCTATACTGGGGTCATCAACCCCTAAGGAGAGTTCCGATGAAAAAAAGCTGGTGGATTCTGCTGTTGCTGTCTGTCGCCATAATGCTGCCGTTTGTTATCCCGTACCTTACTTTAAATCCGGCAAGCAGCCGTATTGAAGTTTCCTCAAGGACGATTCAATTTCCTGCCTTGGTCAGCCATATCATTCTAGCCTTTATAGCCATGCTAGCGGGATTTCTGCAATTTCACCGCACGATGCGGCGGAACAAGCCGTCCCTGCATATCCTTCTTGGCAAAGTATACGTAGGCTCGGTATTCCTAAGCGGCGGTCTTGCCCTTATCGTGTCCTGCTACGAACCCGACTTCGGCCGTACGTTATCCTTCCTCTTCCTCGATCTGCTGTGGCTGATCACGACGGCAATGGGTTACCGTTCTGCCACAAAAAAGGACTGGCAGTCGCATAAGCAATGGATGATTCGCAGCTTCGCCATGACTTTAACGGCCGTCAGCGCTAGAGCCTTGGTGCCTCTCTTGATCCTTCTGTACCTGCTTCTGCACCGGTTCGCTCTGCCGGGCGGCCGTATGGGAATGATTGAAGAGGTGCTGGACAATAACATATGGGCTGCCCTTATCCTAAACTTTGGTATCGTAGAGTGGTTCATCCGCCGGCCGAAGCGCGAGCAAGTTTCATTATAATCGATTATTTCCAACCGTTGGAATAAAAGGTATGCCATACTAGGATTATCCCAATAACGGTGGTGGTCAATATGAACTTTACGATCCGAAAATTAAGACAGCCCGAAGACTTTCAGGCCGTAGCGCCTCTGGTCAATCTGGTATGGTCGGAACCAACAACGGCAGAACGGCTGCAGGAGGATGAAGACAAAATCCCCCCGGGCCAGCTGCATTATAACGAGCAAGGCGAGCTAATGGGCTGGGACCGTCCTAAATGGGTAGCCGAAGACGAGAACGGACAAATCATCGCTTACGCCATAGCCTGGCGTGCGCCTTGGACGGAGCCCGGCGCATTGATCCATACGTTAATCGTCCATCCGGAATTCCGCGGCAAAGGCGTTGGCACTGCCATATACGGCTCCCTTCATGCCTGGGCGCAGGAGGTCAAAGCTTCACGCCTGATGAACTACAACATGAAGGAGACGGACGAAAGGTCTCTTGCTTTTGCGGAAAAGCATGGCTATAGCAGGGAGCGGTTGTCCTTCGAGTCCGTGCTTGATCTGCGGGAGTATACTGCGGATGAGCAGCTGCTTGCTTCCATAAGCAATGCAGAGCGTGCCGGTATACGCTTCGTTACGTTGGCGGAGGAACCGGGCGAGGACAATGAACGCAAGCTGCATGAGCTTTATCAAATTACGCACCACGATATTCCCGGCTATTCGGGTGATTACCCCTGGTTTGAGGAATGGAGAAAATGGACCCTCGAACTGCCCGGCGTTCGTCCGGAATGGGTTCATATCGCCAAGGACGGCGAACGCTACGTTGGCGTTGTAAGCCTGCAGCATAACGAGCAGACCGGGGCCATGTACCACGAATACACGGGGGTGCTGCCGCAATACCGCGGCCGCCGGATAGCGCTTGCCCTGAAGCTGCTTGGCCTGCAATCCGCCAAGGCTGCCGGCGCTCCTTATCTACGGACGCATAACGACTCGGCCAATATTCCCATGCTGCGCGTCAACCGGGATCTGATGGGCTTCCGCGCGGAGCCGGGCAGCTACAAGATCGTTTGTACGCTGTGACATGACAAAAAGCGGTTGTGACCGGGGTTCCCCCCTGCACAACCGCTTTTCATTCTAAATCGTGTTTTTATAATCCTGAGCCTTCTCCTCCAGCTGATAAGCGGATTCTCCAATCCGGGCAAACTCGCCAACCGCCCTCCGGGCGCGCTGCTGGCTTTCCAGGATCATCGACTGCGACCGGTGCATTCCCTTCGCCATATTTCCAACCTCGGCCGCAATCCCGGCCAGATTGGCCTGGACGGCCTTGGCCGCTTCATCCGCCTGCTTGGCCAGCTTGCGAACCTCTGCAGCAACCACGCTGAAGCCCCGGCCATGCTCGCCGGCATGCGCGGCTTCAATCGCCGCATTCAAAGCCAGCAGATTCGTATGCTTGGCCACTTCCCGGATAATATGAATCGTGCTTCGCACGGACTCCGTCTCATGCTCCAGCGCTCCAAGCACCTTCATGTTCCCGCTTGATTCCAAGGCCACGCTTTCTATGGTCTGCTCGATCTGTCTGCTTCCGGCAATCCCTTCCTCCGTCCGTTCCAGCAAATCCTGCGCCATCCGTTGCAGTTCATCCGTAAGCTTTGCCGCGGCGTTTTCCCTCTCGGTAATATCCGTCGCAACCTTAAGAATTCCTTCTACGCGTCCTTCGGCGTTAAGCACCGGCATATAAGTAGCCTCGAACCATAATAACCGGCCGTCCTTGGATACGCGCGAGATTTTTTCCTGGAAAATCCGTCCGCTCCGGAGATTGTTCCAGAGCTCCCGGTAACCGGGACTGTTCGCGAACTCGGGCGTACAAAACTGCCTGTGCATGAGGCCCGGCATTTCGTCCGCTTCGTAACCCATCGCCCGGGCGAAATTATCGTTCGCCCACAGGACTTTCCCGTCCGTACTTAGTTCAATCATAGCCAGCGACTTCTCCATTGCCGCCAGAACGAAATGCATATCCAATACTTGAGAACTGGAATGCCGATCTTGGGATACCGTAAGCATCGGATCACCTTCTACTTCCAATGTATAATTTACGTATAATATTTTAGTTAAAATTATACATAATTCATATTTCCATCGCAAGGAAGATTATAGGGAATGGAACGGAATCCTCTATGTTTTTTGTACAACTTATGTATAATAAAACCTGAGGTGTAAGCGTATGTATAGTATTCGTAAAGTATCCCAGTTAGTTGGGATTCCCGCTGTAACCATTCGGGCATGGGAGAACCGATATCAGCTTACCGCGCCCGTCCGAAGCACTGGCGGTCACCGTCTATACCGGGACGCCGATATCGAAACCCTGCGCTGGATCAAGCAGCAGATGGAGAGCTGTCAATTAAAAATAAGCGAAGCCGTTTCTCTTTACCGGGACAAGCAGGGGAATGAACCTGCTGAGGCGTTAAGCCAGCCAAACCGGTTTAACCGTCTGAGGGATCAGCTCTACCGGGAGCTCGTTGACCTGAATACCGTGCAGGCCAATGAGGTTATCGATTTATGCTTTTCCTTGTTCCATCATGAAGAGGTCTTCCACCATATTCTCACTCCCGTGATGAGACAAATCGGCACGGCGTGGGAAAATGGTGTCATTTCGGTTGCGCAGGAACATTTCGCCTCCCAAATCATCATTCAGAGATGCACCCAGTTCATGAGAATTTTACCGATGAATCGGGATCTTCCTAGAGCTGTCGCCTTATGTCCGGAGGGAGAGCATCATCAGATGGGTCTTATGCTCTTCACCTTGTTCCTGCGGAACAAAGGCCATGACGTCATCTACTTGGGACCGGACACTCCGCTAAACGATATTACAAGCCTGATCCGAACTAAAAATATTGAGATTGTTGCCATATCGTTAAATAACCCCCTGCTTGCAGCTTCCGTCGAGAAGTGGATAAGCGATTACCGTCTAACCAATCCGTCGCTCACCATTATTGCCGGCGGCAACGGTTTTCAGGGCTGCAGCACGGCTCTTGCTCCGCTCGTATGTCCATCCGGTCCTTCGGAGTGGGACAACTGGTACAGCCTTCTTTTATACCGATAACGAGCTCAGCGGTGACGCCCGTCACCGCTGCCTTGTTACTTCTTTAACTTGCTGATAGTCTCATAAATCCCTTGCTTGAAGCCGGTTGCCGGGATTGGCCCGATAAAACGTTCATACTTCTCGCCGCTAAGGCGGAGCGGTTCCGTTGTCAGATACAGCATCTCCACGACCTCCTTCATAACGGGAACGAATAACCCGAGCATAGACAAGCCGGCTTTTCCGAGCGGCAGAACAGCCTTCTTGCTGCCGCTCGCTTCGCGCGCGAGACGGACAATCTCATGGCCGGATATAATATCGCCCCCGGGAATGTTCCATTCCTGGCCGTAAGCATGATCGCGCAGCGAAATTTCAACAATCATTTTCGCCGCATCCGGCAAATAGACATATTCGCGAGGTACATTCATGTCCCCGATGAAGAAAGCCATCTTGCCGGCCGCAATAGCCTCCAGCGTGGAGCCGAGATAAGAGGCTTCGTTGGCGGTTGGTCCATAATAATCCGGCAGCCGGACAATAAGCGGGCGGGCCTGGCGCCACCTGGCGTCAAATACCATTTCGGCGAACTTTAGACGCGTCCGCCCTTTGCGGGTATGCGGCTGCTTCGGATGCTCCTCGGTTACCCGTTCCATTTGCCTTTTTCCGTACGGATAAATACCGTCAATAACCACTACCTTGAGACCAAGGCGGTCTGCCGCCTCCATAACCGCTTCCCCAAGGGGAATAAGCCGCTCCTCCATCTCGTGGTATGGAACGTTGGCGCAATGGAACATCACTTCGGCCCCGCGCGATGCCTTCTCCACATCATCGGCTTTGAAGGCATCCCCCACGGCCAGCTCCAGATTTGCCGGATGCCCTAATCTTGCCGCGAAATTCTCCAGCTTCGACCGCGATCGTCCAAACGCCACAACAGGAATTCCCCGGCTCACCAATTCCTCCGTAATCGCAGCACCCGTGCCGCCTGTCGCTCCAATAACAACCGCTTTTTTCATTTCAGCCACTCCTTTTTATTCAGTGATTGATCAATCACTATTTATCGATGAATTCACTATATCATTTAGTTAGTGATTGATCAATCACTATTTTTCAAGGCTTGGCAGCCCCCTTTATTTATTCATTAACTCCGGAACGTCGAGTGCCATCGAAATATTGCATAGCATGCCGCGCGCGAGGAACAGCATCGTTCGTTCCTCCGGATTCGCAAGCTTGCTGGCAGTAAACGCCTCCAGTACAATCCGGCGCACTTCTCTTAATCCCGTCTGCATCGCAGCTCGAATAGGCTGCTCCTGCATGGTCTGGGCCTGCATCTGAAGCAGCGTCTCCTGCCGGTGGGCGGCCAATATTTCTTCGTAAGTTTCAATAAGCTCCCGCTCCAGCTGATCCGGTGCCGCGGTTGCTACAACCCGGCTGAACGCTTCCGTAATTCTTTCCCAAGACACTTCAAGCGCCGCCAGCATTAAAGCTTCCTTCGTTGCAAAAAACTTGAATACATAAGGCTGCGAAATCCCTGCCCGCTGCGCTACTTGCGCAGTTGTTGTGCGGTAATAGCCAGTCTCCGCGAATACTTCTATTGCCGCCGAAATAATTTCCAGCCTCCGGTTTACGGATACTGTATCGTTCTTCGCCATAATTATTACCCCTTTTATCCTGTTAATTGATGAATCACTAAATATTAGTGTATCAGGCCTTATGCCTGCCAAGCAACATGCTATTGAACATGGAAAAACAGTCCTATAAAAAGACCCTTCCTGCTCTGAAACAGGAAGGGTCTCGCTAAGCGTTGATTATTTGTTGAAATAGTGTCCTTGCTCCAGATCCTCAAGCAGTCCCGGATGAGTAGGCTTCCAGCCGAGCAGCTTCTGCGTCTCTGCGCTGGATCTAGGAAAATCAAGGCCTGCGAGCATGCCCAGGAAACCGAAGTGGCCGGCAGCCTCCTCGCGGGAAATGCTGCGCACCGGTACGTTTAGATGCCGTCCGATAACCGTAGCAATGTCGCGGAACGCGATCCCCTCGTCGCCAACGCCATCCAGCCTTGAGCCTGCCGGCGCAGCTTCCACGGCGAGCCGGAACAAGGATGCCGCATCGATGCGATGCACGGCCGGCCAGCGGTTTGCCCCGTCGTCAATATAAGCGAAAAATCCTTTCGCACGGGCCGTCTGAATGAGATGCGGTACAAAGCCTTTATCCCGCTCGCCATGCACGGATGGCGCAAGCGACACAATGGAGGTCCGCACCCCGCGCTCGGCCAGCCCCAATACCGCATTTTCCGATTCGATGCCATTGGCATGAGCCGTAATGATAAAAGGTTTGCCGGAGCCTTCAAGCACGGCTCCCATCGCCTCAACGGCGCGAAGATCCATGGCCAGCGAGCCGGCAAAATCCGAAAAATCATGACGGAATGCCAAATGAATGACGCCGTCCGCGGCTGCCGCGCCGCGCTGAAGGCTGTCGAGATCCTCAAGGGTGCCAAGGTGCGCCTCCGCACCTGCCGCTTCCAATAAGGCAACGCCTTTATCGGAACGGGTAAGCCCTACAACCTCATGACCGCCTTCGATAAGCTCACGAACAACTTCCATGCCAATATAGCCGGTTGCCCCTGTTACGAAAATACGCATGGTGGATCACTCCTTATAGATAGATAAAGTAGTTGATGAATCGAACAACTACAGCATAAACTATAGAGTGAACTCTAAGGCAAGACCTCGATAATGGATTTCTTTTTAGGAGAGAGAAGCATGAAAATTCAGGAGTTAGCGGAAATGATGGGATTATCCGTCCACGCGATTCGATTTTACGAAAAGGAAGGCCTGCTCGACAACCGCCACGTCCAGCGGGAGAAAAACAACTATCGCAGCTATACCGGAGAGGCGATCGAGCGTCTGCGGATGATCAAAAAATTTCAAGGCCTTGGCTGTTCGCTCGCCGAATTAAAGGAGGTCTTTCAGGATCAGGATACGAATTCCAAAACGCATCAGCAGATCATCGAATGGATGGAACAAAAGAAAGACGAGATTGAGCGCAAAAAAGCCGAATACGATCAGATCCTCGAAACGCTCGACTGGATGATCGAATACAGGAAGGCGTTAATGCACAATCCGGAGAAGGCAGCAGCGATGCTCAAAGCTATAAAGGCCGTTTACCCTCACTAAGGGAAAACGGCCTTTTCTTTCATTCAACCATTCAATTGCAGCAGCTAGAGCAAATGCATTTTTGCCTCCGCCTCATCCCAAGGCACCGCATAACCGGCCCCTTTCGCACAAAAGATAGACGATGACGTATATAAAGGGTCCGCATCCTTCCGGTAGCCTTTCCGCTCAATGACATCCCGCTCGTTATGGCAGCGGTCGTAACCGGCGAAGATCAGTTGAATACTGCCCCGGCCATGCGTAAAAGCAGCCAGCTCCGTGCTGTAATCCATAAAAGTCGCGACAGGCACCCGGCCTGTAACCACCGCGTGGGATTGCGTGGTCTGAGGCGGATCGAACTGGCCGGAAGCGCGCTGCAAATCTGACAGCACCTTGCCCAGATGGTCCAGCTCAACCTTGATTTTATACTCGTAAAACGGTTCAAGCAGCAGATTATCCGCCTTCTCGAGCCCCTGCCGGAGTGCCCGGAAGGTTGCCTCGCGGAAATCGCCGCCATGCGTATGCTCGTTATGGGCGGCGCCCGTAAGCAAAGTAATCCGCACATCCGTTAGCGGACTGCCCGTCAATAGCCCATGATGCTCGCGTTCGTACAGATGCGTCTCGATCAGATTCTGATTGCCTATGCTCAGGTCATGCACATGGGCAGCATTTTTGAAGGTGATGCCGCTCCCCCGTTCGCCCGGCTCCAAGAGCAGATGCACTTCGGCGTAATGCCGGAGCGGCTCGAAATGACCGTAACCTTTTACCGGACTCGAGATGGTCTCCTTATACAAAATCTCCGGACTCCCAAAGACTACGTCAAACCCGAAACGGTCCTTCACCAGCTGCTGCAGCACCTCGAGCTGAATAACGCCCATTACGTGAATATGAATCTCCTGCAGCGTCTCCTCCCAGACGACGTTCAAAGACGGGTCCTCCGCATTCAGAATGCGGAACGCCTTCAGCACATCCTTCACGGGGAGGGCTTCGGAGAAAATGACCTTTGACGTCAGCGCCGGCACCAGATCATAGGACAGCTTGTCCGAATAAAGGCCTACGCCTTGTCCCGCATCCGCTTCGGACAGCCCGATAACGGCAAACAGATCCCCGGCCGATACCTGATCAACCGTCTGCATTTTACTGCCGTTCACAAGCATAAGCCTGGTTGCCTTCTCGCTGATTGGCCCTTCACCGCCGCCGTAGCAGAGCTCTTCTCGCACCTTGAGGGTACCGCTTAATGCCTTGATATAGGTTAACCGGGTACCGCTCTTGTCATGACGGATTTTATAGACTCTTCCTCCAAAAGGAGCTTGCCCGTCATAATCGACCGTCGTAAGCAGATGAAGCTGCTCCAGGAACTCCTTTACGCCGGTGTCCTGCAGAGCCGAACCGCTAACGCAGGGGTACAGCCTGCCGCTCTTCACCATGTCCCGCAAAGCCTGCAGCCAGAAGGCTTGATCGCCTTCTCCGGCAAGGAACGCATCGAGCAGCCGCTCATCCCTCTCCGCTAGATTCTCCACTAACGTCTCTCCCGCGACGCCGCCGGCAAAGCTGTCCGTCATCAGACAAGCATCCGGCGTCAGATGCTGCTGAATGTCCTCCATTACGCGGTTAACGTCCGCCCCGGTCCGGTCGATCTTGTTGATAAAAAAGAACGTCGGCACGCGGTGCTTCGAAAGCAGCTGCCAAACCGTTTCGGTATGCCCCTGCACGCCTTCCACGGCGCTCACCACCAGGACGGCATAGTCCATCACCTGGACCGCGCGCTCCATCTCCGGCGAGAAATCGACGTGTCCCGGCGTATCGATTAAGTAATAAGTCGCGCCGTTATAGGTCATAACGGCCTGATCCGCAAACACCGTTATCCCTCTCGCGCGTTCAATATCGTGGCTGTCGAGGTAGGCATCCTTATGGTCGACCCGGCCCCGCTCCCGTATGCTGTTCGTATGATAAAGAAGCTGTTCCGCCAGCGTGGTCTTGCCCGCATCCACATGCGCGAACATGCCAATCGTTACTTGCTTCATGCGATTCCCCTTGGTTTGATTTTGCCATTATCATATCACACCGGACGTTTCGATTGACCCGGCTCCTCTAAATTCTTCATGAACAAGGAAATGACAAAGGATACCGTAAGCAGAATTAGGGGAACCACGCAGATTAGCACCCGGAATACCGTCTCCGGCTGCGACCCCGGCTCGTCGCCGCTCTGGTAGCCGTACATAAGGCCAACAATCCAGAAGGCCACCGCCGCGATCAAGCCGCTGGACCGCGTAATAAACCCGGCTACCGCCGTATAAATTCCTTCCCTGCGTCTGCCGGTCCGCTCCGCGTCGAGATCGATAATCCGGCCGCTTAGCATTGCCGGCGTAACAAGGAACCCCGCCATCCCGAAGCCGACCAGAATGCCGGCGAGAATACCGCTGCCAAGATTGCCCGCGAACCATAGCGGAATGACGGAAAGCCCGTAAACGGCGAGCGCCAGCCGCCAGCTGAGCAGGCCGCCAAGCCTGCGGGAGATCAGATACCAGACCGCGACAAGCGGGATAATGGAGACAAAGACGGCACCCATCAGGATGGACACCTCGCCCTCCGAGATATGCAGGTTGTATTTCGCATAGAAAGGAAGCAGGGCGGCAAGCAGGCCGTTCACCGTCTGGGCGAAGGAGCCCGCTATATTAAAGATCCAGAACGGCTTATTCGTCAGCGTCTCCCGGAAGGCGGCTATCAGAGGCAGAGGCGCTTCCTGATGAGCGCTCTCCTTCTCCCGGACGGACAAAGCGAACCAGGTCATGAAGATACCGAATACAAGCGAATAAACAACCGACATCCATCCAAAGCCGATCCATCCGTATAGAATCGGCGTCAATGCCGTTCCGATCAGAATAGCCGCAATCTGAAAGCCTTGCTGGACGGCGGACGCCTTCGCCCGAAGCCGGTCTCCTTCGAACAGCTCCGGAAATAGCGCTCCGTAGTTCACCCACAGCAGTGTAGCAATTCCTTCAAACAGGATCAGCGACGTAAGCAGCCACGCGAACAGCTCCGTATTGCCAAGTCCCTTCGGGACGGAGAAGACCATGATGAAGACAAGCATAAACGCAGGCGTGGAGAAAAAGATCCAAGGCCTGCGCCTGCCGTATTTCGTGCGGGTCCGGTCGGATAGATAGCCCGCCATCGGGTTATTGACCGCATCCCAGATCAGATAGATCGTGCGTGCTATCGTAGCCAGCCCAAGGCTAAGCCCCAGCTTTTCCACGTAGTAGTAGTTGAAAAAAGACGCAAAGGCCTGGCTTGGGACCATCATCGCGAACATCCCAAGCGCGTAGGCGGTCGGAGAATTCAGGAACCTTTTGCTCACCGCTTGTTCCCTCCCTATTGCCGAAGTAAAGCTACCTTACGTCTTATGCGGCGTGTCCTCCAGTTATGCAAACAGGGCCGCCACCGCAGCAGATTGCTTGCGGGGCAGCCCTGTTTGCATAACTTAATTAAATTTGCTTTCCGGCACGTAATACACCTTCTGCGTGTCTTTCTTGTTTTTTGGGTCCGTTACGATCGTGAAGTAAACCCTGCCGTTTTTCGTTTGCACGCCTTCAATCTCATGTTTCCCTACATTCGTGATCTTAACGAGGGACTTGTATGCGCCTGTTTGCGACATCAAGGCGATGCTCGGCGTCTGCCCTTCCGCCCCGCCCGACGTAAAGATCTTTGTGCTTCCTAGCATATCCATGCCTTGGAACGATCCGTTTGGCCTGACGATACGGCTGCCCGATTGGGTGAAGCTGGCTACGCAGGCTTTTTTAGCTGCAGCGCTGTCCATCCGAACTTGTTCGCTGCCGTCCAACAGCTTGTTTAAGGCTGCCGTATTATAGATGGACCATGTAACCGAGCCTTGGGACGTCTGTACGCGGAAAATCGTATAGTCGCTGTTCCCGCCGCCGTCCACGCGATAGGTATCGCCTAAACGCTTGCCGGTCTTATTCGCATAGTTCAAGTAGGTGAACCGGCGAAGACCCGTATAATCGTACTTCTTGCCCGCCGAATATTTCAGCCGCGCAACCTGAAGCGACCAGTCGTACGAGGTGGACGGGTCCGCTTTTGAACTAAAATAGAAGTAATCGACATCCTTGTAGGTGTACATATCCAGCGTCTGGCCATGACCGGAATTGGTAATGGTCATTTCGTCCACGTAGGTGGCGGTGCTGCCCTTCATGAGCAGTCTCGACAGATACACCGTCCCTCCCGAGCGCTGGGTGACGTAAAGATACTTGGATGCGATGTAGGCCTTCTGGACGGCCAGGTTGTGCCTAAGCCCTTTCAGGCTATAGGCCAGAGTAGCAGACGCGTTGACGGTTTTCCCCGGACTTGCCGCAAAGGCCGGCATAACGGCTGCGCCAAACAGAAGCAGCGCGAGAAAAGCGCTGACAACCATTTTAAATGGCCTGTTTACAAGACTAAGCCTCTGATTGCGAATCATTCGAATCCCTCCTCAATAACGATTACACCCGATTATCAAGGAGATAAACATCGTTTTGAATAGTCGCGTTGACCTAAAATTTGGTTAAATTTTTATCATTTAACTCCCGCTTCAAGACTCGAGCAAGCAATTTCGCCACTCGCCGCGTGCAGCAGCTTTGTAATAACAGGCGCCGTTTCCGCAACAAGAAGGCCCTGACGGAACACATATCGCGGGGCAGACCGGGTACAGATTAACTCAGCCGAATCGGGAGCATCAAACAGCAAGAAGGAAGCCGGATCGCCAACCTTCGGTCCCCCCTGCTCAAAGCCGTAGCCAGCGATTCCCATTGCTTTTGCCCCGCCATGCGTAATCATGCCGGCTATATCGTTAAGATCCCGACGGCCGCACATATGGGCAAGATGGGCCGCCATATGAGCCGCATCGAGCGGATTTCCCGTTCCAAGCGGATAAAAAGGGGTGCGGATATCGTCATGCGCCAAAGCGACATTAACACCGGCCCGGTGAAAATCTTGAATCCGCGTAATGCCGCGCCCCTTCGGAGATGTATCATAGCGGCCTTGCATAACGCTGTTAATCAGCGGGCAGGCCACAATGGAAAGTCCGGACTGCTTCACCAGCCCAAGCAGCTTCTGAAAATACGGCTCTTTGTAATAAGCCGCGGCATTGGCATGAGCTGCCGTCACCTTGCTGCCGAGACCGGTCTCTATTGCAAGCGCGGCGCATACTTCAAGGTACCGCGAGGCTTCATCGTCCGTCTCGTCGCAGAAGACGTGAACAAAGGCGCCGTACCGCTCGGCAAGGGAAAAAGCCTTGCGGAGGCTTAATATCCCGTCCTCGCGGGTCCGCTCTAGATGAGGAACCGCGGAAATGCCGTCGGCCCCAAGCCGCAGCGCTTCCTCCAGCCTAGCTACATTTTCCGGGCAGGCGAGAAGGCCGTCCTGCGGAAAAGCGATCACTTGCATATGCATGCGATCCCTGTATTTGTCCTTCAGCTCCAGCACCGCTCGCAGCGCCGTCAGCTTGGGGTCGCCTATATCAACCATCGCGCGAAGATACAGCACGCCGTAGCCGATAAACAGCTCTAACGTACGCTCCGCCCTCGCAAGGACATCCTCGCGGGTCAGCTGCTTTTTGCGGGAAGCCCATACCGAGATGCCTTCCGCCAGCGTTCCGCTCTCATTCCATACCGGGTCGCCTGCCGTTAAGGTCGTATCCAGATGCACATGCGGTTCAACAAAGGGAGGCAGCAGCAGTCTGCCCCGCGCCTGAAAGACATTCTTGGCGGCTGCCCCTGCCAGCTTGCCGACCGCCGTTATTTTACCGCCTTTGATGCCCAGATCCGTTAATTCTCCGCTGCCGGGCAGCCTAACCTCGGAAACAAGCAAATCCAATGGTATCGTCATCGTATCCCCGCCATTCATTTTATGCCTTTGGTTGCTGCTGCGAATCTAGCCACTCTCGCGCCAAGCCTCCCGGCCATCCGGAGCTCGCGCTCGTCCGGCGTTCTCGAGCTGTCCGGGCCTGCCAGCGTCGAAGGGCCGTAAGGGGAACCGCCAATGGCGTCCGCGGTCAAATATTCCGGATTTTGCGAATACGGCAATCCGACGTACACCATCCCGAAATGCAGCAGCGGAATGATAGAAGTCAAGATTGTCGCTTCGTGGCCGGTATGGATGGATCCGGCGCTTGTCATCACGCCGGTCGGCTTCCCTTCCAGCTCCCCGCTTGCGCACAGGCTGCCCGACAGATCAAGGAAGGCTTTGACCTGCGCCGGCATGGAGCCGTAATACGTCGGGAAGCCCCAGACAATGCCATCCGCCCAGCGAAGATCATCCGCCGTCGCTTCGCGTACCGACTGCTGGAGAGCTTGGGCGGCTTCGTATTTCTCCCAGCGGGCTCCAACCCGGAAGGTGCCGGATAGCCGGCTGTCTGCCGCTGGCCGTCTTCGGTCCGGATGATCGAGCAGCGCGGTTACATTGTCCGGATGGCGGAACTCCGGGATACGGACCAGCCTTGCCGTATGCCCTTCGCTTTCAGCGCCTTGCGCGGCGGCTTCCGCCATCCGGTGAATATGTCCGTATGCGCTGAAATAAATGACAAGAACGTTAGCCATGGCGATCTCTCCCTAGAAAAGCCGGAGCCGCGCATGCCCGCATGCAGCGGCTCCGTTGCTTCATTTGTTACTTGCCCGTGCCCGGCAAATATTCGTTCGTAAACACGTCTTCAATCGGCTCCGCTTCCTTCAGAAGCCCCATGTCGACCAGCTGCGCTTGGAGGCCGGACCAGATATCCTTGCTCATGTAGCCAACGCCGTGGGTCTCCGCATCGCCGCCGTACACAAGCGGCTCCTGCGCTTTGGCGCCGTAAGCCATCGCTTCAAGCTTCAGATCCGGATTCTTCTCCTGCATCACCTTGTTGATCTCTTCGGAATGATCCTTGTAATAGTCCCAGCCTTTAATGGATGCTTCTACGTAAGCTTTTACCGTATCCGGATGCTTCTTCAGGAAATCCTCGGTTGTATAAAGAACGTTGCCGTACTGCTTATAGCCAAGGTCATAGTTCAGGAAGTAGTCGACGTCGACGCCCTCCTGCTGCATGGAGAAAGGTTCGGAGGTAATATAGATTTGCGTGGCCGCCTTCGGATCCGCTACAAAGTTAGCCAGCGAGCCGGTATACTTCATCTCCGTCACCTTATCGAGATTATAGGCTTTCTTTAAGTACTCCCAGAACACCACGCCGCTGCCGACGAAAATTTTGTTGCCGTTCAGCTCCTTAATGTCCTTGAACTGGCCCTTGTGGAACATGATGCCCTGCGGATTCTTCTGGAAGGTCGCCGCGATCGCCACAAGCGGAATGCCGTTCTGACGCGCCAGCAGGATTTCGTCCGCCTGACCCATGCCGAACTCCGCTTTGCCGCCGGCTACGATCTGGGTGGAAGAGATGCCGGGGCCGCCGGATTGAATGGTCATGTCGAGACCCGCATCCTTGTAAAAGCCTTTGTCCAGCGCGGCATACTGCCCGCCATGCTCCGGCTCCGCGAACCAGTTGGTCACCTGGCTGACCTTGGTCAGCTCCTTCGAATCCCCCGATGATTTGCTGTCCCCGCAAGCGGATAACGTAAGCGCCGCGGCAAGAAGCACCGTCATTCCGCCCAATGTTTTCTTTGATCCCGTCTTTGTCAGCATGTTTCTCTTCCCCCTAAAATAAATTGATTTTTACTTCGAAAGCATAAGCCTATCCTCTTCTTCTCTATATGTGCATCCCTCTGGCAGCGGACAAACACCGGACTTTATGGAAAAGTTAAACGAGTGAGCCGGAGACACTAGGCTCCAGGCCGAACCGGCTCAGCATGGAAGCAAACGTCCACTTCGACTTGTTGTACACCCACCGCGATGACGGAAGCTCTTGGAACAGCTCTTCCTCCGAGCAGGCGTCCAGCACGACAAAGCTGGCCGGATTGCCCGGGGCAATTCCGTATTGGGTAAGGCCGGCAAGCTTGGCGGGGTTTGTCGTCAACAGGCGGAGCACGGTGACGATATCTTCCTCCTTGGCCAAATGGGCCGCATAGGCGGTCATTAGGCCAATCTGCAGCAGATCCCCTCTGCCAAACGGATGGAACGGGTCCTGAATATTGTCCGAGGCCGCGGCAATGGTCACTCCCGCTTCCTCAAGCTCCCTGACGCGGGTGACGCCGCGCCGCACGTTGCCCCGGTCGCCGCGTCCCTGCAGGTAGAGATTAACCGCGGGCAAGGTAACCGCCGCTATGCCCGCATCCGCCATTTTCGCAATCAGCCGTTCCGCTTCGTTATGCTCCATCGCCGACAAGGAGCAGAGATGGCCTGCCGTTGCCCGGCCGCCGTAACCGCCTGCTTTCACGTAATCGCAGTAAATATCGATCGTTTTCATGTCGGGATTATCCGATTCATCGGTATGAAGGTCGATTGGCTTATCGAACAACTGCGCCAGCCGGAATGCCCAGCCCACATTGGTCTCCGGATTAGGGGACAAATGCGGGGCGCCGCCGATTCCGTCTATGCCCATGCGGAGCGTCTCTGAAGCAAACTCCGTCAGCTCCCGTTCATAGGCAGGGTCATAGAAGAACATCGGAAAATACTGAATGTCAACGATTCCGCCAACCTTCTCCCGGGCCTCCAGCGCCGCTTCAATCGTCCGCATCGCCATCTCGCGGCCCATATGCACCGGCACGTCGAGATGGCTGCGAAGCACGGCCGAGCCGAAGGAAGCCGAGCTCAGCGCGGCTTTCACAATGCGGTCGCGGATCATCTCTTTCGTGAAGGCCGGCGAAGCCGCCCGGTAATTCTCGATGGCCTCGAGCAGCGTGCCGGACCGGTTGCGCACCCACGGCAAGGAATACGCTTTGTCGAGATGCATATGGGCGTCTACAAAGCCCGGCAGCATCACTTTTCCCTCCAGATCGAGCAAGGCCGTTGTCTTTAATTCGTCGAAGGAGAGCCCTTGGATCGGCAAATGCTCCGAGGAGACGATCACTCCCTCCTGGCGCTCGACCACCGTCCACCGGCCTCCCCGCGCTTTAACCGTGTACAGTTCTTCGCTTTGCTGCAGCGGCAGCTTGACGTTAATGGCTTCCAACGTTTCTGTGAGCAAGAGAATTCACCCCTAACCTTCGGAAGATTTCATCTCGGATTCATGCCAGGAGCTCAGCATCCATTTGGAGAAGGCGTTCACGAGCAGGAAGAACGCAATACCGAGCAAGGATGCGGATAAGCCGCAGGCGAACAGATAAGCCGTCTGTAGGCGGGATGACGCAACGGTAATGGCGTAACCAAGTCCACCATTACCCCCGCCGATGCCGGCAATATACTCGCCAACAATCGCGCCGATAACGGCAAGCGTACAAGAGATTTTGAGGCCCGCCACGATATAGGGAAGCGCCGCGGGAATGCGAAGCCGAATCATGGTCTGCAAGGGAGAAGCGTTATAGAGATAGAAGAGGTTCTTCATGTTGTGGTCGGTTGAGTTCAGGCCGATAAGGGTGTTGGACAGCATCGGGAAAAATCCGATGAGAAAAGCGATAATAATGATGGCGTTCATGCCGGCTCCAAACCAGATGACGATAATAGGGGCAATAGCGACGATCGGAATCGTCTGCATAATGATGGCGTAAGGGTAAATGCTTCGTTCAATCAGCTTGGAGCTGGCGAGCAGAATGGCAAAACCAACGCCCAGAACAATACTGAGCAGAAATCCGAGTACCGCTTCGGTAATGGTTGTATATACAGATACCCACAAATTCGAGGCATTCTCGGAGGCAGCCAGTACAATATCCGAAGGCTTAGGGAGCAAATACGGCTTCAGGCCGGATAACCGGCAGAACAGCTCCCATGCGCCGATAAACAGAATAAAGGCGATCGACGGCGGGCCTATTCTTTTCCATACCTTTTTTAGTGACGAGGTACGCAGCTTTGTTGAATTCGTGCCTGCCGACGTCCCGAACGATAATTCCGGGGTAGTCATTGTCTCCTCTCGCATCGCTTATCCCTCCTGATTCGAAATACTCTCAACCGGCGTTTGCAGCTTGCCCGGATTCAACAGTCCGCGGGGGTCGTTGGCACGCTTGGCATTTACCATCGCATCCCACTCCCCGCGTCCTCCCATCTCCAGAATCCAGGTATGAGGGTCATTAATCCGGACGCCAATGGACCGGAAGAAGGCAATAATCTCATACAGACGTTCATGCGTCGTATAACGGACAATCGGCAGGGCCGCGGGAACAACAACGCCAGCCGTTCGGATGAATTCGAGATGCATCAGCACTTCTTCGCCGAACTGCTCTTTAATAAGCGTTATCTGGTCAAGGAACCGCTCCTTATCGAAGCCTGCCTGCAAATAAGTCAGTGTCGAGTCCGTTTTAAGCGCCCATAACGTCGTATGGTTCCATGTAAAATCGGACAGCCCGATCACCTTGCGGTACTGCTCCGGCGGAATGGTGTAGCCGATTCGGCCGCCAAACTCTCCGGCATGCGCCGCCAGCCGCTCTTCGCTGCCATGCGCGGTCTCCAGCAGACAAGCGCTGCAGCCGGCTTCCAGCTTCGAGGCGATTGGCTTGAAAAAGGTTGGAATCGGCCATTCGACCGGAGCAACCAGCCGTTTGCGAATGGAATCATCCAGCGCAACCGCATGAGAGAACCGTGCCGCCGATTCGAAATCATCGAACTGGACAACCGTTTGCGTCCATTCCGTCTTTGCCGCAATCGGAATAACGACCTCGACAAGCACGCCCGTCGTTCCGTAATTATGGATATAAGCGATCAGATCGTCTCCCTTGACGGTCAGCCTGCGCGGCGTTTCTTCCACCGTCAGGATGACTGCCTCCAGCACGTTGCCGTCCCACAGGTTGCCCCAGGTTATCGATCCAATCCCGCCCGAGCCGCCGCTTACGAAGCCGCCAACCGTTGCTTTCACGTAGGTGCTCGGGTAAATCCGGAGCTCTTTCCCCTCGGAACGGAGAAGCTTCTCGAGTCCGCCAAGCCGAACTCCGGCCTGCACGCGCGCATAAGTGTCGGTTACTTCAATGACCTTGTCGAGCTTGCTCAGATCAAGAACAATGCCGCCTTCGAGCGGAACCGCCTGACCGTAGTTTCCGGTACCCGCGCCGCGGGTTGTCACCGGAACCCGGTGTTTCCAAGCGTAAGCGAGCACGCTCGCCGTCTCCTCCACGGAATGCGGGACGGCAATCGCCTCCGCCCTTTTATCCTGAAGCAGCGGGACCAGTACCGGGGAATACCAATAATAATCCTTGGATAATTTCTCTACCTGCCCCGGCTCCGACAGCAGCCTCTCCTCCCCGACCGCTTCCCGCATTTCTACCATCCAATCCTTCAACATGGTTTCTCCTCCTCTCTAATGCTTAAGGGCTTGTGACACGGAACGGACAATCTGCCCGAATTCCGGCGTTGTACGGAATGACTCGTCGCGCGGGAACGGTACCGGCACGTCGATTAGATCGGATACCTTGCCCGGACGAGGGGTCATAACCGCGATGCGGGTCGACAGAAATACAGCTTCAAATACGTTATGGGTAACAAAGAGTACGGTCATTTCCGGATCCTGCCGCCATAGCTCGAGCAGCTCGATCTGCAGCGTCTGGCGCGTAATTTCATCAAGCGCGCCAAAGGGTTCATCCATCAGCAGCAGCTTGGGTCTCGCCACCAAGGCACGGGCAATCGAAGCCCGCATCTTCATCCCGCCGGACAGCTCGCGCGGCATGGAGCGCATATGGTCCTTCAGGCCAACCATCTCAAGCACGCGTTCCGCCTCCTGCTGACGTTCCTTGCGCGGTACCCCGCGAAGCGCCAACGGAAGTGTCACGTTATCAATGACCGAGTTCCAGGGCAGAAGCGTATGATCCTGAAAAACAAAAGCCGTATCGGACCGCTTGCGGGCCACGCTTGCCGATGCTCCCATGACCTGCAAGGTTCCGCTGCTCGGATTGGATAACCCGGTAATCATCTTGAAGATCGTCGATTTCCCGCAGCCGGACGGCCCGACGAAACAAAGGAATTCTCCCTCGTGGATCGTCAGATCAACCTCTTTGACCGCGACCGTTCCGTTCGGATATACCTTGGACAACCGCTCCATCCTTACCCATTCCTTGGCTCCCGTCATTGTTGTCATGGTAATCCCCCCCTATTCGTTCTTCAGTGATGCCATATTAAACGATGCAATATGCAGCAGTGCCTCCGCCAGGAGCGGCCCGGCCGTCTCCAGCATCGCTGCCCCTCTATCCGGTGTAGCTTTGGTGGCGTCTCCCGCCACTCCGCTGCCCGAAATATCGTCCATTACCCAAGCAAAGGACCGCGACCGGAACGAAAAATAGCGGGAATCCGGGAACCTCGGCATCTCGCGGGGCGCAAGCTCCGCGTGAACCCAGCCCGGACATGTCGCCATAACAAGAGACGTCTCCACGTCGCCGGCATGAATGCCGCATGCTTTTTCCGCTTCATCCGTAAAGGAATCGCTGTAACCGACTGCGCCGGGATCCAGCCGGTAGACCTCAAGCCCCGTCGCTATCCGGATTTCCCTCGCCATCATTCCGAGCAGATCCGCATTGCCGCCATGCGTATTAAAGAGCAGCAGCTTGCGGAAGCCGCTTCGGGCAATGGAAGAAGAGATATCCTCCAATACCGCCATTAATGTCTTGGCCGACAGGGTAATGGTCCCGGGATGACCGGCATGCTCGGTGCTTTTTCCGTAACTCACGGATGGCAGCAGCCAGATGGACGAATCTTCGGGCAAATGCTCGAAAGCCTTAGCCAGCATCGCTTCGCCGAGCAGCGTATCCGTAAAGACCGGCATATGCGGACCATGCTGCTCCACCGCGCCAACGGGCAGCACAAGCAGCACATCGTCTTTGTTCATGGCCGCAATCTCTTTGGTCGTCAATCTTGGCAGGAACTTGCGGTCATAGGCTTCTCCCTGATAACGAAAGAACATGAAACGCTCACCTCTTCATAAAATGAATGTAAGATTAAATAACATAAATACGGGGGTTAGCAACGAATTTCATGAGGGTCTAGCAAATTTTCTGAATTTTAAGTAAACTAAAGTCACACTTAAGTAACACGAATAAACCTCATATTCACCTTATATCACACAAACGAAAGTTTGTATACAGAATTTTCACACAATTGAACAAATACATAACATGTTTAGTTAGAGTTGAGGCAGCTAATAGGAGGAGATCATTTATGCTCATCGGAACACGTCGTCACGAAATTATGATACTACTGGATTCAAAGCCGCAGTTAACGATCCTCGAGCTTGCCGAGCAGTTTAACGTCTCCAAGATGACGATTCGCCGCGACCTCGATCTTCTGCAATCGGAAGGTAAAATTCAGCGCTTCCATGGAGGCGCCGTCAAGGTAAAACGGTTCATGGGCGCCAAATACGAGCAGCGGGCAAACGAGCATAAGGCGGAGAAGCTGGCTATTGCCAAGGAAGCCGCCAAGCATATTCAGGATGGCATGAGCATTATTCTGGATGCGGGGACCACCGTGGCTTCCATGGTGGATGAACTGGAGAGGTTTAAAGGGCTTAAGATCATTACCCGTGATCTGCATACGGCTCTGATGCTATCCAATGAGGAGAGATTCGGCAGCTTCGACGTGTATTGCTCGGGAGGAAGAATAAGCAAATGGGCGTATAGCTTGGACGGCTTTTATGCGGAGAAAATGCTGCAGTCGCTGACTGTTGATGCCGCATTCCTGACTTGCGAGGCCGTCTCTTTGACGAAAGGCGCCATGGCTTGGTCTCCAAACCTTGTCGGCGTCCGGCAGACCACCATGGAAACTGCGGGTAAAACGATTCTGCTGGCCGACTCCACCAAGTTCAGCTACAATTCTCTTGCGATTTTCGCATCCCTCGATGAATTTGACGAGATCATTACCGACAGCCGTCTGGATGAGTATGAAGCGGCATCGTATCGCAAATCCGGCCTGCCGTTAACGATAGTATCCGCCACTGCCAGGGGATAAAATTAAAAAGCCTCCGCAGACAAGATCTGCGGAGGCTCCGTAACCATGGCGTTATGCTTTTGGATCAACCGGTATCATAATCGTGAACTCCGGGTTTTTGGCGTAAGGATCCTGTGCCATCGGGTATTTCTCAAAATGAGTAACATCCCCTTTATGCAACGGATAACCCTGCTTCTCAATCCAGGCGAAAATGTTCGTATAAGAGGAGTCGATATTGTCTTCCTTCTTGTGCTCGGTCATGGCATAAGTCAGAGCCGGAACGGTTACGCTGGCCATACCTTCAGGAACATCCTCCACCCGTTCGACTTCGAGAGCCGCATAGTGAATAAAGCTGTCGCCTTCATGATGATAGGATAAGCCGAGTAAAATGTCCGGGTGAACAACATGCCTGATTTCCGCTAACCTTCGAATTACTTCCGTCTGAACGGCACGGATGCCTCCCTCTCCCGCTTCCTCAAACGTTCCTTCCCACCTGATTCCGACCGCATGGAAAGAGGGCTTGCTAACCAGGATGGCTTCAAAGACCTGATCCATTCCATCAACCTCCACAATAGAGTTACCCTCTTATTTTACAGGATATGGATTATAAAATCTGTATATTTTCTATACGGTAATATCGCCTATGTAATACGCATAAATCCGTTCAATCGGTTTGAAATACAGATGCCCGTCTTCCCACGGTTGGAAATGCAGGTCCATTCTCGCGTCGCTCCAATTCTCCGGCGTTCCCTTTGTCTGGAGACGGCCGGGCACAACAGGCTCCTCCGTCACATTCGGGAATTCCTGATAGCCGAACAGGAGATTCTCGTGGATTCCGATCATCTCGTACTTGGGACCAAAGAAAGCCCGCTCCTCCTGAAGCTGGTAATGGTAATACACGTAGCTGCCGATCATCTCCGGCTTCAGATGGGCAACGCGCCCCACTCTCCTCTCCACCGGATTCTTGCGAAGCCAATGCTCCCGATCGGCAGGTTCGTTAAAGTGAAAGACATCCATCATCCGAATCCATTTGCGGGGCTCAACCTGTCCCGGCCAATCCTTCAAATAGGGCTCCGCCGCACCGGCAACTTCCTCTGGGGCCAGCTTGCCGTCCATGCACTCATAGTAAAGAAAGAGATTATGATTCCAATAAAAAGCCGCTGCCGTCATCAAACGTCCCTGCTTCACGAGGCGGATAACCTGCTCATCCTGCTGCAGGGCCGCCATGCCTTCCTCCTGAAGCCCGTCCTTCCACGCTGCCCTGAACATCAATCTTTCGATCATATCGCCACCCCCATTCTCCCTTTAAGTGAATTGCCGGTGCTTAGGCAGCCACTGAACCGCGGCATCAACCGCTGTCGTCATCTCAAACAGCTTGCAGTCGGCTTGGCCTACCTTGCCGTGCTGAACTCCGCTATGGAATTGCGCGCCAAACTCGTCGAAATCACCCGAGTCATACGCGTAATCCGTGAACCACTGCCAGGAACGTTCCCCATCGACCAGCATGGCCGTTCCCATCTTTTTCGTTGGCATGCGGTCAATCCTTGTCTCGGCAAGATGCAGGCTTGTACAGGAGTCGAAGCCTGCGCCAAGCAGCAGCACCTTTGCCCCTGCCGCATACAGCTTGCCAAGCGGGGACGCCTCCCCGAACTGGGGCGTTAGCGGATGGCCGGATACGATATATTCGGCATACTTGCCGTTCGCGCAAAAGGATACCTGAGGGTGCTCCGACCTTAACGTGCCCGGATAAGTCCGGAACAGCTCGGCAATACGCCCCATCCCCCGGGTTGGCGTTACAGCCGGATCAAAAGCCGGCATTTCGTTGTAAATCATCTCTAGCCATTCCTGCGGAACAGGAGGATTCCCCCACTCGGCGGGATCGCTCCAGTCTCCGCACTGCGCCGGCATGACCAGCGTGCCTTCAGCCCCAACGGCTTGCAGCAGAGCCTGCACAACCGCCTGCGGGCCGCCGCATACCCAGCCTAAGCTGGACATGGAGGAATGAACGAGAAGATGGTCACCCTCCCGTATGCCTAGCTTACGCAGATTACGCACCATGCCGCTTACCGTTACCGGCAGCCGCGTTTGTTTTATAATGTCGTGTTCGCTCATTATGATCTTTGCTCCTTTACTCGAAACACCCGCTCAAAGGCGTTATAGCATTTACGGTCCTTTGACGTATCAAGTACGGCAAAGGTAATCGTCGAGAACCATGTGCAATAACCTTCGACTTCCAAAAGATCATGCCACCAATTTGCTACTTTTACCGGGTCATTCCCGAATACGCCGCATCCATAAGCCCCCAGAATGAGATTGGTATCCCCCTGATGGGCAAAAATAGCTAACGCCAGCCGCATGCGGTCTTTCATAACGCGTTCCGCTTGAAGCTTATTCTCGCCTTTCTGCACAACCTGCCCGTAGTTTACGGCCGGAAGGGTCAGCACCGAGGCCCGTATAGGCTGACGAATGAGGTTAAATCGGGTATCCCTGAAAAATACGACATCGGGAGAGTAAATCGCATGATCGGTGTACATCATGGATCGGCAAGCCCGGTTGGCGGAATAAAAGCGCGGATGCCTCAGTTGTGTCCCGTATAATCCGCTTGATGCAGCCAAACTCTCCTCTTGTGCCATCGCACCGTTCAGAAATCCGCCGCCGGGATTCTTGGCGCTTGCAAAGTTAAGCACCCCGACCCGTTCGGCACCCGTTTCGGCATAGCGGATTATTGCTTGAACAGTAGCCTCATTCGTGACGTAAACAGATGGTTGGGACGCTCCCTTTAACGGCACCCGCAAATTACCGATTATGCTTACGCCCTCTTCCGGCGTAAAAAGCCGGCTTTTGTCCTCCGATAACTTCTGCGCCTCCGCTATGTTAACTCGAATGCCATTATAGTTGTAATAGCCTTGCTGCTGGATAAGTAAGGTCTCCTGTGCAATTTCTCTACGGTTCATGATTATCCCTTCTTTCGTTAAACAGTTCATCTCTGACTTCCATTAATGCAAATCCAAGCCAATTCTTTCCGCGCCATTCTAACGGATTTCCTGCATTGGAATCCGACTGCCCCATACCTATACCCCAAATCCTGTCGTGCGGGCTGGCTTCAACCAGAATGGAGTTATCCGTTGACTTTAGAAATAGTCCAAGCAAAGCATTTTGCGAGAATTTAGCAAGGTTCCCTTTCTTCACAATCGCGAAGCAGCGGCTTTCCCACACCGATTTATCAAAGTTTTTCACTGCCCGGCCAAAAGCCTTCATCTCTTTCGGACCTCTCGCTTGCAGGATTGCGGCCAACATCTCCCCATCCTGAAACAGCCGGGCTTTTTCCGCCATCATATATTGCTCGGAGCATGAATACGGAACCCCATCGATAACGAATGGACTTATCCACCATTGGCTTAAGCAGCTTTTGTCAATCTTTCCGAGTTCGGAAGGCGTGTGCCCCCAGAAGAACAGAAACGTACCCCTCTTGCCGGAAGCATGTTCCGTCTGCAATTGTTCCATGCTGTATTTCATTGGAATCCCTCCATCTTTCTTCGATAGAGGCGGGATGGGCGATGACCGGAGTTTTCCGTATAGTGATCGGTTTCCGTCACGAGATCCGTAATCTTGCGCCGAAACGCCGCCTTTAGAAGCTCTTTATCCAAAATAACCTCATACACCTGCTGCAGCTCCGTTAGCGTAAACAGCTTAGGCATGAGATGAAGGGCTATATCGGTATAATTCACCTTGCCTCTCAAACGTTCGATGGCATAGGCAATGATTTTGGCATGATCGAAAGCTAATCCGTCGTTGCTCACTATGCTGTAAGCGGTTTTTGTTGCTGCCTCCGTAACGCTATCCGTACGCTCCACCATTGCCGTCAGCTCTGCATAATCGGAACTCAGAAGGAGTTCATACTGCAGCGTCCTTGCATATCCGCCCTCAAAAAACTCCTTTTGCTCCCTGATCAGCCGGTACGATACTTTAAACCATGCAGCGTTCGCCGCATCGTCTCCCGCCTTCAGCTCTAACTTTTCGCTATTCACCAGTGCCATGTAAGAGCAGCTCATGACCCAAGTTCGTGGATCCCGGCCGATATCGCTAAACGTATATAATTGCTCCAAATAAACGTTATCGACTCCCGTCTCCTCGCGGAGCTCCCTGACCGCAGCCTCTTCCGTTGATTCGTGAGGCCGTACAAAACCGCCAGGCAATGCCCATTGCCCCAGAAACGGATGCCCCCCCCGCTGAATAAGCAGCAACCGAAGCTCCTTCTCGGGCAGTTTGCGATAATTGCCTTCCTCCGTTTGGGTTACCGTAAAAATTACCATGTCCGCAGCAACCGAAGGGCGCTCATAATCCCCCGGCTTATACTGCTCCATAAATTCGCGCTCGGTTAATCCGTTTGAATCGAGCCGTTCCAAGCTGCTCACACCCTCATCTATTCTTATATATATTTTGATAATAACAATTTGTTACTAACAAATATAGCAGAGCGGATTCCTGTCCGGCAAGGGCAAACTTATTTATAACTAAAATAGGAGTACCGCATAGGCACTGTGGTACAATAAATCTATCAATCCTAGATAGAATAGGCGGCGGCACAGCATGTCCATTACCTATAAAATGTATACGATGTGTATGGTTCAAGATAAGGATAAGGTACTTTTAATCAATAGGCCAGACCAAAAGGGTTTTCCCGGCTATATCGCCCCCGGCGGCAAAGTGGATTTCCCGGAAAGCCTCGTGAATGGCGCCATCCGCGAAGTACGCGAAGAAACCGGCTTAATCGTAAGGGACATCATCTATAAAGGCCTCGAGGAATTTTGCGATCCCACCACGAACCTGAGATATATGGTCTTCAACTACCTGGCGACTTCGTTTGAAGGCACGCTGCTCGAGAGCCCGCCCGAAGGCGAGCTGCTCTGGGTGAACAAGGATGAAGCCCTAAAGCTTCCGATGCAAAGCTGGTTTGCGCGCCGGTTCCCGCTTTTCTTCCAGGAGGGGACGTTTGAACTGAGCTACGTGTGGGATGAGAAGGTAAGAGAAACATTGGATAAAACCGAGCGCTTCTACTCTCTTGCCCCTGTTCAGCAGCATTAACCCGCAGGTTTTTAAATTCGCACTTGAATAAAAATAGCAGCATAAGCTATACTAGTTAAAATTAAAACGAAATTAGGCCGATGAAGAGAATCCAACTCGGAGGCGTTCTCGTCAAGGGGAATTACCGTTCTCCCTAAGTTAACCGGACCCGCCCGTTACCGCGGAACTAAGTGGATTAAACAGTGGTAAAGCTGTTTAATCAATTTGGGTGGCACCGCGAGAATACAAGCGCTCTTCGTCCCAATCGGACGATTAGAGCGCTTTTTTGTATTCTTATTGAAGAGGAGCGAGTTGCCATGCTAGACATCAAGTGGATTAGAAACAACCGGGAAGAGGTTCAAACGGTCGCAGACCGGAAAGGGATCGCAATCTCCATTTCGCAGCTTGTGGAGGTGGACGATGCGCGGCGGAGACTGCAGCAGGACATTGAGGAGCTGCGTCAGGAACGGAATCAGACCATTCAAGAGATTAACCTATCCATTTATAGCAGCGAAGAGAAGGATGTGGAGCAGAAAAAGCTTCACATGAAAGAAATTAACCAACGCATCGCCAGCCTGGAGACAGAGCAGAGAGCCGTTCAGGCCGAGTACGCGGACCTTATGCAGGTTGTTCCGAACATCGTATCGCCGGACACGCCGATCGGAAAGTCGGATCAGGATAATGTCGAGGTAAGAAGAGTTGGCGAGCCGCCGGGCTTTGGCTTTGAAATCAAGGATCACGTAAAGCTTGGCGAGCTTCACCAAATGATAAACATCCCCCGCGGGGTCAAAACGGCCGGGAGCCGCAACTATTATTTGACCGGAGCCGGAGCTGCCCTGCACCGTGCCGTACAGCAGCTTGCGCTCGATTTGCTTATGGCCAGAGGCTTCACCCTGCTAGAGGTACCGCTGATGGTGCGCAAGGAAGCCCTGTTTAATACCGGCTTCTTCCCGCTTGGGGAGGAGCAGACCTACCGGATCGATGGCGGCGACAAATACCTGGTTGGCACGTCGGAGGTTCCCCTTATCTCGTTCTACGATAATGAAATCGTGGATGTCAGCAAGCCGATTCGACTGGCAGCCGCCTCGACCTGCTTCCGCAGCGAGGTGGGCTCCGCGGGCAAGGATGTGCATGGTTTATACCGGGTTCATCAGTTCTCGAAGGTCGAGCAAGTCATTATTTGCGAGGACAGCATAGAGGCATCGGAGCGGATGCTGCAAGAGATTACGCAAAATGCGGAGGATCTTCTGCAGCAGCTTGAGCTTCCTTATCGCGTTATGGCGGTATGCACGGGAGATATGTCGCAAAAAACCTATAAGCAATTCGACATCGAGACCTGGATGCCAAGCCGCCAAGCTTACGGCGAGACCCATTCGTCGTCGAACCTGCTCGACTTCCAGGCGCGCCGCTCGAACATCCGCTACCGGGATGCCCACGGCAAGCTAAGATTTTGCCATACCCTGAATAACACGGCTGTCGCTTCGCCGCGGATCCTCATCCCTCTGCTGGAAACTCATCAGGAGGAGGATGGATCGATCCGTATTCCGTTAGCACTTCGCAAATATATGAACGGGATGGAGCGTCTGCAACTGTGAGGTTAAATCTTGCGGCTCTAGCGTTAGTCCACCATTATGCTGCATGTCACGCAACGAACGAGTAACCTAGCTATGCTGCTCTCACTCCCTCAGTTCCATTTTAGTCTGAGATACGTTGCACGAAATGCAGTATATTGACCTATTCCCGGTATAGCGGGAGATTATGTTGTACAGAATGCATTATATTTCTCCGATTTGAACCCATTCACGGCCATTTCTCTCTAATATCCTGCATTCCGTGCAGGATATTCCCGCTTAACGAGCTAAATCGCACTATTATACTGCATTATGTACAACGTAGGCGGACTGCGACAACCTAATCAAAGAACAGACCTCTCTGCCAAGCAGGAGGTCTGTCGTTTTACCGCTATTACAAATTAAAATGCACAAAAAACGTCGTGCCCTGCTCGCCGGTCTGTACCTTAATGACGGCGTCATGCCGGGCGGCAATGCCGTAGCAGACAGATAAGCCAAGGCCAGTGCCGCTCGCCTTGGTGCTGAAGAAAGGCGTTCCCAGCTTCGCAAGAAACTCTTCCTTAATGCCGCCGCCTTGGTCCTTGACCTCCATAACGACCTGCTTGCTGTCCGAGTAAGTCCTGATTTTCAAACGACCGCCCAAAGGCATCGCATCCAGACCGTTTAATACGAGATTAAGCACCAGCTGACGAATCTCCTTCTCATCGAGCTGAATCGGCGGGCATTCTCCCAGATCGAGGGAAATATCATGATTGCCGGTTAACGCTTTCGACTGAATGAGCGGGTACAGCGTCTCGATTACCGTATTAATGTGCTTCGAACTGCGTCTGGTTGGAGCCTGCGCGCCCACGGATAGAAATTCCGTCACAATATTATGCACCCGGTCCAGCTCTTCAATCATAATGTCGGTGTATTCCTTCGACGGATTGTTTCTCGACAGCTGAAGGAAGCCCCGGACGGTCGTCATCGGGTTGCGGATTTCATGCACGATACCCGCAGCCATCTCCCCTGTAATATTAAGCCGGTCGAGACGGGTAATCTCCTTTTCCAAAAACACGCGTTCCGAAATATCCGTTACCACGCTGAGCAGGCAGTCCTCGCCATGAACCTGCATGATTTCGCTCGAAAGCAATCCGTCCCGCAGGTCCCCCGTCTTCGTCATGTACCGAATCCGAATATTACGCGCCGGCTGCCATGGATCATGACGTTCAGCCCCCTTATCGTCCGAGTCTACAATATATTGAAGCATGTCCGCCGATTGATTAATGACTTCATTCCCTTCATAGCCCATCGCTTGCAGCAGGCTCTCGTTCACATTGATATAACGCTTATCCTTTAATGATCTCAGGGCGATTAAGCAAGGAGTCGTGTCAAAAATTTTGCGGAACCGCTCCTCCTCCATCATCTTGCGGTCGGTCACATCGCGGATCGAGCAGACGAAAAGCTGCTGCCCCACGATACTGGCCCTTCCGATCTGAACATCCACGGGGAACGGGATCGAATCTTTGCGCAGCGCCGTTGTCTCGATTAATTTTGCGCCATGATTCGTCTCGGCATGAAGGAAGGAGGACAGAGCCGGAACGATATCGTCGATCGGACGGCCCGCCAGCTTGTCCGGAGCATAACCAAACATTCTCGCTGCCGTGGGATTCAAGGTTTGCATAATGCCGGCTTCATCAATGGTGACAATGGTGTCGTTCGAGGTTTCGCCAATAACCTTCAACAGTTCATTCTGCAGCTTGATATGCTCCTGATATTGATACAGCTGAACGAAAGCCTCGATTTTCATTTTTAACGTTTCGGCATGGTAAGGCTTGAAAATATAATCGATCGCCCCCACCGAATAGCCATGCTTAACATGCTCGGCCGCCTGACTAATCGCCGTAATAAAAATAATGGGCACATGCTTCGAGCGTTCTCTCATCTTGATCAGGCTGGCGGTTTCGAAGCCGTTCATCCCCGGCATCTGAACATCAAGCAAAATAACGGCGAAGTCGGTCGTCAGCACATGCCGAAGCGCTTCCTCGCCGGAATGTGCGGAGTACAGCCTATAGTTCGGGGAAGCCAGAATCGCTTCAAGAGCAATCAAATTTTCCGGACGGTCGTCGACCATCAGAATATTCACCTTGGATACGGCGCTATTTAACTTTGCGGTAAAGCTTCTCATTTGCTTCCATCTCCTTGTAACAGTCTGTGAAGCTGGTAAAGGTTATACTCTCCTTATGCCCCAGACCAAGGAAACCGGAAGGGGACAAGCTCTCATAAAACAATTCATGCACGCGGTTCTGCAAATAAGAGTTAAAGTAAATCATGACATTGCGGCAAATAATGACATGGAATTCGTTAAAGGACTCGTCTACCGCCAGATTATGCTGGGCGAACGTAATCTTCTCCCCTAGAAAAGGACTGAATTCCGCGCGGCCGCTCGTAACCGATACGTATTCCTTGATCGATTTCCTGCCGCCTGACTGCGCGTAATTATGGGAATACGAGGCCAAGCGGTCGAGAGGAAAGGCCCCCAGCTTGGCTTCCTCAATAACCGCTTCGTTCATATCGGTCGCGTAAATTCTTGTCTTCTCCAGCAGTCCTTCCTCATGCAGCAGCATCGCCATGGAGTAGGCTTCTTCTCCGGTCGAACAGCCGGCATGCCAGATGCGGATGCGGGGATAATCCTTCAGCTGCGGAACTACCTTGTCCCGGAATGTCTTGAAGAAGCTGGGGTCGCGGAACAGCTCGGTAACATTGATGGAAAAGTCATTAGCCAGCCGATTAAACGCCTGCCGGTCATGCAGCACCTTTTCCTGCAGGCCGGAAATCGTCCTCAGACGTTCCGTCCGAATCCGATTCCATACTCTTCGGCGGATCGTCGGCATTACATAGTTCCGGAAATCAACCCCGTAATACCGATACAACGCCTCCAGCAGCAGTTCAATCTCGAGCTGCTCAAGTTCATCCATTGGTTCCTTCTCATTCGTACACATGACGCCTTACCACCTATCTGCTCAGCCAAGAATGGATGCGGGCAAACAGCTGCTCCAGCTTGACGGGCTTGCTCATGTAATCGGATGCGCCTGCTTCCAGGCATTTGTCCTTATCGTCCTTCATCGCTTTGGCCGTTAAGGCAATAATCGGAAGATCGCCAAAGCCCGGCATTTGCCGCAGCGTGCGCATAGTCTCGTAGCCATCCATTTCAGGCAGCATAATATCCATCAGGATAAGATCCACGTCCGGATGTTCCTTCAACACTTTTAAGCACGAAAGTCCATTCTCGGCAAAAAGCACTTCCACTTGCTTGCTCTCAAGGGCGATGGTAGTGGCATAAATGTTCCTCATATCGTCGTCCACAATCAATACTTTTTTGCCTATCCAGACCGCATCGTCCAAGCCAGCGCCATCGCTTTCCGGCCCTCTAGCTCTTTCCGGCTCCATGAGCTCGGCGACGGCCGCGGCGGATTCCTGCTGAACGATGGATGGGCCGCCCACGCTCTCGGACGCCTCTTCACTCGGAAGAGTCAGCGTGAATACACTTCCTTTACCCGGCACGCTGGTTACATGAATGGTGCCGCCCAGCAGCTGCGCCATATTGATGCTGATCGAGAGACCAAGCCCCGTGCCGCCGTACTTCCGGTTGGTCGTTCCGTCCGCCTGCTGGAAAGCCTGAAAGATCAGCTCTTGCTTCTCCTTCGGGATACCGATACCGGTATCGATGATAGAGAAGCCGATGCTTCCTTTTGCACGCGATCCCGACTGCGCGTAGTGAATATGCAGCTTTACCTCGCCCCGTTCGGTAAATTTAAAAGCGTTCGAGAGCAGGTTTTTAATAATTTGCATTAACCGCTGCTCATCCGTGTATAGCGACTGCGGCAGATCGGCATCGACTACCGTCTTAAACGAAAGTCCCTTCTGATGGGCTACGGGAAGGAATTGCTGCTCGGCGAATTCGCTAATCTCATGAAGACAAACTTTGCCGTGCACGAGATCGATTTTGCCCGCTTCCACCTTCGCCAGATCGAGAATGTCGTTAATCAGCTGCAGCAGGTCATTGCCTGATTGATGAATGGTATGGGCGTACTTCACTTGATGATCGTTTAGGTTGCCTTCGGTATTGGTCGCCAGAATGTTGGACAAGATCAATAGACTGTTCAGCGGAGTCCGAAGCTCATGAGACATATTTGCCAGAAACTCGGATTTATACTGCGAGCTGAGCGACAGCTGCCTGGCCTTCTCCTCCAGCTGGGTCTTCGTCTTCTCCAGCTCTCTTGTCTTCTGCTCGGAATTCTTGTTCTGTTCCTCCAGCTTCTCGTTAATGCCTCTCAGCTCTTCCGACTGGGTCTGCAGTTCTTCCGTCAGCACCTGCGATTCCGCCAGCAGCTGCTCGACCTGCATGCGTCCCTGCAGACTGCTAAGCACGCTTCCCAAGTGAGTGGATACCTGCTGCAGCAGCGATTGCTGGATTGGAGTAAAGGTGCCGAACGACGCCAGTTCCATGACGGCGATAACCTGCCCTTCGAACTGAACCGGCATAATGAGCAGGCTTGCAGGCGACGCCTTCCCTAATCCGGATGTGATTTGAATGTAATTGTCGGGTACATTGGTCAGCAGAATGGTGCGGCTCTCCAAGGCAGCTTGTCCGACAAGCCCTTCTCCGTTCCGGAAGAAATCTACGCCGATAGCCGAATGCTGGTACGCATAAGATGCCAATCTATTCAACTGATGGCGCCGGCCGGTGCCGTCTTTCAGATAAAACACGCCATAGCTGGCATCAACCAGCGGGGTAATCGCCGTAATAAACAGCTGAGCCAGAGACTCCAGGTTATTAACGCCTTGGAACCGGGTCGCCATATCGGCAACATTCGTCTCAAGCCAGCGCTGCTCCTGCTCCAGAATGGAGTACTTATTCAGCGTAATCGCCATTTCATTAAAGGACCGGGCGATATCTCCGATCTCGTCTTGGGAGCGAACTTCGATATGCGGGATATTTGAGGATGTTTTGGAATCATGATTAAATCCGGTAATGACGCTCGTAATTTTGAAGAGATTGCTCGTGATGCGGTGTGATAGCAGGAGTCCGATAAGCAGGGTTAACAGAAAGGTAATAACCGTAAGAATAGCCGTCAAGGTGTTAACGAAATCAACCATGGAGGCGTTCTTTGTCCGGTCCTCTTCCAGCAGCTGCTGCTGGTATTTCACAAACTTTTGGGAGAGCGGCCCTAACTGCTCGCCTAACGGGAGAGTGGTTGTTTTGAAATAAGCCAAGGCGGCCGCCTTATCATGATTCTTCTCCAGGTTGGCCAGCAGCTCTTCAGAACTTCTTACAAAAGAAGCATCGTTATTCGCCAGCTCCTGAAAGGATTCCCTACCCTCCGGCCGGACGATTAGATCCTCCACCTCGCCGATAAGTCCGGTCATTGCGGTATTCGACGTCCGCAGCTCCTCCATAAACTCGGGGTCCTGCGTCAGCAGATAACCTCTTAAACTGTTGGTCTGCTGCACGGCCAAGTACTGAATCTCCGTTGCCTTATTCAGGACGGCTACCCGCTGGTCTATGAGATTATCGAAGGAATGATTCAGTTTGTCGTTGTAAATGTACGCGGTTATGTTCACCGCGGCCACAAAAAAAGCAACGGATAAGAAGCTGATCAGCAGCTTGCTTCGAATCGTAAACCTCATGCATGCACCTCACTTTTTATTTCCTATATCTTACTATCCCAGCAAAGAAGTGAATATAGCAAAAATTAGAAGTAAACATGCAAAATCAAATTGTCACAAAATAGACACATTTAAGCAAGGGGTTTCGACATACATCCAGTGACCCTCTGCTCTATACTTGCTGTGTTATCCAAATGTTAGTTAAATTGACACTCTAATAGATGGACCAAGGAATAAAAACAATGGAGGGATATGAATCATGGCCATGCTAATGATGAAGGATAACATGAACCAGCTCTTCGCTGATTACGAGCATCCGGCTTTTTACGATGAGATGTTCGAGGGGCGGGGAAAAGGCAGGATTCACTATGGGACAATGCTGCAACGGCTGGCCAAAATGGGGCTGGAAGAGTTAAAGTCCCGCGACAGTTTGATGCAGGAGGAAATGGTTACGCAAGGAATTACCTTTACTTTATATAGCAACAATCCCGAGGATTCCTCCCGGGAAAGAACGATTCCTTTCGACCTGCTGCCGAGAATGATTACTTCCGAGGATTGGGCTCATCTAAGCAAAGGACTTCAGCAGCGGGTTAAAGCGTTAAACCTTTTTATACGGGATATCTATCATGAGCAGAGCATCCTGTCAGACGGGCTCATTCCAAGCGACATGATTCTGAACAACCCTTATTATGTGCCCGAGATGGTTGGCGTCGATGTTCCCGGCGGCGTGTACATTCCTCTATCCGGCATCGATATTATCCGCGGCAAATCCGGCGAGTATTACGTACTCGAAGATAACCTGAGAACACCGTCCGGCCTGTCTTATGTCTATAAGAACCGGGCTTTAATGACAAGCTTGTTCCCGGAATTATTTTTCGATTATCGGGTCCGCAGCATTGATCGCGGCATGAATGCCCTGCTTGGCAGTCTCCGCAGCCTGGCTCCCCATTCCAAGCCAGACCCTCTTGTTGTCCTGCTGACCCCCGGTATATATAACTCCGCCTATTATGATCACTGCTTCCTGGCGCAGGAAATGGGGATCGGGCTGGTTCAAGGCAATGACCTGATCGTGAAGGACCGCATCGTATATATGAAAAGCCGCCAGGGATTGCGGCAAGTAGATGTCATTTACCGGCGTATCGATGACGAATTTCTCGATCCGCAGGTATTCCGCAAAGACTCCTTGCTTGGCGTACCGGGCCTAATGGACGCGTACCTTGCCGGCAATGTCGCGCTGGCCAATGCTCCGGGAACCGGAATTGCCGACGATAAAGCGGTATATGCCTTCGTGCCGGATATGATCCGCTATTACCTGAAGGAAGAGCCCATACTGAATAACGTGCCAACCTATATCCTCACACGGCCCCATGAAAGAGAATATGTCCTTTCCCGCCTCTCCGATATGGTTGTCAAAGAGCGGTCTTTGTCGGGCGGGTACGGCATGCTGATCGGCCCTACGGCTACGGAAGAAGAGATTAAAGCCTTCGCGGAGAAAATCGCTCGGCATCCGGAGCGCTATATCGCCCAACCTACGATAAAGCTGTCCTGCTGCCCTTCGCTGACTGACGGCCGCGTTGCTCCCCGGCACATCGATTTGCGTGCCTTTACGTTTATGGGCTCCGATTCGTCTTATGTGGTGCCCGGAGGCTTGACCCGCGTTGCCCTTCAGGAAGGCTCTCTTGTCGTGAATTCCTCGCAGGGCGGCGGAACGAAGGATACATGGGTGCTTGGATAATAACACCAACTAATGATGAGGTGATTTGAGATGATAAACCGCTATGCGGAATTATTGTTCCTGATCGGACGCTGCCTGGAACGGGCCGACAATTATGCCCGGATCATCAATATTTACTACAGCATGCGCCATGAGCTGATGGAAACCGACGAGGGTTACGCCTGGGAACGGCTTGCTTCCGCCGTCGGCCATACCCATGAGCTGAGCACTCCGGCCAATGAGTGGGTTGTCCTTCATGATCTGACCTTTGACCGGACGAATCCGGACAGCATCTTCTCCAGCATACAGCAGGTTCGAAACCATATCCGCACTCTCCGCCCTTTGCTTCCGGGGGAGCTATGGGATATCATAAACACCTTCTACTTATGGCTGAAGGAGCAGGACGTCAGCAAGCTGATGCTGCAATCTCCTTATCTGTTTTATAAACATATTAGCGAACAGCTGGCTCTGTTTAACGGCACTGCCGATGCCGCGATGGTTCGGGGACAGCATTGGAACTTCATTCAGACCGGCAAATTTGTGGAGCGGATGAACGGCACGGTCCGGATCATTCAGGCCACCTACCGGAACATGCAGCAGGACGAGAAACTGCTGGACGAAGAGCTCCTCTATAACCGCTTCCTGGTTCTGCTGAAATCATGCGGCGGTTACGATGCCTTCCGCAAGTTTCATGCCCATCATGTACGATTGACGGAGGTAACCGAGTTTCTTCTGCTCAATGCCGAATTCCCCCGTTCGATCCGGTTCGGCATTAATTCGCTTGCCAGCTATATTGAGAGAAATCCGCTGCTGCATCATTCGATAAAGAATTTGTCCATTCAGACCAGCGACGTGTTGTCGAGCATCCGGGCGGGCAGGCAGCGCCACGGCGAGAATATTACGGAAGAAGTATTGCTCCTCCTACAGCAATTGCAGCTTACCGTAAGCGATCTTGGTCTATTATTCGCCGATATCTGCTGTCAGGAGGAAGCGCCGGTTACGGTAGAGGTTTGAAAGGGCTGCCAATAAGGACGGAAAGGAAATAGGAGCAGCTGTGCGAACAGCTGCTCCTTGTTCTATTCCTCGTCGATCAGCGTAAGCTCCACAACGGTATTCCGCTCATCCGGAAGCGGATAAGTAGCCGTCTCCGGTCTTGCGAAGTTGAAGAAGGCATCCTTCTCGAACAGATGGACATTCCAAGGACGAGTGACAAATACTTCGGAGCCGTCGGACAGCAGTCTTGCCTGCTTCACGCGACCGGCCAGACCCACGAGGCCGATTGGTCCGATGCTTTCCTCAAGCAAATGCGCGTATAGCTTATTCCCCTTGCGCGTGTACCTGCCCCACTCCGGCTTAGGAAGACCGGCTTCCACGCAGCCGTAAATGCTGTCGCCGTTTTTGCCGAGCCATTCGCCTACTTCCTCCAAAATGTCCAATGACTCGCGCGGAATCTCGCCCTTGGCATTAGGCCCTACATTGAGAAGCAGGTTGCCGTTCTTGCTGACGCACTCAACCAGCTTGCGGATAACCGTCTTGGCTGACTTGTACGTATGGTCGGCCGCGCTGTAGCCCCAGTTATTATTCAAAGTAATGCAGGCTTCCCACGGGATGGAGTTGCCTTCGTTATCGGTAACGCCGCTTGGCGGAATGATCTGCTCCGGAGAGGCAAAGTCTCCCGCATACAGGTTCGGATTATTCGTGTAGATCGATCCTCCCCCTTCTCCTCCCGCATCCAGACGGTTGTCGACGATGATATGCGGCTGAATGGAACGGATCATCTCCATCAGCTCGGTTGCGCGCCAAGCTTCGCCCTTCATCTCGTCATAGGAGAAATCGAACCACATAATATCCAGCTTGCCATAGCCTGTGAGCAGTTCGCGCACCTGGCCGTGCATATAGTCGAGATAGCTCGCGAGCCGTTCCGGATCACGCTTAAATTCCTCATTGTCGCGCATCGGATGATGACGGTCGCCATATGCCGGATAATCCGGATGATGCCAGTCCAGCAGCGAGTAGTACAGTCCTACCTTAAGCCCTTCCGCACGGAAAGCGTCCAGGAACTCTCTGACCAGATCTCTTCCGCATGCCGTATTGGTAGACTTATACTCGGTCAGCTGGCTGTCGAACAGGCAGAAGCCGTCATGATGCTTGGCCGTCAGTACCGCGTATTTCATCCCCGCCGCTTTGGCCGCTTTGGCCCACTCTTTCGGATCGTAACGCTCGGGATTAAACTCGTCGAAGTAGACTCGATAATCCTCGACGCTGATCCGTTCCCCGTTCCTTATCCACTCCCCGCGCGCAGGGATCGCATATAATCCCCAATGAATAAACATGCCGAACCGGTCCTGCAGAAACCACTTGGTCCGTTCTGTACGCTGCTCTATGTTAGATTGACTCATATGACTAGATCGCCTCCAAAAGCTTAGGTTATACCCTTAGTCTAGCGGTCATTTGTGATATGATATAGGCAGCAAATTAGCTTGTATGGGGATTAGATTAACCTAATTCGAGGTGTCGCTTCATGTCGCTCAATCCTAACCACGAGTTTCTTAACGAAATGCTTCAGCAGCTGCAGGTTCATCTCGAGGAAGCTTATTACACGCAATGCTCGCCGCAATGGCGCGAGCTCGATTATATCCCGTCCTACAATAAATTTTATCTGATCTGCGAAGGCGAAGGCTGGCTGAAGATCGGCGACGAGGAATACCGCCCCGTTCCCGGACAGCTCGTCCATATGCCCGCACACGTTCTGCAATCCTACTCCGCCGTCAGTGACCGTCCTTATTCAAAATATTGGTGCCACTTCACCGCGACGATGGGCGAAATGGATCTGTTTCAGTGGCTGGAGATTCCTCCTGTTCTCGACATCTCTCCCGACCTTATGGATAGCTTAATGAAGCTGTTCCGGGAGCTGGTAGAGCTGTATCAGAATCGTTCTTACCTGGCGAGAATACGGGAAAAAGCCATTCTGCTCGAAATTATCGCCTTGTTCCTCTCGCAGTCCGACACGCATCTGAAATTCGTGCCGGGGCGGCTTGGCGAAATCGAGAGGCTGAGGCAGATTGAAGCTTTTATCGAATCCCATCTATCCGAGGCTCTGACGCTGGAGCAGCTTGCGAAGCATGTCCATCTTCACCCCAACTATCTCGTCCGCTATTTCAACAAGCATTTCGCGGTCTCGCCGCTCAAATACTTGAACCGCAAACGGATGCAGAAGGCCAAATCCCTGCTCGGCACAACGGACCTTGCGATTAAGGAAATTGCCGAGCTTGTCGGCTTCCCCGACACGAACCATTTCGCCAAAGCATTCCGCAAGGAAGCCAGCTGCTCCCCGACGGAATACCGTCTGCGCGCAGAGCGCAGCTAATCAGGCCAGCTCCTGTTACGACCAAAGTCTGAGACGGCTTCCTTCCTATGGGCGATTATCTGGCTGCAGGATTATTTTATAATCAGTGCAAAGAGAAAGGTCTGGAAGGGAAGGATGGATGCAAGATGCCGGGTCAACAAGAGGATATTCAAGCCATTCATAATGTATTTCGGGCTCTGTACAGGGCATGGGACCAGGGCGACGGCAAGGCTTATAGCGAGTTTTTCACCCCGGATGCCGACTACGTCACTTTTTTCGGCGAGCACCTGAAGGGACGCAGCGAGATTGACAGCGCTCATCAGGCTTTATGGGACGGTCCGCTGCGCGGATCCAAGATGATTGCGGATTTGCGGGAAATGAAGCTTCGTTTCATTTCTCCGGACACGGCTATTGCGCATGCGACAGGAGCCGTTCTGCTGCGATGGCAGAAGAAAGCGCCCGCGAGCCGCGACTCCATTAACACCAACGTGCTGGTAAGACAAAACGGTGAATGGAAGATCGCTGCCTTCCACAACTGCCGCATCAAAAAGTTCAATTGGCTCACTCGGATGCTATTTCAGCCAAAAAGCAATACGTAAGCGAAGGCATAAAAATAAGGCCATCCAAATGGATGGCCTTTGTTTGTATGATTATGCCAACGCCGAGCTCGTTTGTTTTTTGCCTGCGAGGCCAAGAGCCGCATTTGTTGTTGCATTGATCTGCTGGATCAGCTCAGGGTTTTGCAGAAGCTTGGTTCCGTAGGACGGAATCATCTCTTTGATCTTAGGCTCCCACTCTTTGATATGCTGCGGGAAGCATTTGCCGATCACTTCGAGCATGACCGAAACGGCTGTCGATGCACCCGGCGAGGCGCCAAGAAGGGCTGCGATCGAGCCGTCAGCCGCGCTGATAACCTCCGTACCGAACTGCAGAGTACCTTTGCCCGCATTCGTTTCTTTAATAATCTGTACGCGTTGGCCAGCTACGAGCAGCTCCCAATCTTCGCTCTTTGCGTTCGGGATGAACTCGCGCAAGGCTTCCATGCGCTGTTCTTTGGAAAGCATAAGCTGTTTGATCAGGTACGTGGTCAGGGACATATTTTTCGCGCCTGCCGCAAGCATGTTCGTTAAGTTATGCGGTTTAACTGATGTAATGAGGTCCATGTTGGAACCGAATTTCAGGAACTTAGGCGTAAAGCCCGCGAACGGACCGAAGAACAGCGATTCTTTGTTATCGATAACGCGCGTATCCAGATGCGGTACGGACATTGGAGGAGCGCCCACCGGCGCTTGGCCGTAAACCTTCGCACGGTGCTGAGCCACCACTTCCGGTTTCTTGCAGACCATGAACAGACCGCTTACCGGGAAGCCGCCGATGCCTTTGCCTTCCTTAATGCCGGATTTCTGCAGCAGGTGCAGGCTTCCGCCGCCGCCGCCAATAAAGACGAACTTCGCATTAATGCGCTCCGAGCTGCCGCTGTTCAGGTTGCGCACTTTCAGCTCCCAAGAGCCGTCGTTCGCACGTTTAATATCATCTACATTATGGTTGTAGTTTATGTCCACGTTTTGCTGCTTCAATTGATTGAACAAAATACGTGTCAAAGAACCAAAGTTGACGTCCGTCCCGGACTCAATTCTGGTTGCGGCAATTGGCGTATTTACCTTGCGGTCTTTCATCATAAGCGGAATCCATTCTGCCAGCTTCGCAGGGTCTTCGGAGAATTCCATGCCTTCAAACAATGGATTGCCGGACAATGCCGCAAAACGCTTCTTCAGGAACGTAACGTCTTTTTCCCCTTGCACAAAGCTCATATGAGGAACGGGTACAACAAAGTCCCGCGGATTACGGATCAGATTGCTGTTCACTAGGTAAGACCAGAACTGCTTCGATACTTGGAACTCCTCGTTGACTTTGACCGCTTTGCTAATATCGATGGAACCGTCAGCCTTCTCCGTAGTGTAGTTCAGCTCGCAAAGGGAGGAGTGTCCTGTCCCCGCGTTGTTCCATTCGTTGGAGCTTTCTTCGCCGGCCGTTGCGCGCCGCTCGAACACGGTAATTTCCCACTCCGGCTTCAGTTCCTTCAGCAAAGAACCCAAAGTCGCGCTCATAATGCCGGCACCAATCAAAATTACGTCTGTTTTCGTTTGTTTGCTCATGTTAACCGTCCTTAACCTTTCGATTTGCAGAAAGGATGTTTCACGCTCGTGAAATTTCTCACACATCATTTCTGATCAAAAAAATGAACTGCTTCTATGCTACAGGTTGATAAATAGATATAATGTCTAGTTCTATTATACGACAGTTTGAAGCTATAATCGACGCTATTTCCACATGATTTTTTAACCATTCCCTGAACTATTCTCCACTTCTTCGATCCGGGACCACCCGAAAAACAACAAAACCACCCCAAACTTTGGCGTGGTTTCTTATAACTTCAGCTTATCACTTCATTTGGAATATCCCAGAGAAAGTAATGCTTCGAATAGAGTCTTGTCTCTATGACCGAAGATTGTCCGTTTCGTTCAAAAATCAATCCGGAGCCCAATTGCTCCTTGAACGACCAGCCATACTGCTTCATATAGGCTTTAACCGGCGCATACCGGTCCTGTCCGGAATTGGCGGAGACATATCTGCTGCCTCTATCCGTGGTACCAAACCGCATATGTTTCTTGTCCGAATACTCCAGCTTTGCAATAGCAGACAAAATGGGTGCCGGGTTACCTTCCTGCGACAACGCGCCGCCAAACCGCAAGACAATAAATCCGATCAACATGGCAGCAAGCAAACCGCCGCCGACCAGAGCTAGTTTCCCTAACCGCATGAATCGCATGTCCAGAGCTCCTTCCGTCCCTTATACCTATTCAGACGAATAGTAAGGCTGGCAGGTTTCAGGTTTTGCGCCGCGCCGCATACTTTTTGCCCCACACGCCCATACTCTCGAGAATCGGAAGAAACTGCTCCCCTGCTTCCGTAAGGGAGTATTCGACTTTGGGCGGTACCTCCTGATACACCACTCTATTGACCATCTGATCCTTCTCCAGCTCTCTAAGCTGGCTGGTTAGTATCGCCTTCGAGATGCCGGGCACCAAGCGCTGGAGCTCTCCGAACCGCCGCGTCTCCCGCAAATGCCACAAAATAATGATCTTCCATTTGCCGGCAATTACATTTTGTGTTTCCGTAACGGGACAGACTTCAATCTGTTCATTCGGAATTTCACCTTCAAACGAGCTGCGAGCCATTCCAATCCCTCGTTTCCCTCATGGTATTGTTTTTATGACTATGTAATAAAATAGTGACTACTTTAAAAAATCGTACCAAAGAAATAAGATTAGTTTATACGAAATCACCAAACAAATCCATCAAATCCGGAGGGAATAAATGATGAAAATCGGTATTATCGGCGCTAACGGACAGGTAGGCAGCCTGATTATGAAGGAAGCCCAAGAGAGAGGCCACGAGGTAACGGCTATCGTTAGAAACGCATCCAAAGTCAGCGATTCGAATGTTAGTATTCTGGAGAAGGATATTTTTCACCTGACCGGTGCGGATTTGAAGCCTTTTGACGTGGTAGTGAATACGTTTAAAGCCCCTGAAGGCGAAGAGCATCTTTATGTGGATGCGGGAAGAGCGCTGACCGCCGCGCTGGAGGATGCGCCAGGAACGAAGCTTATCGTGGTTGGCGGCGCCGGAAGCCTCTATGTCGACGAGCAAAAGACAACCAAGCTGATGGACACTCCCGAATTCCCGGCTTTCGTCTATCCGACAGCATCCAACGCCGGCAAACAGCTGGATGAGCTTAAGAACACCAGCTCCATTACCTGGACGTACATCAGCCCCGCTGCCTTTTTTGATCCAAAAGGAAAAAGAACCGGCGCGTATACGAAAGGTCTCGATCATGTCATCGTCAACAGCCAAGGCCAAAGCTACGTGAGTTATGCCGATTATGCCATCGCCGTGCTGGACGAAATCGAGAATCCGCAGCATGCGAACGAGCGGTTTACGCTTGTTGGCGAAGCGGAATAAAGAATAAGCGAGAAGACTCCCTGCAGCAGGGAGTCTTCTTTATTAGCTGCAGATAGCGAACGGAAATTCTCGAATGCTTCCGGCTTAGGGCCGGTACCCGTCGAATGTGATCATATCGCGGCCGCCCCGTAATGAGCCTCCTTCAAAAAGTGAAAAGCGTTATTTTAGCAAGAATCCTCGCTATAAAATGATTAGCCATTTCGGTTTACTTGCTCTAATCCTGCCAGATTCGGCTAATTGACCGGATTTGACGCGAATCTATCCCTGTCTTATTTTACAGCGCGCCCTATTAGGAGTAAGATTCTATTAATTTCACACGCGCAAGCAAAGAAAGGATAGTTACCCATGAACACAGACATCATTTCGGGCATTCAGCTTTATCATCTATGCAGAGACAACAGCCATTACGGGCTGCTCAGCATGTCCTGCGGTTCGGAAACCGGCTGGGGCGAATGCGTCATAACAACCGATGCCCCGCACTTTGACATCATTGCCTGGGGTGATTTTCTGTGCAAGCTAAACCGGCAGTCTCTTGCCGACGCCCGGAACATGGCTCTCCTGAACCGCGAGGTATGGGGCGATGCCAAGACTGAGCTTGTGCTGATGGCTTTATCGAATTTGGACCATTCCGCCGCGGCTGCCAGAGAAGAGGAAACACCTGACTCCTCCATCCTGTTCGAGGAATCCATGAGTTACTTCTCTGTCCTGTAGGCTTCATTTTCAGCTTTTAAAGATACTTCTATATTTAACAGCCTGGTCATCGTCACCATGCCTGCTCTCTCCAAGGTGCGCTTGGACGCCTCGTTATAATACCAACAGCCGCAGATCGCGGTTATGCCGCGAGTCTTGCACCAATTGCGCATCTGGACGATTAGCGCTGTCCCATAGCCCTGCTTCCTGTAAGCTTCATTCGTAAACATTCCGATACTGGCAAATCCGTCAAGCAGCTTGGAGCGCTCCGCAACTCCAATGCCCAGCAAGTTCTTGCCTTTGTAATAAACGAACAGCCCTCCAGCATGCAGCCACTGATCATAATTATTTAAAAAATCTCCGCACACCTGCTGAACTACAGGAAGATCTTGCGGTACAGCAGGACGGAATACTTCATCGCTCTCCATGTTGATCGGAATCTCTACCCCGCTGTCCTGAAAAAAGTAAGCCTGCTTGTTGATCTTAAAATCCTGATCAATAGAGAGGCTTACAAACAGCTCATCGCAGGTGGGTACGAATATATTTTTTACCGCATGCCGTTCCAGCGCTTCGAGAAACAAGGCCTGCGCTTTCTTCAAAGAAGACCTCCGGATGTAAAACTGCGTCAGCAGCTCTCCGTTATGCAAGGCATAATAACCAATGTCCTCCTGACCATCTTGAATCCGATAAAAGGCGGATGTAACGATATGATCCTCCAAAAAAGAATCAAACGGCGAGGATAAGCCTTGTAAATATTCGGCTACGAGCGGTTCAATCTCATCCATTGTACAAGCTTTTATAATCATTCGATTAACCTTCCCCTTTGAAATAATGAATCGGCCGGATCTCGATTCCCCATTCGAACGGCTCACCGTCATTCACCTGCACGGCCGGATGCAGGGACGCAACCCGTACCGCTTCTTCCATATTCTCCGCTTCTATAATAAACACGCTGCCAATCATCTCTTTCGTCTCGGTAAAAGGACCGTCCAGCACCTTCACCTTCCCGCCTGCCCGCCGCAGGCTTCTGGCTTCCGTCCCGAGACCCGCATCGATAAGAACCTGATCCGTGCCATAGAGCTCCTCAAGATGAGGCGTGCATTGACTCATGACCTCGGCGATCGTCTCCTTAGGAAGCGCATCCATTCTTTCCGCATTCAAATAACCTAAACAAAGGAATTTCATGGCGATATTCTCCTTTACCCATAGATTATGGTTAGCCGCTGGTACTGGGCCTTATAGGATCAACGAACGGCAGACCGCTAAATCGACCGATGCTTAAGATTAAATTTTTCTGCGCTCCAAGGGCTGAAACCTGCTGCTTCGATTCAGCCGAAATATTTTTTGCAAAAAGGATAAAAAAAGCACCCAAAACGGGTGCTTCGCTGCGAAACATATAAGTAAGGTTATGATTACTTGAAGGCAACAAACGTTAAATCCTTGCCTTTTAAATATTTTATAATAGCGGGAAGCGCTTGTACCGTGTATTTGTCTTCATGCAGGACATAGATGCCGCCAGCGGATTCGACATGATGGAAGTACGCGGTGATATCCTCCGGTGTCTTAGCATTCCAGTCCTCCGGGTCCCGGTTCCACAGTAAAGTCTTCATATTATGCTGATCGGCCGCGGAGACGAGCTCGTCATTAACCGCGCCATACGGCGGGCGGAATAACGTAACCGGCTTATCGGTCAGCGCTTCAATCGCTTTGCTTGCTTTGGACAAGTTCTCGCTTTGTTCTTGCACGGTCGATTTGGTGAGCACGCTATGATCCCAGGAATGATTGCCGATGGACATGCCATGCCCGGCTGCGTAAGTGACGGCTTCTTTATGATGGGCCACATTTTGCCCGATAAACAGGAAGGTCGCCGGTACGTTCTGCTCCGTCAGGATATCAACGATATCCTTTGTCAGCTTGGACGGCCCGTCGTCAAAGGTTAAAGCCACGTACTGCTTCGGCAAACCGAAAAACTTCTTGTCTTTATCGATATCGATGATTTTGAAAGCCGACTTCTCTTCAAGGGACTCGGACAGTACCGAATTCTGAGCAGCAGCAGTAACAGGCTGTTCAGCCGTTACTACAGCGGCATCCCGAGTCGCAGCCGTGTCGCTCTCTGTGGATGAAGCATAGACAACCGGCAGGCCGGAATTACCTTTTGTCACCTCGGCCTTCGCCACTTGACCGCCAAGCAAACGCGCGGAGTCCACCTTGCCTCCGGTAGCGATCGAAAGGATGGCCAGCAGGCCAATCATTATAAGAATAGCAACCGCAACCTTCGGCAGACGCGAAGCGAAGCCGGTTCTTGAATCCGGACGGTTGGAAACAGGCATCAAGACCGCTTGGACCACTTGCTCTTCTTTTGCCGGCGATTCAGGCGGAAGCTCCCCTTGGCGGATTTGTCTAATCAATGCCATATAGGCTTCGCTGCAAGCAAAATATAACGGAACGCGGGTACTGCCCGTCGTTCGAATAAAAGAACTGTAATGCGAATTGCGGTAAGGATCCCACTTGGAGTAAGGAGAGATTCGAATCCTGTCTCCATGCAATGGCCCCAGTGCTTCAAGTTCAAGAAACGTAAACTCGTCAATTTCGATTACGTAGGTTGCGTACTTGTCGTCTTGGGTGACGCCGATCTTCATCTGGCTAATACCGCTTGAGGTCCTCCCAAGAGACAGCAGCTCCAACACCTGCGTGCTGTATGTCTCCATCCCCATATCGTTCTTCTCCCGTTCCCGGCATGACTTTAATCGGATGAACCACCATCAATAGAGCTTGTGTTTGGCGCAAACGGAGATGTCAACCGGTTCGTAAAGTCGTTTACAATGTTAAGAAGATGCGTCTTCTCCTGACGGAGGGCATCAAATTTCTGCTTCATCTGGGAGAGCTCGGCTTCCAGCCGCGTATTCTTCTCCTCGAGTTCGTTAATCTTCTTGTTCTTTTCCGCGGTTGTTTCATTGTGCTTCTGCAGCAGGCCCGCATAGTTCTGGCGCTCGAGCTCGATAACGCTCTTAAGCTCCTCTATCTCCCCGGATAAAGTGGCGTGAAGCTCGCGGTAGTCATCCATCATCTGATCAACCTTCAGATTCTTGTCGCTAAGCCGCTTTTCCAGATCCAAAATGCTTTTTTCCCGTTCCTCGATAACCTTGCCGAGGTTCTTCAAATCCCTGTTCAGCCGGTCAATCTGACCATTCGCATGCCCAAGCCGGTCCTGCAGGTCGTTATGGCTCATTTCGACATGCTGCTTGGCTTTAATCATCTGCTCAACGGCGAATACGAGATCAAGCGACCGCTTGTCCAAGTGGCCCTTATTAATCAGAACCGAGCCTGAAGACTCATCGCTCTGTTCAGCTTTGGCCGAACTAGCCGACACTTCCTCCTGAGGCTCCTCCACGTCCCTCCTTATCCCAAGATCCTCTCGCGATTGCTGCTGCTCTTTCTTCTTTTGGAAAGGAGAAAACATAGATCAACTCACCTTTTCTGAGAAAATATGTCGATTAATATCGAAAAATGTTTCCTTCATTATAGATTAATTTTCCAAGTTTATATGCGGGGCTAAAGTACCTAATTGCGCCCGTGTAACTAGGCTTAAAGGAGTGGTCACACAGGAGGATATACCGATTTTTCCGCGGCCTGCCGGTCCTCCGAAATATGACACTATAGGCGGCCGGAGTGCATATATTGGCTTATCTATTTATGGATAGGCGGTGATGACATGCCATTTATTCTTCGCTTCAGCGGCAACGATACCGGAGCGATTACCTTTACAGGCAATACGCTGGGATTAAGCAGATCCTCGACTGAAGGGGTTCCCGGCACCCGCGATTATATCGGAGATTTTATTACTGTAAATACAGCCCTGCAGTTCGGAAGCTACCCGCCCGGATCAACCTCTGACTTTAATCTGGACAGTTCCATGGCCATGCTTCGATTACCGGAAGACAGTACGGTTCTTTACGCGGAGCTGGTGTGGGCAGGTACTTACCGGGTTAGCGGCGGGACAAACAATTATTTGCCTTTCATCGATAAATCCGTTTCCATTACAACGCCGCAGGGCACGACCTTGTCCGTGGCGCCCGATCCCGCTACGGCGCAGGTATCTTACCGCAACGCGACCTACAACTATTTTCGCTCTGCCAATGTGACCTCTATCGTGCAGGCCGGAGGTGCCGGCCCCTATATCGTGGGTGGCGTTGTCGGCAATATCGATTTCGGCAACAGCACGGCCAACAGCTGCGGCTGGACGCTCTGCGTCGTTTACGAAGATACGAATATGCCGTTCCGCAACCTGAGCCTAAATGTCGGAATCGTAGAGATTGCCGCCGGCAGCGATCCCTCCGTAACGACGGTCCTGACCGGATTCGCAACACCCGTCTCGGGGCCGGTGAGCGGCCGCATGGCGCTTTGCGCCCAGGACGGCGATGCCAACAAGGTTGGCGATCAGGTATTATTCGGCCCCAATGAAGCCAGCCTGACCATCTTGTCCGGTCCCAACAACTTCCCGAACAACTTTTTTGCCTCGCAGATTAACGATGACAGCGGTCAGCTGGACACCTCCGGCACCTTTGGCGACCGGAACCAGATTAACGGCGAGCCCGGAACCCAAATCGTCGGCGGCCGGCAAAGCTGGGATATTACAAACGTCGATATTTCGGAAACGTTAACGAATAATCAAACAACGGCCGCCTTCCAGCTCCGGACGTCCAATGACGGCTACTCCGTCATCGCCGCGGGAATCTATATCGACATCAATTCCCCCCGGATTACGGTTCAGAAGAGCGTTAATGCCGAAACGGCGGAGTTAGGCCAAACGCTTACCTATACAGTGATCGTTAGCAACTCGGGCACGGCAGCGGCAGACGCGGTATTCCTGCTCGACACCCTGCCGAACGACACCTCGTTTGTGCCCGGCAGCGTTACCGTTGACGGAGCGCAGACGGAAGGCAATCCGCTGACCGGAATCAGCCTGGGCATTCTGGAGCCGGGCGGAACCATTACCGTCACTTTTCAGGCGGTAGTCGGTTCTTACCCGGAGGACGGTCTTATTCGGAACCAGGCCCTTGTGGAATTCCAATACGAGAGTATAACCGGCGGTCCGATCCTAGCCGGCGATATTCCATCCAACGAAGTCATTACGACGATTATCCCTTCCGAATACGAGCTAGCCCTTGTCAAATCCGTCGACCGTGAAATCGCGCTGCCGGGCGAAACGGTTCTGTATACGGTAACGGTAACGAACCTGTCGAACGCTCCGCTGACAAATGTCCGTGTGACTGATCCTACTCTGTCGCTGGATCAGACGATCCCGCTTCTTCCGGCGGGTGAATCGCGGAGTTTTCCAGTCGCATTTGTTGTTCCTGCGGGAACAAGAGGCAATACCGGCATTGTCAATATCGCCTCGGCCGTCTCCGATCAGACCGGCCCCGTCCTGGGATCGGCAACGGTACTTATTCCCGCTCTGCCGGGTCTTGCCGTGGACAAAACCGCAAACCGTTCAACCGCTGCGCCAGGCGATACAATTGTCTACTCCATTAAGGTAACGAATACGGGAAATATTCCGTTAACGAATGTTCAAGTTTCGGATCCGCTGCTTGGCCTTGTGGAAACGACCGGTGTTCTGGAACCGGGTCAATCCATTACGATTCAGCGGTCTTACGTTGTCCCGCTAAACGCCGCGAACGGCAGCATTATCGCGAATGCGGTAACGGTCGTATCCGTCGAGACTCCTCCCGTAACCGATCAGGAAGAGACAACGGTTGTTCCCCCGCCCGTCGAGGTAATCAAATCCGCTTCACCCGACGAGGTGACCATAGGGGAACAGATTGCCTACTCGGTTACGATTGTAAACCGCGGTCAGACCTCCTTGGTTGATCTGCGGCTGTCGGATATACTCCAGGAGCCTCTGGAGTTTGTGCCTGGCAGCGTCAGGGTAAACGGCCAGCGGCGCCCCGGCGTTCAGCCGGACCAGATTGCGCTTGGCACTTTGCCTCCGGGAGCCGAGATAGAAGTAACCTTCCGCGCGGTTGCCAATCAGGTCAGCGCGGACGAGAAGGTCATGAACCAAGCGGTCGCCACCTTCCGCGTCGAAGTGGCAGGTCCTACCTTCCAGGTGCCGTCCAATCCCGTTGAAATCGAAGTGAAGGAAGAAGAGGAATAGTTCTTTGCCATTGTTTCACGTGAAAAAACGTAACCCTTAGCATGCAAAAAGAGGCCCCCGCAAACAGGCGCCTCTTTTTGCATGCTATTATTTTTGCGGAGCGAAGTTATTGTAAATACGTGTTGCGTTTACCTTGCCGGAGCTCAGGTCATCCGTTGTAAAACCGGATACCGCGTTGCCCACTTTGAATTCTTTTTGCAGCAGCTCGTCGGATTGTTCGCCGGCGGTTGGCTCCGTGATTCCCATGATCGTGTCCGGAGTAACCGTTACCCATACGTCGTTAACTTTGAAGCTTTTGCCGTCGGCGCTTACTTCGGAGATAACGCCGTCAATGTTAACGGCCATTTTACCCGTCGTAGCAGGCTTTCCTGCGTCTTCTTTCTCAGGCGCGATCAGGTTGTAGATCACATCAGCCGTAACTTTGCCCGTGCTTACATCCTGGGAAGTATAACCGGATACGATGTCGCCCACTTTAAAATCTTTATTGAGCAGCTCTTGGGATGGCGCTGCCGCTGTTGGCTCGCTGCTTCCCAGCTGCGTTTTATCCGTTACTTCTACCCACAGATCGCCTACTTTGAAGCTTTTGCCGTCCGTGCTTACTTCGGAGATTACGCCATCAATGTTAACCGCAACCTTGCCCATGATCGGAGGCTTGGATGTCGCTTCAGCCGTTTGCCCTTGATTCGTAGGCGTGGATGCCGGGCTGTTTTGGTTCTGATTTACGCTAATTACGCCAACCGCCAAAATTGCTGCTGCCGCAATACCTACTGTCCAACCTGTCAATTTCTTTTTGCTTTTTTCCATTTTAATCGGCTCCTTTTGATTTGTAGGATTATGTGAAGTCTTCTCTAATTCCAGCATTAACTTCTGATAGGTTGCCTCTTTGAAGTCGTCGCTGGTTCGCAATTGAGACATCGCGGACTTATAGACAGATTTCTTCATTCTCCAGGCCTCCAATCTTATCTTTTAAGAGTGCGCGTCCTCTGGCCAGCCAGGTTCCTACCGTTGCGGCCTTCGCCTGCATAATAACGGCAATCTCCTGGATCGAATATCCTTCGTAATAATGAAGATGGATCGGAATCCGATACTTCTTGTCCAAGGAGAGCACCGCCTGCAGAACCTCGTTTTCTTCCTTGGGGAGGTAGCTCAGGTCTTCGGGAACAGGGTTTCTGCTTTTGAACCAGCCGGTCTTCAGCATATTTTTGCTTTTATTGATGGTTGTTCGAATCAACCAAGCTTTTTCGTGTTCGCTGTTCTCGAAGACAGGACGCTTCTGCAGATACGTCAGGAAAACCTCCTGCGTCACTTCTTCCGCATCAGCTATATTTTTCAAATAAGCGAAAGCAATCTTGATCATGCTTTGCGAATATAGATCCAAGGCCCGTCGCACAGATTCATTGAGCTCATATGAATTGTACACCTCAGCACCTCCTTTCACTTGTAATACAACTGAGTGCCCAATTATTTTTCATTCATGCGATATTTTTTTTATAGACGTAACGGAAACAGGAAGTGGATGCAATTATTCGGTTAGTAAAATAGCCCAAACGCCAAAAAGGCACATTCCCCTGCCTGCCGGGCAGGTTGAGGAATGTGCCTTTCTATAAGATAAATTATAAAGAGCGGCCTGCAAGCGAAGCCCTTAGAACTTCCTTCATGCCAATAGGCTCCCTGCCAAGCAGCCGGGCCAGCGTATCGTCCGTACGCGCGAATTCGCCGCTGCGCATTGCCTGGAAGAGCCCGACGAACATATCCGCCCGCTCTTCGGGAAGTCCATGCGCGATAAGTCCTGTTCTATACTCTTCATCGGATATGACAACCCGTTTAATCGGACAGCCGGTTACTTCCGAGGCCAGCGCCGCAATACCGGCGAGGTCAAAGGTTTCCGAAGCTGTAAGGATGGGGGTAATCCCCTCCAGAGTTCCCTCGGTCATCGCGATAGCCGCAGCCTCGGCCAAGTCGGAATGGGCCGTCCAAGCTACCGGCCCGTCTTCCGGTGCCGCCAATATCCCCGTCTGAATGGCATCTCCAAGCATCATAATCGCCGAGCCCGCATAAAAGCCATTGCGCAGCGAGGTAAACGCCCTGCCCGATGCTTGCAGCAGCCTCTCCGTAGCCGCATGGTCGACCATGGGAGGGAAGGAGGATTCTCCCGAGGATCCCATCTGGCTCGTATAGTAAATGCGTTGAACGCCGGATTTGATGGCTGTCTCAATCGCCGTTCGATGATGCCGGAATGCCTCCTCTCCGAGACTGTTGGAGGAAACGATAAGCACCTGGGATGTCCCTTCAAAAGCATACGCCAGACTCTCCGCGTCGTTATAATCCCCCTTGCGGACGCGGACGCCCCGTTCTTGAAGCTCCTTCACCTTGTTCGCATCCCGGACGCTAACGCCAATCTGTCCGGCCGGAACACGCTCAAGCAGCCGATTTACCACCATTCGGCCAAGCTGGCCGCTTGCTCCCGTAACAATAATCATAATAAACATCTCCTGTCCCATAAAAGTTCAATGCCACAATGTTGTTTAAATAACACCGTTGTGTATACTACATGTAATAATTATATTAGGCGGTCCGGGCAGCCCTAACAATCAGCAATGAAGCCCTTTGGTTGCTTACGCAACACGGAGCTGTTTTTGTTGGTTTACCCCCTAATGAAGGAGAGAACCGCAAGATGCCTGTCAACGCGAACGATCCCCGCGTCAAACGGACGCGTCAGCTTCTAATGCAGTCTTTTATGCAAATTCTCGAGGAAAAGAAAAATATATACTCGATATCGGTACAGGATATTGCAACGCGGGCTACGGTAAACCGTGCCACCTTTTACGCCCACTTCGAGGATAAGTACGCGTTTCTCGAAAGCTGGATGAGCGAAAAGTTCCTGAAAAAACTGGAGAACGAGCTGCCAAACGGCGCTCTATCCGACATGCTAAGCTTAAAAGCGCTTATTGCATCCGTGTTTGACTTCCTGTCCCGTACCCGGCAATATATGACCCCCGGGGACAGTCAATTTGAGCCGCTGTTCGAGATTGCCATGCAAAAAGAGCTAAACCGGCTTCTTCTCGATTGGCTGAACAAAGAGGATTCCTCCGCCCCTCGGACAATCGTGGAGGCTACCGCGCTTCTTGTCAGCTGGGGAATCTTCGGATCCGCCGTACAGTGGAGCCGCAGCCCTCAAAACCGTCAAATGGATGCGATGGTGCAGGATGTATTGGTCGTGGCAGCGGCAAGCCTCTCGCCTGTTATGGAATAAAAAAACACTCCCGGCAATGGGAGTGTTCCTCTGATTTAGAATGTTAACGCTTGCCTGGCAGCCAGCCGGCCTTCCCGCACGAACCTTGCGGCTTCCGCCATCTGCAATTCGCTTACGGCCTCCATTGTCGCAAAGCCGTATGGCTTATGCTGCTCAAGCAGCTCGAAGAATAACGGATAGTTCAGTTCGCCAAGACCGGCTGCCGTTTCTATTAAGGTACCGTCTGCCGCGCGGTTCAAATCCTTCACGTGGGCGCTTACGATGCGCGGGCCAAGCAAACGGAAAGCTTCGCGGATTGTATGATCCTGATTCTCGAACCGGGCCGGATTCATTAAATTGCAAGGGTCCATGACGACGCCCACGCATGAGGATGGAAATCGTTCAATCGTCTCGGCCAATGTTTCAGCTGTATCGATCATATGTCCCTGGGCCGCTTCCAGCCCAATCGTTACGCCCCAGCGCTCCGCCTCTTCAACAAGCTCCTCAAGCGCTCGGTTTAATCGGTCTATGTGCTCCCCGCGGCGCTCCGGATCCGTTACTCCGCCAACCTCCGTCGCCACAATCGGCGCGCCGAAATGCCGCGCATTCCGAAGATGCTCTTTGAAGCGGTCTACATTATGGCGGTAAACCTCGTCATCGAGATCGACCAGACTCGCATAACAGCCCAGCACCGCGATACGGACGCCGTTTTCCGCAAATGCGCCGCCGACCTCCTGTGCAAGCCCGGGGCTTAGCTTGCCCAGCCGCGAGTCTACATCGGAGAACGCTTTCCCCAGCGCTAATTGAACATATGGAAATCCGTTAGCGGCTATCTTGGCCGCCAATTCCTTATAAGGCAAAGTTCCAAGCAAATGAGCTAAAATTCCGACTGACATGATAACCATCCTCTCACGTTTCATCTGAAATCTACTTGTCTCTCATTATACGTTGTAATGCCCGGATGGCAAGGCGCAACGAACGTAAAGAAACCCGCGCTTCGCTCGAAGCAACGGGTTTCCTAACTAGCCTTCCTGCAAAACAAGCTTTAACCGATCAAAGTTCTGCTCATTGCCGTCGGCCGCATAAGCCTTAACAGCCTCAAAGGTCCTCTTGTCCATGAACAGCTGACGGAACGTTAATCTCGCGCGGCCGTCCAAATCCTCGAATATAGCCGTCACCCGGAACTCGGGATTGGACATATGCTTAAGGACAATCCGCTCCAAGGGTACAATCTCCTCGAAGACATTATGATTCTCATAATCCACGCCGTTTGGGCCATGCATCGTAAACCGCCAATTACCGCCCGGCTTGATCTCGAACTCATGGAAGGTATTCGTGAAGCCGTTAGGTCCCCACCAGCGCTTAAGCAGCTCCGGATTTACCCATGCTTCAAACACCCGTTCACGTGAAAATTCGAACTCGCGCGTCGAAACAATCTCATTCTCGCCAAGAATAGCAGCCATAATTAATCCACTCCACCTTCCGTGTATTCATTCATTAGTGATTAGCGCTAACTGTTTACCGGTAGCCTAAGCATAATAGATGACGTTACGTAAGGTTCAAGCGTTTTTTAGGCGAGCTCAAAATTTTTCATCAAAGCCCTTGCTTCCTCATGGTCGGGTTCGAGCCTAAGCAGCTCCCCAAGGTAATGCAAAGCTTGTTCTTCCAGCTCCAGCTCGAAACAGCATATGGCCAGACAATAAAAGACCGTAGATACAATCTCCTCTTCGTCTTCCTCAACGGAAATCTCCAGGAACCGCTTGGACTCGCCGTACATGTCCATTTCGAACAGCAGCAGGCCCGCTTCAAGCGCCAGATCGTACTTCTGCTCCATCACGTAATACGACGACCACATCCGCTCGATTCCGAGCAGAATATCTTCCTTCTCCTCATCGAGGGCTTCCGCCATCAGACTCGAAATTCGCTTCGTGCTCTGGATAAAGAATTCCGCGTCGTAGCCGCCAAGACGCCAGAAGCTAAGGATTTGCCGAAGTCCCATATCGTCGATATAGCGGTCTAACCACCACTTCAAACTGTAAAAATCATCCGGTCCGAAACGCTCTACGGAGCGGCGGTACGCCAGCCTGGTCTGGTAATAGTCCTGCGGCGAATTCACGCTGATCATACAGCCGATATTGATATTGTCATAGTGATGCGAAGGGAACATGACCAGAGCGCCGCTGCGTTCCAACACTTCCCCCATCGCATGATAGTTCGCCGTCAGAGAAAAGCTGCCATGAAAGACAAGCTCCGGCGGTTCCGCGAACCTCCAGTGCTCGAGCAGGTGATCCCCTTTATCCGCCGTCAGCAGCACGATTCCCGCCTGAGATAACTGATTCAGCCGGTCCAGGCAAGCCAGAGAGGCCTCCGGGAATAAAATATGCGAGTCCTCGAGCTGCTCCTGATAGACGGCAATAACGTCGCGGTAAGGATAAGACGCATCCTCGTACTGCGGCGCGCGCCGGAGCTCGTAGCTTAAAGCGATTTGCGACAGCAGCTCCGATGGTTTAAGCGAATCCTTGTCTTCAGGGTACTTTACCAACACATCGGCCTCATATACCTGACCTTCGCCTATATAGAGCAGCTCTTGCGGAATACTGTCAAAAAAATAGTTCGCCACAATGACGAGAGGCTGCCGCAAGTCTCCCCTGCGGATCGTTTCTCCCGATGCGGCCAGTGCTAATTCCGAATCTTGGACAGCATCAAACCGGGCAAAATCAAGCATTCCCCGCTCGATAAAAGACTGAAGGGCAGGATGCTTCCGCCAAGCCTCCACATTGTTTACAGCAAGGTCGGTCATGATATACCGGAACGGCGGAACCGCGATTCCCGCAAAGTCTATTAACCGGCTTAACTCATGCAGCACATGGAAAGCGAACCGGCCAGCCCCTGCTCCAAGCTCCACAATCTGAACAGGCTCCAAGTTTTGTCCTTGATTCGCTCTGTCCTGAAGAAATCCGAACAGCATCTCGGCATAAGCCGCCGCAATCATTGGATTGCTCGTAATATATTGAGGAACCTGGTCGTTATTCCAGGCCCTCAAGCCTTCTTCTTCGTAATATTGCCTGTTTATTTCCCATATTGGCGCTTCGCTAAAGCGGTAGCGCTGCGTATTTGAAATCTTCATCTATTCCTAACCCTGCTTTCTATGCTTCGAACAATACCTCCTATATTACCTTAATAGAAGGCATTTTACGAAATTTAGGGCTAAATTTCTCTTAAGAGGCCTCAACCTTCTGCGTTTTCTTGCCCGGAGCAAACCAGCCGAGAAGCGCAATCGCAACCAACACGCCATAGAATACGAGCGTCCAGCCCGTGCTATGAGGGAAATCATGATCCAGAACGCCGATATCCTCATGCGCCAGCGTAATGACGGCCAGCTTCACCCCAACCCAAGCGACGATAGCATACGCCGTAGTCTCCAGTGCCGGGCGATCGGCAAGCAGCTTCACAAACCAGGTTGCCGCGAATTTAATTAGGATTAGGCCCGCAATGCCGCCAAGCAATACGACCGCGAATTTGCCTCCATCCATACCGCCAAACTCGCCAAGCGGAGAATCCGGCAAACCAAGCGCAAGAGCTACCGCAGCCAGAATGGAATCAATTGCAAACGCGAGATCCGCGATAGCGATTTTGCTTACTGTAGGCCAGAAGCCGGAACCCGCTTTTTGTTTCTCGTCTTTGTGAACATCCTCGTTCTTTTTGCCAAAACGCGCCTGAATAATGTGCTTTAAACCCAGGTATAGCAGATACGCTGCGCCAATCGCCTGTACCTGCCAGACATTCGCAATGAAAGAGATTGCGAATAGAGCGCCAAAACGAAAAACAAACGCCATAATAATACCGTAGTTAATCGCTCTTTTCTTCTGATCGTCCGGTAAATTCTTGGCTATTACCGCAAGCACCAGCGCATTATCGGCGGATAACAAGCCCTCCAATCCTATCAGGATCAGCAATGCCCACGCATACTCCAGCCAGATCGATTCCAACGTGGATTCCCCTCTCTTCGAACATAATCGGTATGAGTAATTTTCTCTTGTCCGTTAATGCATATACGTAAGAAATGCTCAAAGGAGTTCACTTTTTTCTCAATAAGAAGGAACTGGAAACGAATTGGATAAAAAACGTATCCGGAGAGACGTTATGAAGCTTCTTCCCCTTTCGGTAGGCGCATGCATAGGATAAAGCGATGAATATATCGTTTTGCCGAGAGGAGAACATCGATGTATCTATATCCTTACCGCTATGATCAATGGCCTAACAACTATTGGGGTTATTATTGGGATCCCCGGTATTACAATTGGAGCTATAATGTTCCGAACGCGTACTACAGAGAGATTGCGCTAAAGGATTACGGAACAGGCCCGCTGGTTGTGAACCTGGAGGATGCAACCAAGCAAAACAGGAACTACCGTACCGCATTATGGACAGGAAAATACTTTCAAATGACATTAATGAGTATTAATGTTGGCGAAGATATTGGGCTGGAGGTCCATCCGACAACCGATCAATTTATTCGAATCGAACAGGGACAGGGATTGGTACAAATGGGTGACAGCAAAGAGCATCTGGACTTTCAAACCATGGCTTACGAGGGCTACGCCATTCTTGTCCCTGCCGGAACATGGCATAATGTCATAAACACAGGTAACGAGCCGCTTAAGGTTTATGTCATCTATGCTCCGCCCCATCATCCTTTTGGTACCGTACAGGAAACCAAACCGACTGAACAGGGCTAAGGCGAGTTCAGCTCATCCAAATCAAAGCGCCCCGCAATGTCGTAACCATTTCCTTGACCTTTGGGCTTGATAACAACCGTTCCCACTGACTTGATCTCCCCCAATCCAACGCCTGGAGGAAAACTGTGCGCCATGATAACCTTGTTGGTCCCTGGAGGCGGCGGGATTTCCAACTGGGCCGATAAGGCTTGCAGAACAGCTTCTTGCTGGGCGGGAGGAACGGAACCGCCTAATTGATAGATCCGCACCCAGAACGGATCCGTACGGACGTTACCTGCTCCGAAAGCTAGCTCGGCGGTTTCCTTCGTTCTGCAGAACGGGCTTGCAACAACCGGCACTTGAACAGGGATATGCAATTGGCGAAGCGCATTTCCATAGCTTACAGCCTGACTCCTGCCGGCCTCCGAAAGATTTCTTTGGGTTGAGCAGTCATTGAAGTTGATGCTCGGCGAGTCCGCGCCAACCGTCGCGTCTCCATGCCTGACATATAAGATGTAGCCTCCTTGCTGGAGGGACTTTAGCAAGGAGGGATCCGCGGGCATAGCTTCAGCCGGGTCCGCTTGAAGCAGAATAAGTATGCACAACATGCTGAAAAGCCAAAGCTGTTTCATATTCGTCCTCCTCTAGGTTCTTACGTTCCGTGAACTAGTATCCGCAAGCCGGAGGAAATAAAACCAATCAAAAAGGCGCCCGGATTCCGGGCGCCTTTTTGAGCCTAACATCTTACATACTTGCGTTTGAAGCCAACCTGCCCTCTGCCTAAAAACTTCTCGATATTAACGGCAGCGTTGATGTGCTTGCTTTTCTTCGTGTCTTGGCCGACCTCAACCGGACCTACTTCCTTCGCGATCTCAACCGCCTTATCATGAAGCGGCTTGTACGATATGGCCACCGTGTACAAGAAATTGTTCATCGAATATTTCGTCCGCTTGGGAGCATCGTGGATCGTATTTTTCACCAGCTCCAGCATGCCGGCGATTTTCTCCTCGGAGAACTCGCTGTCCTTGCGATTGCCAAGCAGCCAGCAGTAGCAGCTCCAGCCTGCCGACATCTTCAGCTCTTCGCCGCTTGCAATCCATTTATCCGACACCTCTTGGGCGATGTCCGTCTCGGATAAGGTGACCGCCACCACATAGTCGGAGATCATATAGAAATACGCGCTGTCGATCCAACGCTCGAAATCCGCCTCGGTCATCGCCTTTGGTTCGGCAATGATCCCGGCGAAATACATGGCATCGTAATTGCCTGTTGCATACAGCTGATCGGCCAGCGGCTGATTATGTTTGATTTTGCGGAAAATAGGCTTCATCTCGCCTGTCGCCACGCCAAACAGCGGTTCGTGCGCGCCATTGCCCATATAAATCTTCTTGGTTCTTTCTTTGCCAAGCCCTTCAAGCTCCTGCATGACCTCTTCTAGAATCATTGTTCGCACATCCTTCGGAATGGATTGTTGTCAGGGCTATCGCCTTCTTCCTTGAATATACCATAAAAACGCCTACCCTCTCATTAGGACAAAAAAAGACACCCCTTCGGGTGCCTTTAACCTGTTGCCAGATAAGTCCATTGATGTACAAATGGGTTATGCCTGCTGTAAACCGGCTAGTCTCTTGAAATGATCGACCGACGGCACCGGCAGCCCCAGATGCTCGCGCAGCGTGGAGCCCTCGTACTCCTCGCGGTAGAGCCCGCGGCGCTGAAGCACCGGAACGACTTGCTCCACGAAATCGTCCAGATCGCCCGGCAATACCGGCGGCATGATGTTAAAGCCGTCGCAGCCGTAACCGTCATACCATTCTTCCATCAGATCAGCAAGCTGCTCCGGGGTGCCTACGAATTGCATATGGCCCCGGGCGCCTAGAAGTCTGCGGCCAAGCTCGATAATGGACAAGTTGTCTTTGCGGGCGAGATCCATAATAAGCTGGACGCGGCTTTTCATGCCGTTGCTTGCTTCCACCGGATCCGGAATGTCCGGCAGCGGACCGTCGGCCGGGAATTTGCTGAGGTCCGTCTGAAGCATGCCGGATACCATCATGACCGCTTCCTGCGGATCGATCAGGTCAAGCAGCTCCCGCTCCTTGCGGCGGGCTTCCTCTACCGTCGAGCCAAGGATAGGCGACAGTCCCGGCATAATGAGCAGGCTTCCCCGCTCCCGTCCTGCCGCGATCAGCTTCTCGTTTACGCTCTTGTAGAAGCCTTGCGCGGAAGCCAGCGAGGTCTGCGCCGTGAAGATCACCTCGCCAATGCTCGCGGCAAAGTCCTGCCCGGGTCCCGACGAACCCGCCTGAATAAGCACCGGGTAGCCTTGCGGCGGACGCGGCACATTCAGCAGCCCATGCGCGGAATAGAATTGCCCGCCGTAATCGGCGGCACGGAACTTCGACTCATCGGCGAACGTTCCCGATGCCCGGTCCATTACAAGCGACTCCTGCGGCCAGCTGTCCCACAGCGCCGTTACAACGTCCACGAATTCCTTCGCCATCTCATAGCGAGTCGCATGCTCCGGATGTTTCTCCCTGCCGAAGTTGCGGGCTTCGGTATCGACCTGAGACGTTACGATATTCCAGCCGGCCCGGCCGCCGCTCAAATGGTCAAGCGTAGCAAAGCGGCGTGCCGCATTATAAGGCTCGTTATAAGTCGTCGACAGCGTTGCAGTCAGGCCGATTTTTTCCGTTACCGTAGATAAAGCGGACAGCAGCGCCACCGGGTCGAGCATGCCAGCCGCCGCGCGGCTTGGATAGATCAAGTGCAGCAGATCCGCAAAAAAGATCATATCGAACTTGCCCTTCTCCGCCGACTTTGCGATCCGCTTATACCATTCGATATCGAACATCCGCTCCACGCCCGATTCCGGATGGCGCCAGCCGGCATGATGATGCCCCGTGAAATAAATAAACGCGCCTAGATGAAGCTGCCCTTGTCGTTGTCGACTCATGCCTATTCCCCACTTTCCAAGTAAGTATCGATCTATCCTTAACCTTTATAGCTGTTGTTCCAGCGAAGGCATCTTCTCTCCACCAGCCGCACGACCGAATCCGACAGCTTGCCGACCAGAGCGAACAAAATAATGCCAACGAACACGATGTCCGTCTGCCCATACACGCGGGCATCCTGAATCATATAGCCGACACCGGCGCTTGCGCCCATCATCTCCGCTACGGCAAGCAGCAGCCAGGAGGTCCCGACGGACAACCGGACGCCAAGCAGAATATTCGGAAGCGCAGCCGGAATAATGAGCTTCGTCAGCAGCTGTAGCTTGGAATATTGCAGAATGCGCGTCACCTCGTACAGCTTGCGGTCCGCGCTGCGAACGCCAAGATGCGTATGGAAGTAAAGCGGGAAGAAAGAACCTAGCGCAATGAGCAGAACCTTCGAGAATTCGCCTACTCCGAACCAAAGAATGAAGAGCGGAATTACCGCAAGCAGCGGAACCGTCCGCAGCATTTGAATGCTTGGATCAAGCGTGCGCTCTGCCCATTTGCCAAGACCGGTAAATACGCCAAGCAATAGTCCCGTCGCGCCGCCCAGCAAGAAACCTCCGCCTGCCCGAATCGCGCTGGTCGATACATGCTTCGCCATATCCCCGTCCACGCAGAGCTTCCAGAACGCCTCCGCAATCCGGGATGGCGCCGGCAAGGCCGATTCGGATATAAGTCCAAGCGCCGATGCCGATTCCCACAAGGCCAGCACGATAACGGGCAGTACCCAGCCGTACAGCCACTTCGGCATTCCCGCCCGGCGCTTCCGGCCAATCGCCGCTTGCCTTCCGCCGGCTTTAGAGCCTAATGTCACCTCGTTTGCACTCATCGCCCATTATCCCTCCCCGCCTAAGGAATCCCGCCAGCGCAAAAGTCTTTTCTCCGCCAGCCTTACCAGCGAATCGGTGACCTTGCCAACTACCGCGAACACAATAATGCCTACGAAAATAACGGACGTCAGCGAGAACGATCGCGCGTCGTTAATGATATAACCGATGCCGGAGCTGGAGCCCATCATCTCGGCTACGACCAAGCCAAGCCAGCTAACCGCGATGGAAAGCCGAATGCCGAGAAAGAGAGACGGAAGAGAGGCAGGAAGAATAAGCTTCGTAATCGTCTGCCATCTCGTAAATTCCAACACGCGCGCTACGTCAAACAAATTGCGGTCTACGGAACGGACGCCAAGGAAGGCGTTCACGTAGAGGGGGAAGAAGGCCCCCTTTGCGATAAGCAGGATTTTGGACGTCTCGCCAAAGCCGAACCACAAAATAAAAAGCGGGGCCACGGCAAGATGAGGCAGCGTCCGGAGCAGCTGCAGCGACGGATCGAGCAGCCGCTCGGCTTTGAGCGAGAAGCCTACCCATAATCCGGCCGCTAAGCCCAGCCCCCCGCCGATAAGGAACCCCAGCGCCGCCCTGCCCGCGGAAACGCGCAGGTTGCTTAGCAGCTCGCCCGAGGAGAGCATGCGTCCGAATTCGTCCACAATGTCCTTCGGAGGAGGGATCAGCACGGCATTCACCCATCCGTTTGAGGACGCGATCTGCCAGATGACCAGCACGGCCAGCGGAACCATCATTCCGATCAGCACGTGAACCGCGCGAAAGGCAAGCTTATTCCTCGTTATCTGCATGATTGCACCTCTTCTTTACTTAAGAGCTTTTTCGATGTATTGGTTGTCGAACACGTCAGCGACCTTAATCTGTTTGCGGATAGTGCCTAATTCGAATTGGAAATCGGCTGTTTTTTGCTGCTCGGCGATTGTCTCGTCGCTTACCGGAATATTAATCATGGTCGAACGGTCCTGAATGCCCTTCACCAGTTCAAGCGGAATGCTGCGCTCGTCGGCGTAACGCTTGAAAGCTTCGTCTTGATTGTCCGCTTCCCATTTGCGAGCCTCTTCGAATGTCTTCAGATACAGCGTCACAAGGTCCGGATACTTCTTCGCAAATTCCGAACGAACCAGCTGGAACGACGGGGACAATACGCCTTCGCTCTCGCCGTCTGCCAGCACGCGGGCTTTGCCGCTCAGCGTATTCAGGGAAATGTACGGATCCCATACCGCCCATGCGTCTACCTTGCCGCCCTCGAAGGAAGGCTGCGTCTCATCCGGCTGCAACTGAATCTCTTGAATATCGGATTGCTTCAGACCGGCCTTATCCAGTACCCGGTAGAGGAAGTTGTAAGCGTTGCTGCCCTTCGTTACCGCTACCTTCTTGCCTTTCAGATCGGCAATGCTCTTAATGTCGCTGTCTGCCGGAACAATGATCGCTACGTTATTCTTGCCGTCGAGCAGCTGCGAGATGATCGTGAAATCAACGCCTGCCGCCTGCGCCGCGATCGGAGGCATATTGCCCATGCCGGCAAAATCGAGATGATTGGAAGCCATCGCTTCAATCATCGGAGGACCGCTTTGGAACTCTACCCATTCCACCTTGGCGCCCAGCGCTTCAAAGGCATTTTCAAACCATTTCTCCTCTTGCGCTTTGCCGAACAGGCCGCCCTTGCCCTGCACGCCGATCTTAACGGTTACGCCATCATAGGAAGCCGTAGCCGTCGAGGCATTGCCTTCCGCATTCGCCGAAGCACCAGCCGATTCGGCAGGCTTGTTGTTCCCGCCGGCATTGTTATTGGAATTGCCGCAGCCCGCTACGATAAGAACCAAAGCGATGATTGCCGTTATCAAACCGTATTTTTTTCTCATATATCCGCATCTCCCTTAAGTTTCCGATTAAATGCCTGCACCCTGATCAAGCAGGGGCGGCTGTTCTATCTTTTCAAACTCGCCAAGCACCTTCGAGCGAAGCTCCTGGAAGGCTGCTCCTATCCGCTTGCGCGGGTAGGGAAGATCCACGTTAATGACATTGCGGATATGGCCGGGTCGCGGGTTCATAATAACGACCTTCTCCCCGAGGAATACCGCTTCGTCCAAATCATGCGTCACGAACAGCATCGTCGTCTTGCTGCTTCGCCAGATGTCCAGCAGCGCCTCCTGCATGTGCGTCCGGGTAAAGGCATCCAGCGCGCCGAACGGCTCGTCGAGCAGCAGAACCTCGGGCTTGCGGAGCAGCGCTCTCGCAATCGCGACCCGCTGGGCCATCCCGCCGGACAACTCCTTCGGATAAGCCTTCTCGAACCCCTTCAGGCGTACCAGCTCAATCAGCTCGTCGACCTGGCGGCGAACTTGCGCGTTTCCAAGCGACAGGTTTGCGGCAATATTCTTCTCGACGGTCAGCCATGGGAACAACCTGGGCTCTTGAAAAATAAAACCTTTATCCACGCCCGGTCCCGTAATGGCCTTGCCGTTTAACTCGACCGTTCCTTCGTAAGCCGTATCCAGCCCTGCTACGATCTTGAGCAAAGTACTCTTGCCGCAGCCGCTTGGTCCGATGAAGGTAACGAATTGTCCCCGCTCTACCTGCAGCCGAATATTGCTTAGCGCTACCACCGGTCCTGCAGGAGCCGCAAAAGTCTTGTTTAATCGCTCAATCGTTAGCATGAATACCGCCTCCAGCTTAATCTAAATTTTTCACACCGATTTACTTGGGATTATAGTTATAAAAAATGGGGCATCTGCCCTCGTCGTTGTGTACCCTCGCCAATCTCTGGATGTCCAGTCGATATTCCGGCGTACTTTTTAACAAACCGAATAATCGCTCGGTTTGTTATTGGCTAAATTGTAGCAGTGGCTCCCATTCGTTGTCAATCACAAAAAAAAGCGAGTTCTGCGCAGCAGCGCAACCCGCTTTTCCTACTGCTTGGTTCGTGTCGCGAATAGAGCGACAATCGAGCTCGCTTGCGCACGGATCGGCACCTCCGCGCCGGGAACCTTCTGCAGGGTTAAGCCTTGAATCAAGCTTACGAAATAATAGGCAAGCTCAAGCGGATCGCCGCCGACAACAAGCCCCTCCTGCTGGCCCTGCTTCATCATGGCCGCGACCGGTCCAAGGTTGTTCGTGAACCGCTCCGTAACCGCCTTGCGGATCTCTTCGGAGGAAGCATCGGACAAGCGCGACGTATGAATAAGAATGGTATAAGCCCAGCTATTCTCAAGAGCAAGCCAAGACTCAGCTAGCATAAACAGCTTCTCCAAGGCCGGACATTCCTGTTCTGCAATTCGGGTGACATGGTCTCCGTAGCCCGTCTGACCCCTTCTCAGAATCTCGCTTATAATCTCGGTTTTCGATTTAAAGTAATGATACATGTTGCCTATGCTCATGCCTGCTGCCGCAGCAATATCGTTGATGCTTACCGAACCGATCCCTTTTACGGCAATGGTCTCGAGAGCGGAATCTAGGATGTGGTTAATTCTTTTCTCCCTTTGCATGAGATCCTTTTCTACGTTTCTAGGCGACATAAAACAAAGCAGCCCCTTTCTTGACCTCCATTATAGCAGAGGGCATGAAACAGGGCGATCCCGGCCTCACCATGGGTTACCTGAAGGTGCGTATAGGAGTTGAAAGTGCGTACTTCACGGCTTCCCTTTTCTGTTTCACAATAGTCTTCAGAAGCAGAGGAGGAATGTTAGATGAGAACAACAGACACATCCAAAACCGCCCTGGTCGTAGGTGCAAACGGCGTAATCGGACGGAATCTTATTGATTATTTGAGGACGCTTCCCGAGTGGGATATTATCGGCGTGTCGCGCCGCGGCGGAGAGGCTTCCGATCGGGTGCGGTATATCGCGGTTGATCTTCTGGACGAAGCGGATACCCGGGAGAAGTTAAGCGGCCTGACCGCCGTTTCGCATATCTTTTACGCTGCCTATCAGGATCGGCCGACCTGGGCTGAACTTGTGGCACCCAACCTTGCCATGCTCGTCAATGTAGTCAATGCCATTGAACCGATTGCGCGAGATCTGCAGCATATCAGCCTCATGCAAGGCTATAAAGTATACGGGGCGCATCTTGGTCCCTTCAAGACGCCGGCGCGCGAGACGGATGCCTATCATATGCCGCCTGAATTTAATATCGATCAACAGCAATTTCTTGAGCGTCGGCAACCGGAAAGCAGCTGGACATGGTCGGCCCTCCGTCCATCGGTTGTTGCCGGTTTTGGGCTAGGAAACCCAATGAACCTGGCGATGGTTATCGCCGTCTACGCTTCCATGTCCAAGGAGCTTGGGCTGCCGCTTCGTTTCCCGGGAAAACCCGGGGCTTATAACAGCCTGCTGGAGATGACCGATGCGAATCTGCTTGCCCGCGCAACCGTATGGGCGGCTACCGACGAACGCTGCGCCAATCAGTCTTTTAACATTACCAACGGCGACCTCTTCAGGTGGAATGAGCTCTGGCCGAAGATCGCCGCCTATTTCGGCCTGGAGACCGCCTATCCGTTACCGATGTCGCTTGAGGTGGTTATGGCGGACAAAGAACCGCTCTGGAATGCCATGGTCGATAAATATGATTTGCAGAGAATCAACTATAAGGAAGTCTCCTCCTGGCGGTTCGGAGATTTCGTGTTTTCCTGGGATTACGATTTCTTTGCCGACGGCTCAAAAGCTCGCCGCTTCGGGTTTCATGACTATATCGACACGGAGAAAATGTTTATGGACATATTCGAGGACTTCCGCCAGCGGAAGGTCATTCCGTAATTTCATCGGCAGATACTGGAGGCTGGAACAGAACCTTTCCTTTGCCGCCGTACTTTTTGTCGATATACCCATCGCCCCACCGGCACATCGCATGCAGGATATCCTTCAGACTCCACCCGTAATCCGTTAACTCATATTCGACCTTCGGAGGTATCTGATTATAGGAAATGCGGTTGATGATTCCATCCCTCATGAGTTCATTTAGTTGCTGCGTCAGTACTTTTTGCGAGATCTCGGGGATTAGGCGCAGGAATTCGCCATTACGCTTCTTGCCGAATGTAAGATGGAACAATAGGACCGGCTTCCACTTGCCTCCGATCGCTTCAAGAGTGGCTTCGACCGCGGTATTGAAAATTTTTTCTTCATTCTGCATAGCCTGGTATCGCCTCCTATGCTCCACTTTATCATTTTACCTCTAACAGGAGTACCGTTCCGAGGCAAAATAAAGGGCGTCCATACGATGGACGCCCTTCCCTTTTATTTAGAAACGCTCAAAGCTGACGAACTCGCCAACCGGCTTGCGGTAGCCGCGTACCCGGCGGTTCGATGTATCTTCTTTCCCGATGCCAATGAGCAGAGCGGGAACATAACGGTCCGGCACGTCCAGCACCTTCATCATGGCTTCGGGATCAAAGCCGATCATTGGGCTCGTGTCCCAGCCCTTCTCTTTGGCTGCGAGCATGAACAGCATGGCGGATAGATTCGCGTTGCGGATAGCCTCGTCCCGCTTGAAGGCCTCGCCCCGCTCTTCGTAAAATTGCTGCACGGACTCGACCGTATGGTCGAATTCCTGTTTATTAATAACGCCGAGATGCAGCAGCCCTTCATTAAGCTCCGCCGTGTTCTGATGCGCATCCAGATGGCCAAGAACAAGAATAACAGCCGAAGCGGTTTTTACTTTATACTGCTTGTTTGCCGCTTCATATACTTTCTGCTTCATCTCCTCATCCCTGACGACAACATAATGGGCATGCTGCAGATTGAAGGACGACGGCGCGTATTTCACAAGATCAAAAATTTCGTTCAGCTCTTTATCTTCAATGGAAACCCCTTTAATGAATTTGTTTGCGGATCTTCTCTCCGTAACTACGGATACGAAATCGTTCATTTCGTCCGCCTCCTCTATGTATGATTTGTATGCGTGTATTATCTTTAATTTAATTATCTTAATTTTAAGACATTTAAAATGGAAATGCAAGCCTTTTTTTAAGCTTGCCTGCTCTCCTTCTTCTCCTGTAGCAGATAGGCGCCATACTGCTGGGTCCACGTCCACATCGCTTCAAAAACCGGCTTCAGGCCTTGGCCGCTCTCTGTCAGTTCATATTCGACATGCAGGGGCACGCCCGGATATATCGTGCGGGTGACAATTCCCTTCTCCTCTAACAGCCGCAGGCGGTCCGTTAAGGTTTTGGGGCTGATGGGCTCCAGCTTGCGGCGCAATTCTCCAAATCGCCGGGTCCCGTTAAACAGTTCGAATAAAAGAAGAAGCATCCATTTGCCATCTAAAATCTCCAGAATCGGTTCTACCGTGCCCGGACAGGATTGGTCCATCATCCTGCTTCCCTCCCATAGTTCATTTTTTGAAACTATTGCACATTAATGTAACTACTTTTCAAATATACCATACCTCCCTTATGATGTGAATCAAGCAATAAAGAAAAAGTTAATAAATGGATTCGAAGAGGAGGTTGAACGTTGAATAGACCTTTTAAGTTAGATCCTGAAGAGTATCCGTTTACCGATCATTGGCTGCCCTATCGTGACGGCTGCATTCATTACCTGGATGAAGGGCAAGGACCAACGGTTCTTCTGCTGCACGGCAATCCGACTTGGTCATACCTGTACAGAAATGTGATCAAAGAGCTTAGCGGGGAATGTCGTCTCCTTGCTCCGGATTACCCGGGGTTTGGCATGTCGACAGCTCCCGAAGGCTACCGGTTTACGCCGCAAGAGCAGTCGGAAGCCATTCAATATCTCATTCGCCATTTGGACCTACGGGACTTTGTTCTTGTCGTTCAGGATTGGGGAGGTCCAATCGGGTTGAACTACGCCGTACAGCACCGCGAGAATCTTCGCGGGATTGTCGTGATGAATACATGGGCCTGGCCAGCCACCATTTTACCTTTGAAATTGTTCTCGCTTGTTATGGGGGGATGGCCAATCGGGTATTGGCTTCAGACACGCCGCAATTTTTTCGCCAAAGCGATTGTGCCTCACGGGATTTACCAGACCGGCAAAGTGACGGACAGCTTGCGAAAGGCTTATACCGACCCGTTCCCTACCCCGAAATCCCGAATACCTACCTGGGTCTTTCCGGGACAGATCCGCAAGTCGCGGGCGTGGCTCGCCGGTATCGAATCGAAACTGTCGAACTTGGCCGATTTGCCCGCCCATATTCTATGGGGAACAAAGGACAGCGCGGGCTTCCCGCTCGGGCAAATGGTCAAATGGCAGCGCTATTTGCCTTTTAATCAAACCGAAATTCTGGAGGATGCCTCGCATTATGTACAGGAGGACCGGCCGGACCGGGTAGCGGCATCCATTCGGGGAGTTATGAACAGAACAAGAGGAGGAGTATCAGATGAAAACGATTTTGTGGGCAACATTAAGCGCCAACGGTAATTACGCGCAATCGGGTCCCGAAAACCCGCCAACCAAGGAAGCCTTGCAAGACTTCGCAGCCCAGGCTGGAGCAGCAGGGAACTTTATTGTAGGACGCCGGACCTTCGAAGGAATGCGGGGAGGCGGCACTCCCGGCCCATTCGGCGGAATCGACATCGTGGTCATCTCCAGGAACACGGCGGAAATCCCCGGGGTAAAGGTTGCGAAATCGCCGCAAGATGCCTTGGAATACCTGCAGGAGCGAGGGCATCAGACCGCTCTCATTAGCGGTGGGGCGGATATCCATAATTCGTTTCTGGCTTCGGGTCTGGTAGACGAATTGATCTTTAACGTGGCGCCTGTATTAGAGGGTAAAGGGTTAAATCTTATCACAGATAAAGATCGGTACCAATTCAAGCATGTGGAACTGTTGGACTGCAAGCCGCTGGGCGGCGGTGTCGTTCAACTGCGTTATGGCATCGACAGATAAGTTGCAGGTGCATGCGGATCACTCGGACTTTTTCTCTAAACGATCTGCCCCATGCAGCGATTCCATATGCTCGATATGCTCCTCGCCCCAATCGTTCATCACCTGCAGCACTTTGCTTAATCCTTGGCCGTATTCCGAAATCGAATATTCGACCTTCGGAGGAACCTGGTTATACACCTCGCGGTGAACGATATCGTTGTACTCAAGCTCTCTTAATTGCTGAGTAAGCATTCTTTTGTTAATGTCCGGTATAGCTTTAAGAAGCTCGCTGAAGCGCATCGTCCCGTTTGAAATAAGCTGAAGCAGGATAACTGGCTTCCACTTGCCGATCAATATATCCAGTGCCGATTCGAATTTGCAATATTGCTTCATGATCTCTCCACCCCTTATGCTGCGCTAGGTAACTTTTTATTTCCTTTGTTTAGATAAAGTGCCTACTTCCTTCTTTGGATAACTCAGGTCTATTATACCTTACAGGAGCTAAACAAAGAGAAGGAGGACGGCATTCTTGATGAATATCACGTTATGGATTATTCAAGGGCTTACGGCCTTAGGCTTTATTTACTCGGGGTGGTTGAAGGCTTTTCAATATGAAAAAGCTAAAGCTTCTTGGGGTTGGATAAAAGACCTTCCGAAGGGACTTGTCCTTTTTATCGGGCTGGCGGAGCTGCTTGGAGCTATTGGAGTTATTCTTCCCGAAGCGCTTGATATTGCGCCAATCCTGACGCCGGTAGCCGCGGCGGCGCTTGCCGTTGTTGTCTTGCTTGGTGCGGCGCTTCATGTTAGTCGAAAAGAATACCGGGAACTTGTCGTAAACCTTGTCTTTATCCTATTGGCCTTATTTGTTGCGATAGGTCAATTTTAAGCCGCGAAACGCGGCGCGAAAAAACAGCCCTCCGCCTGGCCAGCAGCCGGGTAGAGGGCGATTAGATTCCAACCATGATCTCCTTAGTTTAACCTTCCTTCGGAAAATCCGTTGAGTAGGCGAGCTCCTTCTGCGCCTCCAGTTCCTGAAGACGGCCGGTCAGCGCCTGATGAATAACCTGATAGCAATCGCTGCCAAGGGCAATTCTTTTGGGTGCGGGATGCTGGTCAACGCTGTCGATCATAATGGCGGCCATTTTGGCAGGATCCCCGATGGAGACGGCTGTTTTATCCTCTACGATCTTTCTTGCCTGCGCTGCCGGAGAGATATCGTAAGCTTCCATTCTGGAAGCAAGCTTTATGCTGTGATGCCTGAAGTTCGTACGCGCTCCGCCTGGCTCCACGATGGTAACGCCGATATGGAAAGGAGCAACTTCCTGTCTTACGGCCTCGATAAAGCCCTCGATTCCCCACTTCGTCGCATGATAGAGCGACCCGCCCGCAAACGCGGCTTGTCCGCCTACGGTTGAGAGCTGTATGATTCGCCCTCCGCGCTGCGCGCGCAAGTGTGGCAAGGAAGCCCGTACCAGCTGGATGGAACCAACAAGGTTGGTGTTGATCTGATGGGTAATCTGTTCATCCGTCAGTTCCTCCGCCGCGCCAATAAGGCCGTAACCCGCATTGCTGACAACAACGTCGATAGTGCCCAATTGATCGAAGGCCCGGTTAACAACCGTATAGATTGCCGAGGTGTCGGTCACGTCAAGATGAGCCACCCACAGAAGATCGCCGTACTTTTCCTTAAGATCATCCACCACGTCCAGATTACGCACCGTACCGGCCACGCGGTCGCCACGCTCCAGAAGCTGCTCGGTCATATGCCGGCCAAAGCCGCTGCTAATCCCCGTAATAAACCAAGTCCGTTGTGCCATCGTTCATTCCTTCTTTCTTGGAGGTTCTGATCAGCATTTTATAAATTATAACTAAACAGTTAGTTAAATATAGTGCTTTCTAACCGGTTAGTCAAGTATGATATACTAGGTCAAAAATGAACGAAGGATGATTACGGATGAGAAATGCCGAAGCGACACGCGAACGGATTCTGGAAGCCGCTATGGAAGAGTTCTCTACTTTCGGCATTGCCGGGGCGCGGGTCGACCGCATTGCCAAAACCGCCGGCTGCAATAAAAATCTAATCTATATTTATTTTGAAAATAAAGAAACGCTCTTCACCACGGTTCTGGAAAAGCATCTCGACCAGGCGTTCGAAGGCATTCCCTTCTCGCTTGACGATATTTCGGGCTTTGCCGTCAACGTCTTTGATTTCGCTATGGCCAACCCAAAGATTATGCGGCTGCTTATGTGGTTCACGCTGGAGCAGAATACGGTCAGCAGTCTTCCCGTACGCGATGTCGCCCATGAACAGAAGATAGACAAAATAAGCGAAGCGCAAGCAAGCGGCAAGATAATCTCGACCCTTCCCCCCGCTTTTCTTCTAACGTCCATCATGACGATTGCGACCTCTTGGGCGGCAACCAATCCTTTTGGCCCCGGACTGAATCCGGAAGCGGCGAAAAATCACGATGCTCTGCGGGAATCCGTCGTCAAAGCGGTCGAGCTGCTGCTCCAAGCCAAATAAATAAACGCCCGATGAATGCCTTTGCGCTTCGTGACATTCATTAGGCGTTTTTTGTGTTATAGCCGTTTTCTCCTTTGATATGCCGAAGACAGGTTGTTATGATCGAGGTACCGATACGAGCAGCGACTAATTTAAGAAAAGGGGCGAGTTTATGATTGAAATTACGACTGAGCTGGTGCGTGGATTAATTAGCAGTCAATTTCCGGAATGGAAGGACTTAGAGATCAAGCCCGTGGAAAAAAGCGGCCACGATAACCGTACCTACCGGTTAGGCAACGAAATGACCGTACGCCTGCCGAGCCATGAACGTTATGCCTCCGCCGTTGCGAAGGAGCTGCTGTGGCTTCCCGTGTTTAAGCCTCTCCTATCTCTGCCGATACCCGCTCCCGTTGCTCAGGGCAAGCCTACCGCGGAATATCCTCTTCCTTGGTCCGTTAACCGCTGGCTCGAAGGCGACACCGTTACGTATGCCAACATCCGCGATCTCAACGAATTTGCCGAAGACCTTGCCGGCTTTCTGAAAGAACTGGAAGCCATCGATGCGAAGGATGGCATTCCGGCAGGCATACAAAACTTCCATCGCGGGGGAAACTTAGCCGTATACGATTCCGACTCCAGAACGGTTATCGAGAAGCTGGAGGGCGAGTACGACCGGAAGCTTCTAACCGAGATTTGGGAGCTTGCCCTTGCGACGAAATATGAAGCGGCTCCGCTATGGCTTCACGGCGATATTGCCGTAGGCAATCTGCTTGCGCGGAATGGCCGGCTATCCGGCGTCATCGACTTCGGAACCATGGGTGTCGGCGACCCCTCCAGCGATCTGGTCATGGCATGGAACTTTTTCGACGAGGCCAGCCGCGAAGTATTTTTGAGTGCCATGAATGTCGACCGGGATACCGTTAACCGCGCACGCGGCTGGGCCCTGTGGAAGGCGCTTATCACTTACGCTTGGAATGAGCCGGGCTCGGATGCTTCGGATTGGGGCAAGCGTGTTATCGATGTTATTGTTCAGGAATACGGCAGCTAACCGGATATCCCTCAAAATTGACATAACAGGTCCATTCTTTACGCTTATCCCGCAGCCCGATTCAAGCGAATCCGCCTTTCCGGTATAATTATTTTTAATATTTCGTAAAAATTCGAATCCGGGTGAGCGCCATGCTAAAAGTAATGATTGTCGAAGACGAACCGCTTATTCGCGCTGGCTTAAAGCATTATTTCCCGTGGGAGCAGCTCGGCGTTGGCGGGATTGTGGAGGCCGAGAACGGCAAGGCCGGCGTAGACGTGGCTCTGCGGGAAAAGCCAGATTTAATCGTGACCGATATACGCATGCCCGAGATGAACGGGCTCGAAATGATCGAACAGTTAAAGCCGCTGCTTCCGAATGCCAGCTTTATCATTCTTACCGGCTACAACGAATTCAAGTATGCGCAGGAGGCTATTCGTCTCGGCGTTGTTCAGGAGTATTTGCTTAAGCCGCTGGAGTATGACGTCAGCATGGAGGCGATAACGGCCTGCATCAACCGGCTGGAGCAAAAGCGGGAAGAACGGCGGAAGAAGCAGGACTTCGAGGCAAAAGCCGCAGAGCTGACGAAATGGCAATACGGCCAGGCTGTGAAGCAGCTCATGGACGGAAGCTTATCCGATCTGCCGGGCTGGAGACAGCTGCTTGGACTTCATGAGCAGTCAGAGCCGACTTACGTGGCATTAGCGGCAAGCTGCTTTGGCCGCGGCGGACTGCAGCAGGAGCGCAAATGGCGTCAGACGGCGGAGCAGCTTATCGGCAATGCGGCTGCCGACATTTCCCCGGTGCATCGGCTTATGGGCTATACGAGCAGAGGCAGGCTTTACGTTCTGTTGGTACTGGCAGGACTATCCGATCCGGCAGAGGCAGACCAGCTTCTAAGCAAGCGGCTAGCCTCTTCTTTAAATCCTTTTCCTCCCGATACTCGGCTTTATCTCTCCGTAGGGGCAGCAACGTCCGATCCGGCACAAGCAGGAGCTGCTCTCAAGTCCGCCGGACAAAGCCTGCTCCAACGTTTTGCTTCACCCGAACAATGGTTGATATCGGCGGCTCACCGGCCGGCGGACGAATCCCCGGCAGGCGGAGACCGCTTCGTCTCGCTTCACCCGGATGACCGCAAGAAGCTGCAAGCCTGCCTGGAGCAAGGGGATTCCGCTGCAGCCAGCGAGCTGATGGACAGGCTATGCGAGCAATCGGAGCAGGCTCTGCCCCATGTTCAAGCGGAGCAATGGCTCGTATTCCTGCAGGAGATCATTAACGTCACCCTGCGCTTTGCCCACAAGGAGGGCATACCAACTGAGGGAGTATCCAGCGAGAAGCTGCTGGATTTGTCTTTTGTCCATGACTACGGAACCCTTAAGAGCTTATTTGATTATTTGGCGTTATGGGTCGTGCACCTGAACGATGTCTATTCCAAGCAGACCCATTCCGCTTCCCAGGAGAATGCGGTGTTCAGCCAGATTAAAGGGTTTATCGAGAAAAATATTGATCAGGAGCTTAGCCTGCAGATGGTAGCCGATCATTTCTTCTATAACCCCTCGTATTTAAGCCGGCTGTTCAAGTCGAAACTGAATCAGAACTATTTGAGCTTTGTCACCGAGATTCGCATCGATTATGCCAAAAAGCTGCTGCGCGACCCTAACCGGCTTGTGACCGACGTATGCGCGATGTGCGGTTACAAGAGCTACAAGCATTTCGTGAAAATGTTCCGGCTTGTGGCGGGCGCAACGCCAACCGACTATCGCAGGCAGCTGGGCATTATGCACTAATAGAAAAATGGCGATGCAGGGTTATCCTGACATCGCCATTTTTCAGCCTTTCACGGCTCCCATCGTAATGCCTTGCGTGAAGGCTTTCTGGAACAATAGGAAGATCACAATCATCGGAAGCGAAGCGAAGGCCGCGCCAGCCATCAACACGCCGTACGGCGTCGTATATTCTCCCTTCAGCGTTGCGACGCCGAGCGGCAGCGTCATCATAGGGGTAGAGCGGATCATAATGAGCTGGCTGAAATAATCATTCCAGGCATTGATGAAGGTAAAGATCGCAAGCGCCCCAAGCGCGGGCTTGAGCAGCGGAAGCACGATGCTGTAATAAAGCCTCAGTTCGGAGCAGCCGTCCACCTTGGCCGCCTCGAGCAGCTCTCCGGGCAAGGTCTGCGCGAACTGTTTAACGAGAAAGATGCCAAAGGGCCAACCGATCGCGGGAAGAATTAACGCTTTATAATGATCGATCCAGCCGAAGTCGGCAATCATCGTGAATAGCGGGACCAGAATAACCTGCTTGGGCAAAGCCATGGCTGCGACAAACAACGTAAAAATGATTTTCCGGCCGGGAAACTGCTTTTTTGCCAGCACGTAACCCGCCATGGAGGCTACGAGGCATACGCCCGCCATCTCTGCCGCGGCAACAAAGAAGCTGTTGAAGGTCCAGCGCCAGACGGGATTTTTGAACAGAACCGTGAAATTCTCGAGCGTTGGAGCGTGCGGGAACCATTCCGGCGGAATAGCCACTGCCACGTTTTGCACCTTGAAGGCGCCGGTAACGATCCAATAAAAGGGAAAGATAAAAAACAAGGCCACCGCAAGAAGCACGATATTCGAGATCAGCTTTTTTGGTTTTTTTCGAAACGGCATGGATGCATGCATGAGCTTTCCTCCTAGTACTCGACGTCGCTGCCCAGAAATTTGAACTGAATGAGCGAAATGATGCCAATGACAACGGCCAGAATCATGCCCATCGCGGCTGCTACGCCAAATGACCCCAGCATAAACGCTTTCTCGTACACGCCGTACATGACGGTCGAAGTGGCGTTAAGCGGCCCCCCAGCGGTAAGGAGCTGGACAATCGCAAAGGTCTGGAACGTATTAATCGTCGTGATAACGATAATGTACAGGTTGGTTGGCATCAGCATCGGCCATATGATCTTCCGGAAAATTTGTCCCGGGGTGGCCCGGTCAATTTGAGCGGCTTCGATGTAGGAGGTCGGGATATTCCCCAAAGCGGCTACGTACAGAATAATCGGCTGGCCGACGGAGGTCGTCACAAGCACCGCGATAATCGCGAATAACGCCGTCCGGAGATCGCCCAGCCAGGCAATGGGCTCCGCGCCAAACAGGCTGGTTACATAGTTCAGAATGCCGTAATTCGGGTCATAGATAGAGGCCCATACCACGGTGATGCTGACTACCGAGGATACCGCCGGCAAGTAGAACACACCCCGGAAAAAGGATCTCGCGAGCTCGCTTTTCCGGTATATCGTGTTGGATACAAAAATCGAAAAGGCAATAACGGCCGGGACGGTAATTAGAACGATCAATATCGTGTTCTTCATCGATTTCAGAAACGTCTTATCCCGGAACAGATCGGCATAATTGCGGAGTCCAATGAATTCGAATCGGTTCAGACTGTAGTCGAACAAGCTGATATAAGCGCCTCTGAGCATCGGATAAGCGACGAACAGCAGGAAGAAGGCAAGTGCGGGAAGCAAGAATAAATAACTGGCCAGCCATTCGCGCCATAATAAGCGTTTGGATTTTAGAGCCGTCAGAAGCATGATGCGTCTCTCCTTTCTTTCTGAAAAAAAGAGCAGCGCAGAGGCGCATATAAGCCGGTGCAAGCTTGGCTTCTATGTCGTTCAGCCTATGCGCTGCTCAGTAGTACGCTTTCCTATTTCAGCTGGGCTTTGGCCTTCGCAATCGCTTCATCGGCGCTTTTCGCAAAGCTGTCCAATGCCTCTTTGCCGGTCTGCTGGCCTAACAGAACGCTTTGCAGTACCGGGAACCAGTACGTGCGGATTTCCGCATAGCCGTCCGCAATGGTTGGAGGTGCCGTAATGAACTGGCGGGCAAGCTCCGAGTAAGCATATTCCTCATCGTCGTACAGGCCCGTAACCGAATTGCGAACGGACAAGCCGCCGGTCTGGATCAGGTTTTTCTTGCCGTATACTTCGTCATTCGCTACAAAATCGATAAACGTTTTTGCGGCCGCAATCTTCGCATCGTCGCCGTTGTTGAAGATCGCCATGCCTCCCAAATAGGGCTCCAGCTTAGGCGCTGATCCGTCCAGCGTTGGGAACGGCAGCAGCGCTTCTTCAAACTCCGCTTTTTTGAGCGTCGAGTTCTGCGCTTTCAATACGGCCGAGTAGTTGATGGAGAAGGCCACCTTGCCTTGCAGGAACAAATCGTTGACATCGGACGCCGCGAGAGCAGCCGATCCCGAAATGACCAGCTTATCCTTCTGGGCTTGGGCAATCCAGTCCAGCGCCGCGCCGGCTTGATCGGTATTAATCGCAACGGCGGAGAGATCATCCTTCAGGAAAGACGACAACCCAAGATTCGCAATATACGCCCGCGTGCCTTGGTCGCCCGCTTGGCTCTTGGCGAAGAAGACGGATGGAATAACGTCCGGTGCCTTCTCTTTCACCGCTTGCAGCGCAGCCTTATACTCGTCAAAGCTCCATACGCGGTCCTTGCGGTCCAGCGGAAGCAGATCGAGGGCGCCTATTTTTTCGAACACCGTTTTGTTTACGGCCATCATGAACGGAGCCGTGTTAATCGGGTACATGACCGTTTTGTCGCCCACCATGGACTGCTTCCAGAACGCTTCCGGAATATCGCTGCGCACTTCGCTTGAAATCATGTCGTCGAGCGGTGCGAGCAGTCCTTTCTTACCCCAGTCGATAACTCGTCCGGGAGCGTCATAGATGACATCGGGAGCGGAGTTGGAGGCAATCGCCACGTTCAGCTTCTCCGGCCCTCCGTCGAATGTAATCATCTCGAGATTCACTTTAATTTCCGGGTGTTTCTGGTTGAATGCGGCAATCATTTCTTTCTCGTACTTGCCAACCTCACCGTCTAAAGCCTGGAAGTTGGGAAAGTTCCACCATGTAATCTCAACGGGCTTTGCTGCCGGTGTTGCTTCCCCGCTGGCCGTTGCCGTATTCTGCGGTTCGTTTGTCGTCTTGTTGTTTGGCGCATTGTTGTTGGAACTGCAGGCTGCCGTAAGCATAGCTAACAAGATAGTCGTTATAATCGTTGCCTTCTTCTTCCGTGCTGCCATTTCTATTCCCCCTGCTCCTGATTGAAGACAAGCAGCTGCAGCTTGCCCGTCTCCTGCCGTTTAAGCATAATTTATTTGAAAAAGGGGGAGAATCCCCCGGTTTTTACATGACATTCCCCTTTTTTTACGTCATCTCGTCTATATTATCATTGCAGTAGCAAATGTTATAAACAGTGCTATATTTAGGTCATAAAGGAGGCGGGAAGCTTGGGCAGATTCAGACAATTGCGCGTCAATCATCAAATTTTCATCCTTATGATTTGCATTATTACCCTTCCGCTGACGATCATGTCGGGCATCGTGTACCTGTTCTCGCTTCAAACGGTCAAAAACGAATATCAGAACAGCGCCAATCTTATTCTGAACAATTTGTCCTTCAATATCGACCAGTACCTGCAAAGCATTGAGACCGGCACGCTTACCGCCCAGCTCGACAGCCAGCTGCAAAGCTCGCTTGTCCATTGGTCGGAGAACAAGAATACGGATCCAAGCGATATCAGCATCAAATACGGCGGCGTCATCGAACAATTTATTAGCCGGATTGAGCTTACGGTTAAGAACGTCGACAGCGTGCAAGTATTTGCCGGCGGCCGGATCTTCTATTCGGCGGACTTTAATCAATCCGACTATAACACGGATGATGTCTTCAACCAGGACTGGTATAAGAAAACGCTCCATTCGCAAGGCAAGGCGGTTTTATTTGGCGCGCATACCCCTTTTCTGCGGACGAATTCTTCCGAATCGGTCATTTCGATCGCCCGGGTCATCAACAAGACGGGAACCCGAACCAATCTTGCCGTCATCCTTGTCGATATCCGGCTTGATTCCCTTCGCGAGATCTTAAGCTTGTCCGAGAATACGAACCGTAATTTTCTTATTCTCGATGACGAGGGCGGCATCGTCTATTCCTCGGACCCTAATCAGGAGCAGCTGCTGAAGGATCTTGGACAGCCGGGCAGTCAAGCGAAGCTGCAGGCTTACGCGGGGAACTATTACTCCGCCATGAACGGCGTCCCTTCTTACCTGAACTTTATTACCTCACCTTTCTCCGGCTGGAAGGTTATTCAGTACATGGATGAGCATAACATGACGAAGGATGCGGCCATGTTCCGCAAAATATTGCTGTGGGGCGCTTTATGCTCCCTCGTTACCGCGCTGCTCTTCATGATTATGCTGTCCAAGCGCGTCACCAAGCCGATTATTCAGCTCAGCAAGCAGGTCAGGGCGGTTGGGCTTGGCAAGTTCGACGTCGACCTCAGCACGGAGCGGCAGGACGAGTTCGGCGTGCTCTATAAAGGTATCCGCAAAATGGTCGAGGATCTGCAGGAGCATATCGAGCGGTCGTCCATGACGCTGGCCCAGCAGAAGGTTGCGCAATACGGAGCGCTAAAAAGCCAGATTAACCCGCATTTCCTGGCCAATGCGCTTGAGTCGATCCAGATGAAGGCGATTATTGCGGGACAACGGGATATTGCGGATATGGTGGGCTTGCTTGGCCGGCTGTTCCGCATTCATATTCAGACCGGCAAGGATATCGTAAGCCTGCGGGAGGAGCTGGAGCATACCCGGCTGTACGTGAAGGTGCAGCAAATGCGCTTTGGCGATAAAATCAGCTACTCGGAAAAAATCGAGCCCGGCGCCGAAATGCTTCCGGTTCTGCATTTCTCGCTGCAGCCGATTGTGGAGAACGCCATCGTTCACGGCTTGGAGCGTAAAAGCGGCCAGGGCAGCCTTGAAATAGCTGCTTTTGTCTCCGGGCAAGCCCTGCATATCGAAGTCGCGGATAACGGTGCCGGCATGACGGAGGAGGATTTCGCAAAGCTCCGTCAACGCTTGAACGAAGCCGCCGAGGACACGCTTGGCAGCACGCATATCGGCGTCAAAAACGTGCAGGACCGCATCCGCTATTATTACGGCGACGGATACGGTCTCGCATTTGAAAGCCGGCCCGGAGAAGGTACAAAGGTGACCCTTCGGTTCCCTGCCGCCAAAGCGATATCCGACACCCCGCGTTAACTAAAAATCTCTGAAAGTCTCGTCCAAGCGGCGGGACTTTTTTCTTCTTCGCTATTTTGGAAGCGCTTCCCACAGAGATACCTCTCTTTTTACACCCCAAGGTTCATTTTTTACCTCATCGCCCGAAACCGCAGGCAAATCTAATTTTTTGTGTTAAAACGTTAGCTAAGGACAGCCGGCAGTCCTTACCGCAGTTCAAACCAACGATCGGAACGCTATGTTCCAAAAGGGAGAAAATTATTTTCATCCGTTTCCAAGGAGAGAAAATAATTCTCCAATTACTTCAAGAACAATAGGGGGACTAACCGTGAGCCTGCAAAAATTCCATGGGATCATTCCGGCTTTTTACGCTTGCTACGACAATGACGGAAACATCTCGAAAGACCGTACCGGACAACTTGCGTCCTATCTGTTAGCCAAGAAGGTACAAGGCGTGTACGTAGGGGGAAGCTCGGGCGAGTGCATCTACCAGAGCATCGAAGAGAGAAAAGCGGTACTCGCTTACGCAGCGGAAAACCTGAGGGGCAAGATGACGCTTATCGCTCACGTTGGAGCGCCGTCCACCAGAGACAGCATCGAGCTGGCGAAGCATGCCGCAGAGCTCGGTTATGACGCTCTTTCCGCTATACCGCCGATTTATTTCAAACTGCCGGACAGCGCGGTCATTCGTTATTGGAACGACATTATCGATGCAACCCCGCTTCCGTTCATCATTTATAACATTCCGCAGACGACCGGCTACCAGTTAACGCCTGCGGTATTCCGCAAGCTGCTTGCAAACAACAAGGTTATCGGAGTAAAGAACTCGTCTATGCCAGCCCTCGACATCGAGCGGTTCAAATCCGCCGGCGGCGACCGCGTAATCGTCTTTAACGGTCCGGACGAGCAATTCGTGGCTGGCCGCATCATGGGAGCGCAAGGCGGAATCGGCGGCACTTATGCCGCAATGCCGGAGCTGTTCCTGGAAGCCAACGTACTGCTGCAGGAAGGCAAGCTGGAAGAAGCAACGCGTCTTCAAAGCGCGATCAACGACATCATCATTGCGCTTTGTTCCTTAAACGGCTCGATGTATGCCGGCATCAAGGAAGTGCTTCGCGCAAGAGGGGTAGACATTGGCGGCGTTCGGGCTCCGCTCGAGAACCTCAGCGGCAATGACGGAGAGAAGATCCAGCTGATTATCGCGAGTATCGATAAGGCCATTGCCGATTTTGTTCGCTAAAAAATTCCACTGCCAGATCAGATCCTAACACGAAAAGGGAGCGGTTAAAGATGAAGAAATGGTCCATGGGCATTACCGCGGTAACGATTATGGCTTTGCTCGCCGGATGCTCCGGCAATGCCAATAACGAGGGTTCAAGCGCAAACGGCGGCGGTAATTCGAAAGGCAAAGAAAAGGTCGCGATTAACGTATGGCTGACCCCGCAATGGAAAGGCGTGCTGGATGCAACCGAGCAGGGCGCCGATTACGACAGCTTCCTGAAATACGCGGCCAAGAAATTTACCGGGCAATACGACAAATATGACGCTGACATTAAAGTGGAAGTCGTCGCCGGCGATCAGCGGGACCAGCTGCTGAATGTCAACCTGAACGGCGGAACTGCTCCAAACGTCTTCTTCGAAAGCACCTTCGCCATGGGCGACTACGTGCACCGCGGCGCGCTTGAGCCCCTTACCGACATCATCGACGACAATGCGAAGAGCGATATCGCCCAGAACTACTGGGACATGGTGACGTTTGGCGACGATATTTACTTCTACCCGTTCCAGAACAACCCGGGAACGCTCGTCTACAACGCAGATATGTTCAAGGCAGCCGGACTCGAGCAGTACGTCGGCGGAGAGAACGAGATCAAGACCTGGACGCTTGCCGAATACGAGCAAATTCTTGAGGGTCTCAAAACCAAGCTTCCTAAAGACAAATACTCCAACGCTTACCCGATGGCACTGTTTGCCGTCAACAACCAAGGGGATACCTGGAACCTGTCTTACCTGAGAATGTTTGGCTTGGACTTCTTCGATAAAGACGGCAATATCGTGCTTGGCGAGAACGGCGTTAAATCGGCGGCATGGCTGAAGAAAATCTACGACGCCAAATATACGAATCCGGGCGCGGAATCCGTCTCCTCCAATGACGCAAATGCCATGTTCCAAAACCAGCAGCTCGCCATCAGCTTTACGAATCCGGTTCTGTTCAACGGCATTAAAGCCAATATGGCAAGCGGCACTTCTCCTAAGTTCGATATCAGACTGGCGAATATCCCTTCGGAAAGCGGCGACCCGCTGACCTTCACTTACGTCGTTGGCGCAAGCGTATTCCAATCCAAGGATCCGAAGAAAACCGAAGTGGCCAAAGACTTCGTGAAGTTCTTCTCCAGCGATCCAGAGCTCGTGAAATCGTCGAAAAACGGCATTCCGGTGCGCGCATCGGTTATTAAAGAGCTGAGCGGCGAGAATCCGTTCTTTGCTGCCTACGATGCGAACTCCAAATACATTTTCAACTTCAGCGGCAACGTTCCGGGCTACAGCCAATTGCGCGAGGCGCTTTATCCGGAGCTGCAGGCTTTGTACATGGGGGCAAAAACGCCTGAGCAAGCCATTAAAGATTATGTAACGAGCGGCAATAAGGTTATTCAGTCCAACAAAGAAAACTCGGTCATTTATAAGAAATAGCTAGGTTAGACAAATAAACAGGATCAGCGGCTCTTCGTCTTCGGGGAAGCAGGAAGAGCCGCTAATCGGAAAGGCAGCCACCATGCGCATTCGGAACAGTTTTGTGAAAGAGAACCTTACCGGCTATTTGTTTATTTTACCGCAAATGCTCATATTCCTTGCTTTTCTCGTGTATCCGATACTGGAAGGCATCCGGCTCAGCTTTTATAAAATCAATTACCAGAATGAAACCTTTGTAGGCTTCGACAATTACGCAGCGTTGTTTCATGATCCCGTCTTTTTCAAAGCGCTCGTGAATACGGTCGTGTTTGTTGTATTTATCGTTCTGTTAACCGTAGGCTTTGCCCTGTTTGTGGCATCCGCCATCTTCGATAAAAATGCCAAGTACGTTTCCTTCATCCGGGGAAGTTACTATATACCGGTCATGGTCTCCATGGTCGTCATGAGTATGGTGTGGAGTTTCCTGCTTAATCCGGCTAACGGCCTCATCTCCTATTTCGCAAGAGAAGCTGGGCTGGGCACGGTTAATCTGCTCGGCAATACGCAGACGGTCATGCCCGTTATTATCTTCGTGACGTTCGCCGGCAACGTCGGTCAGTCGATTATTCTTTATATCGCTTCCATGATCGGGGTATCGAAGGACCTCTTCGAAGCCGCCGAGGTGGACGGGGCCAACAGATGGCAGGTCATTACGAAAATCCTAATCCCTTCGGTTCAGCCGACCACGATCTACATTACGATCATCAACATTATTGCCGTGCTGAAGATTTTTGTGGTTATTCAGCTTCTGACAGGCGGCGGGCCTAACAACGGCTCCGTCACCCTTATGTATTACTTGTACAATAACGCGTTCAAATACAACCAGCTTGGCATCGCTTCCGCAGTTGGCGTTATCATGTTCGCCATCACCTTGCTGCTGTCGATCCCTCAATTAAAGGCCATGCTCAAACAGAAGTAGAAGCGAGGAGTTGAAATCACGATGTCGCAACCGAAGAAAGCAAATAAACTGCAGCCCTTTGATCTGGTGTCGAATATTCTGGTTACCTTCTTTGCGGTAATCAGCTTGTTCCCTCTGTATTGGCTGTTCACCAGCTCCTTGAAAAATAGCTCCGATGTGGTGAAAATGCCGCCGGACTGGTGGCCCGCTTCCATTACCTTCGCCAACTACGTCGATATTTTCCGGAACCAGCCCGCTTTAAGATGGACGTTCAACAGCATCTTTGTCGCCGGAGCTACGACGATTCTTGTCATTGCCGTTGGCTCGATGGCGGCTTACGCGTTCTCGAAGATCCATTTCAAAGGCCGGCAGATCATCTTTATCGTGTTTATTTCGAGCCTGATGATTCCAAAGGAAATTATGATTGTCCCTTTATTCCGCATTGTGCAGGATTTCGGTATGGTCAACAGCTTCCACGGCATGATCTGGCCTAACGTAGCCGGCGCATTTGGGGTGTTCCTGCTGAAGGGCTTTTTCGACAGTACGCCGGATGCGCTGCGGGAAGCAGCCAAAATAGACGGTGCCGGGGAGTGGCGGGTCTTCCTGCAGATTATGCTGCCTATCGTCAAGCCGGGCATCGGAGCTTTGTTTATTTTGAACTTCGTGCAGATTTGGAACGATTACCTGTGGCAGCTTGTGATCGGTCAGGAGAAGACCATGAAGACTCTGATGGTTGGCACCGCAACCCTGATGCAGGACCTCAATCCGAACTTTGCCTACAAAATGGCGGGAGCTACCGTTGCCGCGGTTCCCATGCTGATTATCTTTATTTTGTTCCAGCGCTATTTCACTTCCGGGGCTACGGCCGGTGCCATTAAGGAATAGCTTCACACATTGAGAGAAGAGAGGTCATTGGCATGAATAACTTGTTTAAGCGAATACATGGAAAGCTGGTCGTCTCCTGCCAAGCGCTTCCCGAAGAGCCGCTGCACAGCCCGTTTATTATGGGGAAAATGGCCTATGCCGCTTCGCTTGGCGGAGCGGCCGGCATCCGGGCAAACAGCGTGGAGGACATCCGCGAGATTAAGACGCGCGTTAACCTGCCGATTATCGGCATTATTAAGCAAGTATACGGGGATTGCCCCGTATTCATTACGCCAACGATGGCAGAGGTGGACGCGCTTTGCGAGGAGGGCGTTGAGCTTATCGCCATGGACGCTACGGACCGCGTCAGACCGGATGGCTCGACGATCGCCGAACTGTTCCCGGAAATCCGCGCGAAGTATCCGAACCAGCTGTTTATGGCGGACTGCTCGACCTACGAGGAAGCGCTGCAGGCCGCCGAGCTTGGCTTCGATTGCGTGGGCACAACGTTAAGCGGTTACACGGAAGCAACAAAAGGCCAAGCGCTCCCTGACTTCGGGCTGATTACCAAGCTGGTGCAAGCCTTGAATGTGCCCGTTATTGCCGAAGGCGGCATTTCATCGCCGGAGGAGCTGCGCAGGATGTTTGACCTTGGCGCGTATTCCGCCGTTGTTGGCTCCGCGATTACAAGGCCGATGGACATTACGAAACGTTTTCTGAAAGCGCTGGAGTAGATCCCATGCGGATTCTAGCGGCGGATATCGGCGGCACCCATACAAAGCTTGGTCTTTGCGATGAGTACGGGAACATTGAGCGGTTCACGGAGTATGCCACGGAGAGCGCCCGGGGCGGCCCGCATGTTGTTAAGCGGCTGATGGAGCAGCTGTCTTCCTACACGGGTTATGACCGCATCGCAATCAGTACGGCCGGACAAGTAAACGCCGAGGAAGGTTCTATCGTGTACGCCAACGCCAACATTCCGGACTATACCGGCATGCAGCTAAGCAAGATCGTTGGCGAGCGGTTTAAAGTGCCGGTAAAGGTGGAGAACGACGTAAACGCGGCGGCGCTTGGCGAAGCCCGCTACGGCGCGGGCAAAAACCTTGCAAATTTTTTATGTCTTACCTTTGGAACCGGCATAGGCGGCGCTATTGTCATCAACAACCGGCTTTATAAAGGAGCGAATGGAGTCGCGGCGGAGTTCGGCCATATGTTCACGCATCCGTCGTCCTACTATGAAAGCTTCGCTTCCACAACCGCTCTGGTAAACGAGGCGCGGAAGGCCGACCCGGCCTGCGTCAACGGCAGAATGTTATTCGAGTTCATTCAACAGGGCAATGAGCAGCTGGACGGAATCTTGAATAGATGGATTGACGAGGTCAGTCTTGGCCTCGCTTCCTTGATTCATATCTTCAATCCGGCGGCTATCGTTGTTGGCGGCGGCGTAATGGAGCAGCTTCCTTTAGTAGAACGCGTGGAAGCAAGAACCAAAACGTTGATTATGAGCAGCTTCGCGGGCGTTGCCATCCGTCCGGCTGCGCTGGGCAATAAAGCCGGCCTGCTTGGGGCGGCATCCTTGTTTCTAAGCTAGGGGGGACAATTTGCGGGAGATCAGCATTACCTCAACGATTCATTCTCATTACAACCGGTTTACGGCCACGGAGAAAAAAACAGCCGATTATATTTTGGAGCATGCGGATGCCGTCGTCTATATGTCGATTACGGATCTGGCCGAGGGCTGCGGCGTAGGGGAGGCCAGCATCTTTCGGTTTTGCAAAGCTTTGGGCTTTAAAGGCTATCAGCAATTCAAAATTGCGCTTGCCCACAGCATCTCCGCGGATAATGAAATTCCTCAGCTCTCCGGCCAGGTAAGAATACAGGATACGCTGGAGGACGCCGTCTCCAAGACGCTTCAGAGCAACATTAATGCTTTAAATGAAACGTTCAAGCTTATTCAGCTGGACAGCATCAACCGGGCGATTGATCTGCTTATCCGGTCCGACCGGTTTATTTTCTACGGAGTGGGCTCGTCCTTGATGACCGCAATGGAAGCGAACAACAAGTTCATGCGCATTACGAACAAGACCGGCTGCTCCGTTGATTCGCATCAGCAGGCGATGTCGGCTGCTCTAATGAGCGAGAAGGATGTCGCGATTATTATTTCCTACTCGGGTTCAACCAAGGATTCCATTGAGGTTGCGAAAAAAGCCAAAGAGCGGGGAGCCGCGATTATTGTCATTACCCGCTTCGTCAAATCGCCGTTGACCTCCTATTCGGACATTACTTTGCTGTGCGGAGCCAACGAAGGTCCGCTGCAAGGCGGTTCCTTATCGGCCAAAATCGCGCAGCTCTATCTGCTTGACGTGCTGTACGTCGAATATTTTAAACGCACCTATGAAGCATCCATCGTAAACAAGGAGAACACGTCGGCGGCGGTTGCCGTCAAGCTGTTCTGATAAGGAGAAAGGGGAGCAGGCTATTATGATACTTGGTTTATTATCTGGGGCGAATAATCCTCATTCCGGCGGCTATGCCGTCATTGACGAAGCCCTGCAGGCTTTGCGTCAATGGAGCGAGAAGAAGGAATGGCCGGAGGGCAGGCTGGAGCTGCGAGGTGACCAGCTTTATATCAACTTCATGTCCTTCGATACAAAGAGCCCAGCGGAGCAAGTTGCGGAGAAGCATGATCAATACCTCGACATTCATTATTTAATCGAAGGCTCCGAGCAGATCGGATGGTCGCCGCTGCGAGAGGGTATGATTCCATCCCAGCCTTATGACGAGAAGGACGACTATGCGTTATACGCTCCTCAAGCCGATGAGCAATTGTTGGCGATGAAGCCGGGTATGTATGCCGTCTTTTTCCCCGATGACGTTCACCGGCCGGGCATGGGCGACGGTTCGATGATCAAAAAAGCCGTCGTTAAAATTCACAAGGCGCTACTGACGTAGCGCCTTTTCGGTCTTCATTCGCTTATTTCCTGCTCCATGCCCAATAGCTTCGCATACTGCGCATACAACTCTTTGTAACCAAAGTTATAAGCCTTATGCCCAACCATGGATGGCATGTCCTTTCCTTCCAACCGTCCCGCAAGTCCGACTAAGCATAAATGCCAGCCTGCCGCATAAGACGGAGCTTGCTTATGCTCCATGAATCTATGCTTGAGGACAAGAATAGTCCGCTCCTTATCGCCGCTTAACTCCCAACGCAGAATATCATCGCCCCATTGCAATACAAGAAGCTGCGGCGCTGTTACCTCCAGGACTGCACCCTGCATGGTCTCTGCCTCAGGCATATCGATATGCTCCAGCTGCACGGCTCCGACGGAAACAAGATCTCTTTCCGGTTTAAACGGACCCCATGAAGCAAGCTGCTCCGCCTCGGTAAGCGTTGCCCATACTTCATCAATCGGATGCTCCAATGTGCGTACAAGCACGAGCACCCATTTGTCTCCGTCTCTATTCAGCCTTGGATATTCTTTATCCGTAATGATCATGACTCTTCCTCCTCCTTGCGTAATTGTTTCTTTTTCTTGAGATATTCATCCATTGCGTCAACATGGCGGTTCCATTTGGACCGATAAGCACTGAGCCACATGTCGATCTCCGCAAGCGGTCCCGGTTCAAGCGAGTAAATGCGCTGCTGGGCTACGATTCTTACTCTCACCAGTCCGGTCTCCCGGAGCGCCCGCAAATGCTTAGAGACGAGGGGCTGCGACATATCCAAAGCCTCTACTAGCTGAGAGACGCTTGCGTCTCCCCGAAGCAGCATATCCATGATGCGTCGGCGCGAGGGCTCGGCGACTATTGCGAATGTGCTTAACACAACCTTCAACCTCCTCTACATGCGTTTATTATAACCTCAAGGTTATATAACCACAAGTTTATATAAAAAGAAGCGTTTAAACTTTTTAAATAATTTCCCAACGGATCAATCTTCCCTGACACACTGTTGTCAACAAGGGTAGCTTATGATGATCTCAGATGATTGTTCAGCAATCAATTCAAGGAGAAGAAAGGAATGGGATCAAATGACGAATAAATTAGGTGCCATCATTGGAGGACTGCTGCTGGCCATTCTAATGGCATCCATGGATAACACGGTTGTATCCACGGCGATTGGCACAATCGTGGGAGAGATGGGGGGACTCGATAAGTTCGTTTGGGTCACCACCGCTTATATGGTCGCGGAAATGGCGTGTATGCCAATCTTCGGCAAGCTCTCCGATATGTACGGCCGCAAGCGGTTTTTTATCTTTGGGATTATCGTGTTTATGATCGGCTCGGCGCTCTGCGGAATGGCCCATTCGATTATCGAGTTAAGCATTTACCGGGCTGTTCAAGGGGTTGGAGCCGGTGCGATGGTATCCATTGCGTTTACGATTTTGTTCGACGTGGTGTCCCCGAAGGACCGCGGCAAAATGATGGGAGCGTTCGGCGCTGTATTTGGCCTCTCCAGCGTAGTTGGTCCTTTGCTTGGCGGCTATATTACGGATCACCTCAACTGGTCGTGGATCTTCTACATGAACCTTCCGCTTGGCTTCATTGCCCTGCTGATTATTGCTCTGTTCTACAAGGAATCGGCGACCCACTCGAAGCAGCGTATCGACTGGGCGGGCTCCATTCTTCTCGTAGGAGCTGTTGTCTGCTTTATCTTCGCGCTGGAGCTCGGCGGCAAAACCTATGCCTGGGATTCTCCGCAAATTATCGGTCTGTTTGCCGGATTTGCCGTTCTTGCCTTCCTGCTTGTCCTGGTCGAGAGAAAAGCGGCCGAACCTATCATCTCGTTTGGCTTATTCCGCAGCAGACTGTACACCACAAGCAATCTGGTCGCTATGCTTAGCGGCGCGGCTTATATGACGGCAGCGATTTTTATTCCGATCTACGTGCAGGGCGTCATTGGCGGATCCGCCTCTAACTCCGGTCTGACCCTTTTGCCCATGATGGTTGGTTCGGTTATCACCGCAACGCTAGGCGGATTCCTCATGACGAAGCTGCAATACCGGACGATTATGATTGGAACGCTTGCCATTCTGCTCATAGGCCTTGCTCTTCTCTCGCAAATTACGGTAGAATCTTCTCGACTTTTCATCACGGGAATTATGATTCTGATTGGTCTCGGAATCGGCGCTTCCTTCTCCGTATTAAGCAGCTCGGTGCTTCATTCGTTCCCTGCCGCGCAGCGAGGAGCGGCAAGCTCGACCTTGAACTTCAACCGTTCGCTTGGCATGTCGCTTGGCATTACGGTCTTCGGTATTATTCAAAGCCACAGCATGCTCTCGAAGCTTACCGAATCGCTTGGCAACGGCACGGTTCCCCCTGGCTTGAATTTAAACGATCCGCATTCCTTGCTGAATCCGGCATTCCGGCAGACCGTCGATCCTCAGCTTCTGGATACGATAACGGCGGGGCTGTCGAGCTCTATTGGCGCGACCTTTGCCTGGAGCCTAATTCCTGCGGCATTAGCCTTAGTTGCGGCATTTCTGATGTCGAAGGACAAAATGGAGGCGCCCGCCGAAGGCGAAGAATACGCGGCCGCACACTAATCATATTACGGCAGGCTGGAGCATGCCGGTTTAGGAGAGATAACGATGAAGCTGGAACGGTTAATGGCCATTACGATTTTGCTGCTTAATCGAAAGCGGGTACAGGCGCAGGAGCTGGCGGAGCAGCTGGAGGTTTCCTTGCGCACCATCTATCGCGATCTCGATTCGCTTGGTCAGGCTGGCATTCCCATTGTCTCCTACACCGGCATGGAGGGCGGCTATGAGATCATGGACAGCTTCCGGCTGGACCGGCAGCTCTTGTCCTTCGATGAGCTGACCGCTCTCTTCACGGCGCTTCGCGGTCTGGAATCAACAAACGCTTACGACCGCTCGAATATGGATCTCCTCCTTAGCAAGGTTGGCGCCATGGTGGCGCAGGCCGAGCAAGGCCGGACAGGTGAAGGAAACCGTATTCAGGTGGATTTCACCCCTTGGAAGAACAGCGAAGAGGATCAAGCGCGGTACGACCAGCTCCGTCAGGCAGTTAATGACCATAAGCTGATCCGATTCCACTATACGAGCAGAACCGGCGGCGAGCAGGAGCGCGAGATCGAGCCTATGGCCCTTGTTCTGAAGAACTACTCCTGGTATCTTCACGGCTATTGCCGCTTGCGCGAGGATTACCGCATCTTCAAGCTGACGCGTATCCGGCAACTGAGTATTCAGGCCGGCACCTTTACTAGACGGACAGATTCGCTGGAACAGCTGAACGACAGGTGGAATACACCCGAGAGAAGAGGCGCAAGCGAGGGAATTCCTGCCGTCCTGCAGTTTAAAGCGGCGGCCGCCCTATCCGTCATGGACCATTTCGACGAAAAAAATATCGAACGGCTGCCGGACGGACAGCTTATCGTGCGAATGACATACTCGAGTGAGCACTGGCTGATCCGTAACGTGCTTCATTATATGACCGATGTTATGGTGCTCGAGCCCGCCTCGATCGCGGCAAAGATTAAACAGACCGCTCTGGAAATCGCGCGTCAGTACGGCGGGCTGGAACAGGAATAAGTCACTCTTAAGGAGGCTTGCCCATCATGACCTTGCAAGGAAAAGTAGCGATTGTTACAGGCGGTGCCCAGGGGATCGGGAGAGCGGCTTGCATGCGGCTCGCCAAACAAGGGGCGAAGATTGCAGTTAGTGATTTCGAAAGAGATTTAACCGAGGTGGTCTCCGAGATCAGGGCAAACGGCGGCGAGGCCATTGCCATTCCGGCCGATGCACGCAGCAAGGAGCAAATGGAACAGCTTGCCCGGACCGTCATTCATACCTTTGGACAAATCGATGTACTCGTATGCGGCACATGTCAATCAGCCGAGGCGGCCAGCTTTGCCGAGCTCTCCTGGGCATCCTTCGAAAGGCAATTGACCGGTGAATTGAAAGCCGTCTTTGAGCCAACGAAGGCTGTTATAAAAGCAATGATGGAGCAGCAATCCGGCCGAATCATCTATCTGTCCAGCACGGAAGGGAAGGATCCTACCCCGCATTATATCGCTTTCGGTACGGCAAAAGGGGGCCTTGATACCTTCGCCCGGTATATCGCGCAAGAGTATGGCTCCTACGGAATCACCGCCAATGTTGTGGCACCCGGATTTGTTAGATCCGAGGAAGCCTTCATGATATCGGAAGAGGAAAGCCGCGTCATAGGCAGCTTTACCCCGCTTGGCCGGATCGCCGAGCCGGAGGATGTAGCCGGTGTGATTGCTTTTCTCGCCGGAGATGGCGCGCGGTTCCTGACTGGCACCTACACGCCCGTTGCCGGCGGTCTTGTCATGGAGTGAAACATCCATAAAATAAAGGAAGGCCCGCTGCAGCAGCTGCAGCAGGCCTTCCTGTCATTATATCTATTCTTCGTAAATCTTGGTCAACATGGCGCCCAGCGTTTGAAGCGCCTCTTCTTCGCGCTCGCCGTCCACTTCCAGCGTTACTTCGTCGCCTTTTGCCAGACCTAGGGTTAACAGGCCAAGCGAGCTTTTGCCGTTTACTTTTTTTGTTCCTTTGATCAGCTTCACACTGCAAGGGAACTCCGATGCCGCTTGAACAAAAAGCTTAGATGGACGGGCATGGAACCCGGATGGATGGATAACGGTATAGGTTTGCGATAGCATTATTGTGATCTCCTTTGCTTAACGAATTGTTGGACTTCTTCCTGCGTGCTCATGGCAAGGGCTTCTTCCGCCAGAGCCGCCCATTCCGGCTTGGACAACTGCCCCACCAGCTCGCGGGCAGGCAATATGGAACCCGCGCTCATGCTGAACTCGTCTAACCCCATTCCGAGAAGGAGAGGAATAGCCGTCTGGTCGCCCGCCATTTCGCCGCACATGCCGGCCCAAATGCCAGCCCGTTCAGCCGCCTTAATGACCATGTTCACGAGTCTCAGGATCGAAGGATGATACGGCTGATACAGATAAGCCACCGATTCGTTCATCCGGTCGGCTGCCATTGTATATTGAATCAGATCGTTTGTACCGATACTGAAGAAATCGACTTCCTTCGCGAAAATATCGGCCCCAATCGCGGCAGCCGGAATTTCGATCATCATGCCCACTTCAATCGAGCCCGACACCTGAACCCCTTCCTGCTCCAGCTTCGCTCGTTCTTCCTCGAGAATACGCTTCGCTTCGCGAAGCTCGCTCAGCACCGCAATCATCGGAAACATGATGTTCAGCTTGCCATACACGCTTGCCCGGAGCAAGGCCCGGAGCTGGGTACGGAACAAGTCCTCCCGTTTGAGGCATAACCGAAGCGCGCGTAATCCCAGGAACGGGTTGCTTTCCTTCGGCAGCTCCAAATAAGGGAGCTCCTTATCCCCGCCGATATCCAGCGTGCGAATAACGACGCGTTTGCCGTCTAATTTCTCAAGCACATGCTTATAGATTTGGAATTGCTCTTCTTCCGTCGGGAACGAGTTGCGTCCCATATAGAGAAACTCCGTGCGGAACAGCCCGACGCCGTCGGCGCCGTTCTCCAGCACTTTGTCCAGGTCTTCGATGCTGCCAATGTTGGCCGCAAGCTCGAGATGCTCGCCATCGGCCGTTACCGACGGCTGCTCGGCCAGACGCTTCAGCTGTACTCTGCGTTCATCGTATTGCTTCTTTTTCGCCTGATACTCGGCCAGCACTTCTTCCGAAGGATCCACAATCACTTTGCCTTCCGTCGCATCCATAATGACCAGTGCGCCATCCGCGACGGCTGCGGCCGAAGGGCCCGCGCCTACTATCGCAGGAATCTCAAGCGAACGCGCCATAATAGCGGAATGCGAAGTACGGCTTCCGATCTCCGTTACAAAGCCGCGGATATAATTCAGGTCCAGCTGCGCGGTATCCGACGGCGTCAGATCCTCTGCCAAGATGATGGTTTCCTCGGAAATGCCGGAGAGCGAAGCATACGGCTTGCCGATCAGGTGGCTCATCACCCGACCGGAGACGTCTTTGACATCGGCTGCGCGCTCTCGGACCATCTCATTGTCCAGCTCCAGCAGCATTCCGACAACGGCAGCCGTCACTTCGTGCAAAGCGTATTCCGCATTAAGCTTCTCGTCCGCGATTTTGTCGAGCACCGAATCCACTAGGTCCGGATCCTCCAGCAGAAAAAGATGCGCTTCGAAAATTTCCGCTTTTTGCGCGCCTAGTCTTTCCTCGGTTTTTACGCGGATCTCTTCGATCTCGCCTTTGGATTTCTCGATGGCCTGCCGGAAACGGCCGGCTTCCGCCTCAGCATCCGTAATCGACTCCTGCTGCGGGATATAGGATGAATGGTTAAACCGAAAAACCTTTGCTATAGCAACTCCGGGAGATGCGGCAACACCGGTAATTATATTAGCCATACTGCGTACCTCACTAATGTTTGTTTTTCTCAAGCCTGGTTCTTAACGATGATTTGCGACAGCTTCGTAGCTTTCAAGGATCAGCCCGTATACCGGATGTCCTTCCGGAATCGAAGTATAATGCGACACGGTCTGCCCGATACCCTTGTCTTTAATCGATTGCTGCAGCTCAACGGCTTCCGGATCATCGGCGTTAACGAAGTGAAGCGCCGCCGCCATTACTTTTGCCAGCTGAACGGGCCTCATCCCTTGCTCATGGGCTTGCAAAGCCGGCTTCACGAGACGGTCATTGGGCGACAGCTTGCGGATCGGCGACCGCCCAACGCGGGTAACCTCATCGGTCAGCTGGTCGTTGCGGAACCGTCCGATAATCTTCTCGATATATTGATCATGTTCTGCTTGGTTAAAGCCATATTGCGCAACAAGTACGGCCCCCGTCTCCTTCAAGGTCGCCTTCACTTCGCCAACGATGGTCTCGTCGGCCATCGCCTGCTGGATCGTCTCGTAACCGCGAAGGCTCCCCAGGTAAGCTGCGGCGCAATGACCCGTGTTCACCGTGAACAATTTACGCTCGATATAAGGCATAAGATTACGTACGTAATGGACGCCGGTAACCGGTCTGTACCCCTCGAACATCGCCGATTCGTCTACGACCCACTCATAGAATGGCTCAACCGTCACTTCAAGAGGATCTTCATTGTGCTGAATCGGAACAATCCGGTCGACGGCCGCATCGGGAAAAGCAACCAGCTCCGCTGCCTTTGCCTTCGTCTCTTCATCGAAATGCCCGAATACATGCTCTTTCAGCTGGGTGCTGCCGCCGATAGCGTTCTCGCAGGCGATGATATGCAGCGGCCCTCCTCCTGATTCAATCCGTTTCTCGATCCCGCGGGCGATGCCCGCCGCAATATGCTTCAAGATGTTGACGCCTACGGCTGTGGTCACCAGGTCGGCTTCCGCTACCGCCGCCGCAACATCGTCTATTTTTGTTCCGTCAATGGCGGTTACGCCTGTCACCTGCAGCTGGTCCTTGGCTTCGTTCGCCAGCGTTACGGTGTAGGCACGGCGCTTCTGAAGCTCCGTAACAAGCGCCTGGTTGACGTCGGAAAAAATAACTTCATAACCCGATTGCGAAAGTAGGAGTCCGATAAATCCTCGTCCGATGTTGCCTGCTCCAAAATGCAAAGCCTTCATTATTCCATCCCGCTTTCGAAGATCTCGATCATCTCTTCGGCCGTGGAAGCCTTCAAGATCCGTTCCAGATTGTCGTCATCGGAGCAAACCATCGCTACATTCGTCAGAATGTCCAGATGATCGTCGCCAACCGCCGCAATGCCGATAACCAGATGCGCGATATTTCCTTCGCCGAAATCGACGCCAGCCGGAATTTGAACGATGGACAGGCCCGTCGACTTGATGGAGCCTTTCGATTCGTTTGTTCCGTGAGGGATAGCAAGGCCGCCGCCCATATAGGTGGATAGGGACTGCTCGCGTTCAACCATGCTTTCCACATAGCTGGGATCAGCGTGACCTGCGTTAACCAGCAATTGGCCCGCCATGCGAACCGCTTCGAATTTATCCTTTACCGCTGCATTCAATTTCACTTTATCCGTAGACAAAATACTCATTGTACGTCACTCGCTTCCGCTTTTATATTGAAAAACATTCTAAGATGTATGGTTAAGTAATCTCGAATTGCCTCTTCATCGCCAGCCTCGAGCAGATCAATCATGACCGTATCGAGCAGCATGGCGCTTATTTCGCTTAATACCTCGAGCGCTTCCTTCGTTAAGATCCGAGGCGCCAGCATTAATAAAAAGTGGCTTAAACGGGACGGCGATGCCGTCTCCAAAGTAATGGGAGCTTCCAACCGGTATAACGATAGCGACGGCCTCGTTATTTCTTCGCCGCGGGTATGAAATAAAGCTACCGCGGTGCCCGGTATCATCTGACTGCCGCTTTGTTCCCGCTGCAGCAGCCGCTGCGCTGCAAGACCGGCATCCGTCAGCACGCCTTTGGCTGCTTCCCGCGCGCAGGCTTCTTCCAGAATAACCGGCAAGTCTCGGCTCTCTTCCTTGATCAACACAACCTCAAAGCACCGGATCAGGCTCACCATCTCGTCGAGCGTCGTCTTAAGGCTTACCAGCTGCTCGAAGGTAGAGGCTTCGCTTCCCGTCTTCTCTTCCTTGGTCAAAGTGCCGTCCCGTTTCTGGATTAAGCCCGTCTGGACGAAAACCCTCAATCGGTCCGTCTCTGCTTGCGTTAAGAGAGGACTAACCTTAATATATTGCTCGCCGTTAAGAGGCAGATCTACCGTGGATATGATCAGATCGTATTTGTCCTTCTCCGTCCTCGAGGCTTCGTACCACGATACCCGGTCAACGATATGAATTTCCGGCAGTTCCTTCTGGAGCCTGATCTGCAGCAGCTTGGAGGAGCCGATTCCGCTTGAGCAGACCAGAATAGCCCGGACATTTTGCCGCAGCTGCTTCAGCCGCTCGAGCGATGCTCCGAAATGCATGACGAGGAATCCGATTTCCTCATCCGGCACAGCCACATCGGTAAAGACGCGGTTTGCCGCTTTGCGGACGATATGAAATAAAGACGAAAAATCCTTCTTGATCTGATCGAGAAGCGGATTACGGATATTCGTGCCTTCGTGCAGCCTCTGCAAGGCGTCCTTCAAGTGGAGGAACAGCCCGTCGCGCAGAGAACGGTCTTTGTTGTATTCGGCATCCATTGCCTGCTGCACATGCTCGATCAGAGAACGAACCGTATCGGTTAAAATCAAATCATCCGCAGGCAGCACGGATAGATCGTCGCTCTGGACGGAACGCAGCAGCCTGCCGATATAAGCCGTCTCTGCCGGCGGAAATGCTCGTTCCGTCAGCGCGGCTAACCTTTCCGTCAGATATACCGCATCGGATTCCTGACGTAACGCCGCAACGGAAGAAGCCTCAACCGTCTTCCCTGCTTTGATTCGCCTCAGCGCAATGGACAGCCTGATCAACAGATCGGTATAAGCGCCCTCGCTTAACCGGCTGCCTCCGTATTCTTCCCAGCTCCATAAGATTTTCTCGACGGCTTCCATCTCCGATTGACCAACAATCGCAAGAAGCCGCCGGTCAAGGGGATGTGCCGGGAGCTCGTTGCGGCTGGAGATGAGCTCCGTATCTTCGAACCGGTCCCTTATGATCTGGCGAATCATCTCCCGCATATGCTCTTCCTGCCCGGTAAGCTCAATCCCGTAGCCTCTTCTCCGGGTCAAGGTAGCCTCGAACCTTTGCACCCATTGGTCAAGATCGTCCAGATCATTGGCTACGGTAGGAATCGTCACCTTGAACTCATGCGCCAGAGCGAACAGCTTAACTGGCTCCTCACTCTCGAGAAGGAGGCAAAGCAAATAGATCTGTCTCTCCTCCGGCGAGTATTCAATCTCTTCCGATACGCTAACGAGCTGGGCTAATCGGTCAAGCGCCGCTTGATTGCCTTGAAGCCTTATGCCGGAGCCTGATTTTTTAAGCAGCCTTGCACCTTCGGCACGCAGGATCTCCTCCACCGCTGCCAATTCCCGGTGTACGGTTCTGGAACTCACCTGAATTTCTTCCGCGATTTGCGCCGCCGTCAGATCGTGATCATTCCGCAGCAGCAGCTCTAGAATTCGGCGGGACCGGCTGGATATACGCATTCACACAACCCTTCCTATAACGATAGAATGGCCCCAGCGCCGGAAAAAATAATCTCCAGCGCTGGCAGCCTTGATGAGAAAGGATTCTTACGAAAGCCGGTCTACGAGTTTGTCATACTCCGGACTTTTCAAGAAATTATCGATTGAAATATGCTCGGCTTTCGGCGCCTGAATTTTAGCGCGGTCCGTCAGCGTTTTGTGCGTAATGACGATGTCGGCATCGCCGGGAATATCGCTGATTGCCGTATTAATGACGGTAACGTCCGAGCCTGCGGCTTTCATCTTCTTGCGAAGAATCGATGCGCCCATTGCGCTGGAGCCCATGCCGGCGTCGCAGGAGAAGACGATTTTATGAACGTCCTCTTTCGCTTTGACCGTTTCGCTTGCTGCCTCAGCATGCTGAACGGCTTGCGAAGCCGCTGCCGGAGCCGCTACCGCTGTTGCAGCTGCCGCCGTATTGCCTGCGGCCTTCATTTCCTTCATTCTTGCCGAAGCTTGTTCGAGATCGTCTCCGCCCTCAGCTTCTTTTTTCGTCGTCTTGAGCAGCAGAGCCGCAATGACAAACGATACGATAGCAGCGGTTACGATACCGCTAAGAGCCGCGAGAAGGCCGCCTTTTGGAGCCATGGCGATGTAAGCAAAGATACTGCCCGGCGAAGGCGGTGCAACTAGGCCCGCTCCAAACAGGGAGAAGGTGAAGGTACCGGTAACGCCGCCGGCGATAACGGCCAGAATTAGACGCGGATTCATCAGGATGTACGGGAAGTAAATCTCGTGAATACCGCCGAAGAAGTGAATGATCGCTGCGCCGGAAGCCGACTGCCTCGCCGAGCCGCGGCCGGCAATCATGTAAGCAAGCAGAATGCCGAGGCCTGGACCCGGGTTCGATTCCAGCATGAAGAGAATCGATTGCCCCGTCCGGGACGCTTCTTCTAATGCGATAGGGCTCAATACGCCATGATTAATGGCATTGTTGAGGAACAAAATTTTTGCCGGTTCAATAATAATGTTAGCTAGCGGGATCAGGTTATGGTTAACCAGGAATTCCACGCCGTTAGATAAAATCTTGGTTAATTGCTCGATAACCGGACCAACGCCGGTATAAGAAATCAGCGTAAGTATCGCGCCGATAATGCCAAGCGAGAAGTTGTTTACCAGCATTTCGAAGCCGGATTTGATCTTACCCTCGATCGATTTATCGAATTGCTTCAGTACCCACGCGGCCAGCGGACCGCAAATCATTGCCCCGAGGAACATCGGGATGTCCGTGCCCACGATAATGCCCATCGTCATCAGAGCGCCGATAACGCCGCCGCGCTGCTTATGAATCATCGTACCGCCCGTATAACCGATCAGAAGCGGAAGCAGATACTTGATAATCGGATCAACAAGCTTTGCAAGAGTTTCATTCGGCAGCCATCCCGTAGGAATGAACAACGCCGTTATGATCCCCCATGCTATAAAAGCACCAATATTGGGCATAACCATACCGCTGAGAAAACGTCCAAACTTCTGGACTCCCACACGAATTCCCCCGGTTGGAGAACTGTTTTGCACTTGCTGCATTTTTGGGTTCCTCCTCTATAAAATCGCTTTCTTTTTACCGGACCGGCAGTGCCGCCCGGGTTACTATCATCGTAAAGGATGCCTTCCGCCAGAACAACAAAAGGAAAACGAGGTTTTGTCAATCATACTGTTGACAAGATTTAATTAGATTATCAACGCCAAAAAGCCACCCCTTATAAAAGGAGTGGCCTATTGGTTTCGGGCGGAGGAAGCTTAATTCATATCGGCTCCGCCCATCCGCTTATTTTCCAGAAACTTTCTTAGTATTCGCCTTTAATGACAAAAAACGAACCGCGAATGGTACCGGCCAGCTTCGATTTCTGTCTGGCGAACTTGAACTTTCCTTCCAGCTCCTGCGGCACTTCCATCCCTTCGGAAAGCTTGAAGCCAACAGCCCGCTTCTTCGCGTCGTCTACCGTGTACATCACGTTGAGAGCCAGTCCGTCCTCATAGAAGACGTAGGTAAATTTGATATTCTCGACTTGGAACTGCGACGTCTCCAGCGGTTTTGCCGAGAATTCGATATTGCGTTCCTGCAAGATCCGGTTCACGTAATCCAGGGCATCCTGACTTTCGCTCGCGGGTACAACCGTAAACTCATGCTTGTATTTGGTCATGAAATAACGGGCTTCGTTCGCGCGAAGACCAGCCAGCGTTTCTGCTACAGGCGAAGACTCCAGGCCAACGGTGGACACATTCTTAAAATCAACGGTGTAGGACATTCCCATTCCTCTTCTCTCACGAAATTTTCCTATTTACAGCATTCCTAATCTATCAGATATTATACCAAAAAATGTTTGCTAGAAAGCTTCTTATTGGAAAGTTCCTTCGTGAGCGAATGGGATTAAGCCTCATTTTGTTTCTTGCGGTTAGACAATAATAAGGCCGGAAGGAAGGAAACCGCGGCAAAACCGACCGACCACCAGAAAGCGACCTGATAAGCATCGGCAAGGGAGGCAAGGCTGCCGCCGGCACCGCTTTTCAGCTGATGTCCGATAACCGTTGCCAGGACTGCCGAACCAAACGCTCCCCCAATCGTCTGGAAGATCCGCGTCGAAATGCTGGCATGCGGAATTTGCTCCTTCTGCAGCCCTTCATAAGCGGATACCATAATCGGAATAAAGATGCCGTTCATCGCCGCCCCGCGCACAAGCTGCGCCAAGCCTAGCACGAAATGGCTCGTATCCGTTCCCGCAAAAGCAAACGGAATGCTGGACACCAGCGTGACCGCCAGACTGACAAGCACAATGCTCCTGGAGCCTGCTCGGTCAGCCAGTTTACCGATCCAGCTCCTCGTCAGCAGCATCCCAACCCCCTGAGGAATCAACAGCAGCCCCGTCGTCAGTACGCTTTCGCCGCGAACCTGCTCGTAATAGAGCGGGAGCAGCAGCATGGCACCGTTCATGACCATACCGGAGAAGAACAAAATAATATTGGACGCCAGGAAATGCCGCGAACGAAAAAGATGCAAATCAAGCAGCGGGGCTTGCTTCGTGCACAAGGCATAAACAACATAGGCAGCCATCAGCGCAATCCCCGCCGCAAGCGGAATCATGGCCCCTGCCGAAGAAAGCCCGTCGGAGCTGGTCTCTGAAATCCCGTAGATAAGGGCGGCGAATGCCGGAGACAACAGCAGAAGCCCAAGGACGTCAAATTTCGGTTTATTTGCGGCAGCCTCACCCTTTGGAATGTGCCGCCAGGACAGCCATAACGCGACCAGCATAACCGGAATGTTGACGTAGAAAATCCAGCGCCAGCTCATGTTGTCCATAATGAGCCCGCCCACGACCGGACCAAGAATCGGACCGATCAGCGTTGGGATACTAATAAGCGCGATCAGCCTTCCGAGCCCGCGTCCCCCAGCCGATTGAACAAGCACGTTCGTTATCGTAGGGACGAGCAGTCCAGCTCCCGCCCCTTGCAATAACCGGAAGCCGATTAAGCTTTCGGTGTTCCAGGCCAGCGAGCATAGGAGTGACGAGACAAGGAACACCCCCAGCGAGAACAGATATAAGTTCTTTCCGCCGAACCGCTGTATGGCCCATCCCGATACCGGAACCGCTAATCCCATCGTGAGCACATAGCCCGTAATAACCCATTGAGTAGTCGATACCGTGCTGTGCAAATCAATCGCAAGCGTATTGACTGCCACGTTGATCATGGTTGAGTCCAGTAAGGGAACAATAGCTCCGAGAACAAGTATAAGCGCGATTTTTAAAATGCCGGGATCCATCTTTTCCTTTGGAGCTTTGACTGCCTCCGCTTGGCTTTTGGCCATTGCTGCTCACCTCTTCGCAGTTTAGGGTACGGTACGTACCGTACCTTATTGCAATACAATATTATAATTCTAGCGAAAATGCAATATACTATTTACAAAAGTCTAGAAGGACGTTGTCCTAACACAACCCGGGAGATGGAACAAGCTATGACGGAATCGCGGCAAGATCGCAAGAAGAACAACGAGGAACAGCAAGCGGGGGGATCGCGGAGACGCGGAGACGTTCTGGAGAATGCCATATTGACCGCTGCGTGGGAGGAGCTGCGGGAAACCGGCTACTCCAAAATGACAATGGAGGCCGTTGCGACCAGGGCAAAGACAAATAAGACCGCCGTTTACCGCAGGTGGCCGAATAAGGCGAAGCTGGTCATCGCCGCAATGATCAAGCATATGCCAAAGCCCTCGCTCGACACTCCCGATACGGGCAGCTTGCGGGATGATGTCCTTTCCTTAATGGATCGGATTATTAAACCCATGCAGTTGATTGGGGCCGAGACCATTCATGGGTTGATGGTTGATTTGCACGGGGACGAGCTTCACGCCAAGATGACATTGTCGCCAAGAGCGGAAGATCCGCTGTCCGTCGCCATGACGAATATTTTGCGCAATGCCGAAAAGCGCGGCGAGGTCATACTCGAAGGGCTGCCGGAACGCGTGATCACTCTTCCCGTCGACCTCGTGCGGTACGAGGTGCTCACCACTCATACGCCGCTGACCGACGAGGCTATTCTAGAGATTGTGGACCAAATTTATTTGCCTCTCGTACGAAAGACAAGCAAACAAGGCTGAACCGAATTGCCTCGGCTCAGCCTTGTTGCTTTGATTGATTTCCTCCCACTTATCCTTCAAAAATTTCAAATCCCCTTTGACGCTGGCATTCTCGTTTCATCGGCTCCTCTTTAACTTCTTTCAAGCACACATTCAACCGGAGGAACTTCAATAAATCCCTCAATACTAGGCTGCCTTAGCGACCCGCCTTCCGTCCATTCCGCATATTTGATTTTTACGGTCTTTTCTGGCCGCACCCCCAAGGCATCCTTATGACGTTGCGGAAGGTTATCAAAAGGAAGATGGCCGATAATCATTCCCCTCAATTCTTCCGTCAACTCTCTCCAATCGTTAACCGTCATCTTCCCTGTACCGGTATGCCCTACATAATGCAGCCTGCCATTGGAATCGTATAATCCAAGCAAAATGGAGTTAATCGTATGATGACGGAGCGTAAATCCGCCAATGACAGCGATGAGATCCTGAAAGTTTTTTACCTTTAGCCAGTCATCCTTTTTCTTTCCCATAGCGTAGGAGGAATTCAGCCTCTTAAGCACAATCCCCTCCATTTCTTGCTGCTTTACGGCATCCAATAAGCCTGTGGCGTAGCTGACTGACGGGACCAGCTGGATATGTTTATTCGGCGTAATGATTCGAGACAATAGCTTTGATCGCTCATGAAACGGCTTGTCATGAATCCACGCCCCATTGAAGTAGACAATATCGAAAATCATATAAAAAATCGGCACCGTTTCAATGACCCTCTCTATTCGATCCCTGTTCCGTACACCGTCCCTTCTCATCACACGTTGAAAGGACGGCTTGCCATGCTCTCCCAAGGAGACCACCTCGCCGTCTAAGATGACGGATTTACTATCGCAATACTCGCTTAGGTTCCGAATCTCCGGATAATGCATGGTCCTTTCATTTTTCTTGCGATTATAAAGCTTCACTTCACCGCGATCGGCATAAGTTAAAATCCGGACACCGTCCCATTTTACCTGCGCGATCCACTCTTCACCCGTTGGAATGGCTGCGCTCTTCACGGGCTCCATTGGTAAAATAGGCTCCACACTGATCACTCCGTTTTTTGGATAATACATAGTTTGAGCCAAAAGAATCGAAAATATAGAGAAAATACAGGGGGCGGGCATTGGTGGGCGTGGAAGAAGTCGTCGTTGATGGCAAAAGGATTGCCATTACTCATCCCGACCTTATGATTTGGGAATCGCAGGGGATTTCAAAGCTTGACTACATACACTATTTAGTCCGTGTATCGGGCTACATGATTCAACATGCAAGGGACAGGCTGCTCATGTTGTGGCTCTACCCGCATGGAATAGCCGGAAAGAGAATCGAGAAAAGGTCCGTTCCTGCATTGGCACCGGAATGGGTTAGCCGGGTTTACTATAAAAATAAAGAACGGATCTTGCTAAACGATACGGCAACCTTGGTGTGGGCCGCGAATTACGGCGCACTGGAATTTCACGTTCCGTTCGACCGCTATGATAAAACCGATTTTCCTATGGAAATGGTATTTGATCTGGATCCTCCCGATGACGCAAGCTTTAACCGCGTTACGGAGGTAGCCTTGAAGCTGAAGGAGCTTCTCCACTCCCTTGGATTGCTATCCGTTCCAAGAACCTCAGGCTCTTCGGGGCTTCAGGTTTATGTGCCTATTGAGCCGGTTTATACTTTTGAACAAACCAGAAAAATAACGGCATTTATTGCCGAATATTTCAGAGCGCAAATGCCGGAACAGATTACGCTTGAAAGAGTTGTTTCGAAGAGAGGCAACAAGCTGTATTTCGATTACTTGCAGCTGTGGAGAGGAAGAACCATGCCTGTCGTATACTCCCCGCGAGCTAAGCCACACGCGACGGTTGCTGCTCCGTTAACATGGCCGGAGCTGGCGGAAGGGATTCAGCCTTCGGACTATACGATGTTGAATATAGCGGGAAGAATAAGCGAAAAAGGGGATTTGTTTCAGCCGCTGACAGTCAACAAGCAGAATCAATCCCTTCACGAAATTTTAGCGTTTATTGAAAAAAACCATGGATAAGGCCATCCTTCGCAGATGGCCTTTAAAGCAAGTTATTTTCGTACGACCGCCATCATGGGGTAAAAGTCGGTCGTCATTAAGCCCGCAGCAACGGCGGGGTCCTCCGCGATTAGTTTTGTGACTTGATCCGCATTCTCCGCCTCAATTACGGCAAGTCCATGAGGATCATCCGGTTTTTGAACCGGACCGAAGACGAGAGCAATCCCTTGATTCTGCTGTTCCGTCCAATAGGCAATATGCTGATGCATAATCCCCTTCTCTTCTGCCGTCATATCCAGATGAAACGTTGCTCTTGGCGGTGTAGACCATAACATGAAGTGCATCTTCTAAAAGCCTCCAATACCTTTAAGTTGTCGTTTATAACTCAATCCTGCTTCTTTAGAATATTTCCTCAAATCCTACTAGGCAATTCAACACCGCTTTCTTCATGCAAGAAGATTAAATCCTAGCGAATCGGGTATTTGAACGTAAGGTTCTTATACGGCTAGGAGGAATGATCATGGATAATAAGAAGACGGAGCAATTAAAGAAATACACCGTTAACAACGAAGGCATGCATGACTTGACCACCAACCAGGGGTTAAAAATGGCCGAAGACGAGTTCTCCTTAAAGGCGGGGCAACGCGGCCCCACACTTTTGGAGGATTTTCACTTTCGCGAGAAAATGACGCACTTCGATCATGAGCGCATTCCCGAGCGGATCGTTCATGCCCGCGGCGTAGGCGCTCACGGTTTTTTTCAGCTTTACGAGTCCTTAGAGGAGTTCACCAAGGCCGATTTTCTTACGGATCCATCCAAAATTACGCCTGTATTCGTGCGTTTTTCCACGGTGCAAGGATCAAGAGGATCGAGCGATACCGTTCGGGACGTACGCGGGTTCGCGACCAAGTTTTATACGGATGAAGGCAACTATGATTTGGTGGGCAACAACATGCCTGTTTTCTTTATTCAGGATGCCATCAAGTTTCCCGATTTCGTCCATGCCGTTAAGCCCGAACCGCATAACGAAATCCCGTAAGGGGCCAGCGCTCATGATACGTTCTGGGATTTTGTCGGGCAAAACCCGGAGACCGCCCATATGGTGATGTGGGTCATGAGCGATCGGGCCATTCCGAGAAGCCTTCGCATGATGGAGGGCTTTGGCGTGCATACCTTCCGCCTCGTGAACGCGGCAGGACGATCCCATTTCGTCAAATTCCATTGGAAGCCTGTCTTGGGGATGCATTCCTTGGTTTGGGATGAAGCTCAGCAAATCGCGGGCAAAAACCCGGATTTCCATAGGGAGGATTTATATGAGGCGATCGAACAAGGCCAATATCCGGAGTGGGAGCTTGGCTTGCAGCTTATTCCGGAAGAGGATGAGCATAAGTTCGATTTTGATCTGCTGGACCCCACCAAGTTGTGGCCTGAAGAGGAAATTCCGGTGAGACTGGTCGGTAAAATGACCTTGAACCAAAATGTCAGCAATTTCTTCGCAGAGACGGAGCAGGTAGCCTTCCACCCCGGTCATGTCGTGCCCGGTATCGATTTCTCGAACGATCCCCTTTTGCAAGGGCGGTTATTCTCCTATACCGATACACAGCTATCCAGGCTAGGCGGCCCCAACTTCCACCAAATTCCGATCAACCGGCCCGTTTGCCCGTTCCATAACAATCAACGCGACGGCATGCATCAGATGAGCATTCATCAGGGACAAACCAGCTATCATCGGAACGGATTAAACGCCAATCAGCCGGCGCCGGTTCCCGAAGAGCATGGCGGTTATGAGAATTATCAAGAGCGAATTGACGGCCGCAAAATCAGAGGACGCAGCGAAAGCTTCCTGGACTTTTATTCGCAAGCGAAGCTTTTCTACAATAGTCTGGCCCCTTTCGAGCAAGAGCATGTCAAGAAGGCATTCAGCTTTGAGCTCGGCAAATGCAAATCCGATCTCGTAAAAGCAAACGCTATCGCCCTGTTAAATCATGTCGACCGCAGCTTGGCGCAAGAAGTGGCGGACCAAATCGGAGCCCCTCTTCCCGATGAGAACCGGGAAGTGAAATCCGACAAAAAATCACCCGCTCTCAGCATGGCCGATACCGTCCTTCTCCCGGATACGAAAAAAGTCGCCATCGTGCGGGTTGGCGATCCTGATGTGGAACGGTTTGCCGAATGGACGACGGCTCTAACGGAACAGAACGTTAATTATACGATTGTTGGCCATAAGCTCCATGACTTGCCTAACCCGCTGAAAGTAACGGCTACATTCGAGACGACGGACCCTACTCTCTTCGATGCCGTATTATTGGTAAGCAGCGAGTCTTCGATTCCGGCACCCGCCTTGGCATTCATCGAAACGGCATATAAGCACTATAAACCGTTGGCGCTGGCTCTCAGCGATCATAAAGCGTTAGCGTCGGCAAGGGTGAGATTAGACGAGGCCGGCGTGTACGATTTAACTCATTCCACGATTGAAGCTTTTATTAACGGAATCGCGCAGGGCCGTTTCTGGAAAAGACAGCTCTAAGTCCAATCTAATAAGAAAATCGGTTTGTTGGAATACTCTTTATGGATCATGCAGGAGGTGAACGTAAAGTGAGCACAAAGGCAAAGCCCGATAATAACACTCCAAAGAGCAACCCTTCACGGTCTAACGACCCGAACGATCAAGGAAAACCTAAGATGCAAAATAATTCGAAGTAAAGCGGAACGCATTACAAAACCCGGTCTAAAAGACCGGGTTTTTCTGTATGACAATATGCAATATCCAGCTTAAATCTGTGCTTCCACGCCATGATCCGGAACGACGGAAGCAGGCTTTACTAATGCTTTCTTCTCCCAGACTCTGCTTCTCCAGCGAAGCAGCATCATAACTCCGCGCAGCCATTCGTCCACGGTAAAGGCAATCCATACGCCAAGCAGGCCAATCCCGAAATGAACCCCGAGCAAATAAGCAAGCGGTACCGAGACTCCCCACATGGAGACGACGCCCGCTAATACAGGGAACCGTGCATCCCCGGCGGCGCGCAGCGAATTGATGATGACCATATTAAAGGTGCGGCCGGGTTCAAGTATGATGGAAAGCAAAAAGATGCTCGCCCCGGCCGCAATAATCTCAGGGTCTTTTGTAAATAAACCGATCAGCTCATGCCGGAATATCGCGGCCGTGCCAACAACAGCCAGCGTTAACAGGAAGCTGATTCGTACGCTTTTCATCAGTCGCCGGTAAGCTTCCTTCATTTCTCCCGCACCGACCATTTGTCCGACGATGATCTCCGTACCCATCCCAATCGCCAGAGCCAGCGCCATAAAATAGTTCGATACGTTCATGACGTACACATGCGTGTTTAACGCGGTGATGCCAATCATATTGACGAAACCAATGATCATCAGGTATTGCGACTGGTAAGAAAGATGCTCCCCCGCCGCGGGCAAGCCGATGCTCAGGATTTGTTTTGCGTAAGAAGCTTTCCAGCGCACGTAATCCTTCCGTTGAATCGGTACGGCAATTCGGCGGTACAACAGGATAAAGAGAACGACGATGCCAAGCAATCGGCTTACGACCGTTGATATAGCCGCTCCCGTAACTCCCCACTCCGGGAAGCCTAGGTTGCCGAAGATAAGCAAATAATTCCCTCCCATATGGAGGAGGTTGACGCCTAACGTTACAAACATAACGCTCTTCGTATTTCCCGTTGAACGGATAACCGACGAGACCGCGTAGGAAAGCGCCTCAACCCAAATAAATCCGCCGATAATCTTTAAGTAGTGGTTCGCGATTCCGATTTGTTCGGGGTTTAGGTGTAACATCCGCAGAAGCGACTCTCCAAAACATACGATAACAATGCTGACGACGATTCCGAAGATCAGATTCATCGAGATCGCCATTGCCGAAATACGGCTCGCCTCTTTCGCCCGCCGGGCGCCGATATACTGAGATACCGCAACGCTGGTGCCAATGCCGACAAAGCCAAACATCATAATGCAAAAATAAATGATTTCGTTGGCTAAACCTACTGCACCCGTTGCCTTGTCGGAGATACGGCTTAACATAAAGACGTCAACCGTGCCCAGCAGCATCCGCAGTACGGAGTCTACGAAAATGGGCCAGGTCACGGCATAAAGACTAAGTTTTTTCCATGATGGAGAATGTTCTGATAAGGTCACGTTTGCAAGCTCCCACTATGTTTATTCTCTATTGCCTTCCCTAGTGTAGCGCTCGCAACTTCATACGTCTATGGGGGAAATAATGCTGAATCAAAAGCAAAGGCGCCCAATCGAGCGGGCGCCGGGTCATGAATATTATTGTGCGGTCCAGCCTCCGTCAGCCATAAGTATGGTCCCAGTCACCATGTCGCTTGCCGGAGACGCAAGATAGTTCAAGCATCGGTTTCTTTAGAATTAAGCTTCTTATTCTTTCATTTCTGCGCGTTTTGCATCAAGTTCTTTATTAATGTTGTCAACGTCCTTATCCGACAGCGGATAGAACTGCATCACAATCATTGAAACAATAGCAAGAACAGCAGGTATCCAAATAGCCGTCATATTAATGCCTGAAAGGGCGTTAGCCGTCTGATGCTCAGCGTCTCCATTAAATCCATAGGCTGCAAGGAACCACAATGGGACGGCACCGCCTAGCGTAAAGCCAATCTTGAAGAAGAGCCCCATAATCGCGTTAATGATGGCAGCATTGCGCTTACCGGACTTCAATTCGCCATATGAAACCACTTCGGGAACAAGCGCCCACATGAAACCAGTCGCTGAGGACAAGCCCCACTGCTTGATGAAAGTCGAAACGTAGGCCAACCAAAGTTGATCGTGCATACCATCGAGACTCCAAATCCAAGTCAGGATTTCGCCGACAACAAACATGCCGAGGAAGAGATGGAAAAAGCCTTTTTTGCCGAAGGTTTTCTTGAGTTTTGGCCAGAATACAGTAAAAGCGATACCAGGTATCGAGGCAATCAGCCCTACAGCACCCATCCAATCGGAATGATCGACCGTATATTGATAGAAAAATCCATTAACCGTATTCATGAAAAACATAAACGTAAATGCCAACATGAAGAAAATGCCCAGGATAATCAAAGGCTTATTATTCTTAAATTCAACAAAGAAGTCATAGACTTTGACTTGTGCCGATTGTTCGGCGTTGGCGACAACGCGTTCTTTGGTAAACTTGTAGCAGAGGAAAAGCGCAATGGCGCCAATAACCATATAAACGGCATAAACACCAAACCATGCATGATCTGCTGAAGGGTCAGTATACGTCCCCATGTTCAGTTTTAATCCAAACAGACCCGTGTCTTTAAGTGAACGATCTTTAGGCGCCACCATTTGAACAAACATGGGGAATAGAGTATAAACAAGAAGATTGGCAACATTTGCAAGCGTCATGCGGGTCGTTGTGATTTGGTCAACAGATTCAGGGTTACGGGTCAATGAGGCGTTCAGCGAGCCGTAAGGAATATTAACGACGGAATATACCAAGTCGAGCAACAAATAAGTAATAAAGATAAAAGGAACGGAACCACGGACGCCGGGAATAGGCGCAAACAGCAGCGCACCCAAGATAACCAGCGGAATACCGGCACGAAGTAACCAGGGACGGTATTTACCTGCTCTTGATGAGCGTTTATCGACATAGGTCCCGACCATCGGATCCCATAATACATTGACGATACGGACAAAGAGGAAGATAAATCCCGCAGTTGCCGTACCGATTGCATTGACAGTCGTCAGAAAGAGGGCCAGAAAGCCTCCGACAGTACCAAAAACAAGATTCTGAGCAAAATCTCCGAAGCCGTAGCCCATACGTTCAATAAGATTGAGCTTGCGATATTCTTCCTGCTGAACAACCTGTGTGTTATCACTCATGATGAATGCTCCTTTACTTTCTCCATTAAACATTTGAGATCTTAGCTGTTAGGGATTCTACGAAATCTAATAAAAGCCCTTACATTTTCGAGAATTCATTTAAAGTCAGGCAAATAAAATAAAAAAAAATTCTTATATAAAATACCCGTCCTATGCTCCGTTATACCCGCCCTGCTGATGTTATGGCCTAATCTTTGTTTGTTTATTAAATAAACAAAGATATCGCTTATTATCCATAATCGCCTTCAATTAGGCAAGCACTAAAAATTTACAATTCCCATATAACAGCAAGTTTAAGGGCCATCCTCCGCGGATGGCCCCTACTTAGCATTTTTATTATAAGCCTGACAGGAGTCTGATTCTTGCCACAACCGGATAGTGGTCCGACGGATACCCTCCGTTTACTTGGCAGCGCTCAACCTGCACCGACAAGAATTCGAATTCGGCAGTAGCAAAAATATAATCGATCGGTTCTCCGTCATCGCCGCCTTTGAAATCATGCGCCGTTAGACCGGGATTTCCTTTGATCCGGGAGTATGCATCAGTCAAATCGCTTTGTTTGCCACCCATCTTGATCTCGCCGCGCAAGAAGCGTATCGGGAACTCATCCGGAAACGAGTTAAAATCCCCTGCAAGCAATGCGGGAAGCCCATCAAAAGCGCGTTGTTTAGCCATGTATTCCTCAATGACCTGAATCCCGCGGTCTTTCGCTTCTTGGCTATGGTGGTCCAGATGGGTGTTATAGAGATAGAATGATTTACCGGACCTCCGATGAAGGAAACGCGCCCATGTACAGATTCTCGGAAATGCGCTATTCCAACTAACCGAAGCTTCCGACTCCGGTGTTTCCGACAGCCAAAACTGTCCGTTGTCTTGCATGATTAGCTCGTCGCGGTTATAAAAAATGGCATTGTGCTCGTTCTCATGTTCGCCGAACCGACCCTGCCCGGCCCAATCGTATTCCTTCAAACGGGTCTCCAAATCTTTGAGCATCGAGTGATAGCCTTCTTGAGTGCCGATAAGCATAGGATGATGTCTTTCGATAACGGCGGCCGCTCGGTCGATCCGTTCCGGCCAATAATTAGATCCGTCTTTGATTTCCGGATAGCGCAGATTAAATGTCATGATAGTGAGTTCCAACATACCTGCATCCCTCTTTTCTATCATTTCCATGCCGCTTACACCTTTGTCATCCTGCGTATTGCTTGATATTACTTGGTATTACCGAGTGTTACCTGATATTACTTCGTATGACCCTCGTCACACAAAGTAATACCGCGTCCGTCCTGCTAGCTCCACGCCTCGATATCCTCATCGTCGATTTCCTCTTGGCCCGTGGATTGTTCTTCTTCATAGACGACAGCTCTTGCTGCTTCTACCGGATGCTCGGTCTCCTCTACCGCAGCCGCCGCTTGCTCGGGAACCAACAAGTCTTGTCTGTGAATACCTGTCCGCTCCATCGGGATAAACATCTGCAAATTCCGGACGCCATGCTGCATGATTTCGTTCTCCACGAGATAACGAAGGGAATCCATCAGGTTCGTCTGCATGTTCAACCATGCCATGACAAGCGGATCCTCATTCTTCCTCGTCTTCAAGCTAATGTTATCGCCCGCCAGCTTGGTCTTCTTCATCGCCATCACCTGCTTGCTCCGTTAGATTACGCGGGCTGCTCCGCTTTATTTTTCAGCGCCTCGTAAATTTTGCCGCGTACAAAAGCATCCAATCCTGTCGCATTGAGCTCTACAGCGAATTCGGCCGGAATATAGAACAGCTTAATTTCGCGCACGTCGCACAGCTCTTTCAAGTAGGGATACAATATCGTTTGCATTAGAATGCTGCCGCCTCCGTAAACGCAGATCAAGTCAACTTCGTTACGCGCTTTGGTCAATTGCTTCTTTACATGCTGGACGATCTGTTTAACCTGACTCTCCAGCGGTCTCCGGAGTGTCTTAAGCGCCCTTGCATGATACTTATGCTTCGGATTCTTGAGCACATCGCTGAAGAACTGCCTCGGACTGTCCGGAAGATGAATCAGACGGTTAAACTCCTGCAGCGCTTCTTCAATCGCATAGCCCGCTCCATGATGGCTGCCATGCACGAATTGCCGCAAGAACCTATTGCCCTCCGTAATGGGATACTCCGTCGATCCGTCACCAATATCGACATGGAGAATTCTTTTATCTTTGAAGAAGCTCCCATTGAATTTCTTCTCCATTCCGTATGAAGCAGCAAATTCGGCAAAAATCTCGCCTTCCCGCCAATTGCCAGAAGCGTCCTTTTGCAAAGTGAAAATAACTGGCGTTGCTTCCGGAACGACTTTCACGAAAGGAAGAAAGATATTAACCGATACCCGGAGAATGCCGAGGTGTACCGTCACGTGATGCCTTCCCGAAGTGAACCGCTTCTCGAACTTCGCGGAGGTCTCATCCGTATGCTGCGTAACCGGCAGCGCCGTCGCCATGTCGACCTCGATGTCGAGCTGGGCCGGGATATGCTTCTCCTCCTCATAGGCTTTTTGTACCGCGACCGCGGCGATTTGCGCCAGTGTGTTCACAACAGGCAAATCCATCTCGCTCTTGGAGTCGATGCCGATCTGGATATTATCGAGAATTTCACCGCTCTCCAGAGCAAACTTCCCTATGTAGTACATGCCCGGCTGCGCAGACGGTGAGTCGATGGTCACAACCAACTGGTCCTGCAGGTTCTTAATGAAGCCCTCCGGCGCTTGCTCCTCCCGCCACGGAAGCTCGTCCACTCTACAATTCACATTGGGCTGCTGAATAAGTTTGCCGTCAATCATCAAATCATGCTCGCTATTCCCGTTATCGTTACCTACAAAGAAGTGATAGTTCATCGCTACATCCTCCTATCAATAGGTTTGCATGCCTTGGTATTACTTTGCCATACCGGGTGTTAGCGGGCATCATGCCATAGTCCTACGATAGATTAGGTTTCTCTCATTGTAATTTGTCGAACGTTCCTCATAAATAACGATACGGCGAAATCAAAAGGCACTTCCGAATCACGAATGGGCAGCACGCCAGGCGTCAAGCTGCTTTTGCACCTCGGACCTTACCTCGTCAATGCCCGCCTGCCGAAGCTCCTGATTAAAATTCGGCAGTACCGAATCCACATCCACGCTGCCCGTCATCAGGCTGGGAAAGTATTTCTCCCAGACCATCTGGATGTTCTGCATCTGGATGGGCATTCGCGACAAATCCGGAGTAAAACCCAGCGTACCCGATACAACCGCTTCCTTGTTGCTGGCACGGAATTGATTCCATTTGTCCAAGGGATCCGGGTATTCTCCGCCCATGGTTTTCAGGATGAACCAATTGCCTTGGGTGTACTGCACGCCTCCATAGCTTGGCTGCGCGTCCGGAATTGGATTGCCGTTCTTGTCCTTGGGCGGAATGGGTACTACCTGTCCATTACGATCGAGGTTGTAGTGCACGCCTTCGATCCCGAAATTAAACAGATTGCGCACCTCGGGATCCGTGTTCAGCAGATTGAGAAACTTTACGGCCTCGACGGGATGCTTCGTTTCCGCGCTGATGGCCATAATTCCACCTCGAATGGATTCCGTCGTGATCAATGCCGGGGTTACCGGGTAAGCCACCAGCTTGTAACCGCGATCCTTGCTCCAGCTATTTTCCGCCAACGGGCCTCCCCCCGCTGCTTTCCAGAAGACCAGCGCGCCCCGCTTCAGTCCTTCGGTTTCCCGCATGGCCGCATCCTCATTGATATAGCCCTCCACATAGTAGCGCCGAAGCAGGTCCAGCACTTTCCGGGCTTCGTCGGTTTCGAAAATATTAACGACCGGGGAATCCGAATCCAGTACATTCCTCATTAGCGGAAGCGTTTTATCCGATACGTATTCGTAGCCGTCCAAGGCAAAGAAGTTTTGAGATTCCTTATCTAGCTCCATCGGCAGATAAGCCGGTTCCTTCTCCTTGATCATCCGTAACAGCGGTTCAAGGGAAGCCAGCGTTGTGTACTTCGAGATATCAATATGGTACTTCTTCACTAACGCATCCGGATACATCCACTGGTCGCGCACGGCTAATTCTTTATTGGTCGGCACGCCGTAGATACCGCCGTCATCCATCCGTACGCCTTGCCAGAAAATAGGGTCGATAGCGTCGTACATATCCTTTCCCACTTTCGACAGATAGTCGTTCAACCTCAGCCAAGCGCCGCGCTGTGCGTAACTGGCGTACTCCGGCGCAAAAGCGATGTCGAAGGGAGTTCCTGCCGACACGAGGGTATTCAGACGCTCCTCATACTCTTGCCAGCCTACTTTGATATACGTGATGGTAACGCCGATTTTCTTGGCCAGAATCTCGTTGATCTTGTCGTTGACCATCTTAAGGTCCTTGTCCGGATCGCCGATCGTGTAATAGATCAAATTCACCGTATTGCCCGCTACTTCGGCATTCTCTTCGCTGCCGGATGCAGAGAAACAGCCGGATATAGACAGCGTCAGCATGATGACGAGAACGGATGCAAGGAGACGGCTTAATTTCCGTTGTTCCCGCATGGCATCGTTATTCCTTTCTCCGCAAATCGGAGGGCGACTTGCCGAAATAAGCATGGAAATGAGAATAGAAATAGTTCAGGTTGGGATATCCGACGGAAAGCGCGATGCTGATAATTTTCTCGTCCGTGGACTGTATGCGTTCCTGGGCGCGAAGCATTCGGTAAGCCATTAAATATTCCGAGAACTTCTTTTTTGTCTCCTTGAGGAAAAGCTGTCCGAGATACGTTCCGTTCATGCGAAAACGTTCCGCAACCGACTTCAAGCTGAGGTTCTGGGAATACTCCGCCTTGACGATAAGCAGAATGCGATTCGTCAGCTTGGACAGGCTGTCATAACGTACGCCGAGTACCGGGTCTATATCCAGGTCGCTGCGATCCGTATCGGCCAGCTTACCGTGCAGATCTTCTACGATAATCTTCTCGACCAGCTGCTGCAGCTTCGAACGATCCACGGGTTTGAGCAGGTAATCCTTAGCCCCGCAGCGAATCGCCTCCAGGGCATACTGGAACTCGCCATAACCGCTCATAATAATATATTTCGAGGGAAGGCGCAGCTCGTTAAGCTTGTGGATGGCGTCATAACCGCGCTGCTTGCCGATGCAAACATCGAAAATCGCCAAATCCGGCAAAATTTCCACGGCCTTCGAAATCGCACCCTCATAGGTCTCGCTCGTCTCGATGCGGCCAAAGCCGTATTTCTCCCAATCCAGCGTTCGCTTCATTCCTTCCAAAATCTGCGGCTCGTCATCCACGATTAGCAGCTTGTACATCGTTCGTCGCCTCCTTGGATAGGATTACGGTTATTTTAACGCCGGCTTCCTCGTTATTGTCGATCGTCATGGAGAAGCCTTTCCCATAGAAAAAGCGCAGCCGGGTATACACGTTACGCAGACCGATGCTGTCCACCTGGGCGTCGTCGCCTCTGGAGAGCTTTTGCCTGATTTCGGACAAATGCTTCCCGGAAATCCGGTTGCCATTGTCCACGATCTCCAGCACGAAGCGTGACTCTTCCTCCCAGCCGTTCACGATAAGCAGGTTAAACTCGCTCTCCGGATGAAAGCCATGAATGAAAAAGTTCTCCGCCAGCGGCTGCATCCAAAATTTCACGGTGGGCAAGGGGATTAATGCGGGTTCCACATTAAATTGATAATAAAACCGGTCCGGATATTTGAATTCCATAATTTTTAAGTATTTTTGAAGCAAGTTTAACTCGCTGCCAAGTGAAATGATATTCTCGTTTTTTACGATATCGCGGTACAGGGCGCCCAAGGTGGCGATGGCGTCGGAGGTATGGTCGGCGCTGTTCACCAAGGCGGAGGAACGGATCACCTCAAGCGTATTGTACAAAAAGTGAGGATTGATCTGATGCTGAAGCGCTTTCATTTCAGTCTCCTGCTGCTTGAGTTTTAGCAGGTAATTGGTGCGGATATGACGGTCGAGCTGACGGATCATATCGTCCAATTCCCGGGCGATCATGCCGTATTCGTTCCTACGGTAGCGGGCCGGGTTAACCGGCGTAAAATCCGCCGTTTTCACGCGTCCGATGGACACGATAATCCGCCGCAGGAAGTTCGCGTCTTCGCGCAGATTGTAAACGATAAGCAGCAGGACGCAGATCATGGCGGTCAGTACAATGAGAAACACGATAAGCAGCACGTTTGCTTTTTGACGGATCAGCGAGGCCAAATCCACGGTGCTTACGAACCGATAATCGAACTCGCTCGAATGAAACGACACGAAATAGGCTCGGTCCAGGAATCCCGTCGATAGAAAGCCATGCGTGCGTCCATCCGCCACGATCCGGCGAATCAGCTCCTCCGAGCTGCGGCCGTTGCCGGCGATCAGGTACACGTCTCCGGAATCGCTGACTGCAGCGGCCTCATCCAAATGGTAATTTTGCACTGTTTTAAAAATACGCTCGCTGCTAACCAGGAATCGGAATTCGCCCAGCTGACGGGAGATTTGGTTCGGATCCGACAGCTTTTTGTGATAGACGAATCCTTTTTGAATCGTCTCGCGAAACGTTTCGTCGGAGTTTGGCAGACGGAATAGATAACTCGTATTGCCGTTATTATCGAAGCTCACCACGTTGCCCTCTTGCTCGGTATGCAGGCTGATTTGCGTGATGTCTCCCTTTCCCCCGTTGCTTAAGAAGGATTTCATATCGTCGGGAAAAGAGACAAGCGGCCGGTTATATTGACTGCCCTGCAGCCTGCTCGTCAGATAGCCCTCCGCGTTATTTCCCAAGAAGCTGCGAATGTCGGACACCAGACCGCTGTTGGAATACACTCGTTGCATAAACGCTTCGATACGGTCCGCATCGTACTGGAGGCTGTTTTCCACCCGAGAGAACGCACCTGTGGCCTCGTTTCTGGAATTCCCCACCCATTGGTCCAGCAGTACCGCGCAGGTGAGCGCGCCGAGCGCAAGGCCGATGAATACCACAAATACCGCATATGCAATGAACTTGCCGCGATAGATCTTGATTTGCATAAATGAACGCATGCGGCATCTCCTTTGCAATAGGCTTTTGCCCTACCCCACTGCTCAAACATATAACGTTGTTATTGATAAAAGCAATCCTAAATTTCGTGCCAGAAAACCCGAACGGCAATCTCCGTTCGGGTTTTTCGGATGTTGATAACAGACAAAACTTATTTGAAATACGAATCGACTTGCTCTTGGGCGGCCTTCATAATCGCATCCATGCCAGCGGCCTTTAGTTCCGACACAATCTTCGGTACCATTTTCTCCGGATCGGAAGCGCCTGTCAGCAGCTCATACCGGTATTTGTCCCATACCGCTTTCGTGTTGGCCACTTCGGTGCTCAGCTTGCTGATGTCCAGCGCAAAGCCCAAATTCGTGGAGGAAGTCGCCTGATCGTTCAGCTTGCGGACTTGATCCCACTGATCTACCGGAGCGCCTTTCGTTACGGCCAGGTCGAAGAACGTCCCTTGCGTATAAGCGGCAAGCGGCCATGTATCGGACTTGCGCTCAATCACTTTCTCGCCATCCACGTTGTCGTAATCGACGCCCAGCTCGCCGAAGGCCAGCATATTGCGCAGCTTCGGATCCGTATTAACCAGCTGCAAATATTTCAACGCTTCTTTCTTATATTTCGAGTTGGCCGAGATCGCGTTCAGAGAGCCTTGAATCGTACTTGTCGTATAAATCGGGCCAAAGATCTGGAACATGTCGTACTTCTCGACACCCTCCGTGATCTGCCAGCTCGCTTCCGCACCCGGGAATGCCTGCGCCGCGAAGAAAGGACGGGCTTTATCCGCTTCCGTTTTCGTCGGTGCGTCCGGATTGATAATACCGTCTTGGTACCATTGGTGCAGCTGCTTGAGTCCCTCCATGATGTCCGGCTGCTCCAGCACGGAGACAACCTTGCGGGAAGCATCGTCGACTTTCACGCCGATCGGCGGCAGGCCAAGCGTCATATCGTCGTAGCCGTTGAAGAATCCGTTAAACCCGTCGCCTTGGGTGAGCGACAGCGGGTAGAAGCTTTTGCCTTCTCCTGCCTTCATATCGTGGAACGGTTTGTCGAGGTCTTTCAACGTCTTGATGCTAGCCGTATCGATGCCGTATTTCTGCACGTACTTGTCGTCGAACACCCAGTACTGGGTCAAAGACGAGTCTTTGTACGTCGGCACGGAGTAGATTTTCCCTCCGATTTTTGTTCCATCCCATACCTTCTGAGGAATCAGCTTGTAGAGATCCGGCGATTCGCTTTGCACCAGGTCGGTCAGGTCGGCGAACGCGCCCATCGTCACTTGCTGGCTATACTTGGAGTTATTCGTAAACATGATGTCGAACGGTTCGCCGGTATTTACGATGGTATTGATCTTCGTATCCCAGTCGCCCCAGCTTGCTACCTTAATATCGATTTTCACGCCGATCTTCTCGGCCGTGTATTCGTTCATTGCTGCAATCGCTTTATCGAAGTTGGCGGGAGTCTGTCCGCCGATCGTCCACCATACCAGCGTAGGCACATCGCCCGAATCAGCGGGCTTGCTCGTTTCCGTCTGCGCGCTTGCCGTCGCGTTGGTGTTCGAAGGCTTGTTGGTGCTTGAATCCGAATTGGAATTGGAATTCGAGTTGCCGCAGCCTGCAAGAGCGGTTGTCAAAAGCGCTACGGCGCTGATAGCAAGCCATTTTTTCTTCGTCCTTTTCATGTACATTTCCTCCCTTTAATATAGCCCTCTTCATTCCCACCGTCTTCATTTGCGCGGTGGATATCATAAACCGGACGAGTAAATCCGAGTTTATTTCGAGTTAACCTTTCAGAATTAACCTTTCACGGCGCCTACCGTTAGACCGGAAATAAAGTATTTCTGGAAGAACGGGTAAGCAACGGCAACGGGAACCACGATGACGATGGCAACGGCCATCCGCGCAGATTCCTTGGGCATGGTTGCGACAAGCTCCGCATAACTGATGCCCATGCTGGAAGCATTTTTCGCCAGGGCGTCCACGTTGGTCATCAAGCTGTTCAAGAGCGCCTGCAGCGAGTACAAGTTCTGGTTATCGATGTACAGCATGGATTGGAACCAGTCGTTCCAATAGGCGAAGCAGAGGAACAATCCAATGGTCGCCAGAACCGGCAGCGAGATCGGCAGCACAATCGAGAAGTAAATGCGCAATTGGCTCGAGCCGTCGATTTCGGCGGATTCGATCAGGGCGTCCGGAATCGTGCTTCGGAAGAAGGTTTTGCAAATGATGACGTTGAAGGAGGAGACGGCCAGCGGCAGAATAAGCGCCCACACCGTATCTTTCAGGCCCAGCATATTGGAATTGATATAGTAACTGGACACCAAGCCTCCGTTAAATACCATCGGAATGAATACGATCCAGGTCAGAAGCCCCTTCAGCTTGTAATTCGGCCGGGAAAGGACGTAGCCCATCGACGTTGTAAGCATCACGCCAATCACGGTACCGAGGGCGGTAACAAGCACGGAGATGCCGAGCGCCTTCGTGATCATCGTCCCTTGCTGCGCGATATAGCGATAAGCATCGCCGGAGAATGCCGTCGGGAAAAGATGATACCCGCTGCTGCGAATGGAATCCTCGCTGGTCAGCGATATGGACAACACCACAAGGACAGGTATAAGGCAAAGCAGCGCCAATACGATAAAAATCAGATGGAAAACCATGTTCGTGCCGGTTCGGATCCGGTTGAACTTGTCCAGACCCGTGTCGAATTTCGCTCTTGATGACATTCCCGCTTCCCCCTTTACATCATTGCGCTCTCTCGGTCTACGAGACGAACAACCCAGTTGGCAACCAGAATGGTCACGCAGCCCATCACGGATTGCAAGAATGCAGAAGCCGATGCCATGCCGAGCGTTGCGGACTTGAGTTGCTTATACACAAGAACGTCAATTGTAGTCGCTACATTGAACAATGAATTGGAATCCCGCGGCACTTGGAAGAACAAGCCGAAGTCGGTGTAGAAGATGCGGCCTACGGCCAAGATGAACATCATCACGATAACCAGCTTCATAAGCGGGAGCGTAAGGTAGCGCGCTTGCTGCCACTTGGACGCTCCGTCAATGACGGCAGCCTCGTAATACGTGCTATCGATGCCGGCAATGGTCGCCAAGTAGACCACCATACCGTAGCCAAGACCTTTCCATACGTTCATGAATACCAGGAAGTACGGCCAATACTTCGGTTCCATATACCAGTTCACCGGGTCGTTGCCGAGGACGGCCAGGAATTGATTGGCGATCCCTTTATCGAAGCTTAGAAACGCCCATACTATAGCGGAAACCACGACCCAAGAAAGGAAATACGGCAAGAACATCAACGTCTGATAGATTTTCCCGGCCTTGCCGCTATGCAGTTGACCGATCATCAGAGCCAACGTTACGGGTACCGCAATGCTCAGCACGATGAAAATCAGATTGTAGCCCAGCGTATTGCGAATCACGACCCAGGCGTCGTTCGACTTGAACAGGAACTCGAAGTTTTTGAAGCCGGTCCAATCGCTGTTGATGACGTTGCTCAGAAAACCGCCGTGGATCTTGAAATCTTTAAAGGCAATAATAAGGCCGAACATTGGCAAGAAACAAAACAAGATATACCAGATGGTTGTTGGTAAGGCCAGAAGCGTCAGTTCCGTATCCTGTGTGCGCCAGCGTGTTCGCAAGCGTTTTCGCCCGCTCTTCATGTCCATGTCCGCCACCCCTTACGTTTGTTTGCATTCAGCATGTACGCGCTATTCGCTCCCCGTAAGCGCATTCATTAAACCGTGCTGATCTAACTATTTGATGTCATTTTATAGAAAACCGCCTGCTCAGTTCCAGACTAAAAACATGATACTACAGTCAACAAACGTTAGATTTATGGGGGATGTGAAGTATTTTGATACTTAGCCCTTCAGCTGATAACACGACAAAAAGGGCTTTCCCTGTTGTAGAGAAAGCCCCTAAATTACTTGAATGCTATTTGTATTAACACTTATTTGGTGCTGCCAATCAGCTCAGCCTTCTCCAGCAACCGCTGCACGATCACCGCACTCTCCGCTCTAGTTATTTCACTTGTTGGGTTCAATCCAGTCTTCGAGCCTTGGACTAAGCCGCTCTCCACCGCCGCTGCGACTGCTTTTTTCGCCCACACGGTTACCTTTTTGCCATCCGCATACATGGAGAGTACGGATTCCGCTTCCGCATCGCTGACGCTTGTGTTCAGACCTGCAAGCTTCATTGCCCGCATAATCATCACCATTGCTTCTTCGCGGGTAATTGTCTTGTTCGGCTCGAACGTTCCGTCTTTATAGCCTTCAATAATACCGTAATCCAGTGCTTTCGCCACTACTCCAACGTACCAGTCGCCCGGTTTCACGTCGCTAAACGCAGACGTTTCTCCATTGTCCGCGAGCCCCAGCGCACTCGCTGCACAGTTCCGTTGAGTAGATGAAGAAACCGCAATGAGATCAAATATCGAGGCTACTGTTGCTTTAGCTAACGCCACACTAGATGCGGGAGTGCCCCGTTTCGTATTTGCCAGCACCAATTTAGTGTATGGTTCCGGTGGCCGGATAGCCTAAACCGATTCAAGCAAAATTTGAAGCCTTCTTCCCCAGCTGCGACGGCTTCTCTGATCCAACGGGGGGACGAGCTTGGTTAACTTTTGACATTTTACTCTTTCTTAACCGTGCCAAAGATGTGAAACGGCGTTATCCCATTTGCGAATAGGCTATCTATCAGCTTCACCAATTCTTCCGACGATAAATCTTTGCCGTTGCGTATCCAAAGGCGAAACAGAGATATTAATGTTGATATGTAAAACTCAATCAGGTATGGCGCTAAGATATCATTTGTTGGAAGATTCACAATCAATCTCTCGAAGGGAATTTCTCTTTTCAGGCGTTCAACAAAATGAACAGAACCATAGTCACCCAGGAGGGCTTTTAGGACAGAAATATCTTCTGTACTTTCCAGGCATTGAAGCGCGTCTTGGAAAGTATGCGTTGAGAGCTCCCTGCTTGCCATTTCCTCGTTAATGGATTTCAAAACCTTCTCTTCAACGTAGTTCAACAACTCATAAATATCTGTAAAGTATTGATAAAATGTACTGCGGTTATATCCTGACTTGTTGGCAATCTCTTGAATAGATATTTTTTCAATTGGCTTTTGGCTATATAAATCACAGAACACATTTATAAAGGTCTGCCTGGTTTTGTCTGTAATTTCAGGTTGCTTGTTCATAATTTGCCTCCATTTCCGGTTCAATAGATGATCCGACAGATATTAAAAATCTGATGGTTGATGACCGTATAGTGAATCCATACAATATTATCATACAACACGTTGTTTGATCATCAATAAGGATTATCAACTCTTTGGGGGAGTCTAACATGAAAATTTTATTCTTCGGTAGAGGTGTAATATCGACCCAATATGCATGGGCTTTTGAACAGGCAGGGCATACAGTTGACTTTTACGTTAGAAAGGGGAGGAAAGAAACCTTCGGAAGCAGTATAGAGCTGGAAATGTGGGACGCACGAAAAGGGAAAAAGCTAATAAAAGAAAGCTGGAACGTTACACTGCATGAGGAGATCCTTCCAAATTATGATCTCATTATTGTGAGCGTCAACACGGAACAACTTCCAGGTGCAGCACAATTTCTATCAACTGTTGCAGGAAATGCCCCTATCCTCTTATTCAATAACATTTGGCAAGATTTGAAATCATCGATCGCACCATTGTCTATGAACAATGTTGTCTTTGGCTTCCCTGGAGCAGGGGGTGGCATCGCGGACAATAGGCTGAGAGGCGGCTTTTTGAAAATGATATTTCTTGAAAAACCACGGGCAGGCACTGAGCATATTAACCAATTGGTCAAGGAATGTTTTGAAAGTGCCCATTTTAAAATTAGTTGGGTAAAGGATATGCAAAACTGGCTATGGAACCACTTTGCCATGAATGCAGCGATGGAAGCCGAGGTGTTAAAACGGGGAAGCTTTTCAGCGCTCATGAATCATAGTGACTCATTTTCCAATCTTGGGTTGAATATGAGGGAAATGATTCCTGTTCTTAAAGCAAGAGGTGCAAAGCTTGATACCATTTCTCTCCTGCTGACTAAAATTCCACCTAGACTTCTCGGCACACTTTTTAACAAGGTTATTTTTGCAAAAGGCAGCTTACCTCGGCTTTTTGTGGAATACAACAATAGTAAAGCAGGTTTTGCGGTACTTGAAGTTGTGAGAGAAGCAAAAAAGGTAAGCATACCTTTGCCACGTCTTACGATGGCATTTGAAGATACTGAATATGCAAAAGAAATTTAAAGAAGCCTTCGAAATAACCGCTACGAGAACTGGAACAACAAGCGAAGACGAGGCATATCTAACATATTGTTAAAAGCGGTAATCACCTATATAACAAAACTTTTTCGCCGTCACTTATGATACGGTTCAGCTTAACGGGTCTATCGGCGAAAAAGAAAAGGCATAACCCACGACAATAAATTCTTATTCAATTATATCGAGATGAGATAAGAAATGTTTACACACGGCAATGTTTAATGTGTGTTTTGCCAAATTATTAACAAGGTTATTCTGAAAATAGTTGAAATGAAAAGTTATTTGACCCAAAACTACAGCATTTTGATAATTAAGCGTATAAGACGCCGTGAAATCATTATCAGCAGAAACCGAGGACCATGATGTATTCCTCTCAGAGTTTCTTGGCGATATTCTAAATTTGATGTTCTCCAATGTCTCAACAACTTTTTGCGGGTCACCGTAAAATCTTCCTCGAAACTCAGCGGTGTTTATTCCTGAACTCAATAAGTTAAAGGAGAACAATGTTCCTGTAGATATTTGAATTACTTCAGCTAAATCATTTGTATTTATATATCTCCATGCATCAATCATCTCTTCAATATCTAAATCCTTAAAGCTTATATAATTTTCTTTTGTCAATAGTTCCTTGCAGTTCTTTAAATTTTGAATCGAATTATCTTTATTTCCAACCCAAAGATCAAGACGTGCCTCTTTATATAGAGATAGAACTTTTACGCTAGGATTTAAAACCATAATGAGTCTCCCTAAAGTGCTCTTGTTTTACTGCATTTGCAATAGTTTCACTAGTTAATTGTGACCTTAATTTTGGAATGTCTCTTGGAATTAATAGATTAAAACTTAAATATATTTCATTACTTTGCCTGAAGTTAATAGAAGAAACTAAGCCAAATCCATAATCAGGACTGGTTTGATTATTAAACCAATAAACAGCGATTTGTTTCAGCGCCTTTAGAAAATCGTTATTTTTACATTCCCCAGGCATAAAATCGGGTAAGTTGGGTCTTACTAACGTATTTTTAATTTGAAATTTTCTCTGATACGTATTTAATAAAGGATTGCTTTCTAAAAATAAGTCGGGTGATTTCCCTCCATACCTTGAAGTGAGATGACATATGTTCATAAATCTTGGGAGGTTTATTCTCGACTCTAGAGCCAATATAGTTAGTACCTCTCCAAAATTTCCTGTTATTGAACTTGCAGAAACTTTAACTGATTGAGGCTGAAAATGAGGATTAATTGGTGACATTGTTTGATTAAGTTGCCACCATAGACTGCTTCTTGGTTGACGATAAACCGACATATGATTTCCGAGATTCAGTACTAAATTTTCACCCCATATGGAGCCATAAACATTAACCTCAAAGTCATTGGTATGTATAATCCAACGTGACAATGGACGTGGTCTAAAAACTGGGGTTTTACTAAAGTCTGGTCTAGTTTTACCGATATAAATTTCAACAATAATTTTAAAATTCAATTATATCCCTCTACTTTGCATCATATTAAGCATAAATTGTCCGAGTAGTAGCTCCCATTTAATGAGGAAATTTAACATTCAATGCCTATTTCAAACCTTAACCTCTCTTACTGCCTTTTCTGGGAACTTGCCACTTCACCCAGTCCCTTAGTCTTCCCTCAACAACCCCGCCATGCCAATACTCCACCTGAAACTGCTCTGCTTCCTTCTTGGCTGGGCCAGTTAAATCAGACGTCGTAACCAGCAGAGTAAGCATGCAATTGTGGTTCCGCTTGGCTGCTACTAGCTCCCGAACGGTTTGAACAGGAACAAAGTTATGGTCAGCATAGCATTTCGCCTGAACTGCCGTTCTCTCCCCTCGCTTGTCCACAATGACTAGATCCACTCCACCGTCATTTCCTCCAACTCCGACTTCGTGAACAACAAAGCCCTGATCGCGAAAGTACAAGGCAAGTAACCGCTCGAACTCAACACCGTTGAGTTCATCTAAGGATTGCGTTAGGATAACCTCGTCCGTCCTACATGTTTTAGAATTCCGACGAAAGGTATCATTGGTCGATTTCTTTCGCTTGTTACTCGTGGATTTAGGTCTCTTTCTACTTTTTCTCTTTCTTTTAGGTTGCAGTAGACCTGCAACTGCCCCTAGTAGAATAATTACAATTACAAACACAATTAAGTCTTTCACGTCGACTCCCCCGATGCTGTCCCGTATGTATATATGTATAGTACCACAAATGGGTATATTATCCTGAGTAAATAGTTGCAAGGAGGACTTCTGAAACTGGAGTAAAACAAAATATCCCGAGAGCCGAAGCCCTCGGGACGTGAATACTACAAACGATTAAGCTTGTCCAAATTCCTTTCAATCGATCCGATTGCAAATGCGATGCCAACGATTGCACCTACAAACGCGGTATTCCTAATGTCACTCAGAGACCACTTTTATCGCTCTTCTTGATAGCCCATTCTCTTTTGCAATGTTAGAAATGTAGCCTGTTGACTTGCCCGTTGCATTGGATATTTCCTCGTAAGAATATCTCGGTCGACTAGAATAAGTTGAATTTGTTTCCTGGAGCATATCAATAATTTTGGCATCTGTTAGACGATCAATTTGTTGGGTATTTTCCTTAATTTCCTTTTTCATCTTGCTTGTCTCTAGTTCTAGCGAATTAACTTTTCGCTTTAGTTCGTTGATCTCGGACTTTGTTCTGCCCATATAACTCAGCCCCTTCTATTTGTTATCTGTCAATTATAACGGTCGTGAATAATTTATTCAACAGATATGTTTTTTGAATAAATTATTCATTTTATTTACACATTTTTCATCCATGTTCTTTAGGGCAACCCTCCTTCACCCCATCAGTTATACCCCTATTTTTCGCCGTCACTTATGATATGGGTTCTATCGGCGAAAATGTACAACGGTGCATGACTGCCATCGCTACTCACTACACATCCAATATTTTTAATCGTTACAAGAACCGGCAATTACATCGATGAAAGTTCGTTAATCGTTGCTTGAAAATTACCTGCTTTTTCAAGCCCAGTTTCCGTTTCTCTAGTTCTCATGAGCATTTTCAAAAACTCGTCTCTCGTATGCTCTCCGGCGAACCATACTCCTTCTTTTTCTACTCTCTGAAGATCATCCAGATCATGAACTTCATCAAACCCCTTTTGCATCAAGTACACAACTTTTTGGTTTTTCTTGTAAGTTTCAACAGCGGCAGAAAGCATCTCTTCTAACGCCTTTTTATACGGATGGTTTGCCGGGTTATAATGTGTTTCTTTCGACTCGGTTTTAACCATAGTCTGACAATCGAAGAATCTCCGCTTATCAATAATCAAGCAACTATCAATAATGCGAAATACAGGGTACAACTCATACCGAAGTCGTTCCTCTTTTATCTGCTGCCAGCGCATGGTTTCAACGTTGGCCCGACTGTATAACCCTCCTTTGAGTTCATTTAGATATTTTTGGTTCTTCAAGCCTAGTAGCCGTTGACGACTCACTTCAAACCAATACATAACCTCTCCGGTTGTCATGGTGTGCTGCTCAACAATGAGCCTCAACAATTCCTCAGCATCCTGAACATCAATTTCACTATCTGGATCTTTGGAAATGTACTCAACGAGTTTCACCAGATCTATACGTTTATTAACTGAATGCTGTTCACTCGAATACTTCATTTCAACCCCTCCTGTTTACAATGTCAACATCACCTGATTTGTCACCATAATAGCACATTGTTGTTGACGTTGTAAACAAGCGAAATAAAAGACCCTTTCGCATGTTCCAAAAGGGTCTCAATTACTTTATTGTTTGAGAACTGATCTAATCTCATCTAATTTTTGTTGGCTTGATTTATACCTGCTATACAGGTGGAACACAAGATCATTAAGTTCATCGATAATTTCAATACGATTCCGCTTATCGTCAGCCTCAGTGAGCTTATTCAATCTTGCTGTAATCATTCTTTTAACCCCAACTGAACTTCGTTCTCCCGCTCCGTGAACTTCAAAGTATATATCCCAATAATCGTATTCCGGGAAGTCTTCCGTCCAGATTTTAGAGATATGCTTCCCTTCTTTTGCAAGTCGAACCATTACGTCGGAATCCTTTTTATTCATGTAGTCCCTCCGTTCTATTTCAAGCAATGCTTTCGGTATCAGTCATTTCAATAAGTTCCTTGATTGAATCCTCTAGAATTGTTTTTAATTCCTCCAACAAATCGCCCGAAACCGAGTCGTATGTTATTTTGGGCATGGGAATTGCTTTCTCATAGATACTCCGAATTTCACTCGCCCTCTTTGCCGCTGAACCCGAATCCCTATAATTCTGTGCAGCAATCCATTGTGAATGTAAATCTATCTTGAGGCGTCTAAGGATCAAATGATTGATTTTATCAGAGACAGTCTCGGCTAGCCGCTGAAGCACACTGTGCTTTAAATCTTCGGGTGAAATAGCTGACCATTCTTTTGGTACACTTAGGAATGCATCAAGGCGCTGCATTAGGTATCCTGCGAGATCACTAGCAGGCTTTAAATCGTTATACTCTACGATATTTGGCCAACTAGCTGCACGAACAGACAACGCCTTAATTCGAGCCCAGTGTTGTTTTGGAAACTGAGAGTTTCTTAACCCTAACAATCCAAGCCACTTCTGCATAAATAACTCTTCGGTTTCAGTTATCGCAATTACCAAACGTCCATAGTCATATATGGGCGTAGAAAGGACGCCGCTGGATAGTTGGAGTTCAGGCTTATCGGCTTTTGCTAAAACAGATTCTATGAAATTTTCCATTTCCATAATGAGCTCATCAGAGGGATTTTTTAAATCATTAGCGTTTGAAAAGAAGAATGCATTCTGTTCCAAATGATCTCTTAAAAGTCGTATCGTCTTTGGATTTAAGTTATATGCCTCTTGCATAGCTTCAATAGCACCTGTTTGAATTCCTAGCACATGATCACGGCGGTCTTCTTCGTCAAGCATATTAGAACCTTGCACTTGATCAAATCGGGTATACACAACCATCATTTTATCTTGTTGTCCACGCGAAGAAGCTTCGCGTAATATCACCTTAGGAATGTCCAGCATAGGCTGGGTGGCATTATCAACAAGAACTACAGCATCAATTTCTTTAAATTTGTTTGTTACCTCCATTGGAATGCTTGTTGTTATATTGGAGTCATGCCCAATTCCTTCTCCATCAACTAGCACCAGTCGAGGGGGAGTGCTACCTTGCCACCAACTTGGTTGAAATGGACCTTCTAGACGGACTCCATTTACAACTGGGGCAAGCAGTTGTCCAAATCTTCTGCCTTCATTACCCGCAAACCATCTCATCATTGTAACTACTTCTGCTTTATCATCGGATTGATTAAACCAGTATACAGGCCATCCACGTGTATCTTTATAAAGCTGCCCGGTTCTAACTAATTCGAATCGAGACTTTATAAGATTTAGTATAAAGTAGACAACTTCATTAAACCTCTCCGTTTCTTCCCGAATCCAGCTTTCGTATAACTTGTCTATGGCTTCATCAACTTGGTCTTCATCAGGGGTATACTGATCCAGAGCTTCCGCAGCTAAACTTTGAATTTCTTTGATAATAAAATCGATATCTGTTTGCAATGCTAACTGATCAGGATAAGGAACCTCTGGTTGTTCCTGATCTTGTGTTCTAATGGTGTTTTGCTTACTCGATGCCCTATACTGCCCAAGCAAGTAACTCAGACGAAACCTCTGTTCAGGGTGTGATAATAAGGCTTTTGCAATTGTTTTTTCATCTTCTCCAATTACCGCTCTTCGAAACGCTTCCCATACACATTCTTCGATCAACTTTATTGCTTGGGCTTGGGATATAAATGTTACAACACCACTCCAATTTCCCTCTCGGAAGATGAATTCTGTGTTACAAGTAGTAGTTCTGCTCGATGAAATAGCAGGAAAGCTTATTTCATCTGGCTCTGTCCCAATTACTTGCCTAATAACTGTAGTTTTTCCAGCCCCAGTTGTGCCGAGGAACATTACCCGTGAATAACCATCATCATTGGACGGTAGTTTAATCTTTTCATTCCGCAACTCCCAAGGATCACTCACAATATCCTCTTCCATTTGATCGTAAAAAATTTCAACTGCCTTACTATGGAATTCCTCCTTTGCCTCCTTCTGCACGTTCAATGACCAGAACTTTTCGTCCGATAGTAAGCTGTTCAGAGCGTCTACGATTAATTGTGCTGACTCCTGATCTGAACCAAGCCCACGTCTTATTTTTCTACCTTGCTTACCTTCACGATCTTTTAATACAGGATGCCTAAACTCAACTGCCCAACTATTTACTCCACTTTTCGTTAACCTTGCGGAATACATTTCCCCACCCCTTCACATTAATGTTCCCGACTGTTCCTGATGTTCTCTTATTTCCATTTTAGGAACATGCAGGAACATTGTCAAGAAATATTTTCCTTTTTACTTTTATCAATAAATGCTTGTTACTTGCCCCCAAATAAACAACCCCTAGCACTTGAACACATGCGTTCAAGTCTAGGGGCTGTTTATTTAAAAGCACGTATTAATTCCTTATTGACCTTCCTCAGAATATCAACTTGATCTATGTCCAGCCGACCGATTGCAGCTACAAGCTCGTCAATTACTTGCTGCCTAACCGCTTCCTCATTACTCTTCCTTTTGCTGGTACGAAATAATTCGCCTGGTGATATATCCAAGCCCTCAACGATCTTGTCCAACGTATCAATGGAGAAATTCCGCTCTCCGCGCTCTACTGCTCCAATATAAGCATCGTCCAAGTTAGAACGTTCCGCCAACTCTTGTTGTGTTAATTCTTTAGCCTTTCTAATTGCACGTATCCTATCTCCAACTACATTGCGTAAATCCGACATTAACTACACCACCTTTTCTCAAGGTTAGGGAAGATAATCACTAAAGTGCAGGTGTGTATAGACGGTATTATTGTTTGAAAATACTTCTTATAAGTAGTATATTTGGCTTAAATAACTACCATTTAAGTTATATTACTATCCCAGTTACCTTCTTGAACTTCTATCGTCCAATACTAATTGAAAGCAGGAGTTTGAATGGATCAGAATCTGAACTTGAACAAATTGATGAATGAGCAAGAGGGTTACCTGATGAAGAATTTCATTAACGGTGTGGAGGTCACGTGCACCGAGAAGTTCGTCGAGCACTGGAAGAAGCGTGGATTTGAAATCGTGAAGAACGGTGAGGTGCGACTGATGCCGGATAGAGAAGATCATCCAGAGATTAACCTGACATTCACCGACCAGGCAGTAAAGCTAGTCAAAATCGTTGCTGAGCGTAATATCTCGAACACACAGTCAATTAAGACACTAATCGTTGAAAAGGATGGAAAGCGCTTGATTGCCCTCCAAAAGTGGTGGCGTGAGTCGAGCGAAATGCCTTGGCGAGAAGGGAAAGGATTCTACTTTAACGCGAGAGATGCCAGCCGTGCTGTAGACGACTTGAGCTTGGCTGTGACGCATTTGACTGAGGGAAAGTAAGTTCGAGGAGACGAGGCGATGTCGGATGGCCAATAAGTCCATAAGTGTTCCTGTTGATATTAAGACGTTTCTGGACGGACTTCCTAATGCTAGTAGTTATGTTGTCGATCTGATTAACCGAGATCGCGAAAGCGGCGACGTGAATCTAGAAAATTCGATTCAGAAAGTGTTAACTGAACTGCCTGCCGAGCTAAAAACCCCTCCAATCCAGCCGCAGCCACAATGGCATGTGTTTGATACACGATTGTGTTTGGAGTTGACCGTTGCCGCTGATGACCCGTTCGTCCTTAATGATCCTCAAGTCATTGAGGAGATCGACCGATTAGCTGGGCGAGAAGGATATCTAACACGCGTTAGGATGGACGGCGTCATGACCTATGGTCAAAACGAATTGGCGAGAAGAACGTTGTATTATGAACGGCACACCCCTATACTCTAATCAATACGCGAACCGAACGAGGCCAGCCTATGCAAAATGGACGTATGACGATCAGAAATCGTGCAAGGTGGGCTTCTCGCCGCTTCCTTGAGTCTTTATTTGGGCACGACAGAGAAATGAACGAGAGCGCGCTTTATGGAACCTGTAACCATTTTATTCATTAGAGCGGAGGAACGAACGGTGGAAGAATCTTTAGAAGCTACGCTAAGAAGGCAGCTCATTCGCTTGGAAAATCGCGAGCGGGAGCTTATATCGTTTGACCCTGCCGGTAGAATGGAAGCGGATGTGCTTCGCTCCTTTCTTGAAAAGGGAGCTTGGGTTAGTCCGAAGAAGGATGGCGAGAGCGGCGAGCATGGGAAGTAACGTTGTGCTGAAAAATTCCGATAGAACTTTCCTATCGAAGTTGGAATCGCGATAAATAAATTGAATATTATGGTATATCTATACTGAGAAGCGAATGAATATACCACCGAACGACTGTGTTATGGGCTGTTCCGATGGAGAACGTGCCGTGTGCTCCGATGTGGAGAATACAGGAGTCGGCTGTGCTGCTATGGGAAATTCAATCTTCCCCGAGCGGAACGAGGATGTAGGGAGTTGTGGTATACGACGAATAAAAGTGCGGGGGATATTCAGATGTAGAATGAATCCACACCTGAATATCCTGCTCTTCCCCAAAAGAGAAAGAAGAAAGCGACGGAGCGAAGCGGAGTCTTTCGAGCGAAGCGAGGAAGGGATAAGCGAGAGCGAGGAAAAACGTGATGCCTGCTTGAATATCCGTGGTCATGGTCTGCCCATAGAAGCCTGTGCCACTTCTGTATGTGAAATTCAAGGAACGGAATGTGCTCTACTCCGAGCTATCGCTCGGAGCGACTCGCTTCGCTCGTCTTCCGAAATTTACATAATTGTTTTCGATAAATACACCTTTCAATAATCCCCTGTCTAACAATCAGAAATGACGATAAACCGTTAATGCCATTCTGTCTCCAGTTACCCCGTTAGTGATACGATGGACGATTTTACGTCCTGGTTATCGCTTGCGGGGCTTTTTGATGCCTAAACATAGTTACGCATCAGCCTCGGTATCCGTGGATCGAATTCTGGCTCTCCAACTCCTCAGAGGGTTATGACTCCTACGCGAACCCATAATTCCAAAATTCCGAAAATCCTCAGTGCAGCCTGTGCCGAATCAACACACCGTTCAGAATTACTTCCGCGATTCAAGTCTCCTTGTGTGATAAGAAAATTTTTCGTAATTTTATAACCTAAATTTCCATCTCAGTGATCTGATTTCCAGTGAGGATTTAGCTGCTCCCTTCTTTATTCAGCTGTGAGCAGGGGGAAATCCGGGCTTCTGGCCCCTTCCCAGCCTTATTACTAATATGAAAGGGAGAAATTCTCAATGAAACATGATTTTATTAACCTACCGGAATCCATCCGGGAATTAGACCAGTGGGTTCTCTGGAAGATTCAAGACCGTGAAGGTAAGGTAACGAAAGTTCCTTGTACGATTAACGGGGAGAACTGCAATGCCCAAGATGTTCAAAATCAGATGAGCTTCCAAGCAGCACTCGATAAGCTCCGGAATAGTAAATCCGGGCAGTTTGACGGTATCGGCTTCGTTTTCAAGGAAGGAGGCGGGCTAACCGGAATTGACTTAGATAAGTGTGCTGACCCGGACACTGGCGCAATCGAACCTTGGGCGGAAGACATCATTACCAGTATGGATTCCTATACGGAATTCAGTGTGTCGGAGACAGGCTTTCACATTATTGTGAAAGGTACGATTCCCGGAGACAGCAACCGCAAAGGTCAAATTGAAATGTACGATTCAAAGCGCTTCTTCGTGGTCACCGGCAATGTATTCGGAGAGCCGCAGGAGGTAATGGAGCGACAAAAGGAATTGAACACGCTGTATGAACGGGTGTTTGCTGATAAGTCCGCAACACGTACCCATTCTTCTAACTCACCTTCCCCGAAATGTATTGAAGGTAACGCAAGCGTGCTGTCTGATACCAATATTTTAGAGAAGCTATTCCGGGAACCACAAGGAGCCAAATGGCGGACGCTATATGAGCGGGGATGGAGCGGGTTGGGCTACCCTAGCCAGAGTGAAGCCGACCTTGCTTTCGCCAGCAAACTTGCCTTCTACAGTGGGGATACAGAGCAAATTCGCCGCTTATTTAGCGCAAGCGCATTAGGAAAGCGGGAAAAATGGGAGAATCGCTCCGACTACCAAGACAGGGTGATAACCCATGCGATGGATGGGCAGGTGGAGAGGTATTCTAGACGAACAAGACAGCAGCCTCAGAACGAGATCGCAGAATCTGTAGTTCATAACGATGAGAGCGACGAATATCCCGAAGTCGCACCTTTTGAAGCATATTCCACTCCTACATTCCCTACAGACATCTTCCCGAAATGGCTACGTGATTACGTGGACGCTGTCGCGACCTTCTCACAGACGCCTGTGGACGCTGCGGCTATGATAGCTTTAACTTCGGTGGCTGTAGCCGTACATCGACGCTACAATCTGGAGGTCTTTCCCGGCTTTACGGAGCCGCTCTGCCTATATTCAATAATCGCCTTACCTTCGGCAAACCGGAAGTCAGACGTATTCGCCAAGATGATGGCGCCTATATATGCCTACGAGGAGGTCTTGCGGAATGAAATGGTTGATGTTATCTCGGAACGCAAAGCAGAGCTTGAATATTTAAAAGGCCAGAAAGACAGTGTGTTAAAGGATATTAGAAAAGGCAGCCAAGATGCCCGCTTCCGGCTGGCGGACATCCAAAAGCAGCTTGATTCAACGAAAGAACTTTTTCCACCCGCGCTTATCAAGCAGGATATTACAGCCGAGAAGCTGATACAGGTGATGTCCGAGAATCACAATCGGATGGGCATTCTGAGTGCCGAAGGTGTTGTACTGGACATCATCGCAGGACTGTATTCGGATAAGAAATCGAACGTCGATATTTTCCTCAAGGGGCATAGTGGTGAGAATTACGCTTACGACCGTAAAAATGGCGGTTCCGTCTATCTCAAGTCGCCCATCTTAACGGTTGGAGTGTTGGTTCAGAATGATCATCTACAACGCGTTTTAACCAACAGCTCCTTAAATGGACGCGGGCTGTTTGCTCGATTCTTCTTCGTCATTCCAGACTCTCCGTTAGGAACTCGGAAAGCCAGAAGTATGCCCATTCCACCCGAGGTAAGGAAAAAATTCGACGAGATGATGACTTGCTTGCTGAAACGGAAGCCAGTATCTCCCGATAGCATCAACAATCAAACCAGTATTTCCGACTACGTTATGGCCGACGTAAAGGGAACCGTCCACGACGAGGGGGAAGCAACGCAAACCATACGTCTTACTCCAGAAGCCGTAGAGGTGTATGAACGACTGTTTGATAAAAACGAGCCGCGATTACGCCCTGACAACAACGATCTCACAAGCCCCTTAAAGGCTTGGGCTGGCAAGTTAGTCGGACAGCTTATGCGAATTGCCGGTTTGCTCCATATGGCCGAACATGCGGATAAGGAGGAACTGCCCGAAGAAGTCACTGCATCTACGGTGGAAGCTGCGACAAGGCTGGAGGAGTACTTCTATACCCATACCTTGAAAGCGTTCGGGCAAGCATCCGAAGGAGTCCATGCTGAGAAACAAAAGTACATTCTGCAAACGCTAGCTAAGGCGCAGGGGAACGACACATTAATCAAATGGTTCACCCGAACGAAGATTTGGAACTTGTTGAAGCGCAAAGGCTATGCCAAAGTCGCATTCATGGACAAGGATTTGCAGGAGCTTGTAGATCGCAACTACTTGCTCGTACAGCATGTGGAACGCCACGGGAATGGACGGGACTCGACGATGTACGGGCTGAACCCCAAAGCAAAAGATTTACTGAACGCATAAAAGTACCAATGGCCACGATTTCGCTACGTGGCCCTTTTACGTTATCCGATATCGTCTTTGATTATGGATTTTTAGAATTTTGGCTTGTTGAGAAGCCGTTATTCCTCTTATGCGTTGTGAGGCCATAATTCGACGATACGTAAATTTTCGGTTGTAGCCTCCCAATATGCATTAACATTCACCTTTAAACACTGTGGTTTCTACCTATCTGTCTAATGACCAGCCAGCGTGCCTCTCCGATTCTTAAAGCCTCACAATCTTTACACTTTAAAACCTTCAATATCTTCGACAACCTTAAACTTTATACGCCATGCACATTAATGGAGTGAAGATTGCCCCGGATGCTTTATTTACGATGAAAGCCGCAAACCAGCTCCTCCCCAACGAGGGACAGCTGAGCCGCTGGCTTTACTTCGTAAGGAAGAAGGATGCTCCGTGAGCCAATCTGAACAAGAACAGCAATTTAACCACGCGCTCGATCTTCTAGCCGACCTACTCCTACCGTACCTAAATCGAGAATTGCACTCCGTAGATAACGGCGAACTCGAGACAACGTCTGCTTGAAGCTGCAAGAGATATATCGTGATTTCCCAAGTGCCGGTTGAACGTAATCAACGCTAATGGAGTTTGTCCGTTCCCACGGATCGAAGCTATGCTATTTTTACTAACTTTATGTAAATCATACTGAGGTGATCTATTATACTACCGGAAAATAATCTTATCGCTCTTTACATTCGAGTTTCCTCAGAGGAACAAGTGAAAGGCTACAGCATCGATGGGCAGCTTGAAGCGTTACGAGCGTATGCCGTCGAACGGCAGCTATCCATTTACCGGGAATATATAGACGACGGGTTCTCCGGGAAATCGATTAATGGCAGACCTGCAATGCTGGAATTGCTGGCGGATGCGAAGCAACACCACTTTCAAATGGTTATTACGTGGAAGCTGAACAGATTAGCTCGGAATTTAGTCGATCAGCTCAAGATGCTGGAACTGTTCGAGCAGCATAACATCAGCTACATGAGCCTCACTGAACAGTTCGACTCTAGTACCCCGCAAGGGAACTTCGCTATGCAGATGCTCGGTGCTATCGCTCAGATGGAGCGGGAGCAGATCGCACAAAACGTGCGGATGGGTATGCAAAAGCGTAGTAGTCATGGGATTTGGAATAGCGGGAATAACGTGCTCGGTTATGAATGGGTCACGGGGGAGCGAATCGAACCACATGCTAAAATTGTTCCGCGTGAGGCAGAATTGGTGCAATCGATCTTTGAGCAGTACCGGAGCGGGAAAGGCTTTAAGGCCATTACGAATCATTTAAACAGTGCAGGCTACCGGACGAAACGGAATAGAACGTTCAGTATAACAGCAGTTCGGGGCATCCTCACTAACATCAATTACATTGGACAGATTCAGTATACCGTTCATGAGAAGTTTATTGGGAAATTGGGCGATTATGCGAAACAGGGTGTACGCGGAATCCACGAGCCAATCATTAGCATTGATCTATGGAACGAGGTCCAAGCACTTCTGAATAAGCGCTCACGACCGCCAACCAAGCAGATTATCCGGCATTATCCGCTGGCTGGCCTATTAAAGTGTCCGGTATGCGGGCACAGCATGGTTCCTTGGCATAAGAAAGCCATCAGGAAGCGTGGTACCGTTCACTTGAGTCACTACTATGTATGTGGGCGGTACAGTAACAAAGGCTCGACAGCCTGTAAAGCGAACGCGGTTCCCGCTTCACCTGTAGAGAACGAAACACTTTCCCGCTTCCAGCACTTGCTCACGAACAAGCTATTATTAAACGAGGTCGTCACTCGTATTAACCGCAGGAATATAGAAGCTGAAGCGCCATTACACAAAGAGCAAGCACAGATCTCCGTGAGTTTAAAACAACTGGAGAAACGGCAGCGGCGCTGTTATGAGCTATTCGAGGGTGAGCACATCGGCCATGTAGTGCTTATGGAGAAACTGGAAGCCTTGAAATCTGAGGCTACCGCGTTTAAAGAAGCTCAACATCAGCTAGAACAAAAGCTCGCCGAACTCCATACGAACACGGTATCGCTAAGAGAAGTTCGCCACGCGTTAGAATCGCTGTTCAACTCATTCCATTCCTTTGAAGCAGAGAAACACAATGCCTTGCTACGTGGATTTATCCAAAGCATTCATATTCCGACTGACCGCAATTTAACCGAAATGCACATCCAAAGCACAGCTGCACTCAAATACCTCATTCTTTGAAGGGAGATATATCCACAATGATAACAAATAGAACGAAGGTTGCTATTTACGCTCGCGTGAGCACCGAGGAACAAGCAGAGCAAGGCTATAGTATCGAAGCCCAACTCGACACGCTACGTGATTATTGCAAAAAGAATGGGCTGGAAGTGTATGAGGAGTATGTTGATGCAGGATTCAGTGGAAAGAGTATAGAGGGGCGTTTGGCCTTACAGCGGTTGCTGAGAGATGCAAATAAAAACTCATTCGGCATGATCCTTGTTTGGAAAATCAACCGTCTTGCTAGAAAAACGGTGGATTTCCTGAATATGATTGAGGACTTCAAAAAACGAGACATTTATTTTCGCTCGTTTTCAGAAAACTTTGAAACAGAAACACCTGTAGGTGAATTTGTGTTACAAATGCTCAGTGGTATTGGAGAATTAGAGCGTAAGAACATTATAGAAAACGTGAAAATGGGAATGAAACAACGCGCCAAAACAGGCAGGCATAACGGTAAACTGCCGCTTGGGTATCAAGCTATCACTGACCCCGACGACTCTTTGGCTCACTCCAAGCTGGTTGTCGTAGTGGAAGAGGAAGCCCTGATTGTACGAAAAATATTCGAGCTATATGCTGCTGGGCGTGGATTAAAAAGCATCGCCAACGAGCTAAATCACAGCAACTACAAGACGAAAGCTGGTAACACCTTTTCCACGACAGCGATAAAGGAAATCTTGAATAATCCATTCTACAACGGTAAAGTCCGCTATAACCGTTACGAGAACTGGAGCAATAAACGAAGACGGGGTAAGAGCACGGAACCGACCATTGCCGACGGGAGGCACGAAGCCATTATTCAGGATGCGTTATGGGAGAGAGTTCAATTCCTCCACCAGAAGAAATCATTCACACCATCTCGTATCTTTAATGGTGAGTTCTTATTATCCGGGTTAATCCGCTGTCCAAAATGTGGTGCGGCGATGGTCGCCAGCCGTACCCGGAGCAAGACGAAGACTGGAGAAAGCGTGAATCGCCTGTATTACTCGTGTGGAGCTTTCAGAAACAAAGGAAGCAGCGTGTGCTCTGCCAATAGCATTCAGAAGCGGATGGCCGAAGATGAAGTAATGAAACGGTTAGCGCAGGTGCTGTCCGAGGAGCCCATTCTAACGGCCATCGTGGACAAAGTGAACCACAAATTAATAACCCGGACAGTACCGCTCCAGTCAGAGCTAATGCACATTAGAAGCCAATTAGAACTGGCTGTAAACAAAAAACAACGTTATCTCGACCTTTTCGAACATGGGAACGTTGATAAATCATTATTCACGGGTAGGATGCAGGAAATTCAAGCCGAGATTACCAAGCTTCAAATGGAGAGCTCCCGTTTGGAGCTTGCACTAACCGAAGGCAATACGTCTCCTGTCGCTTTTGAGCAGGTACGTGAGTTGATTTATGGATTTAATCAGGTACTGACCTCCGCACCGTTTGAACACCGAAAAACGTTACTGCATCTATTCATCAAACGAATCACGATGAACGCGAACAAGCAGATCGAGGCGATTGAATTGAGCTTCGACGAAAACGTGGAATCCTTCTTTTCCCATCCTCCTGTAGCAGCTGCAGCCTATTCATTACAGTGTAAGCAAATACAGAAGCGGGAGAAAATTGATATTGTCATCTAAAATTATAAAACCGCTTATAATTACTATATTTATTTATAGCGAAGGAGAGGATGAGTATGGCCGTAGTAGGCAAACAAAAACAACTTTTATCGTGGTCGAGACGGCCATTCTTGGATAAGATGCTGGACGACGGGGAAAGTCCAAATAAATGTGCGGCATGGTGCAAGGAGAACGGATTCGACCTCTCGGTGCCGACAATGTACGAATATGCAAGGAAACGCAGAGCGGCGATTATAGGAGGCGTTCGAGCGGATATGTTGCGCTCTGGCAAGGCGGAGGGAAAGCATACTGCCAAAAACCCCACGAGGGAAGAACGTAAAGCTGCTCATATGACCGTGAACAAAGTAAGACACGATATGGAGCTTCTGGACGAGGTTATTCAGAAGGGCTTCGAGACGTTGGCAAACATGGGCGAGATTACACCCGCTACCGCCATAGCAGCAATCCAGTTGAAGCATAAAATTACGAAAGGAGCACATGGTGGTTACACAGTTTACGGCGTAGAGGAAATCAGACTACGCGAAGCAGCGAGAGAGAACGCCATAATGGCAGTTATCCTTGAATTTGTTCCTGAGGAGCAGCATTCCGCCCTAATGGAGCGGATGGAGCAAGCAACACATGAATATTATAAGTCAATCGGAATGAGTGAAGCTTATTCGCAGATGAGCGCGTGGGAGGCGATAAAGGATTAATATAAGAGACAGCGAAGGAGAACGTCATAATCGACTGTTCTCCTTTAATCTATCCATATATTGTAGTTGAAACAATAATTTAAAAAGAACGACCCGGTATTTATCTAACTCGTGTTCTTTGCAGCACTTCGGTTCGAACTGAAGAATAAATATCGATTTCCGCTGAGTGTTCCACTGTTAATGATACACAGTAATTTTGAGTGTAGTTTAAATCTGAGATCCACTTATTGAGACATCTTACCACGAGCGTTATAGGTGCTGACATTTGTGCGGTTTTAAAGTGCCGAATCGCTTTTTGATGACATCCTTTATTTCTAATATTTACACCTGGCTTTAAAACAATCTCATATGGCTTTAGTGCAGTCGGAGTAGTATCTTCTTCGTCTTCATCCGCTTCCTCAACTTCTGTAACGGCGTAGTGAGCTACTATTTCATCAGGTATGACAGTATGAAACAACTTAAACTCCATCTGCGCTCCTAAATAACTGTCACCTCGTGTGGCTCTCACAATAGGATCAAATGTAAGAACTGCCGATATCTTTTTTGTACCTCTAGTTTCAAAAAAGCTACTTGGAAGATTCACAGAATATGTCTTCACTCTATTCAGACCGATTACATCCTCATCAAGTAATACAATCCTGTTATCCAATGAAAAAATGGCTTTTTCTACGTTTGGAATCCCATATCCCGTCATTTGCCATTGTGCTTTTTCCTGTTTGGATGCTGTGTATCCCAAGTTTGGAACTGGCGTATGCTCAGTTGATTGAAGTAGAAGGTTCTTTATATAATTAGCAGATTTGTCGGGAAAACTGTTAGCAATTTGCCCGAGAAGATTCGATACTTTTGGTGCAGAGAAACTTGTCCCATTATCAAAGCTAAATAAGGCCTCAGTAGGATTATTAGATAAGAGAGCTACTTTACCTCCTATATTTTCCATAACACGATTAAAGTTTTCCCTTACTATCAGATTCCCACCATACTCCACGATTTCAGGTTTCATCATGCCATTGATTCCAAACCCTGTTCTACTAAACGGCGAAGGTTGCCCTTCTTCAGCAAATGTATGCCAAATATCTTGACCAGGTCTAGGCTCCATCGCTCTCGTAGAAGTTGCGATAGACCCAACCGTCAATGATAACGCTGAAGTGGCTGGATTGATTATTTTAAAATCTTTATTCTCAACCAAATAGTTCGGATACCCATTTACTATTTCATCAAGATCATAAAACAAACTGGGTTTTTGATTTCCAGATGAAATTACAAATACTACATTACGGTATTCTATAGCCAACTCATCTATTAGATTGGCAAGAGGAAACTGACGGTTACCTCCGTTACCCAAGGACTCAAAGCTATTGCCAAATGATATATTTACTACTTTGATTCTGTTATCAATATTATTCAGAAACGTCCTTATGGCATCGTTTAATTGATTTTCAAACAACTTCTCTGGATTATATACTGGGGTAATATTGCCTTGAAAGTCTCTCTCCGCATACATTACTTTTGCTGAAAACAACCAGTTAGTCGGAGAAAACTTCCTCTCTTCAATACAGCGTTCGATATCGTAATAAATACTATTTCCTGCAACCGCTGTACCGTGGCCCACGACATCATGCGTCTGACGTTCTCCCTCTTGGAAGTTTTGCTCATCACCCACGGCTTTTTCTAATAATGGGTGATTTGAGACAATTCCAGAATCAATAACCAGAATTCCTGTCGCATCTTCAGGTGGTTCGGCAATTTCAAACTCCTCAACATCAATTTGTCGGTATTCCGAAGGATTAAATCTTGGTAGCATTGGTAGTTCTATTCTTGCCACTTCTTTTAACATTATAATTTCATCAAAAATCGCCTTGTTTAGCTTGACTCTTAAAAGCGCAAATGATTTCATTATTAACTTATCTGTTATGCTAAATTGAGGATTATTACGGTAATTCTGAGACAGTTGTCTTATAAAAGTGTCAAGTATTTCGTCGTCCATTCTCCACAATTCAACGTTCAAGTAATAAAGCTGATCTTCCTGTAATGGACTTTGTTTGATCGCTTCACCAATTTTTTCCTCGATAGGGATGTCTTCAATACCATCAATAGCATGAAAAAATTCATACTTATAACCCCCTGGAACAACTCCAGAATACTGGGCCAGTTTATCCTTAAATACACTTAGCTCCTCATCATTGCCAAACACGACCCAATAACCTTGTCTGTTTTCTGCAACCGAAAGAACCGTTAGTTCACCCATTGCGTTTAAGATTCTCTCAAAACTAGTAATATCAACACTTTGGTTTACCTTAATTCTATAAATCAAGTGTGGATTTATCGTCCCACGAAACTTCTGTTTAATTTCAGCAAATGATTGAGAAATCTGATTTGCTTTCTGATTTCTTGATGATATTGAATTTTATCCCTTGTTCCAATGGGCCTAAAGCCTCCGCCCCTTTGGTTTGAGTTCCTTTTTGGGAGTTCTTCAACGTACTGTGGTAAAGGTAAGTGATTGTGTCGGACCATTTAGAATCTCATTCCTCCATTTTTTTGACGAAGAGCATGTCGTTCTCTATAACGAGTAAGCACGTAATTCATCTCTATGGAGGTCAAAACATCCCTGTTGTTTATAATCACGTGTTTCATTGCTTCCTTACACATAAGTTGCAAATCTGATGGTGAAAAGCCTTCAGTTTCTTTTCCAATTGAAGACAAATTCAAATTGGAGTCCTTTTTTATAGGCTTTAAATATAGATTTATCAGTCGCTCTCTCTCTTCTTTGTCGGGCAGCTCAAAGTTTATTATTTCGTCGAATCTCCTCCAAATGGCTGGATCAAGTATATGAGGATGATTAGTCGCACAGATTAATAAACTTTCACCTTCAAAGTTATCAATCATTTGCAGAAAGTTATTAACAACTCGTTTGATCTCTCCAAGCTCATGATGGTCATCACGATTCTTTCCAATGATATCAACCTCATCAAAAAGAACGACCCACATACCATTTTTTATAAACTCGAAGACTTTACGTAAATTCGTGGCGGTCTCTCCTAAGTATGAGGAAATTATTGCGTCAAAGTTAATGTAAACCAGTGGGGTTTGTAGAACTGAACTTAATATCTTTGCGCAGAACGTTTTCCCAGTTCCAGGCATCCCACAGAATAAAGTTTTTCGAGCTGGGGCAAGATTATATGTTGCTAAAATATCAGTTGATTGAATCTCATTACAGATCTGTTCTAAAATCAGTTTCTTATTGTTTGATATTACTAGGTCATCCCACGAGAGATTGTATTCCCTAACCTCTAATAGTGGAAAACCACTATCATTATCCCGCGGAATTGGAATGTTAGCTCGATAACGATTGCTGTGGATTACAGCCTTGTTACTTTTAGCTGATGCATACAACGCATCTTTAAGTTGCTTGGCTGCGATATTGTGCTTCTTTCTTTTCTCTGAGTCAATAAACTCCTCAGCAATTCTTATAAAGTCTTCGTTATCCTGCTTAGAAAAAGCAAGAAACAGTTGTTTAATAATTTCATTAGTAGTCACACTGTATTCCTCCTCACCCAACAGGGTGATAAGCATTAAATCTTAATTTCGACATTTACCAGTATTCCCCTGCTACTTAAGAATTAATATTTCTATAGAGAACTGACTCCAGTATGATTTCAAAAAATGCAAGCATACTTATTAAAATTTTTCGCCGTCACTTATGGTACGGTTCCCTGCGGTTAATCTTCACCGCGCGGTAGATCTGCTCGATCAGCACCAGCCGCATCAGCTGGTGCGGAAGCGTCATGCGCCCGAAGCTGAGCTTCTGCTGGGCGCGCTGCAGCACCGCGGGAGCAAGCCCCGTGCTCCCGCCAATGACAAACGCCACGTGGCTTCGCCCATACGTGGCCAGCTTATCGAGCTGGTCCGCGAGATCCTCGCTGGACCAGAGCTCGCCCCCAATCGCGAGCGCGACAACATGGGCGTCCGGCTTCAGCTGCGCCAGAAGCCGTTCCCCTTCCCGCTCGCGTACTTGCGCTTCCTCCGCCGGACTCATCGTCTCCGGCGCCTTCTCGTCGGGCACTTCCGTGAGCGTTAGCTTCACGTACGGCCCGAGCCGCTTGGCATACTCCGCGATGCCTTGAACCAAATATTTTTCCTTAAGCTTGCCAACCGAAGCAATCTGTATATGCATGAATGTTCATCCTTTATGTATAATAACGACCCCAATGGTCTCCATTTAAGCTGCTCTTACGTTCCACGTGGAACTCTTTGCGCTACTTCGCTCCGGCATTAACCAGCAGCCGTTCGATTTCTTTAAACCCTCTCTTGCGGGCATGCTGCATCGGCGTAACGCCATCGTTGTCGGCCAGATTGACATCCGCCCCATGCTCGATCAGCAGCTTTACCGTCTCTACCTGCCGCTCATTACCGTTATTGAGAATAATGGCTTCGAGCAATGCCGTCCAACCGAGATGATTGACATGATTCACATTCGTATCCGTTCGCTCAAGCAGCTCCCGAACAACCTCAACATAACCATGCTCCGAGGCCGGGATAATGGCAATGCCTCCGTAACGGTTCGTTACCTTCGTATCCGCTCCGGCATCAATCGTAAGCCTCAGAATGTCCAAATACCCTTCTGCCCCGGCATACAAGAATGGCGAGTTCAGCATCTCATCCCGTAAATTCACATCCGCCCCCGCTTCAGTCAGCACCTCTGCCACCGCGAAATCCTTATTGTAGGTCGCAATCATAAGCGGAGTGCGTCCCTTCGCATCCTGAACATCCAGGTTTGCGCCATCTTGAATCAGTTGGCGGACTTTATCGGCTTGTCCATCCTCCGAGGCTTGAAGCAGCTGTTCATCAATCGTTCCCATTACGCGTACACTCTCCTCTTCTTGAATATGACGGTCGCCTCCGGCACCGTTATCGCATCCTTGAAGCAACAGGAGGCATGCAAGCATCCATTTCTTCATAGGGTATCCCCCCTTGCAAGGCCATCCCTGCCTTATGAAAAAAGCGCCCCCGCACCTATGCGGCAAGCGCCTTAAACGAATTTCTCTTCCTACACCACCAAAAACTCGGCGGCTGCCTCACTGCAAAGATCGCAGCTGCGAGGCGGATCCCAATCCGCAAATTCCGTTTCCTTCAAATCGACAATATCCGGCGCATCCTCGTATTCGTCAACAAATTTATCAATCGCCAGCTCTACATGCTGCTTGCATACACAATACATTCGAATTTCGCTTCCTCTTCAAAGTTGTTTATTATACAGCTAGCATAGCAAACAAGCCTGCCGATGTGAAGTAATCCGGCCAATTCTCCCTTTCATTTCCTTCCCCCGGCCATCACGCTATAATGATTACAAGTCTATGCGAAGAAGGAGAATATCCCGTGTTTATTGCTATTGCCCTGTTCGTAATTGCCGGCCTGGCCGAGATTGGCGGCGGTTATCTGGTCTGGTTATGGCTGCGCGAAGCAAAGCCGCTCTGGTACGGCATCGTAGGCGGCATGATCCTGATTGCGTACGGCGTTATTCCCACCCTACAGAATTTCCCCTCTTTTGGCCGCGTCTATGCTGCTTATGGAGGAGTCTTTATCATTCTGGCCGTTCTTTGGGGATGGCTCATCGATAAAAAAGCTCCCGATCTCTACGACTGGATCGGTGCCGCCGTCTGCATCATCGGCGTTGCCATCATGCTCTACTCTCCGCGCGGCAGCTAGCCATAAAAAACAAAGCCGCATGGGCATCCACTTTGCCCGTGCGGCTTCTTATGTTACGGTTGGCTAATTCGAATACTGCCGCTGTCCGTGCGAACCTTGATAACTTCTCCCGATGTTCCTTGTAGATCCGGTTTATGAATGGAACCCGAATCGGAATCCAGATCATACATTCCGCCGTACGAAGAAGGGATCTCGATTCTTACGCTGCCGGAGTCGCTTTTCACGTCTACGCCGGTTGTATCGTCCTTCACCATACGGATGCTGCCGGAATCGGAACGGACAACAGCCTTTCCGTTCAGATGATCGATCGTAATGCTGCCGGAGTCGGACGAAGCCTTCAGCTCTGCTCCAACAGTCCCCGCATGAATGCTTCCCGAATCGGACTTGATCGACAAGCTGCTGCCTTTAAAGCTCTCTAGCTTAATGCTTCCCGAATCGGCCTTAAGCGACAACGTGCCGCCCTCGAAGCTGCCAAGCCGGATGCTTCCCGAATCGGTCTCCACCTGGCTGTCAGCCGCTTTTGCGCCATCTACTCTCACGGAACCCGAATCGCTTTTTACCTTCAACGATTCAAGAGACGACATGGCTTCTTCGGTCAGCGACACGGTTACGACCTGCTTATCGTTCCAGCCGGAGAAATCGAACAATCCGAAATGCCACTTCTCCTTCAACCGAAGATCAAGCTTTCCGTTCTCGACTCTAGCGTTCTTGATCTGATCGATAACCTCCGGCTTTGCTTTGCCTTCGATATGAATCGAGTTGCTTCCGTCCGTGCTTGGAACAAAATCCACTTCCAGTCCAAGGCTGTCGGATGTAAGGCTAAGCTCCTGCATTTTATCCTCGAGCTGCAAAGTATGGGCATATTCCTTGCTCTTCACTCCGCCGAATTGATATTGCAACAACGCCATTATTCCGATCGCCACAAGGACCACTCCTATCGTATTTCTAACCCATCGTCTATTCATGGTTGATTTCTCTCCCTCTGTGCTCTTGCTTCTTGATTATAGTTTACGCCAGCGGAGATTTGCCAGAAACCTTCCAGAGGATGGCTCGAGGGTTAGACTTTAGTCGGGGAATGGCGCAACGCACAAAAAAAGCCGTGCCAACCGTTTCCCGTCAGCACAGCTTCCTTACGCTTTATTCATCCTTCGTTTTCTCCGCCAGCTTGAACGATGCCGTCTTCAGCTTGCCGTCACGGTAGAAGGTCACTTTGATCTCATCGCCGATATGCTTCGTCTGGTACAAGTATTGGCGCAGCTCCAAGGTGCTGCTAATGCTTTTCTCGTCCAGCTTCACGATCACATCGTTCAGCTTCATGCCCGCGTCCTTCGCCGGTCCTACGGCTTCAAGCACGATAACCCCATTGAACACTTCATCTGGGAGATTCAGCTCGGGCAGATCGGATTCCTCGCTTCCCGAAGCTGCGCCGGCCCCCTGGTCAGTCTTTCCGTCGCTGCCAGCCGCCTGCTCTTCCTGCTGCTTTTGCGCGAAATACTGCTCCAGGTCTACCGTATAGACGCCAAGATAAGGGCGAGATACATAACCCTTCTCCATTAAGCTGTCGATAATAGGCATCGCGTTATCGATCGGAATCGCAAAGCCTAATCCCTCAACGCCTACCTCGGCAATCTTCATGCTGTTAATGCCAACAACCTTGCCGTCCATATCAATCAGGGGACCGCCGCTGTTGCCTTCGTTAATTGAGACGTTTACCTGAATGACTTCCTGCTGCCAGTCGTACACCCCATCCTCGTTCAAGGATACCGGCACGACCCGGTGCGTCTTGCTCACAATCCCCATCGACAGCGAATCGCCAAGTCCAAGCGGATTGCCAATCGCAAGAACGAATTCGGCTGGCTGCAGCTTCGACGATTTGCCGATCTCCGCTGCCGTCTTTATGTCCTTGCCGTCCATCTCGAGCACCGCCAGATCCGTAATCTGGTCGCTGCCAACGATCTTCGCTTCGCGCTTCTCGCCGCTCACGAGCATAACCTTCACCGACTCGGCGCCTGCAATAACATGATGATTCGTAATAATGTAGGCCTTGCCGTCCTTCAGCTTGAAGATAACGCCGGAGCCAACGCCTACCTCCTGCTTCGAACCCTGAATCTGTCCTTCCTCTCCGCTGCCTGCTTGTTCCTGGGTGCCGTCACCGGGAGCAAGCCCATAAGGAACCGTCTGTTCATTAATAACGCTGACTACCGCCGGCCGGACCTTAGCCGAAGCTTGAATCGTTCGTTGCTCCAGCGAGGCGCTTCCGGATGCCGATACGCTTGCCGCATGCGAGCCCGGACCGATGCCCCCGCCGCCAAAGACAAGCACAAACAACAATACCGCTGCCACCGCACTGGTGAAAGAAGCAACAAATGCGATTCGGACATTCGACCAGTTGCGCATTCCCTTTTTATTGGCGAAGGCAAATTCATCCTTCGAAGAAGTGGAACGAGCACGTCTTGATACTTTGGTCGAGTAGAAATCGTCATCAAATATTCCCATCGTTACCGCTCCTTTCGATGCTTATGCTTGCCTTTGAAAATGTACAAAAACTATTTTTACAATCTAAGAATGTTTTCGGAAGATTAGACTACAATAATAATAGATTCACTTGCGCACTCCTCCATCATAACGAAAAAGGAGCGAACCGTATCTATGAAAACAAAACCATTCTCCCCCTGGGAGCAAGTAGAGATTGCAGCTAAATTGGCCGATCTGAAGGATGATCATTACCGCACCGTCCTTACCCTAAGCGCTATGCTTGAGCTGCTTGTGGACAAGGGTCTGATCACCCGCGAAGAGTTGACCGCTAAAGCGGACAGCCTGGACAACCAGCTGGAGTCCTTTATTTCCGCCTCACTTCATCCCATGCCGTAGGCCGGTCATGATACGTCGGGCGCAGCGGATTCTCGTTCTGCTTGAAGAAGATTCCGTTATCCTCCATAACGTTCCGAACCGTCAGCATAGCCAGATCCATCAGATTATGGTCCAGACTGAGATGGGCCAGATACACCCGCTTCGTCCGGTCCGTCAGCAGTTCGCATAATGCCTCTCCGGCGGCAACATTCGATAAGTGCCCGACATCGCTTAGAATGCGGCGCTTAATGTTCCACGGGTAACGGCCCATGCGAAGCATCTCCGTATCGTGATTGGATTCAAGCACAAGCACGTCCGAATCGATAATCGCCTGCTTCACCTTGTCGCTCATATAACCAAGGTCGGTCGCAAGACTCAGCTTTTCCCCGTTATCGACAAACGTATAGCCGACCGGCTCCGCCGCGTCATGCGAGATCGGGTAGGAACAGACCTCCATCGTGCCGAACCTGAGCGACTCGCCCGTCTCCATAATGACCCGCTTCTCCGGCTCAATGGTGCCGACATGACGCTCCATTCCGCCCCAGGTTCCTTCATTCGCAAAGATCGGCAGCTCGTATTTGCGGGCGAATGCGCCCAGTCCTTTAATATGGTCGGAATGCTCATGCGTAACGAACAACGCGGACAGCTGATGGCCGGACACGCCTTGCTCGCGCATAAGCTCCTCTATTTTTTTCATGCTGAGGCCGGCATCCACCAGCACCATTTTATCCCCGTTGCTTACTATCGTCGCATTGCCCGTAGATCCGCTTCCCAGTACTGTAAACGTAAGTCCCATCGCTTTACTTCTATCCTTTCCCCTGCTCCCATGAACACTAAAACCATTCTATCCATCCGCCGCAACGCATCGCCCATCAAGCTACCGGACGCGGTCCAGCGGTACTTCTTCCTTCACCTGCGCAACTTCCCCGTTAATCGCATGAATGTAATACTCGTTCCCGTCCTCCAGCAGCACCCGGTAATAAGGCGCCGCCACCTGCGTCTCCGTATCAAACATCTGACCATGGTAGCCAAGCTGGATGTCGGTAATAACCGCGCCGTCCGGCAGGTTCCGCTCTATAAAAGGCGCCATGGCCTTCGAAGCCGGCAATACCGTCTGTTCCTTGGCTTCGCCCGGGCCCGTCAGATCTACCCGCACTTGGCGAAAGCCGGTTATTTTCTGATTGCTGTAGTAGAGCTCCAGCTTTACGTCAAACATGGGACGGTTATCCGCCATCCGGTACAGCACGTAGACGCCGTCCCTTGTCATTGCCGGATCGAACTTATACTTGTCCAGGTCGACAATCTGGCTGCCCAGCGTCTTGACGAGATCCTTCTCGGAAAAAATAATCCGGCTGTCGACCGGCGTCGCAAGCTTTGTCTCCGGCAGACCCTCTAGGTTGCCGCTGCGCAGCATATACGTTAAATCCCGCAGCTTCGGGGTTTCGACCGGCAGATTGGCGGTCAGCTCAATCCCCTTCTGTTTCATGAAGGCGTAGGTCTCGCTCGGAAGCTCTGCTGTATTCTTGTTGGCGTTCAGCTGCTCGCCGACGTTCGACCATACCTGATAGCCGAGCAAAATATTGAGCAGCAGAAACGAAATAATAAGCACGCTTTTGGCCCTGCCCCAATCCACCTGATCTTCCGCCTCCGTTCGTTACGGCTTATTGCTTGCTTTCTTTACCCGGCTCGATTGAATTTTGCAGCGGATCGGAGCCTCCGAACAGGCTGTTGCCGTCCCTCTCTGCGGTCTCATGTCCCGAAGCTTCCTTTCCGCCTTTATCCTTGCCGGTTCCTTCATCCGAATCATGGGTGGAGCTCGGGCTGTCCTTTATTTCCTGAGGAACAAAGCCTGCCGGATACGCCTCGGTGAGTGCCTCCTGCGCACCGTCTTCGAGCTGGACCGCCCATATCGGAATAAACTTTAATTCATTGTTTTCAAGCGGTTCGGCTTTAAGAGCCGGGAACAGCCGGACAACCTCCGAACGGCGGTCATAATGGTCCAGCGCGCTGCGCAGCTGGGCGCCGCCCGGCAGCCATCTGGCTTCCCGCGTCTTCGAACGGCTGGCAAGCGTAATGAGAGAACGGCTGTACTCCGTTACGACTCCCTGCTGCAGCGTAAGCCGCATGCTGCCGTACTCGAAGTCTTTGGTCTCGATCACCGGGTAGTTATCGACATACTGCTGGAACTCCGCGTATTTACCCGTCTTGCCTTCAAGATTCAATCCCGGGTTAACGAAACGGTTTAAGCCGTCCCATCCTCCATGCTGGTTAATGAATTCAATGGAAGCAAAAACATTCTCGCTAAGCGGATTTTCCTCGCTCTGAGAGGCGGCAGGGTTGGTATAAATCATCCACACGCCCTTCTGCTCGATCTGCAGACCACGCTTGCCGTCCGTATAAATCTGCGAGCCGCTGCGGTCATAAAGCGCCTTTGTTGTTGCCGGATCAAGAAGATTTTGCTGCATGAGCTCGGAAGAGTAGGCCTCATAAGAAAAGACCATCTCTACCGATTGAATCGGCTGCTTCGGCAAATAGATGCCATCCGACGTCATCTGGTACTTCGGCTGATACTCGCCGAAGCCGACATAGTCCTGCACGTCGCGGACGGTAAGGTCAGCCTGGGTAGACTCGTATACCTTTTGCCCGTCGGCGCTGAAGAAGAATGTCCGGACTTCCTCGGAATCGGTCGCCTTGAAGATCCAGATTCGGTCGATCGTCTCGCCAAGGAACAGCAAATCTCCCTGCACCTTAAGCAGCTTCTTCAAGAGCTCTACCGGAATGCCGTTCTGGAAGCGCAGCTCAACGCCGATATCGTTCTTCCTTACTTCATCCCAATTAAGCACGTTGGCCGGATTGCGCTGGAAGCCCTTGAACTCGCGGCCCTGAATCCGGTCTTTCAGAATCATATTGTAGAACGTAGACCCCGGGTACAGCACGGTATGCTCATTACCGCCGAAGTGGAGGACAATCTCCTCCGGAAAAATGACGTTTTCCGCGTTTGATTTTTTGCCAAGCGGATCGGCATTGATGTAATCCTGTCCCGTCTTCACCGTTGCGCCAAGACCCGGCATGCTGTACGCGAGGAAGTACGATTGAATCAAGCTGAGGGCGACAAGCATAACGAGCAGGAGCGTCTTCGCTTTCTCCATCATGCCGTCTCACCTTCCTCTTGCAGCGCCGGCAGCGTAAAAGTAACCGTCGTGCCGTCGTTCAGCTCGGACTTCAGTGAAATCGTGCCGCCATGCGCTTTAACGATTTCCCGGGCAATGGATAAACCAAGCCCGGTGCCGCCCATGTTGCGCGAGCGGGCCTTGTCCACCCGGTAAAAACGGTCGAAAATACGGGATAAATCCTTCTTCGGAATACCGATGCCCGTATCCTTTACGCTAATCGCAATCGTAGCGGCGTCCTGCTTATGGGCGCTGAGTTCAATTGCTCCGCCCTCAAGCGTATATTTGATGGCGTTCGATATTAAATTATCGAGAACCTGGTCAATCTGGTCGCGGTCAAGCCATGCCGATTTGAGATCGCGGTCTACGATAATCGTTGCCAGAATCGACTTCTGGCGAAGCTGGAAGGAAAAACGGTCCGTCACTTCGTCCAGCATCTCGTGAATGTTGGTCTTCCGCCGCCGCAGCGGCGCCTGATTGGAATCAAGGCGCGACAAATGGAGAAGGTCCGTAACCAGGCGGATCATCCGCTCCGTCTCGTTGCGGATAACGCCAACGAACCGCTCGGACAGCTCGCGCTCATCCAGCGCCCCGTCATTCAGCGCCTCCGCGTAGCTCTTGATCGTGGTGAGCGGCGTGCGCAGCTCATGCGAGACGTTCGCGACGAATTGGCGCCGCGACTGCTCGAGCTTTTCCTGCTCCGTCACATCCTGCAGGACGGCAATCGTACCCGTAATCCCTTTGTCGCGGCGGTGAATCGGCGTAAAGGTGACGCGGAGAACCCCCTCTTCGTCATCCATCTCGGCTTCTTCTTCGCCGCGCGGCAATATGACCGTCTGCTCCCGGCCGTTCTGCAGCTCTTGGTATTTCTGCTCCGGCATGCCAAGCAGCTGTGGCAGACTGCAGCCTTCGCAGGTGCGCACGTCAAGCATCTCCTGCGAGCGGCGGTTCCAGACGATCACTTTGCCGTTCTCGTCGGCCGCGATTACGCCGTCACTCATATTCGACAGAATGGAGGCGAGCTTCTCGTTCTCCTCTTCGTTGACCGAGAGCGCCTCCTTCAGCCGAATGGTCATATCGTTAAAGGCCAAGCTTAGCCGCCCGATTTCATCGTCCCCAAGCACCGGCACCTGCAGATCAAACTTTCCGTCCGCCACGGCTGCCGCCTGACGCGTCAGTCCCTGAATCGGACTCGTGATCGTATGGGCGAGCAGGATGCCCAGAATCCCGGTAAGACCAAGCGCGATAAGCGTGCCGGAGAAAAAGATCTGGTTCACCCGGTTCACCGTATCGTACAGGCTGTCCATGGACGCCAGCATATAGACCGCGCCAACAACCTTGTCGTTATCGTTGTACGTGACTGGTAGGGCAATAATTTTTTTGCGAATGCCGTTTTCGTCGATAATCTCTTCTTCGTTATCGGAGATGCCCGTTAACGCGCGGCTTACCGCCAGAGACGTATTTTTCTTCCCAATGTACGATTCCGGCACCTGCAGGGAGGTCGCAACAACCCGCCCGCTGCCGTCGAGCACTTGCACCTCCGTTCCGCTTATGCTGAACAGATTGCGGACCACAAGGCTTAAATCCTCCGTGCTGCTCGTATCGGTCTCGCTATCGCTATTCGGCTTTTCGGACAATTCCTTTGCCGCCAGCTTCGAGAGAATATCGGCCTGCTCCTTCAGATTCGTCGTGAAGTTGTCGGTCAATGACGCCTTGACCGTACTGATAAAGTACACGCCAATGAGCTGCATCGCGACAAGGATGAGCAGGAGATAAATAATGACCAGCTTAACTTGAATGGTGCGAAAAAACCTCCGCCCGCTCATGCGTAGCCGAGCCCTCCCGACTTCGGATTGCGCATCATGTAACCAAGGCCGCGGCGGGTCATAATATATTCCGGACGGCTTGGATCATCTTCAATCTTCTCGCGAAGACGGCGGATCGTGACATCCACGGTACGCACATCGCCGAAATACTCAAAGCCCCAGACCGCCTGCAGCAAATGCTCGCGCGTCATTACTTTGCCGCTGTTGCGCGCCATGTAATAGACTAGCTCATATTCGCGGTGGGTCAGATCAAGCGGCTCGCCGTCCTTATAGACGACATACATATCGGTATCAATAAACAGGTTGAACAGCTTAAGACCCTGCTTCTCGTCCGCTGCACCTTGACCGTTATCGCCGGCGTTTGCGTTGTCGGTCGAAGAAGCCGCGGCTTCCGAGGTTTTCTGCTGCCTGCGCAAATGGGCTTTGACACGGGCCAGCAGCTCCCGCGTGCTGAACGGCTTCGTTACGTAATCATCGGCGCCAAGCTCAAGGCCCAGCACCTTATCTATTTCCGTATCCTTTGCTGTCAGCATGATGATTGGCATATGCAGACGCGTGCGCACCTCGCGGCATACGTCCATGCCATCCTTCACCGGCAGCATCAAATCAAGTAGAATCAGGTCCGGCTGCTCTTCGAACGCGAGGCGTACCGCCTCTCCGCCGTCAAACGCGCAAATGACCTGATGCCCTTCTTTCTCCAAGTTGAATTTCAATATATCTGCAATGGGCTGTTCGTCGTCGACCACTAAAATTTTCCCGTGCATCGTTACACCCGCCTGTCGCTCGTCCTATTTTTACTCTTTTATTTTAACATAGTGCGTCGTCAAGTTCCCAATTAAAGTTCGTTCAGCCCTTTTCCAATAAAACTCATAATTAGTGCTCAGAGACGTGTTTCGTTCCGACAGCTTCAGGGTAAAAAAAGGTAAAAAGAAGACTGCCCTCATAAGGACAGCCTTCTTGGAAAGAAAATAGATTATAAGTACTTTAACGGATTTTGCAGTACGCCGTTTTTCGTAATTTCGAAATGCAGATGCACGCCGGTCGATTCGCCGGTACTGCCCATAATGCCGAGACTGTCGCCTTTTTCGACAATCTGGCCTTTCTTCACGCCGATAGACTTCAGATGTCCGTATAGCGTTTTGTAGCCATTCTTATGGTTGACGATAATGCAATTGCCGTAGCCCGTCTTCTGGCCAACAAACTCGATAACACCGTTATCGGCCGCCATAATGGTTTTACCGCCTGTCATGTCGATGCCTTTGTGCATCCGTCCCCAACGCATGCCGAACTTGCTCGACAGCGACCAGCCGGATACCGGCGATGCGAAATGGCCTGTCCCTTCGCCAAGAATAACCTTTGTTCCCCGGATGATGACCTCGGCTACCGGCTTCACGACAACCTGACTATCCACGAGCTCTTCCGTAACTACCTTACCGTTCTGCTTCACAACCCGGTATGTAAGAGTTTTCTTGCCGCTCTTGCCTTCTGTCAGCACCTTCGATTCCCCAAGCTTCATGGAATCGCTCTTGCGGATCTCGACAGGAGCATCGTAAGTAATCGTTTCGGACTGGCGTTCTTCCGTCTTCACCGTCAGCTCCGGCTGAAGCACGGTCAAATCCAGAACGTCGCCCTCTTTGATCATATCCTGCTCAATCCAGCCGTTGTTATCGTAAATGACCTGTTCGGAAATCTTGAACTTATCGGCAATGCATCCGATGCAATCGCCCTTCTGTACCGTATACTTCGTTGGTTTGACGCTGCCCTTCACAAGCTTCAGGTACAGCTCGTTAGCGTCCATGATCTTGTTAGGATCAACTTCCACTTCGTCTGTCTTAACCTCTTCAACGAATTTTACGCCCGTAAGCTTGTTGCCGCTGGACGAAGCCGTCTTTTTCTTCTCAGCCTCCGTCTTGGAATAAGACAAAGTCTTCACTTCGTTCTGCTTCTTCGCTGCCGCAAGCTGCGGGGCGTATTTGCTTTGTACCCGGTTCAAAATGGCATCGGCCGTTTCCTGATCCTTCACCACGCCGGCTACCTTGCCGTCGATAACCAGTTCCACGCCTTCCGCATGCGAGGTCAGCAGACCTTTCAGCTTGCTTAACGTTTCTTCGGTCTCAGGGTCCGCTTTAAAGCCGCTTTCCCCGCTGTACGTAATCTCCCCGGTGTCGAGCACCATGCTGAGCTCCGGATTCGCTTTCTTTACTTCTTCGGTCTGCTGCTGAATTAACTGTTCAACCTCTGCGGGATCGCTGATGGAGCCCACGATATTGCCGTCTTTATATACGTTGTAATAATCGACTGTGTTCGCTTGTACGTATCCGGTACCACCGATACCGGCTGCTGCTAGGACTACCAGCACTCCTGCTGTAAGCATGACAGGTTTTCTCTTCCACATTGGAGTATGTGGTCTCTCTCCTGCCGAAGGAGGCTGCTTCTTGCCTTTCGAGTCTTGCAGATCACTAGGCCGAAAGTACTGGTTTACAAGATTCCAAGTCTTCCGGAAACGATCCTTGGGGCTGAAAACGGTCATGATGGTCTCCTTTTCGCACTTTTCCTGCAATAAAATACGGAATCCGACATAAAAAAAGACGAATGTCCTGTCGGATCACTCGCCTAATACTTTAACATATGGTTAATAAACGCGGCAACCATTCTTGTCAAGAGTCGAAATTAATATTTTTTCAGAATTGCCATCATTTGTTCATACTGGTCTCGGTCCAGATACTGTGCCATCAGCTGCTGAATCTGCGTAAGCTCCTCATCCGTAAGCCCGTTTTCCATGTAGCCGGAGATCGTCTGCATCGCTTCCTGCGGCAGCTTGCTCATGAGCAAACCGAATAATTGATCCTTATCGGCTTCGCTCATCTGGCCCTTCATATTGTTCATGTCCTCGGTTGTAATCGCCGTTTCCGTTCCGTCGATCGACGGTGCTTCATCATCGTCCGTCTGGCTGCTGTCCTCCGTCTGACCCGTGCTTGTACCCGCTTCCTCCGATTGACCGGCTGTACCGCTCTCCGCCTTCGAGCCTCCGCCAATGCCGATATCCGTAAGCGGCGCTGTGGATGGCTGGTCGGCAAACGCATCTACCGCAACCTTATCCCCGTGTGCGCCATCCGTGCCTGTCTTCTCGGTATCCTCCGTCTGGACTGGCTCCTCGGCGCCCCACAGCTTGCCCCATACCCCGGACAAAGCCATCGGCTGTACCTCCAACGGCAGATTATACTGCTTCAGCAGCGTCTGCACATAACTATTAACGATATAGCCGGTTGTCCATATGGAGAGAAAGCTGACAATGAGACCTGCCGCTACGATTTTCGCGATCCATACGGCTGCTTTTACCCACATTACGCTCATCCCTTTCCTTCTGCTATCTATCATTATGGTCAAAGAATAGGGGGAGCAAACTATGAAAACGACAAAAAAGGATAGTCCCGGCCATTCCGCCTTGGACTATCCTTTCTTATATACGTTCTATTCGTAGATTGGACGAACGATGTTCGTTTGTTCGCGGTTGCGTCCAACCGAGAAGATCGCAATCGGGATACCTGTCAGCTCGGATACGCGGTTCAGGTAGTTAAGCGTGTTAACCGGAAGATCTTCCAGTGTTTTCGCACCCGTAATATCTTCGCTCCAGCCCGGCATCTCTTCGTATACCGCTTCGCATTCCGCCAGCATCTTGAGGCTAGCCGGATAGTGCTCGATAACTTCACCGCGGTATTTATAAGCCGTACAGATCTTCACGGTTTCAAGGCCGCTCAGTACGTCCAGCGAGTTAAGGGACAAACCTGTAATACCACTGACGCGGCGTGCATGGCGGACAACAACGCTGTCGAACCAGCCAACGCGGCGCGGACGGCCGGTAACCGTGCCGTACTCATGGCCTTTGTCGCGGATCAGATCGCCGATTTCGTTAATTTGTTCCGTCGGGAACGGGCCATCGCCAACGCGCGTTGTGTAAGCTTTCGCTACGCCGATAACCTGTTGGATCTTCGAAGGACCTACGCCGGAGCCGATGCATACGCCGCCGGCCGACGGGTTGGAAGAAGTAACGAATGGATAAGTACCTTGGTCGATATCAAGCATAACGCCTTGAGCGCCTTCGAACAGTACTTTACGGTTTGCGTCGATCGCGTCGTTCAGAACAACCGAAGTATCCGTTACGTATGGACGAAGCGTCTCCGCATAGCCTAAGTATTCCGCGATAATGGCTTCGGCATCAAGCGGCTCTCCGCCGTATACTTGCTGAATGACTTGGTTTTTCTCCGCTACGAGGCGGCGTGTTTTTTCCGTGAACTCTTCTGCATCCAAAAGGTCCGCGATACGGATCCCGTTACGCGCTGCTTTGTCCATGTAGCATGGGCCGATGCCTTTGCGCGTCGTACCGATTTTGTTATCGCCCTTGCGGTCCTCTTCGAGGCCGTCCAGCACGAGATGGTAAGGCATAATGACATGGGCGCGGTCGCTGATTTTCAGATTGTCGCTCGAGAAGCCATTGTCATGAATATAGTTAATTTCGTCGATCAGCGCTTGCGGGTTGATAACCATCCCGTTGCCAATGACGCAAATTTTATTTTGATTGAAAATACCCGATGGAATCATCGTCAATTTATACTTTTTGTTGTCAATGAGAATAGTGTGTCCGGCATTGTTACCACCTTGATAGCGAGCGACGACGTCGGCTCCGTCCGCCAAGTAATCGGTAATTTTGCCTTTCCCTTCGTCTCCCCACTGCGTACCGACAACAACAACCGTAGACATAAACATACCCCCGTCCGGTGATTTTGCACACCGAAAATTACCGTCTTAGCATTAACCGGATCGGTGCTTCTTACTCAAAAATGGTCCGACCGCGTAAAAGACAGCAATAACAGTGTAGCAGTCCCGTATAGAGAAGTCAAACAAAAAACGAACAATTGTACAGTCGCCCATACAATTGTTCGGATATTATACATAACCTTATGATGCCTGCGACGGGTCCTCGTGAGTCCTGTCTAAGCTTACGAATTTATTGAATTGCTTAAGGAAGACCAGCTCGACCGTACCTACCGGGCCGTTACGCTGTTTGGCAAGAATGATCTCGATGATGTTCTTCTTCTCGGATTCCTTGTCGTAGTAATCGTCGCGGTACAAGAACCCTACGATGTCGGCGTCCTGCTCGATCGAACCCGATTCCCGAAGGTCGGACATCATCGGACGCTTGTCCTGACGCTGCTCGACGCCGCGGCTAAGCTGCGACAAGGCGATAACCGGCACTTCCAGCTCACGGGCGATCTGTTTCAGAGTACGCGAAATCTCGGATACTTCCTGCTGACGGTTCTCGCCCGCTTTACCGCGGCCTTGAATAAGCTGCAAGTAATCGATAAGAATCATGCCAAGACCTTTTTCCTTCTTCAGGCGACGGCATTTCGCGCGGATATCGGCAACCGTAATGCCTGGCGTATCATCTATAAATACATTCGCTTCCGACAAGGCGCCAATCGCCATCGTCAGCTTCTCCCAATCGTCGCCCTCTAGCTGACCGGTACGCATCCGCGTCGCGTCTACGTTCGACTCGGCGCAGACCATACGCTGAACGAGCTGCGCCGCGGACATCTCGAGCGAGAAGATCGCGACGGTCTCGCGGGCGCGGACGCCAACGTTCTGGGCAATGTTCAGCGCGAACGCCGTTTTGCCTACGGAAGGACGGGCCGCGATAATGATCAAGTCACTGCGCTGGAAGCCGGCCGTCATTTTATCCAAGTCGACGAATCCGGAAGGGATACCGGTTGTTCCGGCACCCTTCTGATTGTAGAGCGTCTCGACCTTCTCGAATACTTCCATCAGAACGTCGCGGATGGAGATAAAGCCGCTGCTTGAACGGCGGTTCGAGATCTCCAGAATCTTACGCTCCGCATCGCTTAGAAGAATACCGACTTCATCCGTGCTTGCGTAACCGTCCGACACGATATTGGTGGCTGTCCGAATTAACCGGCGAAGCATCGATTTCTCTTCCACGATCTGCGCGTAGTAATCGACGTTGGCCGCCGTTGGCACGGCGCTTGCCAGCTTGGCCAAATACGAGACGCCGCCAATCTCTTCGATCAGCTGCCTGTCCTGCAGATAAGCGGTCAGCGTGATCAGATCGACCGGCTGTCCGCTCTCCCCAAGCTCAACCATCGCTTCGTATATATGTTGATGGGGAACGCTATAAAAGTCTTCGCTGCGCAGCCGCTCCATCGCGGTAATCAGCGCCTCCGACTGAAGCAGGATCGCGCCGATTACGGCTTGCTCCGCCTCCAGGTTTTGCGGCGGCACCCGATCAAACATCAGCTCCGTACTACTCATGCTCATGCTTTAGGCTCCCTTCCAATGAATGCTGAATGGCTTCCGATTCCGTTCATGCTACAACGAACAGTGTAGCAGTTGCAGGCCGCCGAAAGCTATGGAAAGTTCCAGCATCGGCCTGTCCGATTGGACAACAATGGCGATGCTCTCACATCGCCATTGCCGTCTTGCTTCTATTACGCTTAATAAGGGCTCTTATTCTTCGGTAACTTGAACGTTAAGCTTCGATTTAACGTCCACATGCAGCTTCACCGGTACTTGGGTAACGCCGAGGGTGCGGATCGCGTCTTCCAGCTCGATTTTGCGTTTGTCGATTTTAACGCCCGCCTGAGCAGCCAGTGCCTCGGCAATTTGCTTACTTGTGATGGCACCGAACAACCGGCCGCCTTCGCCCGCTTTGGCCTTGATAACAACCTTCAGCTCTTCCAGCTTCTTGCCGAGCTCAACCGCATCCGCTTTTTCCTTCGCTTTGCGTTTCTCTTCCGAAGCATTCTGCACTTCCAGCGTCTTCAGGTTGCCGTCGGACGCCAGTTTCGCCAGTCCTTGCGGCAGCAGGAAGTTGCGTACGTAGCCTTCGGACAGCTCTTTCACATCGCCTTTTTTACCTTGACCTTTAACGTCTTTCAAGAAAATTACTTTCATTCGAATAACCCCTCTTCCGCTTCAATTTGTGCGAGTACGGTCTTGAGCTTGGCCGCCACTTCCTGCACGGTGCCCTCTAGTTGAGCCGCCGCGTTCGTCAGGTGGCCGCCGCCGCCCATCCGTTCCATCACGACTTGTACATTCATATGCCCGAGCGAGCGGGCACTTATGCCGATAAGTCCATCCGGCCTTTCCCCAATAACAAACGAGGCATAGATATCCGTCATGTTAAGCAGCGTATCCGCCGATTGCGCAATGAGCAGCTGAGCCACCTTTCGGCCCGGCTCCGTTACCGCAATCGCCACATGATCGTAGTACACTTCGGCATGCTTGATAATCTCGGCCTTGCGTACATACTCCTCAAGATCCTCCTTCAGCATCCGCTGAATCATCGTTGAGTCCGCACCGTTGCGGCGCAGGAACGATGCAGCGTCAAACGTGCGGGCGCCCGTCCGGAGCGAGAAGTTCTTCGTATCGACCGTAATGCCTGCCAGAAGCGCCGTTGCCTCGCGTACATCCAGCAGTACCCGGTCGTGAATATACTGCAGCAGCTCGGTGACTAGCTCGCAGGTTGAGGAGGCGTAAGGCTCCATATAGACCAGAATCGCGTTCGAGATAAATTCCTCGCCGCGGCGGTGGTGGTCAACCACTACGATTTTATTCGTCTGCGCCAGGATGCGCGGCTCTTTCACCATCGACGCTTTATGCGTGTCAACCACAACGGCCAGCGTTCGGCTGTCCGTTATGCCTAACGCCTGCTCCGGCGTAATGAACCACTTCGTGAACTTCTCGTCCTCGCGCAGCATTTCCATCATCTTCTGAATGGCCGGGTTGATACCCTCAAGCACGATATAGGCTTCCTTGCCAAACATCAGAGCCGCTTTCAAAATACCGATAGCCGCGCCTATCGCATCCATATCCGGCATTTTATGACCCATGATGACGACGTTGCCGCTCTCCTTGATCAAATCGCGAAGCGCGTGCGCAACGACGCGGGCGCGGACCCGCGTACGCTTCTCCACCGCATTGGTCTTGCCGCCGTAGAACGACTGGCGCCCGCCAACCTTCACCGACGCCTGGTCGCCGCCGCGTCCAAGCGCAATGTCCAGACTGGACTGCGCCCATTGGCCAAGCTCGACAATGCTTTCCGCTCCGGCCGCGAAGCCGATACTGAGCGTAATCGGGATTTTCTGATCGGCGGTCATCTCCCGCACTTCATCCAGAATGACAAACCGCGACTGCTCCAGCTGTCTCAGCGTCTTCTGATCGGTAATCAGAAGGAACTTGTCGGAGGTTACCCGCTTCAAGTACAGCTGATACCGCTGCGCCCATTCGGTAATTTCGGTCGTCACCTTCGACTGGAGCGAGCTGCGCTGATGGTCGTCCATCCCTTGCGTTACTTCCTCCAGGCTGTCGATCATAACGACGCCCATTGCGAGCTTCTCTTCATCGTATCGCTTGCTGAGCTGCCAGAGAAGCGTAATGTCCTGTACGTACAAAATCCGCTCCTTTTGCTTGAAGAGCAGCTGGTAGACATGCCCGTCAACCGTCGCTTCAACGGTACCTTCCTTGTCCTTAACCTGCTGCAGAGCCGGGAACAACTCCGTGAGCGGCATCCCGATCACCGATTCCTCGCCCGCAATTTGCGCAATGTATGGATTATGCCATTCTACCGTACGGTCTTCGTTATACAAAATAACGCCAAACGGAAGCTCGCCGATGACGTCATTGCCGACCTTTTTCACCCGGTAGGATAACGTCCCGAGATAAGACTTCAAATCCTTGCGGAAAGCCCGCTCCGCAAGAACCGTATAAACAGCCGCGGCTATAGTGAGAAGAAGCGCGATAAGCCCAAGCACCCACCAAAACCAGGTGAGCACGACGGTCATAAGAACCATTAATGCGATAGACCAGACCTGATGCATGCCATGCCATCGCGTGACAAGAAACTTCGGCATTTCCTATTCGCTCCTATTGCTTATGATGATTTCGAAAACGACTTACGGATCGGAAAAGCGGCATCAAGTACGCCAATCAAGCTTAGCGGCGGGAAGATAAGAAGCGGAATTGCGATAATAACCGGGACCGCCTTATTCCATCTCCGCTGATGCGCGATGTAGAAGAAGAATCCGATCGCTTGAATCGTGAACGCATACCGCATAAGCGGCACCACATTCATAAGCGCTACGGAATAGAAGGAACTGCTGGTGCTGTCCGCAAACATCTGCAGGATATAGACGACCAGGTAGTAAAAGACCATAATGCGCGGAAGCATCCAGTCTTTTGCCTTAGGCATGGTAGGAATATCCTCGATGGATGATGCCAGCGCCTTGCGTGCGAAATATTGCGTTATGACCGCATACACGAAGGAAATCAGAATGATCGCCTGCGGAATCGATTGAATCATAATCTTGATGATGGATTCCGTATAGTCGCTGTTCCACTCCTTCGGAAGCACATGCTCCGAGTCGAGGTCGGCCACCAAGCTGCGGACAAACTCACCGATCTGATCAATAAACGATTGTTTCAGAACCCCTTCGAAAATAAGCAGCTCCGCCAGCAGACAGAATAGAATCGTCAGCGTCGTCCGCCTTAATATAAACGGTGCTGACGCCTTCTTCCGGTACATCTGCCCCATCACCATAGCGGGGATCAAGAAGAATAACGCGATAATAAGAACCGACGGCCCAAGAATAACGGCCGCGATGATCCATACCGGTACAAGATGCAGTAAAAAGGACCTGGTCGACAGCGTCGTATACAAAATGACGTAAGGCACCATTAGCAGCATAATGGTCAGCATATTAAACACGGGTACTGCCAATGACAAAATTAGAAGCAGAGACGCACCGCTCCATAGAACTGCTTTCATACCGGGCTTACCTTTCAAGCCGTTCACCTCTTGCGCACATAATCAGTAAACAAACATTCAAACTCCATTATATCATAAAAGCAAAATAGATCACGCACATCCTTTAGCGCTTGCCGCCCGTCTATTGCGATCAGGCGCCGGCGGGCTCAGCTTGCCTTCCATGACGCAGCGCCCGCCGCGGTTACTTCAAGCCCCAGCTTGTCCAGCAAGGATAATGGCATAAACGTCCGGGTTCCGATCGAGATCAAATTCGCCTTTACGTCTCCTGCCTCCAACCGGTATCCCCGCTCCAGCATGAGCATTCCTTCCGAGGGAGCAAGCTCGGCGCCGCTAATCACGGGAGACGTCTGACTATTGCTACGCTTGGCTATAACTTTATGGGCCGCTTTATCCCATACCAGCCTGTAGCCCTGCTGCTCAAGCGAACGGACATCCACGTACGGCATGCCTTTATAATCGACCACGGCATATTGAAGTGCTCCCCAGCTCAACAGACCTGCTCTGCTTTTCACCCTGACGAACTCGCTGCGTACCGGCTGACCGGCCTGGATATCCTTATTCAGCTTGCCGTTATCGAGAACCAGACGGCCCCCAACAAGCACATAACGGATTCCATCGGATAGCTGCTCCGGATGCTCAACCGTCGAGCGGTCTTTAATCGTCTTGTAATCGAAGATGACGATATCCGCATCCATTCCTTTGGCGAGCCTGCCTTTCTTGCGCAGCGCAGGGGCTTGCTTTTCCAGCCTGTGAGCCGGCATAAGACTCATCTTCGCGAGAGCATCCATTAAAGAAAGGGTATGCTTCTCCCGGACATACCTTCCGATCGTTCTGGCGAATGTTCCGGAAGCACGCGGATGATTATTGTGGCCGGGCTCCAGGATCGCGTCGCTCCCAATCATCACGTAAGGCGCCTTGAGCGCCTTTACGACATCCTGTTCGGGGATAGCGTACGCTACCGCCAGCTTGCCTTCCGCGCGGTACCGGCCGAACGTCTCCTCGGTCAAGCGGTGATTGGTTCCCGCAATCTGCAAGTCACGGAACGTAATCCGGAATCTCGATTGCCAGCCCTCATCGAACCTTGTCGAGTTCAGGAAGGTCCCCCAATAATCGTAGGGATAGACGCAGGCGGTAATATCGAGCCCTTGTTTGCGGACAGCCTCCAGAAGGGAGAGCGACCTTTTCATCGAGAAAGTGCCCCCCGTGCTGTTGATATGATCAATATGGACGGCTGCCCCCGTTCTCCAGGCATAACCGATCAGCTCGTTAAGGGCATCCATATTGGTGCCCGGCTCCTCCATATCGGAATAACGGGCATGGAAGTAGACAGGCACGTTGTAATCATAGGCAAGCTGCATCATCGGCACAATCTCGGCTGCCGTTATACCCGGCACGTATTCAAGGCTGAAGGAAATGCCGAGCGCTCCGTTATTGAGTGCCTGCTCCGCCTGCTTGACCATCTCCGCGATCTGTTCCGGCCGGGCGCTGTCATAACGGCTGAGCCCATAACGGTTGCGGGCTTCCGTGTAGAAGAACGAGGCTCCGAAATGAACCGGCGTCGTGCTTTTTGCATAATAGTTATACCACTCTTTAGGCGTGGAGGTTCCACCGTGCATGGCAATATTGGTCGTGACCCCGTCGGCGATCTTGTTCCAGACCCCCAGCGGGTTCGGATTGTAGGACAGGTTGTCGATAAATCCCGGCGCCACGATAAGACCGGCTGCATTTATGACATGCTTACCCTTTAAAGGCTTAGATGTAACAATCGCAATACGGCTGCCGTTTACGCCGATATTCCAGCCCTTCTTATCCAGCCCGGTTTCAGGATTCATAACTCTGCCGCCGGCAATAACCGTATCGTAGACCGTCTCCGATACTGCCGCTCCGGATGCCCTGCCGCTGCTCAACATTCCCGTTACCCCGATAACCAACGCAAATAATAAAACAAAAAGACGGTACCGTTTGCGGCCTCCGTCTTTTTGGTGCTCATTCCTATTCATGAAGCCCCTCCTGAAGTCATGCTCGCTTGGCCTATTTTCTCCTACCCTATCTGAAAATATAGCTGCGCAAGCCATGCTTTTTGGAGATGCTGAATGCTCTTCGTTCATAATGGCCAATTGAAACCGGTCAGGCCTCCATCGCAACCGACGGCGAACCCGGAATAAAGGATTGGCAGTAATCGATGATTTCGCTTCTGCGGACGATGCCAATGAAATGGCCGCGGTCGTCCACTACGGGTACAAAGTTCTGAACCTTCGCAAGGGCAATCAAATCCTTCATATCCGCATCAATCCGAACCGAGCGGTTCATCATGCGGAGCGGCACATCCTGCAGCTTCACCTTATTGGCGTTCTCAAAGCTTATGCCCGGCGTGTTCTTCATGTACCAGAGAAGATCGCCTTCCGTTACCGTCCCCGCATATCCGCCCTCCTCATTAATAATCGGGACCGCAGAATAGCGGTGATGCTCCATCTTCTCGAGGGTTTGCCTGAGCGTTGCATCTTGCGTTACCGTAATAACCTCCTGCTTGGGCAGCAGGAAAAACGCAATATTCATCCGTCATTCAACTCCAATCTTTCCTAGTGGCTTCACTATAACATACGTAATGACATATAACTTTTCGGACATGAATACAATCTTCTCGAGAGAGTCGATTATAGAAAGGATGAGATCCGTTCATGTCCAGCGCTTCCTTCGAGCCTGATCGTTCCTCAACAGGTATAGACCCCAAAGTGGCAGGACTGCTTGCTTATTTCCTGGGCTTTATCACCGGTATTATATTCCTGGTCGTGGAGAAACAGAGCCGGTTCGTAAAATTTCATGCCCTTCAGTCTATCGCGATTTCCGTTGTATTCATTGTACTCAATATCGTGCTTGGTTTCATTCCCGTTATCGGCTGGCTTCTTGGTCTGGTTCTGACACCTCTTGGCTTTATTCTATGGATAGCCCTGATGCTGCTTGCCCTGCAGGGCAAGCGCTTCAAGCTGCCGTACATCGGCGACTGGGCGGAACAGCAATCACATAAATTCTGATTAGCTGAGGCAGTACGGGAGCGCAAGGCTTTCGTTGCTGCCTTTTTAAATCACCTGCCTATGTGTATGAACCGTTTAAGAATTCAGGAACAAGGTGGCATGACAGTACCGTTTGGCGAGCGAATGAAAATAAGAAGTACGGATCGAGATGACGGCGATGAACAAAATATGGCGCAATGCCTCCGTCTGCTCCTCGCTTAGCCGCGGCAATATTTGCAGGAACGGCTCCGAAGAGCTGTGAAGCATCTGCTCCATAATGGCCTCTCTATCCTTCGCATCCGTATATGGACGAGCCATATCGAACAGCCGGTAGCCGCTCGCGGCAAGCTCTTCATACATGGAAGTATACGCCGCATACAGCTCAAGCGGACCAATCAAGTCGTCTGTTTCGTCTTCCGGTTTATTGAACAGCCGGTCGAACAGCTTCCGTATGGAACCAAAATCGAGACTGGATTTCAGGTCTTCGATAATAAACAAGAGCGCTGTCTGATTCAGAGAATATTTCTTGCCGATTTTCGGACAGTCGAAATAAGCCTTGAAATCTCTCTTTACCCAGTTTTGCATCGATGTAATCGACATTTGCGAAAAATTTATCAATCCGCCTAACGCGGATATCTCCTGCAAAGAGAATCCTTTTACCTCGCGTCCTTTAATCAGCTTCACCAGGACAGGCGGAAGCGCCGTCGACAGGAAAGCCGGCAGCGACGATCCGGATTCATAAGCATCACGGTGCGATTGTTTCCAAGCCTGCTGCAGAACCTGTAGGGGACCACAGCAATTTTGGCCTTGCATCGCAAGCAGCAAATCCGCCATCTCTTTGCGGGTAAGCGTAAAAGCTTCCATATCGCTTACCTCCTTATGACATAAAGGGATTGGCTTGATGATTACAAGCTCATCTGAACTTATCATACGCCCCTGTACAGAGCCTTGTAAAGACGAGGTATTTGCCAAAATTGTAATGTTAGCTCCGAATTTTTCGTCATAATGGATGGTATTGCGCCCGTAAAGTAAAATAGCATGTTTGCATCTGCTAGCTGAAGTTCGTTATAGTAGATCATAGGAACTTATATTATTTAATAAAGGATTGTGAAGAACCCAAATGGACAGTAGTATAGGATTTAATTTGTTTATGATTGCTGTATTAATTGTATTGACCGCCTTCTTCGTTGCTACGGAGTTCGCAATTATCCGCCTTCGCGCAAGCCGAGTGGATCAGCTGGTGCTCGAAGGCAAGAAAAACGCGCTTGCCGTACAACGCGTGACAAGCAACCTTGATGCTTATCTTTCGGCTTGTCAGCTCGGTATTACGATTACCGCCCTCGGACTTGGTTGGTTAGGCGAACCGACCGTTGAACGAATTATCCATCCGTTATTCGAGAAATTGGGCGTAAACAGCGATTTGAATCATATTATTTCCTTTGTTATAGCATTCGTTGCCGTTACATTCCTGCATGTGGTCATGGGTGAACTTGCACCGAAGACATGGGCCATCCAAAAAGCCGAATTTATCAGCTTTGCCGTAGCCAAACCGATTATCTACTTCCACAAGATCATGTATCCGTTCATCTGGGTGCTGAATGGTTCCGCAACAGGCCTGATCCGCATGTTCGGACTGAAGGCTGTAAAAGAGCATGAAGAAGCGCATAGCGAAGAAGAAATTCAGATCATTCTGAACGACAGCTTCCAAAGCGGTAAAATCAATAACACCGAATACGGTTACGTGAGCCGGATCTTCGCCTTTGACGAAATGCTCGCCAAAGAAATCATGGTTCCGCGTACCGATATGATTTGCTTATATACGAATAACTCGATGATGGAGAATATGGACATCATCCGCAAAGAACAGTACACACGCTTCCCGGTTGCAACGGGCAGCAAAGACAACATCGTTGGCATGATCAACACGAAGCAGCTGTTCCTTGAATTCCAGGAAAACAAAGAATTCAATTTTCAGAAGCTGGTTCATCCGGTCCTGGCCGTTTCCGAGGTTTTGCCGGTTAAGACGCTCCTTAAGCGCATGCAGCAGGAACGCGTTCATATCGCGATTCTGATGGACGAATACGGCGGTACTTCCGGTATGATTACCATTGAAGATATTCTGGAGGAAATCGTCGGCGAGATTCGGGATGAATTCGATACGGATGAACGGAAAGAAATCGAGAAGCTTGCGGATAACTGCTACCTGCTTGACGGTAAAGTCTCGCTTGACCATGTATCCGAAATAACCGGCGTTGCCATCGATCAGGAAGATGTCGACACGGTCGGCGGCTGGCTGTTCACGGAGTTTACCGATCCGAAGCCAGGCAAGGAAATGCACTACGAGAACCTTCGTTTTATCATCCGTGAGGTTGGCAAGCACCGTATTAAGAAAGTCGAGCTTATTATCGAAGAAGAAGCTGACGAGAGCACTCATGAAGCCGAAGTGGAAACGGCGTAAATTATACGATGAACAAAGGGCAGCCCGCGAAGGCTGCCCTTTTCTTTTTATCCGTTATGCCGTCTGCTTTTCTTTAAATACCTGCTTGAGGAGCGGCGGCGTAATAAGCGTCGTCAGAATAACGACCAGAATAACCGAGGTAAAATATTCCTCCGGCAATAATCCGGACTCCAATCCCGATGCCGCTATAATTAACGCCACCTCGCCCCGCGATACCATTCCCGCTCCAATCGTAATGGAAGACCGGTTATTAAATCCCGTAAGCCGAGCGCCTAGACCGCCTCCGAGCAGCTTTGTAATCGCCGCAACAATCGTTACAAGCACGATGAAGAGCAGCTGCTCCCCTACGCCGTCAAAGGTTATATGCAGCCCGATGCTTACGAAAAAGACCGGCACGAATAACGTATAGGCAATCGGCTCTACCTTAGACTCCACCTGATGCTTGAATGGCGTTTGCGATACGGCAATACCGGCGGCAAATGCCCCGATAATGCCTGCAATCCCCATCTCTTCCGCGAAGTAGGAAAAGGCAAAGCAGATGATCAATGCGGCGCTCATGGCCGTTTCCGTTACCTTCAGCGGCGCAAACCATTTCAGGAATCGCGGCACAAGCAGCCAGCCCACTAGCCCGATAACGACAAAGAATAGTACCTTCTTGCCAATCAAGAGCCCCAGAGATACATCATTAGCCGGTATTAGGAAGCTCATCATGACCGCCAGCAGAATGACAACAAGCACATCATCCACCACTGCAGCGCCCAGAATGGTCGTCCCTTCCCTCGACTGCAGCTTATCCATCTCCTTCAACGTCTGCACCGATATGCTTACCGAGGTCGCGCATAAGAGCAGCCCCAGAAACAGCGCCTCGTTGCTTGATAGTCCAAAAGCTGCCGCAATCCCGTATCCTCCAACAAAGGGCAATAGGATGCCTCCAACCGCTACGGCAAAGGAAGGCTTCCAATTCCTTCTCAGCTGATCAAGATCCGTTTCGAGACCCGCAATGAACATAAGCAGCAGCACGCCGATTTCCGAGAAATGTCCGATAAAATCATCCGGTTTCACCCATCCCAGCACAGCCGGTCCGATGAGAATGCCTGCAATTAGCTTTCCTAACACGGCCGGCTGTCCCAGCCTGACTGATAACGCGCCAGCCAGCTTGGTTGATACGATAATAATAGCCAAATATAGAATGAACTCCATTTCCGCTCCTTCCTCCTTCTTTTCAGCATAACAAAAGGAGCCTGCTCCTATGCAGACTCCCGGAAATAGGCAGAAGGAGCCTGCAGTGGCAGGCTCCTCCAAGGTCATGCTTATTTTATTATTACTACGCGCGAACCACGAAACGGTTTCGCTTTTCAGCAAAATTATTTCAAGAACGAGAACAGACCGTTTACGTGAGTCAGGTAACGAACGTTACTTGCTTCTTTCATCAGTGTAGCCGCTGTACCTCTCAGCTTCAACTGGCTTGCACCGATTGTACCGATTGCATCTTTGCGGCCAAGGCTCGCAAGTACGCCGGAGTTAACGAATTGGAACGATTTCATCGGGATACCTTTCGCTTGCGCGAACAGGTTGTAACCGATGCACTCGCCCATTTGCCATGCGATTTGCGCGCTTGGCGGGTACGGACGGCCTTCTGGACCCATAACGAACGCGTTGTCGCCGGCCAGGAAGATATCCGAGTGGGATGTCGATTGCAGGAATTCCGTTACCGAAGCGCGGCCACGGTTTACTTCGATGCCACAGTTAGCTACTACAGGGTTGCCTGTGACGCCGCCTGTCCATACGAAAGTATTCGTTTCGATGGAGCTGCCGTCTTTCAGCATAACTTTGTTGCCTTGAACCTCGGTTACCGCTACGCCCATGATCAGGTTAACGCCACGGTTAGTCAGGCTGGATTTCGCGCGCTCAAGAAGGTCAGCCGGGAAGCCCATCAGAATAGTTGGACCAGCTTCGATGTTGTACAGGGAGATTTCGCTCTTGTCAACGCCGTACTGTTCACACCATTTTGGAAGCATATCAACGATCTCGCCGATCAGCTCGATGCCTGTCAGGCCGCCGCCGCCAACAACGATTGTTGCGTCTGCTTTGTTTTTCGATTGCGCGTAAGCTGCGATGCGGTTTTGGATATGCGCGCTAACGGCTTTCGCTTCTTCAACCGATTTCAGCGTCAGGCTGTTTTCTTCCAGGCCAGGAATGCCGAAGAATGCTGTTTCGCCGCCGAGAGCGACAACCAGCTGGTCGTATCTAACTGTGCCGTTGCCAGCCAGCTTCACTTGTTTTTTCTCCGGATCAATGTTATCTACAGTGTCGATAACCAGGTTGATCGATTTGCCTTTCAGCAGTTTATCCAAAGGAAGAGCTACGTTTCCTTCGTTTACGCCGCTAACAGCCAGACGGTGAAGCTCGGTAATGATTTGGTGGTAAGGAGTTTTGTTGATCAATGTAATTTCAGCTTCTTCAGCCGAAATATATTTGCGAGCTGTCAGTGCGCTAAGAAGACCGCCGTAACCGCCGCCAAGAATTAAAATTTGCTTAGCCATGTTTACCCTCCGCTCTTGTATGATTAACCGTTTTTACGCTCAGCCAATACGTTCAGGAACGATTGGGCGAAACGAAGCGTTGCTTGTACTTGCGGATCCTTCAGCATTTTCAGAATGCCAAAGAGACCAATTGTAGAGTTGTCGGCTTGCGCGCGGTCGCCAGCTTCAACAGCTGCGTTAGCGATGCCTTTAGTCGTGTCTACGATTGGTTTAACGAATTCGCCAAAGCCATGAACCATATCGTTCACAAGAACTTTGTCGTTAGCTACGGTAGTAGCCACATCATAAGCTTTAGTAAGCAGGGTTACCAGTTCTGCCAGTTTAGGCAGGTTTTCCACCAATTGAGTCAGCGATTGCTGAATTTCTGGCTTCAACAGTTGCTCAAGCACGTCCAGTTCACGTACGGAACCGGATTCTTCAGGTAATTTCGTTACGGTTTCAGACATACGAATGCATCCCTCTTTCCATCTGTAATCGATCAATTGATTTACTTGCATAAGCCGTTATTCCACATCTGTCATTTAAAGTGAAATTATTCACAATGAAGACCCAACATCATCGCCGACTTGTATGCACGAACTATATCTTATTGTATTCCTCTTCCGCCAAATGATCAATTCCTATTTTATAAAATAAAAGAAAAAAAGCCCATTGGTTTCCCAATAGGCTTTCTTCCAAAAGAACTACTCAGTTGTGTACGGCAGCAAAGCCACAGTACGAGCACGCTTGATAGCAACCGTCAGCAGACGTTGGTATTTCGCGCTAGTTCCAGTTACACGACGTGGCAAGATTTTGCCGCGCTCGCTGATGAACTTTTTGAGCAGATCAGTATCTTTATAGTCAATGTGAGTGATTTTGTTCACAGTGAAGAAACATACTTTACGGCGTTTGTTGCGTCCGCCTTTACGGCCGCCGAATTTGCGTTCTGGACGCTCTCCGTCTCCGCCTTCTCTTTGCTTGAAGCTCATTCGAACCCATCCTTTCGATTAAAATGGCAAGTCATCTTCTGATATATCGATCGGTCGACCGTCATCCGAGAACGGATCACGGCTGTTGTTGTTGCGTGGAGTACTAGGCTTTCCGCCGCCGCCGTTACCGCCACCATAAGGAGCGTTACCGCCGCCGCCGCCAAAAGATCCTCCGCCGCTGTTGTTATTGCCTCCGGCATAACCGCCACTCTCTTGCGGAGCTCCGCCTTCACGGTTAGATTCCAAGAAGCGAACGTTATCGGCAATAACTTCCGTCACATAGACGCGTTTACCTTCGTTGTTCTCGTAGTTACGCACCTGAATGCGTCCTTCTACCGCGGTTAAGCGACCTTTACGCAAGTAATTAGCGCATGTCTCAGCCAACTGCCGCCAAGTTACGACCGGAATGAAATCCGCTTCGCGCTCGCCCTGACCGCTCGTAAACGGCCGGTCTACTGCTATCGTAAATTGCGTAACTGCTACACCCGCAGGCGTATAACGCAATTCGGGGTCTCTTGTTAATCTGCCAATCAGTATTACACGATTCAACATCGCCTCTGGACCTCCCAATCGAACATCTAGCGTGGATTAAGCAACGTCTCTGACGATCAAGAAACGGATAACTTCATCCGTAATTTTCATGATGCGGTCAAGCTCATTAACAACTTCGTTGTTCGCGTTGAAATGAACCAGAACGTAGTAACCATCACGAATCTTATTGATCTCATACGCAAGACGGCGTTTACCGATCACATCTTGCTTCGTGACTTCCCCGCCATTGTTAATGATGCCACTGAATTTGTCGACGATGGCTTGAACGTTTTCTTGCTCAACGTCCGGACGAATGATGTACATCACTTCATATTTGCGCATTGTGTTTCACCTCCTTTTGGACTAAGCGGCCCCCGAAAGGGCAAGGAGCGAGATTATTACTCGCATCTACACAGTATAGCAAATCGCCTACTCATTGACAAGTCATCCGCCGTTCCCGATTTCTGCCTTTCATGTCCGCACCTTCTCCGGTGAATAATAAAAATCCGATAAGGAGGTGAACGAGTATGGGCGAATGGACAATATTTTCCCCCGGCGACCGTGCGCCAAACGACGGCGTCTATATTGAAACAGGCGATAATTCTTACCATATGGGTATCAACAATCCGCAGAAGGTGAGTCTTAAACGCGGAGAGAAATTTCCGGAGACCTCGAATCATGAGCGCAGATGGAAACGGATGGGCCACAATTAATTTTTGAACAGCCCTGAATAAGATCTTTAGCTCCCGGACATCATAATTATCGACGGTGAAGAGAGGTGTGGTTCCATTGGACCTGAATAGGGGCAAGGACTACTAGAGAATTTGACTACTCATCACTTGAGAAGCGAGGCGTTGTGCTAAATACACATTGCTGTAACACACGAGCAATCGCGATCGGAAAAGCGATACCTAATGGAATTGTGTACCGATCTGTGAAGATTGCACCTGGTTTTCCGTTGTATGAAGGCGATAATTCATCGAAACTTACAACACCGTCGAAAAAGGGACTCGCTAGAGTCCCTTTTTTCCGTTTCGGCAATGACAAGCATGAATGAATTCTCTCAAGCGTTCCGACCTGCCAGCAGCCGGCCCACATAAACGCCGCTTGCCGCTGCCTGGGATAAGGAATGCGTTGTCCCTGAACAGTCTCCGATAACATAAAAGCCTTTAATATTCGTCTCGAACTTATCGTTTGTCTTTATTGCCGGTGAATACAGCTTCCCGTCAATGGCGTACAAAATGGTATCTTCATCAATGGGTGCCCCCAAGAGCTTCTCCAACGCGTCCAGAAACGCCAGAGTAGCCTCTATATACCGTTCCGGCAATTCTTCCCTCAGCTCCGCAAACTCAGCCTCCAGCGTCGGCATAACGCTTCTGACGGCAGCTTGGCCTTCGAAGGACTGGTACTGCTGCCCTCTACGGAGCGAACCAAGCCTTTGAGCTGCAATCCGATTCCGCCCCCGGTTAATCCCGCCGACGATATTTTTCAAATAAGCATCTGCTTCGTCAAGCGTAGCAAATCGGTTCGGCACAAACAGGGTAAAGTTCAGGTTGGAGCTACCCTCCTCCTTCTCGCGGAAGTTTTGTCCGTCCGGCATTGCCAGTCCTTCCTGAAGCTTGAGCACAACCCTCCCCTGCGGATTCATGCAATAAGTCGTAGCTGTGCAGCCCTCTCTTTCGAAGCTAAGCTTGGTCTCGAAGGAACGCTGAAGAATCGAAGCCAGCTGGTCGCCCTTCATCTCGATGCGAAGCCCCAGATCAACTCTTGCTTCTCCCCTGCCAATTCCAAGACTCTCGCATTGATTGGTAAACCATTCGTTCCCGCTCCTGCCGGTTGCCACAATTACTTGCCCGGAATCAATAACCGTTCCATCAGCCAGTTCTATGGCAAATCGCCCTTCCTCCTTCGGATAAATTCGAACGGGCTCTGCCTCAAATCTCATCGCGATTCGTGAATCCAAGTATTCGTACATGCGCTCTAGAACGGACCTAGACAGTTTTGTTCCCAGATGCCGGGTTTTTGTCGTCAGTACGCCAAAACCAGCTTTCCGTGCCCGCTCAGACAGTTCCGGATCATAGGTGCTGTACAGCTCCGACGCGCCTGCTCCGTACTTGCAGAGGATCGTATCCACGTCATCCATCAACCGCAGCGCAGCTTCGTACCCGGTCTTCCGCTCCAGCTCTCCGCCGAAATCATTCGTATAGTTATATTTCCCCTCCGACAAGCCAAGGCCGCCAAAACCGATATAACTATCGCTTCGTTCGCCAAGCTTCTTGCCTTTATCCAGCATTAATACCTGCAGCCCGCTTGCGGCTAATTCATGGGCGGCGAATATGCCGCTGACACCTGCTCCGATAATCGTAATATCATACCGACTCATTTCACTCTCACCTGTTTCTTCTGAAGATACAAAAAAGCTCCTACGTGATCTCGTAGGAGCCTTCTTCTTTATGTAACCGCCTAAGCGTTATGGACGAAATATGGCGGAGAGGGTGGGATTCGAACCCACGCACGCTTTGACACGCCTAGCTGATTTCGAGTCAGCCCCCTTGGGCCTCTTGGGTACCTCTCCGTTTGTGTCAAGCAAAAACTATATTATCACAGGCCTTGTCCCAATGCAACTGTTTTTTCAAAAAATATTAAGCCTGTTCGTTTTGCCCGGAATCCGCTGCGGAACGCAGTACTTTCTTCATATTTTTCTCGAACTTTGCTCTGGGAATCAGAACGCTATGCTTGCAGCCGACGCATTTAATACGGATATCCATCCCCATGCGGATAATTTCCATTTCATTGGATCCGCAGGGATGCTGCTTCTTCATTTGAACGATATCGCCCAGTTCGAATTGTTTACGCTCCATTCGGATCGCCGCCCCTTTCATTGCGATGATACGTTACCATTCGCGGATACGGAATGTCAATTCCGTGGCCGTCCAGCACTTTCTTGATATAAGCGTTTAATGCCCTTGCTACAATAGCTTGCGTATTAGGAAGACATTCTGCCGTTACGCGTACCTTCACCTCGGTTGAAAGCATGGTCTGAATACCCAGCACCTCCGGAGGCTTAACGAGATTGTCATTTTCAAACCGCTCGAGTTCTCTACGGATAATCACTATCGCTTTCTCCGCGTCCTCCTCATAACCGATCGATACATCAATAAACGCAATTGAATTATGCATCGAGAAATTCGTAACCTCATTGATCATGCCATTCGGAATTATATGCACTTCTCCCGTCCAGCTTAGGATCCGTGTTGCCCGTAGTCCAATGACCTCGACCGTTCCTTTGAAATTGCCCGTCTGAATGACATCGCCAACCGCGAACTGATCTTCAAATATAATAAAGAACCCCGTAATAATATCTTTCACTAGACTTTGGGCACCAAATCCGATAGCAAGTCCAATGACACCGGCCCCCGCGAGCAGCGGCGCCAACTGTACGCCAAACTCGTCAAGCACAAGCATGCCGATAATGAAATATCCCGCATAAGAGATCATGTTTTTGACCAGCTTGCCTACTGTCGTCATTCTTCTGGTTTGAAGGACCATCCGGCTCTCCGAGCGATTTAATACGACCCGGTCAATCGTTTTGTTCGCGGTCCAGATAATAACCTGTCCAATGATGATTATAAGCGCAATGCGCAAGACCGATTGTCCAAAACCTTCCCATGTTGTCTCGCTTGTCATCCATGCCGCAACATCTTTATAGTAGGCTTGAATATCCATTTTACCGCACCACCATCCTTGCACATCCTACAGGTCAACTTGTTCATACCCGTCCTGAATTGGTTTGAAAACTCCTCTTATTTCTACATTCTCCGTTTCGATAACATGCTTGACCGTTTCCAGTTCTTCTCCCGGAAAATGAATCGATAACGCGCAGCCAGCCGTAATTTCTTTCGGAGTTGGGCATATATCGATTTCGACCTCCGCGTATTCCAGCAGCATCTCCGCGCGCAGCGCTTGCTGTGTCGAATCAAAGGCGATTAACATCGCGATTCTCCTCTCCCTCACCTCATAGAACGAAACTATTGGCTTCGCGACGTATAAAATGGTTGTCCTATCCATATACTAGTATCATATTGGCATTTATGGAGGGGATTCTATGAAACTATCTTTTATGAAGGATATACCGTTAAAGGTTCCTTACACGGAAGCGAATGCTGTTGGTCAAATCGTCAACCGGCTATCTCTTATGATCGACGAGATGTCCGCCGGGCGGCCTATCGTAATCGTGTGCGTTGGAACAGACCGTTCTACCGGCGATTCTCTTGGCCCACTGATCGGCACGACCCTTTCCAAGTATCAGAGCCCCTACTTCTCCCTATACGGCACCTTAGAAGAGCCCGTACATGCCATGAACCTCGAAGAGACACTCCATCAGATCAATCGCACTTATCAAAAACCGTTTGTTATCGGCATTGACGCCTGCCTTGGGCAAGTATCCAGCATCGGTTCGATACAAGTAGGCACAGGCCCCGTAAGACCTGGCGCCGGCGTAAACAAGGAGCTCCCTCCTGTTGGCGACATCCATATTACAGGCATCGTTAACGTGGGCGGATTTATGGAGTATTTTGTCCTGCAGAACACGCGTTTACATCTGGTCATGAAAATGGCCGACATCATCGCTTCCAGCGTATTCTCCTCCATCATGAACAGCATCCATGTCTCTGCACGCTCCAGAGAACAGGCAGCCGCCTTGGAACATCCGGGCACTAATTAATTACTTCGCTTCAGCTATTGCCTTGCGCTCTTCCGGAGTAAGGGTATAATTCGATTCGCCTTTGCTTACCGGCTTGGCATACACGTAAGTATTCTCCCGGCTGTGCAGCCCTGAGATCACTACCCCATCCTGCGCCGCATTTACCACAGCAATCGAGAAGCTAAGATCACTACCCTGATCGGCGAATGCATTGTAGCGCAGTACACCAACGCGGCCTTTTTCCTGCTGCTGCACTTCTTTCATCTGTTCCATTTGCTTCAGGAGCTTCTCGCTTTGCAGCTCTTGCGCCGTAATGGACTGCTTCAGATCGATAATGACTTCTTCCAGATTCGTAATGCCCGTGTTGCCCATCACTTCCACATACTGCTTTCTAAGCTTTTTCAGCCTTCTGCCAACAATTGAAATTCTAATCAATAACACGATGACCAACAATGCTAGTACAACCGTAACCCCATTCATCGGGTTATTCGTCCACTCATCCATTTCGAACTTCCGCCCCCAGAAAATTATGCTAAGAATATTGCTTCCGTATTTCTTTCACTGCTGCAACAAGGGCATCCGCTTCTTGCTCTGTTGTAAAACAACCTACGCTTGCTCGTACTGCGCCTGTTCCTGTTGTACCTGCACAGGCATGGGCCAGCGGTGTGCAATGAAAGCCCGCTCTAACCGCAATTTGATAATGCTGATCAAGTATAAAGGACATTTCAGACGGATCGATTCCGTCGGCTACGAATGCGACTATCCCCGTTCTTTGCTCGCCAAGCTTTGGCCCAAGAACCTTAATCCCATCCACTTCTAATAGTCCGTCCATTATCCGCTGGGTTAATGCCCATTCCTTAGTATGGATGTTATGAACCGTCTCATGCAGAACATATTCGACACCCGCCTTGAGACCTGCGAGGCCGGGTGTATTTTGCGTTCCTGCCTCATACCGGTCAGGACGCACGCTAGGCTGCTCAGGAGCCTCAGATTGACTCCCTGTTCCGCCATGCAGCTGAGGAACGAGATCAACGTTAGGATGGATGTACAGACCTCCTGTGCCTTGTGGGCCAAGCAATCCTTTATGACCAGGGAAGGCCATCATATCGATTCCCATCGCCTCTACATCAATCTCAAGAATGCCAGCGCTTTGAGCCGCATCAACAAGGAGCTTTATGCCCTTTTTTCGGGCCAGTTCGCCAATTTGAGCGATTGGTGCAATGGTGCCGAGCAGATTAGAGCTATGGTTAACTATAATTAATGAAGTTTGCGCAGTTATGGCCGAAGCAATCCGTTCCACCTGAATTCTGCCTGCCTCATCTGACTCTACATACGTAACATGAATACCTAGAGCGTGCTTTAAATACTCCAGTGGCCTTCTTACCGAATTATGCTCAACCGAAGTAGCAACCACATGGTCCCCGCTTTTCACCCAGCCCTTGATTGCCATATTTAATGCGGCTGTCGTATTTGCGGCAAATGCTATATCATTCGGATTTTTAATCCGAAACAGCTTCGCTAATTGCTTCCTCGTATCAAACAAGACACGGCTAGCTTTTACAGCCATCCGATGACTGCCTCGTCCCGGATTTGCCGCTTCATGCAGCATGGCATGCTGCATCGCCTCCAGTACAGCCGGCGGCTTTGGCCACGAAGTTGCAGCATGGTCCAAATAGATAATCCTTTCCACCTTGTTCCATCCTCCTCTCTCTCTCTTTCCTCTCAAATTTCCTTCCCAAATACCATAACAGAACATAAGAATAGCATACCTTAGTTTAATCTTTCAGTACAAAGATTACAACTTTGGTATGCTAGAAATTCACCTAAATCATGCCATATTCTGGAGCAGTTCGAGCAGCCGCTCGAGATCCTGCTTATTGTAGTATTGCAGCTCGATTTTTCCTTTATCCTTTTGCTGTTTAATCTTAACCGTTGTTTTAAAACGGTCTCTAAGCGACTCTTCCAAGCTCTCGATATACGGATCCCGTTTCTTCGACTTTGCTTTCGCTTTTGCCGCTTCTACCGTTTCCTTCACTTCAAGTTTTTGAATCGCTTCCTCTAGATCGCGCACGCTCCAGCCAAGATTGACAGTCCGGTCAGCCATGTCCTTCTGGACGGCTGCATCCTTGATTCCCGCTAACGCTCTAGCATGACCCATCGAGATTGTTCCACGTGAAACATTGTCTTTTATCTCAGCAGGCAGTGCAAGAAGGCGAAGGAAGTTCGCGATATGGGAACGGGACTTCCCCACCTTCATCGACAGCTCTTCCTGGGTAAGCTTGAACTTATCCATTAAGCCTTGATAAGCCATTGCTGTTTCAATCGCATTCAAATCTTCACGTTGCAGGTTTTCAATCAAAGCAATTTCCATTACCTGTTGATCGGAAAATGCTCGCACCACTGCAGGGATCGTTGCATTGCCGCAAAGCTGCGACGCACGGAACCGTCTTTCCCCTGCGATGATCTCATAACCCTTCAATACCGTCCGCACAATGATCGGCTGAATGACACCGTGCTGTTTGATCGACTCTGCCAATTCCTTAATGGATTCATCATCAAACGTTTTGCGTGGTTGGTATGGGTTCGGACGTAATTGCGTCAATTGAATTTCAATGACTTTATCGTCTTCGCTTACCGAAAGCGATGGAATAAGCGCATCAAGTCCTCTACCTAGCCGCTTGCTCATACATAATCACTTCCTTAGCAAGTTCAAGATATACTTCAGCACCTTTGGATCTTGGGTCATACGTAATAATAGCTTCGCCGTGAGAAGGCGCTTCACTTAAGCGAACATTACGCGGAATGATGGTTTGATACACTTTCTGCTGGAAATACTTTTTCACTTCTTCGATAACCTGAATACCCAAGTTAGTCCGAGCGTCCAGCATGGTCAGCAATACGCCCTCAATTTGAAGCGCCGTATTCAGATGCTTCTGAACAAGTCTTACTGTATTTAAGAGCTGGCTTAGTCCTTCCAGCGCGTAATATTCGCATTGAATTGGAATGATAACCGAATCAGCTGCCGTTAAAGAATTAATCGTCAGCAGGCCAAGAGACGGCGGGCAATCAATTAGAATATAGTCGAATTGATCCTTAACTAGGGACAAAGCCTTTTTCAGACGAAGCTCACGCGATATCGTTGGTACCATTTCAATCTCGGCACCTGCGAGCTGAATCGTCGCGGGAATGATCTTCAGACCATCAATCTTTGTTTCAAACATGGCATCCTTCGGATGCACGTCATTAATCAACACATCATAAATACAATTATTTACATCTGCTTTATTAATGCCAATTCCGCTTGTCGTGTTCCCTTGAGGGTCAATGTCAACAAGCAGCACCCGTCTACCGAGTGTTGCCAGGCAAGCCCCTAAGTTAACAGACGTTGTCGTTTTACCAACACCGCCCTTTTGATTGGCTATTGCAATGATTTTAGACAAACTTGTTCACCTCTGTGTCCAAACTTTTAATCCCCTGATGATCTAACGGTGAAACGTATCGGTATAAACGGTTTCGCCGTCCTCGAAGAGGACGGCCCGGATTAGTACTATTACGTTCATCATGAATGACTTACGCAAAGCTAATTTTTCGGTATATGAATAGTAATTTCATAAAAATCGCCAAGGTCTTTTTCGTCTGCTTTGATTTCCATCCCCGTGCTGGACACCATCTGAACAGCTTGACGGATCGTATTAAAAGCAAGACGCGTGTTCTTCGGCATCGCAAACCGCTTCGTTTGCTTCGACTTCGGTTCTTCCTTCAGAGATGCAATACGATTCTCCGTCTGTTTGACGTTTAATTCCTTCGTAATGATCTCTTCCAGCACCTGATTCTGAAGCTCTTCCGTATCCAGAGAAAGCAACGCTCTCGCATGTCTCTCTGATATTTTACGACTAGCGAGGGCTTCTTTGACAGTGTCATTTAATCCCAGCAACCGCAGCTTGTTTGCAATTGTAGACTGACTCTTGCCTAAACGCTGCGCAAGGCTCTCCTGTGTCAGCTCATGAAGCTCGATCAGCTTTTGGTAGGCAACCGCTTCCTCAATCGCCGTCAAATTCTCGCGTTGCAAATTTTCGATCAATGCGATAGAGGCCGTCTGTGAATCGTTAAATTCACGGATAATAGCCGGAATTGTATCATATCCAAGCTTTGTTACCGCCCGCCAACGACGTTCGCCTGCAATAATCTCATATCTGCCATTTCGAGCGCGAACAACAATGGGCTGAATAACGCCATGCGTTTTGATCGTTTGGCACAACTCATCGATACGTTCATCATCGAAGATTGTCCGAGGCTGGAATGGACTCGTATCAATATCTTGAATAGGAATCTGCCGAACCTCTTCTTGACCGCTTCGCTGATCACTTAGACCGAACAAACGGGAAAATGATTCTTTCATATTATCTACTCTACCACCCGACCAAGAAACCATTACCGTTATAGTGGTTGGTTTCCAAGATGTGCTGCTATGCATTAACGGTAAAATTCCCGTTACTACCATTTTATCTATATTACTTCTCTCAGACAACCTCGTTTAATAGACTCGCTGTTGCGTTAGAAACCCTATGTAAAAACTTGTAAGAACGGGATTCTTTCTCTACCCTTTTATTTCGACTTCAATTTGGTTTTTTCCTGCTTGATCTTCGCAATATTTCGAATAGACACAAATAAAAACCTCCGTATGTTTCACGTGGAACATACGGAGGTTTCCTTTGTCATTACACAAGAGGCTGTTTAAGCGGAGTGCCTGCTTTGCGCGGATATTTTTTTGGCGTAGCGTCCGTCTTATTGATAAGCACAATGTAGCGTTCCGACTGTTCGAAAGGCAATTTGAAGGCATGCTCTGCATGGACCTTCGCTTTAAGCTCACGTAAACTTACAGCAGCCTCCTTCACCTCTTCCACGCTTTGCGAGCCTTTCATTGCGGCAAAGGTTCCGTTCTTGCGGGTGAATGGCAGGCAAAATTCATTCAAAACATTCAAACGTGCAACTGCTCTTGCCGTTACGAGATCAAAGGAGTCTCTATAAGCTGGCATTCTCGCAATATCCTCAGCCCGCCCATGTACGCAATTCACATTATCGAGCCCAAGCTCTTGAACCAAATGATTCAGGAACTGAATTCGCTTATTAAGCGAATCCACAATGACAACCTTCAAATGCGGGAAGCAAATTTTAAGCGGGATGCTTGGAAAGCCTGCTCCGGATCCGATATCGGCAATACTGCTTATCTTTTTCATATCAACGAAGAACGATAACGAAATCGAGTCGTAAAAATGTTTCTCGAATACGGCATCCCGTTCGGTAATGCCGGTTAAATTCATTTTCTCATTCCACTCCACCAGCAAGCGGTGATAGGAATCAAATTGTTCGAGCTGCTTCGGGGATAACGCGATACCGTTCTCCCCCAGCAGCTTTTCAAACCATACATGCGTTTCTGTCATCATTGCCCTCTCGCTGCCGTCACCCGGTTATAGTGTTCCAAATAAACAAGCAAAATGGAAATGTCTGCCGGAGTAACGCCTGCAATCCTCGACGCCTGACCGATCGACAACGGGCGGATGTCCGCCAGTTTTTGTTTTGCTTCCGATGCCAAACCATGCACTTCACTGTACACGATATCATCGGGAATTTTCTTTTTCTCCATCTTGCTCAAGCGCTCAACCTGATGCAGCTGTTTCTCGATATAGCCGGCATACTTGATCTGAATTTCAACCTGCTCCTTCATTTCTTCCGTCAACGGAAGCTCCGAAGGCGACAGCTGATCAACCAACGCATAAGACAATTCTGGACGGCGAAGCAGCGACAAGGCATCCATTGTAAAAGCAATAGGAGCCGAATTCGCGGCATCGAGTACCGGCTGAGCAACCTCAGGCTTAATTTTCACCGTGCCAAGCCGTTCGATTTCTTGAGCCACAAGCTCTTTCTTGCGAAGGAACTCCTGGTAACGTTCTTCCGAAATAAGTCCAATCTCATAGCCGGTTGGAGTCAAGCGAAGATCCGCATTATCATGACGAAGCAGCAAGCGGTATTCAGCACGGGAAGTAAGAAGGCGATAAGGATCGTTTGTCCCTTTCGTCACCAGATCATCAATCATAACGCCGATGTATCCTTGCGAGCGGTCGATAATAACCGGCTCTTTCCCTTGCACTTTGCGCGCTGCGTTTATACCCGCGATAATGCCTTGACCCGCAGCTTCTTCATAACCGGAAGTGCCGTTGATTTGTCCGGCTGTGAATAACCCGTCAACCAGCTTTGTCTCCAGCGATGGCCACAGCTGCGTCGGAACAACCGCATCGTATTCAATCGCATAGCCGTTACGCATCATCTCAACATTTTCCAAACCTGGAATTGATCTCAAAATGCCGAGCTGCACATCCTCAGGCATGCTTGTTGAAAGTCCTTGCACATAATACTCCGACGTGTGCTTGCCTTCTGGCTCCAGGAAGATTTGATGCTTGGGTTTATCCGCGAAGCGGACAATTTTATCCTCAATAGAAGGACAATAACGCGGACCCGTACCTTCAATCGCTCCAGAGAACATAGGGGCACGGTGCAAATTGTCATTGATAATCTTATGCGTTGCTTCCGATGTATACGTCAGCCAACAAGGCAGCTGTTCATTGTCGGAGGATTTCGTTTCATACGAGAAAAACTTCGGATTATCATCGCCCGGTTGAATTTCCGTTTTCGAGAAATCAATCGTATCCTTATGCACGCGCGGCGGCGTACCTGTCTTGAAGCGAGCGAGCTTAAAGCCAAGCTCCTTCAGGCTTGCAGACAGCTTCACCGAAGGCTGCTGGTTATTCGGGCCGCTCTCGTACATCAGCTCGCCCATAATGATTTTGCCGCGCAAGTAAGTACCCGTCGTAATAACAACCGCTTTGGCCCGGTAGATCGCGCCTGTTTTGGTGACGATACCGGTAATTTTACCGTCTTCGACAATCAGATCCTCCGCCATGCCTTGGCGAAGCGTCAGATGATCCGTCTCTTCGATCGTTTTCTTCATCGTATGCTGGTAAGAGAATTTATCCGCCTGCGCGCGCAACGCGTGAACAGCCGGTCCTTTCCCTGTGTTCAGCATCCGCATTTGGATAAACGTTTTATCGATATTTCGGCCCATTTCTCCGCCTAATGCATCAATCTCGCGGACGACATGTCCTTTTGCAGGTCCCCCGATTGACGGGTTGCATGGCATAAAAGCCACCATGTCCAGGTTGATTGTAAGCAAAAGCGTCTCACAGCCCATTCGAGCGGCAGCAAGCGCTGCTTCCGCTCCGGCATGACCCGCCCCAATTACGATTACTTCATATTGCCCAGCTTCATAGGTCATTTTTCTTTATCCCTCCAATTCATCACGCCGCGCACGGGATACGGACCCTGCCGGTCGTCATCTTTTTTCTTTATTTGCCTAAGCAGAACTGCGAGAAGATCTGGTCGATCAACGAATCGCCAACCTCATCGCCTAATATTTCGCCAAGCGATTCCCATGCGGAACGCACATCGATCTGGATTAAGTCAATCGGAATGCCGGTGTTCGACGCATCGATCGCATCAATAAGCGACTGCTGCGCCCGCTTCAGCAAAGAAATATGCCGAACATTGCTGACATATGTCAAATCTCCCGAATCAAGCTGACCTTCAAAGAACAGCTTGCTGATCGCTTTCTCCAGCCGATCCAGTCCTTCCTCTTCGCGCACTGACATGCGGACAATCCGCTCTTCGTCAACCAATGCCTCAATCTCGGCCATCTCGAGCTTTGATTCCAAGTCCGATTTATTAATAATAAGAATAAGCTGGCGGTCCTTCACCTTCTCCAGGAGCGCACGGTCATCCTCATGCATAGGCTCGTTATTGTTAAGCACAAACAAGATCAAATCGGCTTCTTCCAGCGCATTGTGGGAGCGTTCTACGCCAATCCGTTCCACGACATCGCTTGTTTCGCGAATACCTGCCGTGTCGAGCAGTCGAAGCGGAATATGATTAAGCGTCACATACTCCTCGATAACATCCCGCGTTGTACCGGGAATATCCGTTACAATCGCTTTATTCTCCTGTGCCAGCATATTAAGCAGAGAAGACTTGCCTACATTCGGGCGTCCCACAATAGCGGTCATAATGCCCTCTCGCAATATTTTACCTTCGTTCGCCGTTTTTAACAGCTTGCCGATTTCCTCCAGTGCGGATCCGCTTTGTTCGCGGATATAATTGTTGGTCAGATCCTCGACATCATGCTCGGGATAATCGATATTCACTTCAATATGAGCTAGCAGCTCAATTACTGTCTGCCGAAGAGCTTTGATCCGCTTGGACAAGGTTCCCTCTGCCTGCTTGCGCGCAACCGAGAATGCCCGGTCCGACTTCGAACGGATCAGGTCAATAACAGCCTCCGCCTGCATTAGATCAATCCGGCCGTTCAGAAAAGCTCTCTTCGTAAACTCGCCCGGTTCCGCAAGCCGCATACCATCCTGCAGAAGAACCTGGTCGAGCACCTTCTTTACCGCCACAACGCCGCCATGGGCGTTAATTTCGACGACATCCTCTGCCGTGAACGAACGGGGACCGCGCATGACGGTTACAATAACCTCTTCAACTTCTTCCCCGTTCTTCGGATCTATAATATGACCGTAATGCAGGGTATGCGTTGCCGCATCCCTCAAATCGGTTCTTGATCGAAAAATCCTCGCGGTTCCCTCAATCGCATCAGGACCGCTGACGCGAATAATGGCGATGCCGCCCTCTCCGACTGCTGTCGAAATTGCCGCAATAGTATCATGTACCATCAGCTTTTATGCACCTCTCAAATGGAAAAACAGCAATGACCACGAGAGCCATTGCTGCGAATTGAATAACGTATGGATCTAACTTTACATCTGCTTTTCCTTTAAAGCAATAACAACTCGCCGATTTGGCTCATCGCCTTTGCTGTAAGTTTTTACCCTAGGGTGATTCTGAAGCTGGGAATGAATCACTTTGCGTTCATGCGACGACATCGGCTCCAGCACGACCTCTTTCTTCGTGCGGACTACTCTGCCGGCAAGGCGTTCCGATAATTCCTCCAGCGTCTTGCGGCGACGCTCGCGAAAATCCTCCGCATCAAGCACGATCCGAAGATGGCTGTCCGAGTATCGATTTGCCACAATGTTAACCAAGTACTGCAGCGCGTCAAGCGTTTGACCGCGCCGGCCAATCAGCATGCCAATATCCCCTCCGCCCGAAACGGACAGATAAGTCGCTTCTTTCGTTTGTTTCCGATCAATAGCGATCGTAAGTCCCATCGCCTCTGACACATCACGAAGAAATTGCTCTGCTTCAATCGTTGGATCGGGTATAAGCTCCAGTTCAACCTTCGCTTCCTTTACGCCAATGAGTCCGAACAGACCTTTTGAAGGCTGCTCCATAACGAGCACTTTGACGCGATCCTTGGCTACATTTAATTGTGTTAAACCGCTCCGTACAGCATCATCAATCGTTTTTCCTGATGCTACGATTTTCTTCATTTCGCGAGGGCCTCCTTACCCTTGTTTGATGAACGAACGTACAGGAAGTAGTTTTGAATAATGGTGTAGAGGTTACTGAAAATCCAGTACAGCGGAAGCGCCGACGGGAAGTTAAGGGCCATCACGAAGATCAGGACCGGGAAGATCATAAGCATCGCTCCCATGCCCGGCATCGTTTGCGTTTGCTGCTTCTGCATCATCTTCGACTGAACGAATGTCGTAGCTGCCGCGATGATCGGGAGGAAATACCAAGGTCCCGGTTCGCCAAGCTGCAAGCCCAGGAACTCATGCGTACGAACCTCGGGATTCCAGTAGATTGAGTTATAAAGCGCCATAAACACAGGCATCTGAACGAGTAGCGGCAAACAGCCGGCCATAGGATTGACCTTGTTCGCCTGGAACAGCTTCATCGTCTCTTCCTGCTGTTTCTGCGGATTATCTTTATGTTTCTTCTTAATCTCGGCCATTTGCGGCTGAATCGCCTGCATCGCTTTCGAGCTCCGGTACTGCTTTAGCGTTAATGGCAAGATCGCCGTTCTTACAATAATCGTAATGAGCAGGATAGCTAGTCCATACGAACCGTTGAACCAGTCTGCGAACTTATCAAGCGTAAGGGCAAAGTAATAAACAACATTCTTCTCCCAGAAGTTGCCGTGCTGTAAATCCGATGTACTCGTCGTTGCATTATGCGGTGCGCAACCCGACAGCAGCACAACCATCAGCACCATGCCCAGTACGAGCAGCCACTTGCGGTTTCCTTTTAAAACCAACACCAAATCTCCTCTCTGAACATTCCATACTAAGCATTATTTTATTGACTAAACTATACCATAAATAATAGGACAAAGAAACAACTTGGAAATGCTGGCCACTATTGCTAATAACGCGCGTCCTTCTTCAGCAAACCGGCCTTCTTCAGCACGTGAAAAATGCTCTTCTCCAGCTGCTTCGTCTCCATCTCCACCGCAGGTTTTCTTACTATTAATATAAAATCGGTATTCGGCACGATTTTGTCTCCGTTCAAACGGACGATTTCCTTAATAACTCTCCTCATCCGGTTGCGCACAACCGCGTTGCCGATTTTCTTGCTGGCGGAGACGCCTAACCGGAATGGCTCCGCTACCGGCTGCCTCGACCAATACACGACAAACTGTCCATTGGCAAACGACTTGCCGTAACGATAGATCCGATTGAAGTCGGCGCGGTTACGCAGACGCAATTTTCTTTGCACGACCAGGCTCACCGTTCTTTCTTCATATTAATAACCCTTTATGTATGCTTGCCCTGCGGATCCTACCTATCAGTATCGCCCGCAGGGCAAAAAAAAAGACCACCCGACGTGGTCTTTTGCTTATGCGCTAAGAACTTTTCTGCCTTTTTGACGACGCGCTGCCAAAACTTTACGTCCGTTTTTCGAGCTCATCCGTTTGCGGAAGCCATGTACTTTGCTGCGTTTGCTTACATTCGGTTTAAATGTAGGTCTCATCTGAACTGCACCTCCCGTATATCAAGTACTCAAAACAGTACGGCTTAACACCGATCTGCTTGTTCTCTGTAAACAGCTAATTTTTGAAACACGCTTTTTTTATTAAACCACGCCGGGCTGCAAAAGTCAATTAAAAACGCTGCCATCCAAATATTGTGGATAAATGTATGGAATGAGTACCTTTGTCGGAAAACTAATAACATGTGCATAAATTTTCGGGACTTTAGACGAACTTTGTCGAAATGGTAACAAGATATTAACAATATGTAGTGGTGTAGATAACTTTTATGCACAAGCTATTGAATTTGTGGATAAAATCTCACAATTCGTTGAAATACAAGGGATCTTTTGCTATGATTAATATGTTTTCGGTGTGAATACCTCATCGATTTAGCATCTTTTATCAACAGCCTGTGGATAACAATGTGAACAAACTCATCCCCTATTCATAACTCATGTTCCTATTATTCTTCATATTGTGGGTATTTCGTAATAATCACCATTCATTCGACATGATTTGGCTTAATTGCGCCTATTCGGCGATTTTTGATAAGGAGTGACGTCTGTGGACAGCCATACCTATGATTTATGGCAGCAAGTGTTGTCAATCATTCAGACGAAACTAAGCAAACCCAGTTTCGATACCTGGTTTAAAGCGACCAAAGCTTCCTTCGTGAACGATTCGCTTCTGGAAGTGACGGCGCCGACAACATTTGCGGCTGAATGGCTGGAAGGCCGGTATACCAAATTAATTCGCAACACCTTGTTTGAGTTTCTCGGCAGACAGGTAGACGTACGCTTTTCGATCGAAGAGGCGAAGCCGGCGGAACCCGCGCCTCCCGCTGTGATTAAGGCTGCGGAAGCGCCGATCATTCAAGAAGAGACCTTCAATCATATGCTTAACCCGAAATATACGTTTGATACGTTTGTCATCGGGGCCAACAACCGCTTTGCGCATGCGGCATCGCTTGCCGTGGCGGAAGCGCCGGCGAAAGCTTATAATCCGCTGTTTTTATACGGCGGCGTAGGACTCGGCAAGACCCACTTGATGCATGCCATCGGCCACTACATCATGGATCACAATCCAAGCACGAAGATCATGTACATCTCGTCCGAGAAATTCACGAACGAGTTCATTAATGCGATCCGGGATAACAGGGGCGAGAGCTTCCGCAACAAATATCGCAATATTGACGTGCTGCTGATTGACGATATTCAGTTCCTGGCCGGTAAAGACGGTACGCAGGAGGAGTTCTTCCATACCTTTAATGCCTTGCATGAAGAGCGGAAGCAAATCGTCATCTCCAGTGACCGTACGCCAAAGGAAATTCCGACTTTGGAGGAAAGGCTGCGTTCGCGGTTCGAGTGGGGATTAATAACGGATATTCAGGCACCGGATTTGGAGACAAGGATCGCGATTTTGCGCAAAAAGGCGAAAGCGGAAAACCTTGATATTCCGAATGAAGCGATGGTCTACATTGCGAACCAGATCGACACGAATATTCGCGAGCTGGAAGGCGCCCTCATCCGCGTAGTCGCATACTCCTCGCTTATTAATCAGGATATCTCATCCCATCTGGCTGCCGAAGCGTTAAAGGACATTATTCCGTCCAGCCGTCCGAAGATGATCACGATAAACGATATTCAACAAAAGGTTGGCGAATTCTACGGGCTGCGTCTCGAGGAGTTCAAAGCGCGGAAACGGACCAAAGCCGTCGCCTACCCGAGGCAAATCGCCATGTATCTCTCGCGTGAGCTGACCGATTACTCGCTTCCGAAGATCGGTGAGGCATTCGGCGGGCGTGATCATACGACAGTCATTCATGCGCATGAGAAAATTTCGCAGCAGCTGAAGCAAGACCAGGACTTGTACAAGATTTTGCAAAACTTGACCGAGAAGATCAAAAATCACACGTAAAAGTTATTCACTTCTATATGAACAACCAAGCAAGCCTATGCACAAGCTATACACATGTGGATAGGCTTGCTTTATCCGTGTTTTAGACGGTTATCCACATATTAACGCCGCCTACTACTACGACTACTATTTTTTTTTAAAAAAACATCATCAAAATAGGGCGAAAACGCCCATTACGGCTTCGCCGATTTTAAAAGCCCAAGAAACCATCGATCCGAAACGGACTTAGGAGTGAAACCATGAAACTTTCAATTTCCAAACATGAACTGAACGAAGCCATCCAGCAGGTTGCAAAAGCGGCTTCTTCCCGTCCGACAATTCCTATTCTCGGCGGCATCAAGATTGAAGTTACCCACCAAGGGGTTACCTTAACGGCAAGTGATACCGATATATCTATTCAAAGCTTTATTCCTGTAGAACGGGATGATCTCGTTATTGCGAATGTGGATAAACCGGGCAATGTGGTGCTGCCCGCTAAATTTTTTGTCGAAATCGTTAAGAAGCTTCCGTCTGACAATGTTGAAATTGAAGTAGGCGCCCATTTCCAAACCCTGATTCGTTCCGGTTCGACGGATATTCAGATGGTTGGCCTGGATCCGGAGGAGTTCCCCGTACTTCCTTCCATCGAGCAAAACGAGCTGTTCCAAATGCCCGGTGATCTTCTGAAGGCGATGATTCGCCAGACTGTTCTGGCCGCCTCCGTTAATGAGCAGACGCCTATTCTGACCGGCGTGCTCTGGAGCCTGCAGGATAAGCAGTTGAAATTCGTGGCGACTGACCGCCACCGTCTGGCCAGCCGTATCGCGCAAGCGGAGACCGCCGCCGACTACCGGTTTAACAATGTCGTAATCGCGGCAAAAACGTTGGTCGAGCTGTCTAAGCTGGTTCCGGATCAGCACGGTCTCGTTGATATTGTCGTAGCCGACAACCAGGTGCTGTTCAAAATCGGCAACGTATTGTTCTACACCCGCGTGCTGGACGGAACTTACCCGGATACTTCTAAAATTATTCCGAGCGCGTTCAAAACAGAACTCGTTCTTGATACAAAAAAATTGACGGATGCCATCGACCGCGCGTATCTGATGTCGAGAGAAGAGAAGACCAACATCGTTCGCCTGACAACGATGGATGACGGATCGATCGAAATTTCCTCGAGCTCGACGGAGCTTGGCCGCGTTACCGAGCAGCTGGAACCGAAGCAGTTCGATGGCGAGCCGCTTAAGATTGCGTTCAACTCCAAATATATGCTGGACGTGCTTAAAGTCATCGACAGCGAGCAGATCTTTATCGGGTTTACGGGGGCAATGAGCCCAATCGTTATTCGCCCAACCGATCATTCCTACAACACGTATGTTATCTTGCCTTATCGGACGACAAACTAAGGTTATGCAAGCTTAGGCAATAACGGTGAAAGGCAGGTGAGCAAGGGATGAAAGAGATCTCGATTCGCGACGAATACATTACGCTTGGACAGTTTTTAAAACTGGCTGATTGTATATCCACAGGTGGACACGCGAAATTTTTCTTGCAGGAAAACGAAGTTCACATAAACGGGGTTGTGGATAACCGCCGCGGCAGAAAGCTGTACGTCGGTGACCGCGTTGAAGTGGAAGGCTGCGGCGTCTTTACGGTGACCGGGGCATAAGTGCTTAAGAAGCAGCCAGGCCGGGAGGACAAACGAACGTGTTTTTAAAAAGCATTCAATTGCAAAACTATCGGAACTACAAAGAGCTTGAGCTCGTGACGGATAATAAGGTCAATTTGTTTGTCGGGCCTAACGCGCAGGGGAAAACGAACTTGCTTGAGGCGATCTTTGCGCTCGCCCTCACCAAATCGCACCGCACGTCGAAGGATAAGGAGCTGATTGGCTGGGAAGCCGATTCAGCCCGGATCCACGGCGAAGTGGAGAAGCGCTACGGCACGTTAAAGCTTGATTTGATGTATTCGACGCAGGGCAAGAAAGCGAAGATCAACGGACTTGAGCAGCGGAAGCTCAGCGATTTCATCGGATCGCTGAACGTTGTTATGTTTGCGCCTGAAGATCTGGAGATTGTAAAAGGAACGCCGGGCATACGAAGACGGTTTCTCGATATGGAAATCGGCCAAGTACAGCCCGGTTATTTGCATACGCTGACGCAGTACACCAAGGTGCTTGCACAGCGGAACAATTTTCTGAAGACGGCATCTCCGGGGAGCTCCCAGCTCGCCATGCTGGACATCTGGAATATGCAGCTTGCCGAGCACGGTGTTAAAATCATGAAAAAAAGGAAACACTTTATTCATAAATTACAACGGTGGGCGGAGCACATTCACTCCGGCATCACGGCGGGCGGTGAGCGCCTCACCATTGAGTACCGCCCGTCCTTTGACGGCGGCGCCTCCGAAGATGAAACTGTTTTATTTGAGCAATTTATGTTAAAGTTATCACAGGTGAAAGATCAGGAGATTCGCAGAGGAATGTCGCTCGTAGGGCCTCATCGCGACGACATGGCTTTCTTTATCAACGGCAAGGAAGCGGCTGTATACGGGTCGCAGGGACAGCAGCGTACGACTGCCCTGTCTCTCAAGCTCGCCGAAATAGAGCTGATCTGCGAAGAAATTGGGGAATACCCGCTGCTATTGCTTGATGATGTCTTGTCTGAGCTGGATCAGAACCGGCAGACGCAGCTCATCGAGACATTTCAGAGCAAGGTTCAGACGTTTATTACAACGACCGGACTCGAGAGCGTAAATGTGAGCAAGCTCCGCGATGCCGGGATCTACGATGTGCGGGATGGCCGAGTAACGCGCTGATAACGGACATTTACACGGGAGGCGGAGGACATGTATATCCATTTGGGCGGCGAGAAAATTATCCGGGCTGCCGAGCTGGTAGCCATTTTTGATATATCGATAGAGCAATCCTCCAAGCTTTCCAAGCAATTTGTAGCAGGAGCCCGTAAACGCAAAGACGTCGAGACCATTGGTGAGGAAGAGCCCAAATCCATTGTCGTGACGAAGCAGAAAATCTATTATTCGCCGATTTCATCCTCTACTTTGAAGAAACGGGCCCATCATTTTGCGGCGAATGGCTAGAAGCAGCCTAGGCGAACAGGTATGAGAGGAGTAGTGAGCAGTTGAGTCAGCAGAATACGTATGATGAAAGTCAGATACAGGTCCTCGAAGGCTTAGAAGCGGTACGGAAGCGTCCGGGGATGTACATCGGCTCTACCAGCGGCAAGGGCCTCCACCATCTCGTATGGGAGGTTGTCGATAACAGTATCGACGAAGCACTGGCCGGGTATTGTACGAAGATCCAGGTTCGCGTCCACGAGGACAACAGCATTACGGTTATCGATAATGGCCGCGGTATTCCGGTAGGTGAGAACGCAAAGCTGAAGAAGTCGACTCTCGAAGTCGTAATGACTGTTCTTCACGCAGGCGGCAAGTTTGGCGGCGAAGGCTATAAAGTATCGGGCGGGTTGCACGGTGTTGGTGTATCCGTCGTTAATGCGTTGTCGGAACATGTAACGGTTACGGTTAAGCTGCACGGACATATCTATCAACAAGAATACCGCCGCGGCGTGCCGCAATATGACGTCAAGATTGTCGGGGAGTCCAATGAAACCGGTACGACGGTTAAGTTCAAGCCGGATCCGGAGATATTTACCGACACCACCGTTTACGAGTATGAGACGCTCCAATCGCGGATTCGCGAGCTGGCGTTCCTCAATAAAGGCCTCGAGATTGAACTGGTTGATGAGCGTACGGGCACATCGAATTCGTTCAAGTATGAAGGCGGCATTATCGAGTTCGTCAAACATTTGAACCGCAACAAGGAAGTTATGCACGATGAGCCAATCTATGTAGAGGGCTCGAAGGACCATATCCAAGTTGAGGTATCGCTGCAGTACAATGACGGTTACAGCGAGAATATCCATTCGTTCGCCAATAACATCAATACGCATGAGGGCGGTACGCACGAATCCGGCTTCAAGAGCGCTTTAACGCGTATTATTAACGACTATGCCCGTAAGACGGGATTAATCAAAGACAATGATTCCAACTTCTCCGGCGATGACGTCCGCGAGGGCTTGACGGCGATTATTTCGGTGAAAATTCCCGAGCCGCAGTTCGAAGGACAAACAAAGACGAAGCTTGGCAACAGCGAAGTGCGCGGTATTGTCGAATCGTTCTTTGCCGAGAAGCTGCAGGAGTTCCTGGATGAGAATCCTTCGGTTTCCCGCAAAATCGTTGAAAAAGGCCTGCAAGCGGCAAGAGCCCGCGAAGCGGCACGCAAGGCACGCGAGTTAACACGCCGCAAGAGCGCGCTTGAAGTGAGCTCCCTGCCAGGTAAACTGGCTGACTGCTCCTCCAAGGACGCCTCGATCAGCGAGCTGTATATCGTCGAAGGCGACTCCGCCGGCGGTTCGGCGAAGCAAGGCCGCGACCGTCATTTCCAGGCGATTTTGCCCCTGCGCGGTAAAATCCTGAACGTTGAGCGTGCCAGACTGGACCGCATTCTCGGAAATGCCGAGATCCGCGCGATTATTACGGCGCTTGGAACGGGCATTGGCGATGATTTCGATCTGGCGAAAGCACGTTACCATAAGGTCATCATTATGACCGATGCCGACGTCGACGGCGCGCATATCCGTACTTTGATGCTGACCTTCTTCTTCCGTTACATGCGGAAGATTATCGAAGCAGGCTATATTTATATCGCACAGCCGCCGCTGTTCAAGATCGAGCGTAACAAGGTTATCCGTTATGCGCAGTCGGAGAAGGAACGCGATGAGATTATCGCAGAATTCGGTGAAGGCGCCAAAGTAAACGTGCAGCGTTATAAAGGTCTCGGCGAGATGAACGCCACTCAGCTGTGGGAAACAACGATGGATCCGGAGAGCCGGACTATGCTTCAGGTATCGATCGAAGACGCGATTGAAGCAGACGTTATCTTCGACACGCTTATGGGCGACAACGTTGAACCGCGCCGCGATTTCATCCAGCAATTTGCGAAAGACGTTAAGAACCTGGATATTTAACAAAAAGAAATAGCCGTCCTTGCGGGCGGCTATTTCTTTTTGTAGCGGCCGTAAGAAACGGCATACTTATAGATTTTGCGGAACATCGTTTTATCTTCGAGCTTCCGGAAGATAAAGGCATCAGGCTTCGTGTTTACCTCAAGAATCCAAGGTCTCTGCTGCTGGTCAACGGCGATGTCGATCCCAAGCTCCTTGATGCCCGGATAATGCTTTTCCAGCTCTTTTGCGATATCCAGGCTAATTTGCTTGAGGCGCATCGCGTATATCATCTTCTGGGTCGGGGATTGATGGTTAGACATCAATCGTTCGAAGGACATCGGAGTGCCGCCGTTGTGGTAATTGGTAACCACTTTCCCGGGATGGGCAAGACGTCCGATAATGCCGGTAGCCTCCCAGTGGTTGTTTTCATTGCGCTGCACCATTACCCGGATATCGAAGCGCCGGTTATTATGGCGGAGCAGATGGATGCCACGTTGAACCAGATAGCGCCTGCTTTTAATTTTTTTCACGAGGCTCTGATGCAGCAGTTCGAGGGTAGGAAAAGTCCGGATTGTGGTGTTCAGTTGATACTTATAGCCTTTAGCAGCCGGCTTGAGCTGTTCTACGCGCATAACGCCTTTGCCAAAGGTGCCGTTTACGGGTTTGACGTAGACCATCCCGTATTCTTCAAGCATCAACTGCAGGTTTTCTTTGCTGAAAAGCTTTGTTAGAGGTATATATTCACGGAGAGCTGGCGAGTGTAGAAGTACGTTGGTTTTCTCCCATTTGCTGTATACCAATTGAATAGACAATTCTGTTGCTCCTTTCCCTTGGGAACAGGTATTAAGCGATGAAGATTGCGTATCAAGAAGAAGACAGACTTTGGAATGAGTGGTATAATGTAATTTGGGTCTGTTTATTTTATGGCGGATCGGGCACGAAAAGATACGAGTTATTTGCCTATTTTTCATTATTTTTTAGGCAATTTGCCGGTTTCATAGATGAAACGGATGCAGGGCGTTTAGCCGTGCCTTTTTTGTGAAAGTAATATAATGGTTATCATGTTTGACAAGGTTTGCAGATTGATGACGTCAGGGAGGTAAAACATGGCGGAAGAACAACAGCATTCGCAAATTAAAGACCGTGACATCGGTACGGAAATGCGCGATTCATTCATGGACTATGCGATGAGTATTATCGTAAGCCGCGCATTGCCGGATGTAAGGGACGGTCTTAAGCCGGTGCATCGTCGTATTTTGTACGCAATGTCGGAGCTGGGCATGTCTTCGGACAAGCCATACAAGAAGTCTGCGAGGATCGTAGGGGAAGTAATCGGTAAGTACCATCCGCACGGCGATTCGTCGGTTTATGAAGCAATGGTACGGATGGCGCAGGATTTCTCCATGCGGTACATGCTTGTGGACGGACATGGCAACTTCGGCTCGATTGACGGAGATATGGCGGCGGCGATGCGGTATACCGAGGCGCGTCTGTCGAAAATCGCCATGGAGATGCTCCGCGATTTAAATAAAGAAACGGTTGATTTCGTTCCGAACTATGACGGCGAGGAGAAAGAGCCGGCCGTTCTGCCGTCGCGCTTCCCGAACCTGCTCGTAAACGGGGTTACAGGTATCGCGGTAGGTATGGCTACGAATATTCCGCCGCATAACCTGACCGAAGTTATTGACGGTATTCAGGCGCTGATCCGCAATCCGGAGATTACGCCTGTTGAGCTGATTGATTATGTAAAAGGCCCCGATTTCCCTACCGCGGGTATCGTTATGGGACTTAGCGGCATCCGTCAGGCTTATCTGACGGGACGCGGCACGGTAACGATGCGAGCACGTGCGACGATTGAAGAGAACGGCAATAAAGCCCGGATTATCGTCTACGAGCTGCCATACCAGGTTAACAAAGCACGACTGGTAGAAAAAATCGCAGAGCTCGTCCGCGAGAAAAAAATAGAGGGAATTACCGACCTCCGCGATGAGTCCGACCGTAACGGCATGCGAGTCGTTATTGAGCTTCGCCGCGATGTAACGCCAAGCGTGGTGCTGAACAATCTGTATAAGCAGACGCAAATGCAATCCAACTTCGGTATTAACATGCTCGCGCTAGTTAACGGTGAACCTAAGACGCTGAATATTCGCGAAATGCTGTATTACTATTTGCAGCATCAGATCGAAGTTATTCGCCGTCGTACCGAATACGATCTGAAAAAAGCGGAAGCGAGAGCCCATATTCTCGAAGGCTTGCGTATTGCTCTTGATCATTTGGACGAAGTTATCGCTTTGATCCGTGCTTCGCAAACGGCGGATATTGCCCGCGAAGGCTTGATCGAGCGTTTTGCGCTTAGCTATGAGCAGGCGCAAGCGATTCTCGATATGCGTCTCCAAAGGCTGACCGGCCTGGAACGCGACAAGATCGAAGCTGAGTATGCGGAACTGATGAAGAAGATTGCCGAGTACAAGGCGATCTTAGCCGATGAGCAGCTTGTGCTCAACATCATCAGCGAAGAACTTAACGAGATCAAGGAGCGCTTCGGCGACGAACGCCGTACCGAAATTACCGTCAGCGATGAAGAAATTCTGGACGAGGATCTGATCCCTCGCGAGGATGTTATCATCTCCATCACGCATACCGGTTATATCAAGCGTCTGCCGGTAACCACTTACCGCAGCCAGAAGCGGGGCGGCAAAGGCGTCGTTGGCATGGATACGAAAGAGCATGATTTCGTTGAGCATCTGTTCGTATCCAACACGCACCATTACTTGCTGTTCTTTACGAACAAAGGCAAAGTATACCGTCTCAAGGCGTATGAGATTCCGGATCTCAGCCGGACAGCCCGGGGAACGCCGATCATCAACCTGATCCAAATTGAACAGGGCGAGACGATCAATGCGGTTATTCCGGTAGAAAGCTTCGATTCGGACAGCTATCTGTTCTTTGCGACCCGTCAAGGTATTGTTAAAAAGACACCGCTTGACGATTATATGAATATCCGCAAGGTTGGTCTGATTGCGATTTCGATCCGCGAGGATGACGAACTGATTGGCGTGAAGCTGACAGACGGCAACCAGGAGATCGTAATGGGTACGGCGCAAGGCATGTCGATCCGCTTCTCCGAGCAGGATGTTCGTTCAATGGGACGTTCCGCCACAGGCGTAAAAGGCATTCAACTGGATGATGACGATACCGTCATTGACATGGATGTTGTTAATCCGGAGAATGATGTGCTTATCGTAACGGCCAAAGGCTACGGTAAACGTACGCCAATGAGCGAGTACCGGATCCAGAACCGTGGCGGTAAAGGGATCAAGACTCTTAACGTTACGGACAAGAATGGACCGATTGTCAGCCTGAAGGTCGTTCTGAATGACGAGGACCTGATGATTATGACTGCGCTTGGTACGCTCATTCGTACGAGCATGGAAGGCATCTCGACGATGGGACGTAATACGCAGGGCGTGAAGTTGATCAATACGCGTGAGGATGATACGGTATCTACCGTAACCCGTGTCGCGCGCAGCGAAGATGCTGACGAATCGCTCGAAGAGGGCGAAGAATTCGAAAATACAGCTCCGGATGCAGGCACCGAGCCGGCAGAAGAGTAAAAACAGACAATAGAGGATTGGCATACATCGGGAGGGGACCGTTGTGGCAACAGTGGCTTTATCACAGGTGAAGTTAGGCGACAAAATCAGCGAAGATGTCCTCACCCCGCTTGGCGGAGTGCTATTTCAGAAGGGGCGCATCGTCACGCCAAGAGAATTAGATATCATGCAAGCCTTTCTGGTTCCCAAAGTTCAGATTGAACAGCCGGCTAATCAGACGGATAAAACGCAGGACAACGCAAAGCAGGAGCCGCAGAGTGCAGCTCCTGCTGTCTCTGCTACTCCGCTGCATGATGAATACGACCAGATGATCGTTGTACTGAAGCGGGTTATCAATGAAATCCGGTCCGGTCAGCCGATACCGGTAATGGATATTCGGAATCAGTTGGAGAAAATGATGCAGTATGAGGACAGCTACCAGGTGCTAACGTTTATGCCGAGACATTTTTCGGAGCGCGACTATTTGCTGCACAACAGCATACTGGTTAGCTTAACCTCCTATCGTATTGCCCAATGGTGCGGACTGCCTCGTAAGGATTGGATGCCGGTCGCTCTTGCCGGTCTACTGCACGATATCGGGAACGTTAAGATTGACCCGGCCATATTAGCCAAGCCGACAGCCTTAACGGCCGAAGAAAACGAAGAGATGAAGCGTCACACGGTATTTGGATATCAGCTGCTTAAGAATATTGCCTCTTTAAACGAGGGAGTGAAGCTGGCCGCGCTACAGCATCATGAACGTATTGACGGCAGCGGCTATCCGCTTGCCATTGATTCGTCCAAGATCCATCCGTACGCCAAAATCGTTGCCATTGCGGATATTTATCATGCGATGACTTTAAATCGATTCTACCGCAAGGCAGCTTCCCCGTATTTCGTTCTGGAACAGATCCAGAGCGATTCCTTCGGAAAGCTGGAGCCTGCTTACGTCAGGATATTCGTAGAGAAGGTAACGCAATTCCATAACGGCAATATCGTGAAGCTTAGCGATGATCGCGTTGGAGAGATTGTGTTTAGCGATTCCGTGCATCCGACAAGACCATGGGTCTCTGTTGGCGGTACGATAATCAACCTGACAATCGAAAGACATCTGCATATAAAAGAAGTCATGGGTTAACAATAGAGATCTTGCCTTGGAATCAGGCGAGATCTTTATTTGTTTATTAGATAAGAAATCTATGTATAGAACAGTTGATTAATAAGGATTTTCAGCTTAAATATGAGATGTAAAAGAGAATAATCATGTTTTAGTAAAAAACTTTCAAAAAGTGCTTGCAATCCATTAGGCGTTCATGGTATATTATCTCTTGTCGCCGCTGAGAAACACGGCAACGACACGAAAAAGAAATTGTTCTTTGAAAACTGAACAACGAGCGAAACTGCCCCGTTAGAAATAACGGAAAAGCGATTTTTTAAATGAATGAGCAAGTCAAACACTTTAATGGAGAGTTTGAT